>JAFWGA010000063.1 GCA_017515325.1 Blautia sp.
CGGCGTAAAATACATGGGACCCACTTCCTGCCTGACCCTTCGCTACCAACCGGCCGGCAATACTATCCCTGGCCATGGCTGGCAGAATAACGAGTACATCCTCGTAAACAAGCTGCTTTCCACTCATCGTAATAACTGGGCTTTCGTTTACAGCACCAAGAACGGCGGTGCCTTTGGTTATTCCGACAAGAGATACTTCTAATCCTTCAAACGAATCATCTTTTTAGCATTTGCTTTGGCAATGACTGAAAATTAGTAGGGACGGTTCTCCTTTTCCTGAATCTTTCAGGAAAAGTGAGAGTCGTCCCTTTGGTTGTTTTTTTTGATAAGGCATTTTTTCAACAGGAGAATGATGGATATGGATACAAAAGAACAGATTTTTCGAAAGGAAAGCCTGGATCGTATTTCCTCCCCGGAACAGCTGAATGATTATCTGAAAGTGACAAACCCTGGTGTATGGGCTGTTCTCGCAGCCGTAATCTTTTTTATCGTCGGTATTCTGATCTGGTCTGTTTTCGGAAGGCTTACCACCACCGTGACACTGGACGGAAAGGCCGAAGACGGTATTATCACCGTCGCCTGCACCTCAGAGCAGGCCAAGAACCTTGAGCCCGGCATGAAGGAAAAGATCTGGGATGAGGAAAGCACCATCCTGTCCGTTTCCGAACCCGGGAATGGAGGAATGGTCACCGTAACGCTCAAAACCTCTCTTCCGGACGGTACTTATCCGGTGGAGGTCGTCACCGAAAGCATCAAGCCATTGTCATTTTTATTCTCATGAAGCAGGAAAAACTGTTATCGTGCGCACCCTTACTATAAGATCTGACGGAGGATAACGATTTTCTATGAGCAAGACACGAGTTAAGCTTCCTGTATCCGGAAAGATCGCGAGGGTACCTTTCATTATGCAGATGGAGGAACTGGAATGCGGGGCCGCCGCTTTAGCTATGGTTCTGGCTTATTACGGCCGATGGGTTCCTCTGGAGCAGCTCCGGATGGACTGCGGGATTTCCCGCGATGGCTCAAATGCCCGAAACATCATGCTTGCCGCTCGTAAGTATGGCCTGGAAGCCAAGGGATACCGGGCATCAACCAAGCAGATCAAAGAAAACATTCCCTTCCCCTGCATTGTATTCTGGAATTTCAACCATTTTGTGGTTCTGAACGGTTTTACCAGGAAACACGCCGTGATCAATGATCCTGCCCGCGGCAAGGTAAAGGTTCCCATGGAGGAGTTCGACGAGTCCTTCACAGGGGTATGTATCCGCATTGGCCTGACAGACCAGTTTGAACCTGGAGGAAAGCGTGCCAGTATTGTCTCCTTCGCTCTGAAGCGGCTCAAGGGAAGCGGCCCCGCCTTTGCCTTTACCATCATCACCATGGCGATCACTTCCCTCTATGGTATCATAGACGCAGGCACCTCCCGTGTCTTTCTCGACCACCTGCTCAGCGGAAGAAATCCCAACTGGCTCTATCCCTTCCTCCTTTTTCTTATCGCCCTTTCACTGATGAATCTCACTGCCGGCTGGATCGAAGCCATCTACTCTCTGCGTATCCACGGCAAGATGAATATGGTCGGCACGACCTCTTATATGTGGAAGGTTCTCCGACTGCCTATGGAGTTCTTCTCCCAGCGTTCTGCCGGTGATCTGCAGATGCGGATGGATACCAATGCCTCCGTAGCGGAAACTCTCATGACGACCCTTATTCCTCTGGTAATCAACACCGGGATGATGTTTTTTTATCTCTTCGTGATGCTGCGCAACAGCCTGCTTCTTACCGCCATTGGTATCGGCACGCTGCTTATGAATACCGTCGTCACACAGTTGATCACCGTAAAACGGATCAACCACACCCGTGTGCAGATGCGGGACACCGGAAAACAGGTATCCTTCGCCCTTGCCGGTATCCAGACGATCGAAAATATCAAGGCCAGCGGAGCAGAGGAGGGATATTTCCGGAAATGGGCCGGCTATCAGGCCTCCGTCAATTCTGAGAATGTGGCCATGGAGCATGAAACCCTCCTTTGGACCACCATACCCAGCATTCTTTCCCAGATCGCGGATTATGTCGTCCTCATTCTGGGCGTCTGGCTGTGCATGCAGGGAAAGTTCACCGAGGGTCTTATTTTTGCCTTTCGGAGCTATCTTTCCCGTTTTATGAGTCCTGCCCTTAATCTGACCAGTGCCGGCCAGACCATACAGGAAATGCGCACCAACATGGAACGGATCGAGGACGTCATGGAATATCCCGAGGATTCCAACTGTACCAGGGAAACTCCGGACGAGGATACCAGCTACGCCAAGCTTACCGGAAATGTGGTTCTGCACAACGTCACCTTCGGCTATTCCCGTCTCCGCGATCCACTGATCGAGAACTTCTCCATGAACCTGAAGGCCGGCAGCCGGGTGGCTTTTGTCGGATCCTCCGGCTGTGGAAAGTCTACCCTGTCCAAACTCATCTCCGGCCTGTATCAACCCTGGTCCGGTGAGATCCTTTTCGATGGAAAGAGGATTGACGAGATCGACCACAGCGTCTTTACCGGATCGCTGGCTGTTGTAGATCAGGATATTATTCTGTTTGAGGATACTATCGCCAACAATATCAAAATGTGGGACAGATCCATTGAGGATTTTGAGATGATCCTGGCTGCCCGTGACGCCCAGCTGCATGCAGATATTATGAAACGTCCCGGAGGTTATCAGGCCAGATTGACGGAGGACGGCAAGGATCTGTCCGGCGGCCAGCGGCAGCGTCTGGAGATCGCCAGAGTTCTGGCTCAGGATCCGACCATCATCATTATGGATGAGGCGACCAGTGCCCTGGACGCCAAGACGGAATATGAGGTCATCAATGCGATTAAAGACAGGGGCATCACCTGTATCGTGGTGGCGCACCGGCTTTCTACCATCCGTGATTCGGATGAGATCATTGTGCTGGATCACGGGAAGGTCGTCGAGCGCGGCACTCACGAAGAGCTCTACGCCAAGGGCGGCTATTATACCGAGCTCGTTTCCAGCGAATAAAACACGCTGCATTATCGCCGCGAATACGGCATATTTCCACTGAATCATCATAGCAGCTTCGTTGGGCAGAAGGCACAGTCCGCAGCAGGTGCGGCTGCTCTGAGCAGTTACTGATCATGGATACAGATTGTAAGAAAGGGGAAAATTGCTGCCGTGGGTTGGTTTGACGAACAGATTCGTTTGCGCAGGCTGAGTGACCAGGAAGCCTTTGATGAAGCCTTCGTTCATGCGGCCGGAGCAATCCTGGGCACCAGGATTGCCGAAGCCATGAGCGATGACCGGGTCATCGCAAAAAATGTAATTGAAGAGATCCTGAAATATTATCACCTAAAACCGACTGCATTGCCGGAAGAAATCACAGATATTGATTCTTCCCTGGATTACCTTCTGCGTCCTCACGGACTGATGAGACGAAATGTAGACTTAAAACCCGGATGGTACAAGGAAGCTTTCGGGCCGATGATCGGCATCCTTGCCGAATCCAGAACCCCCGTAGCTCTTCTGCCATGGGGGCTGAACGGATACGCCTACAAAGATCCTCTGACCGGCAAGCGCTGCCGCCTTAACGCCAGAGAAGCTGCGAAGCTGGAAAAGGAGGCCTTGTGCTTTTATCATCCTCTTCCACAGAAGAAGCTGGGGATTAAGGATCTTTTTGCCTATATGGGATCGTGTTTTTCTCTGCGGGACCTGATCCTGGTTATCCTTCTGATGTTTGTGGGCACTTTGCTGGGTATGCTTGTTCCCCGGATCATAAGGGCGCTGATGGGGCCGGTGCTCCGCAGCCATAGTCCTCGTCTTCTGGGTGCGATTTCCATCTTCCTGATCTGCATTACCATCAGTTCCAACATTATGAGCACCCTGCAGTCCCTGATCTCGGAGCGTTTCACAAAGAAAATGGACCTGCAGGTGGAGGCCGCCGGTATGATACGCCTTCTGACTCTGCCGACCAGCTTTTTCCGCTCCTTTAGCTCCGGAGAGATTTCCAGTCGCTTGAGTTCCCTGAACGAGCTTTGCACGGTACTGATCAACACTGTGTTAAACACTGGTTTGACCTCCCTGTTTTCCCTCATGTATATCGGACAAATCTCCCGATTTGCTCCCAGCCTGGTCGTTCCGGCTCTTGTCATCATCCTGGCTACCGTCGTGGTTTCCACTGCTGCCACCATCCTGCAGATGAATCTTTCCCAGAAGCAGATGGAATATTCGGCGGCAAATTCCGGTATGGCCTTTGCCCTTCTCAGCGGAATCCAGAAGATCCGTCTGGCCGGCGCTGAAAAAAGAGCATTCGCCCGCTGGCTGAATGGATATTCCCTGGAGGCCTCCATCGACTACTCTCCCCCCTTATTTGTAAAGGTTCAGTCTGTCATTATCGAAGCCATCAGCCTTGTGGGGACCATATTCTTCTACTATTACGCAATACAGGCCAAAATGCATATGGAGGATTACTATGCCTTCACCGCGGCCTATGCCATGGTCCTGGAAGCCTTTACCTCCCTGGCGGGGATCACCACCATCGTCGCCAACATCAAGCCTATCCTCACCATGGCTGAACCGATTCTTAAGGCAGTGCCGGAGGGAAACGAGGGAAGAGCCATGGTGACCTCTCTCTCGGGCAGAATCCAGCTGGACAATATTTCCTTCCGCTACAGTGACGATACGCCCTGGATTATCGATGATCTCTCCCTGAAGATCGAACAGGGCGAGTATATCGCCATCGTCGGCCATACCGGCTGCGGCAAATCCACCTTGATGCGTCTGATGCTGGGCTTTGAAACGCCCCAGCAGGGTGCCGTCTATTATGACGGAAGAGACCTGAAGAAGCTGGACCTGAAATCCGTCCGGCAGAAGATCGGAACGGTCATTCAGAACGGAAACCTTTTCTCCAGTGATATTTTTTCAAACATCGCCATCTGCGCTCCCTCCCTCACCATGGAGGAAGCCTGGGAAGCAGCTGAGATTGCCGGTATCGCTGACGATATCCACGATATGCCCATGGGAATGCATACTGTCATTTCCGAAGGCCAGGGCGGAATATCGGGCGGGCAGAGACAGCGCCTTCTGATCGCCAGGGCCATTGCCCCCAAGCCAAAAATCCTCATGTTCGACGAGGCCACCAGTGCCCTGGACAACAAAACCCAGAAACAAGTCTCAGATGCCCTGTCTAAGCTGAACTGTACCCGCATCGTAATTGCCCACCGTCTTTCCACGATCCGCCATTGTGACAGGATCATCGTCCTGGACCACGGCCAGATCATTGAAAGCGGCAGCTACGAAGAGCTGTTAGAAAAACAGGGCTTTTTTGCCGAGCTGGTAAAACGGCAGCTGCCGGCTGCCTGAACATGCTGTAGGGGCAGATCATATGAGTAGAAAAAATGGTATACGGCAGCCTCTCTCCAAAGGGGCTGCCAGGGTTCCTGTGATCATGCAGATGGAGGCGCTGGAATGCTCCGCCGCCTGTCTTGCCATGGTCCTGGCTTATTATGATAAATGGATTCCTCTGGAGCAGGTCCGCCTGGACTGCGGTATCTCTCGCAACGGCTCCAATGCCAGGAACCTCCTTCTCGCTGCCCGAAGCTACGGCTTAGAGGCAGATGCCTACCGCATTGATCTGGAGGTTCTGAAGGAGCATGCGATATACCCCTGTATCGTCCATTGGGAATTCAATCACTTTGTCGTCCTGGCTGGGTTTTCAGGAAACAAAGCTGTGATCAATGATCCTGCCAGAGGAAGCCTGCGTCTGTCCATGGACGAGTTTGATCGGGCTTATACGGGCGTCTGCCTGCTTTTTTCCCCCGGTGAGAATTTCGTCCCTGACGGCAGGCCAAGGAGCACTCTTTCCTATATCCGAAAAAGGCTGTCCCATGCAGGCTCAGCCTTAGTTTTTGCCGGTCTGACTGCTCTTATTTCCTCTCTCTTTGGGGTCTTCAGCCCCGTTATGTCCCGCGTATTCTTTGACCGAATACTGACAGGGCAAAGTCCCGGATGGCTGTTTCCCTTTTTCCTTTTGCTTGCCATGCTCAGCCTTGCCTGGCTGGCGGTGGAATGGATCCGAACGGTTTTTTCCAAAAAGCTTTACGGGAAAATGTCCGTGATCGGAACTACCTCCTATATGTGGAAGCTGCTCTGCCTCCCTATGGACTTTTTTTCTCAGCGCATGACCGGTGATCTTTTGCAGCGTCAGGCCACGGCGGTCACCGTTTCACGGACCCTGACCGAAACTGTCCTCCCACTGGTTCTTCACACCGTCATGATGGTCTTTTATCTTGCCCTGATGCTGCACTACAGTCTTATCCTGACCTTTGCCGGACTGGCCTGTGTTTTTCTGAATCTTCTGACGGCAGCGTGCCTTTCCAGAATGCGCCTGAACCTGACCAGAATTCAGCTCAGAGACAGAAGCAAGCTCTCCTCTGCCACCCTTTCCGGTATGAATATGGCTGAAACCATCAAAGCCTCCGGGGCGGAGAACGGATTCTTCCGCCTCTGGTCCGGCTATCAGGCCGCTCTGAACGCCAAGGAAGCCGCTTTTTCCGATATCAGCACCCGCCTGGAGATCCTTCCTGCCTTTTTCAGCCGGGCAGCCAATTACCTGGTTCTTTTTCTGGGAATCCGCTATGCCATGGACGGCTCCTTCACTTTGGGAATGATCGTCGCCTTTCAGGGCTTTCTGAACGCGTTTATGAGTCCTGCTTCCGAGCTGATCGACGCGGGGCGTTCTGTTCAGGAAATGCGTACCCAGCTGGAAAAGATTGAGGATGTCATGAATTATCCCAATGATCCGTCTCTGAGAAATACCGGAATACGGGAAGATGTGGATTACTCCAAGCTCCGGGGGCAGGTGGAGCTCAGGCACATCACCTTTGGCTATTCACGGCTGGCGCCTCCTGTCGTAAAGGATTTTTCCATGACCTTGACGCCCGGATCACGGGTCGCCATCGTTGGCGGCAGCGGTTCAGGCAAATCCACCATCAGCAAGCTGATTGCCGGACTTTACCAGCCCTGGGAAGGGGAGATCCTCATTGAGGGCAATCCCATCGGAGAAATTCCCAGGGAGGTTCTTTCCGGTTCCCTGGCCGTGGTGGATCAGGAGATCATTCTCTTTGAGGATACCGTTGCCAACAATATCCGGATGTGGGATGAAACCATTGAGGATTTTGAGGTCATCCTGGCAGCCAGAGACGCGCAGCTGCACGATGATATCATTCAGCGGCCCGGCGGCTATCAGGGAATGATCGCAGAGAACGGCCGGGATCTGTCCGGCGGCCAGCGGCAGAGAATGGAAATCGCCCGGGTGCTGGCCCAGGATCCTTCCATTATTATTCTGGATGAGGCCACCAGTGCTCTTGACGCCAAAACGGAATACGATGTGGTCAAGGCGATACAGGACCGGGGAATCACCTGTATTGTCATCGCCCATCGGCTTTCAACCATACGGAACTGTGACGAAATTCTTGTGCTGGATAAAGGTCAGGTGGCGGAACACGGAACGCACGAAGAGCTGCTGCAAAAGGGCGGCATTTATGCCGACCTGATCGCCAACAGTTAATAAAACAGAGGAGGAATGCCGGATGGGCTGGTTTGATGAACAGATCCGGGAACGGATGAGGCGTGACCAGGACAGCTTTGAGGATGTCTTTGTGCGTGTCACCGGCTCAGTGCTGGGCAGCCGTGCCGCGTCGAAGCTGCAGCTAGGCCAGAGGGTCACCAAGGAGGCTCTTGACGATATCCTCAGGTACTATGACTACCGGCCGGTGGAGATCCCTTCCCGGATCGAAGAGGTAGGCGAACAGCTGGAGTATGTCCTGCGCCCTCTGGGACTGATGACCCGGGACGTGGTTCTGAAGAAGGGCTGGCACCGGAACGCTTCCGGCCCCATGCTTGGATTTCTCAGCGATTCCGGCAGTGTCATAGCGCTGCTTCCCGGAAAGCTCTGTGGGTACTGGTATACAGACCCTGCCAGCGGGAGAAGAGTGAGGGTCTCCGCCAGGAGGGAAAAGCTGATCTCCGAGGAGGCTTTATGCTTTTACAAGCCTCTGCCTATGAAAAAGCTGGGTGTCTCTGACCTGCTGCGCTATATGAAAAACAGCATTTCGGGGGGAGATCTTACCCTGATCCTGCTGTCCGCCCTTGGCCTTACCCTGACTGGATTGGTGGAGCCTCTGGCCTACAAGGCTCTGGCCGGACCCATCCTTAATGCCAGAGCCGGATCTGTTCTGACCGCCATGGCTGTTTTCCTGCTGTGTGCCGCCTTTTCCTCAGAGCTGCTTGCCATGATACACTTTCTGCTGATAGAAAGGGTATCCCAAAAAGCCTCTCTTGATGTGGAGGCTTCCGTTATGATCAGGATTCTGTCCCTGCCTGTCAGCTTCTTCAGGACCTGCTCTGCCGGTGAGCTCTCCACCAGGGCCGAATCGGTCGGAAATCTGTGCCGTATGCTGCTGGATACGATTCTTTCTTCCGGCCTGTCTGCGATTCTGGCTCTTATCTATCTCTTTGAGATTTTTTCCTTTACTCCCGTCCTGACCAGGCCTTGTCTTGTCATTCTTCTCGTTATGATAGGCTTCACCCTGGCGACAGCCTATTCCCAGCTAAGAGTGTCCCGGAAAAAGGTCCGGCTCTCGGCCAGGGAAACCGGTATGAGCTACGCCATGCTGAGCGGAATTCAGAAGATCAGACTTGCCGGGGCGGAAAAAAGAGCCTTCTCCCGTTGGGGAAGGCTTTATGCCCAGACTGTTGAACTGGAGTATGATCCTCCTCTTTTCCTTAAGCTTAGCGAGGTTTTCCGGATGGGAATCCTGCTGGCCGGGAACCTTCTCTTATACTATGTGGCTGCCAGCCATGGGGTTGCGCCTTCTGCAGTTTTTGCCTTTACGGCAGCCTATGGCCGGCTGATGGGAGCTTTCTCTCAGCTTTCCCGGATCTCGGTCTCTATCGGTGAAATTCCGCCTGTTCTGGAGATGGCGGAACCCATCCTGAAGGCAGAACCTGAGGTTACGGCCGAAAAAGAGGTGATATCGCGGATCTCCGGCAATATCGAGGTGGATCGGCTTTTCTTCCGCTATGAGGAAAAAATGCCGTATCTGATCAATGGTCTGTCCCTCAAGGTCAGAGCCGGGGAGTATGTCGCCATTGTCGGCAAAACAGGCTGCGGAAAATCCACTCTTTTTCGCCTGCTCCTTGGCTTTGAGAAGCCTGATAAGGGTGCGATATATTATGACGGAAGAGATCTGGAGCGGATTGACGCCCGGTCTCTTCGCAAAAAAATCGGCGTGGTCACCCAGAACAGCCAGCTCTTCCAGGCGGATATTTTTTCCAATATTACCATATCCGCCCCCTTCCTCACCCTGGCGGATGCCTGGGATGCGGCTGAGACCGCCGGCATTGCACAGGATATCAGGGAAATGCCTATGGGAATGAACACCATGATCTCTGAAGGCGCAGGGGGCATTTCCGGAGGCCAGAAGCAGCGGATCATGATCGCCCGGGCAATCGCTCCCAGGCCCCGGATCCTTCTTCTTGACGAAGCCACCAGCGCTTTGGACAACAAGACGCAGCGGCAGGTTGCAGAAGCCTTGGATTCATTGAAATGCACCCGCATTGTGATTGCCCACCGTCTTTCCACCGTCCGCAACTGTGACCGAATCCTTGTCATGGATCGAGGGCGGATTGTAGAAGAGGGAAACTATCAGCAGCTGATCGAAAAAAACGGACTTTTCGCTGACCTGGTCTCACGTCAAAGGCTGGACTCTTTTTAGCCTTTTCGTGACGATTCAGGCCGTGTTTCTCTTTTTTTATTTACCTTTTTTTGTGGATAAGATAGACATAGTCCGTATATTCTATTAGATACTTTGTATACCGTAACCGAAATCCCATTTCGGTATGACTCATGTTATTGAGGAGGGTATCTGCCGACCTTTGGCATGGCATCATAGGGGAGAAGGAGGCTATGCGGACTTTCTGCCCTGGCAGAGCACCGGGCACCGACAGGTAACATATTTATCGTCGTGAGCATTTTATCATGCAATGGGCCTGCCAAAAAAAAGTCTGCCCTTTGAGGGGCAGACACATTATCATCATAGGGAGGGAAAAACCTTGAGCGATCTAGAATCAAAACTAAGAAGAACTGATTTCTCTAAATACACAGACCTGAAGGGTCGTCTGGCCAATACTCTTTTTGGCGAAAAAAAGATGGAAAAAAAAAGAAATATAGCCTTCTTCCGGCTGTCTGAAGAGGAGTCCGAACTTGTAACTGCAGCGCAGGGGATCTCTGATCCAGGCTATCCGCCTAAAAAAGATCATTGAAGCTGACCCCGTTTTCCATAGCTCTACATTTTGCAAGAAGCCGTCTGTGCCTGGCACTGACGGCTTTAGCATTTATCCCCAGTACAGCGGCGACCTCATCGTTTTTCATATGCTGAAAATAGATCATACTCAACAGCTCTCTCTCAGAAGGACTGAGGGCAGCCATGATCTTATAGACCTCCTTCTCCATGTCCTCGTTGAATATGGCGTACTCTTCCTCGTAAGGCACATCGATCCCGTTCTCCTCATCATCCAGAGACAGATGATTTCTCTTGTCTGCCTTTCGGAATTCGTCAATGATGGTATTTCTGGCGATGTTTGTCAGCCATGTCCGGACTGAAGCACGGGTAGGGTCATAAGAATCATAGTGCGTCATTGCCTTGATGAAAATCTCACTTACCAGATCTTCTGCCCGTTCTCTGTGGAGAACCTGCGAATAGGTAAAATTGTATACATCAGAAAAATACTTCTCGTATACATTTTCGAACGGTTCCTTAAACACTGGCATTTATATCATACTCCCTTTGCACAAAGCGATTTTGTAACTGTTCAGTCATGCATACCCAGTTACGGGGCAGCTGCAGGCTCCTGTCGTTGCATGTACAATACGCCTGCCTTTGGCCATTCGGCATTTGTCGTTGACTATAAAACATCTTTGTCTTTAAGCCCAAAACTACAACTCAATTTATCATATCAATTTTTGGCGATTTTGTAAACCAAAGATTGATAAAAAAGACTGTAAGCGATAAAATATATGGGAAGAAACACGTGACTGAGCAGTTATCTCACATGCAAAAAAAGGTTATACACGTATGAAACGATTATTTCCCTTTTATATTGCCATACTTTGTCTGTCTCTTTTCCTTTCCGGCTGCACCCCTGGTGTGATCATAGACAAGCTGACAGGGAGTGAAAACACAGATAAGCCTGATCCCTCTCCCCCTCCTGCCCCTCAGGCGGAACGGGTATTTATGGATGAAGTGGCTGGAAGGCTGACCAGTTTTAATGGGGAGACTCTGACCATCAGAAGTCGGGAGGATCTCTATGTTTTTGACATCTCTCGCGCCGCCCTGGAATGTCCGAAGGGTCTCCTGGCCGGAGATGAGCTCAGTGTCATCTATGAAGGTAAGCTCACCGGAACCGATACCAGTACTGTCATGGCTCTGAAAGTGGCGGATACCCTGCACAAGAAGCCTCACCTGAAGGAATTCACTGTCACGGGTACTTTGATGGGGATCACTGCCCATTCCCTGTCCATACAGGTTTCCGATTCCAGGATTATGCTGATCCCCACCATCGGAAAGCCCATGTATTTCAGCTCCGGCATTACCCTGGGCAGACAGGTCACTCTTCATCTGATGGGAGATGAGCATCTCTTCCAGAGCGCTGCCCATCTTCTCCCACCTCCCGACAACAAAGCCGGCTCCGCTCCAGCAACCCCGAAGACTTCCGGCGCAACTGTGGCGGAAGCCGCAGCAGATCCAGGTACACAAGGCCAGAGTGATACTGCCTCACAGGAAGTCACTACCCTGCAGTTTCCCTTAGTCTGTGTCCTCTCTGTTTCCGACCTCGAGCCATTTGCTCCTCCCATTGAGAAACCGACTCCTGCAGACTCTGAGGAACAGCCTTCTGCTGCTTCAGAGCAGGTCATGCGCTGCGAGATACAGTCTTTTCAGGATCAGGCAATCCGCTTACAGCCGCCGGGAGCTCCCGTGGCTGTTGACCTTAACCTTTCCTCTGTCCCCGTTTACTTCCCTGTCGGCATCCTCTCCGGCTGTCCTGTAGATATCTATTATACAGGCAACTACAATGGTGTCAATTTTGACGGTCTTTCTATTCTTCGCATCACTGGGCTTGACCCTGCCATTCAACGCAGCGCGGATATCTCATGCCATGTTTCCGGCGCTATCGTCGGAACCACTGTCAATACCCTGACGATCCGCACGGATACGGGCACTCTTTTCACCTGCTATACCCGAAATATTCAGGATTCGACCACAAATGACCATGCCACAGGCAGTCCGGTCAGAATCATTTTCTCGCCAACCCAATCCATCAACAGTAATATTTTCACCGTTCTGAAGATTCAGGATGACACATCACCGTAATCAGACAGAGATTACTCGCCAAGCGACACTACAACGCGGCAGTTGCCTGCGAAGACAAATCAGATGGCTGAGAATTTTCCTGGATCCAGCGCACAAAACGCCTGATTTCCAGAATCGGAGGCTTCCTGACAGGGAGCTTCCGATTCCCGGAACTCAGGCGTTTTTTATCCTGTATTATGGCAGCTGTTTACATTCTCGTCCGATATTTTCGTCAGTCATCCTTTCTGCCGAGCCGCCGGGACAAGGGGTTTCCTTATTTTACAGCGCCTTCTACCATGCCGCTCATAATCTGCTTCTGGCCGAAAATAAAGATGATTATCATGGGTAGGATGGCCAGCAATGCCGCTGTCAGGATCAGATCCCACTGCTTGACATAGGAGCCGACGAAAGCCTGTACTGCTACCGGAAGAGTTTTGACCTTACCGTTCTGCCCCAGCATCAGAGAAGGAAGCAGATAATCGTTCCAGATCCACATACCGTTCAGGATCGTCACTGTTGTGATAACCGGCTTCAGGAGCGGGAAGATAATGCGGAAGAAGATTCCCTCCGGAGAGCAGCCGTCGATACTGGCCGCCTCCTCCAGAGAAACCGGAATACCCTTGATAAAGCCGGTGAGAATAAACACCGTCATGGCACCGCCGAAGCCACAATAGGCAAATACGATACCCGGAACTGACTGCAGCATACTGATCCCCACGAATTTACCCACATCACGGAAGGTGGAGATCAGGGGAAGCATGACGACCTGGAAAGGAATGATCATGGAAGCAATGAAAATCATGTAGATGACGGTTGCCCATCTGGTCCGGTTGTTGCGGCTGATGACCCATGCGGCCATTCCCCCGAAGAGGGCAAGCAGAACCAAAGATACAATGGTAACGACTGCTGATGTTCCAAAGGCATACCAGAACTGAAAGTTGGAGTTGTTGATAACCTTATTCAGGTTCTCCAGCAGCTGGGTAAAGGTCGCGCCTGCCCAGCTCACCGGACTGGCTACGATACTTGTCTGAGCCTTAAAGGAATTCAGCACCACGAGATAAAAAGGGAAGAGCACGTATACCGCGATCACAAGCCCTATGATAGTAAGAATAATGGCTTTGGAGCGTTTTGTTTCTTTCATTACATCTCCACCTCCCTCTTATTGGATACGCGGACCTGGATCAGGGAAACGATGGCCAGAATAATGAAGAAAAGCACAGCCTTTGCCTGGCCGACGGCATAACTGTTCTTCGCGATGGCGGTGTTATAGATATTCAAAGCCAGCATCTGGGTACCGTTTGACAGATAATTTCCCATAAAGTTCGGGACTGAACCGGTACCGTTTGTCAGAGCCATATTGACATCGAACTGCTTGAAGGCAGAGGTTAAGGTGAGGAAGGTACAGATCGTGACCGTGGACGCAATCATTGGCAGCTTGATGTTAAACAGGGTCTGGGTTGCGGAGGCTCCGTCGATGGAGGCTGCCTCGAGAACCTCTCCCGGAATCTGAGTCAGGCCTGTGATATAGATCAGCATGATATAGCCGGCATATTGCCAGATATAGACGATGATGATACAGAACATTGCTGACTTAGTCTGGCTCAGCCAGGAAATCTTCGTAATGCTGATCAGAACATTGCTGAAAACGAACTGCCAGATATAGCCCAGGACGATACCGCCGATCAGGTTCGGCAAAAAGTAGGCCGTCCGGAAGAAACCGATCCCCTTGACTGAGGAGGTGCACAGAAGGGCCAGAAGGAAAGCGATCACATTGACCAGAATCATGTTCATCACGACAAAGATAAAGGTGATCAGCACAGACCAGATAAAGGCCGGGTCTTTAAACATGGTGGTATAGTTTGCGAAGCCAACCCATTCGGTAAAGCGAATACCGGTCCAGTTCGTAAAGGAATAGCCGATACCAAGAACCAATGGGATGATAACTGTCACGCCGAAGGTGAACAGAAGGGGGAAAAGGAAGATAAAATATATGATCTTTCTGTGATGCTTCTTGGATGGAACCAGATAAAGACCCAGGAAGAAGCAGAGCATTCCGACGATGAGCATAGGGCCGCGATAGGCAAAGCTGCTGCCTAAGATATCGAGCACCAGCGCTGTCACCATCAGCGCAATGCCGCCGATCAGAAAGATAGGAGAGAGGGTTTTATTCCCCGTGGTAATCGTTTTCATGACGGTATTTCTCCTCTTAGAGCTCAGTTCTGAACTGACATATTGTTTTCGGATGACGATTTTGTTGCTTCGACGCTGAGGGCTGCCAAAAGGCCAGAGTGTCTTTTACAGCCCTGCCATAGAAAAAGGCGGGCAGCGACACCTGTCGCCGCCCGCCTGACTGTCACATTTCTGAAGCCTCTGTCTGAAACTTCCCTCTCAGGTCATCTTCCAGGATCAGCCTCCGTAATACTGTCCGCAAACCTGGGCGACAATTTGAGTAAAGGTAGCCGCATCCGGGATACCGCCGGCTGCAAAATCCTGATATACCACACCAAGAGCGTTCTGGGCAAGGCCTTCCTTGTTGCCAAGCCAATGCCATGCCGAGGTCTTGCCTGCGGAGGTATAGTCACTGATGGTCTGGGCGAAAGGATCGCTGGCGATATATTCACAGGAAGCAAAGGGGCTGATGAAACCGGCTTCCTCTACGAGGATCTTCTGGCCTGCATCCTCTGAGCACCACTGAAGGAACTTCTTGGCTTCTTCGGTGTTGTCATTCTCAAATACCGACCACCAGGAGGGTGAATTGGTCATAATGGTATCAATTCCGTCAAGGAATGCGTAGGGAGCCATGCCAACCTTGAAATTTCCAGCCTCTGCATAGGCCTCTGCGTCATCCACTGTCATGGTTGCGCCGATCCAGGATCCCTGAGTAACAAAGGCGTATTTGCCGGAAGCAAAGTTCAGGATCTGCTGATCGTAGGTACCGGATACCAGCAGGGAGGGATCAGAATACTGGTTGAAAAGAGCGATCATCTGAGCATAGGCTTCAAAACGCTCGGTGTCGATCTGCCCGCCATCGCTGAGCAGGTCAAAATAGGTGGAATCGTCACGGGCAAGCCCGCCGTCTTCATAGACACCGAAGAGATGGTTTCCGGTGGACCAGTAAAGGTTCACTGCCTCAGCGCAATAGCCAATCACTGCGGTAAGGCCAAGGTCTTCCTTCTGGGCATCAAGGGTTTCGAAGGCTTCCGTGAGTGCTGCCGGTGTCGTAAGGCCGGCAGGATCAATCCCGGCTTTCTCCAGGATGTCTGCATTGTAGGCAAGGCCGATCGCCTCTGTTGTGTAGGGGAAGCCAACCACTGCTCCGTTATCATCCACATACTCAGCTTCAGTGTCCTCTACCCATGCCTGATCGGACATGTCTGCCAGAAGGCCTTCCCAATTGGCAAAATCCGTTGCTCCGCCATTGACAAAGATGTCGGGCATGTTGTCACCCTGATAGTAGCCCTTCAAAGTACCCTGGATGTCGATACCGCCGCCCATGGACTCAATGGCGACCTCCACACCGGTCTCCTCCTGATAGGCTGCTGCCAGCTTTTTCAGCTGCGCGTCAACTTCGATCTTACCATTGACCAGACGAAGGGTAGTAGCTGATGCGGGAGTAGCGACAGCAAGAACCAGTGCGCCGATCATCGCCAGTTGCATAACCTTTTTCATCTTGTTTCCTCCTATTTGTGAAAAAATGTGATGCCCGATTGATCCATCGCTCGGACATGGGAGACTGTTGACATAATCAACCTTAGTTTTGATTTTAACATTTTCCACAATAAACCACAAGCGATTTTCTCACCAAACCGCATTTTTTTCCTTTACAGATGTTTTTTCTTTTCTCCAGGAACACAGAATCCACAAGAAGCAGGATGATACTTTCCCGTAACCGTGAAGGAATACACGACCAGACAATTCAACCTGTGCGGTCAATAAAGTGACCGATATCAGGTCGAAACAAATGTCATTACTCTAAAGTCGTAAAGACAGCCCCGTCCCAGGAGATTTTTGTCATAGGAAGAAAACGCTTCCGTCCAAAAATATCCGTGAGAATGTATCTTACATAATAGGTCCCGGGATCCAGTGGTTTCTCTTCAATCTCAAGACTCCGGTACATGGTAAGGGGCTGGCTGTAGGAATAGTAGGTTCTCTCCTCCTGTTCGGCGTAGTGAGGATACAGCATCACATATTCCCTTCCCTGCATTGTGCTCAGGGACATGACATTCCTGCCAGGCAGCTGAGACTGGGCATCATAGCCCTCCCACAGACCATAAACCTCATATTCTTTGGTATAAACCGGCGCATCAATAAAACTTGTGATATATTTCTCATACCATTCCCTGTCGCCTTCCCTCATCAGGATATCCTGCCCCTCCTGCAGTTCAACGTTCCAGACCGTTTTGACCAGTTCATGCCAGGATTCTTCCGAAAGCTTCCGTGTCAGACCAAGGCGAAGGTCATAATTCGTTTCATTTATCTGTACCGGAACGTTATAGAGGGCAGTATTCTCTATCTCGCTGCTGACCAGCTCCATATCTATCAGAGCTCCGTCAATGGTCGGCTGGGCAGTGATATCTCCTATAGAAAGAATTTCATAGGATGGCTCCTCCTCTACTCCCGAGTAAGTGACAGTACAGCTGTCGCGGCACAGCCGGACCAGCTCGCCGCTGGCATCCTCCTGATACAGCTCATATTCACCGGTACTGCCATAATTCCAGCTATTCTCCTCCATAACCTTCAGAACAGGAAGTCCGTTTTCCGTATAGGACTCATAGATCAGTTCATATGTCCCCAGTTTGTCTTCTGTCACATTGAGATGCTCGTTCTGCTCGTAGACCCAATCCGGAGCCGACCAATCAGACAGCATATCCAGATAGGCCAGATAGGGACCGCTAAAGCAGTTTCTGGCATAGGTATTCAGCTCATCCGCCGTGAAGGATCCGGCATAGCAGAATGAGATACCATAGGCTCTTGCCCTGCCGCTGCCCTTTACGCAGTAAACAACTGCGTCGGCCAGGGCATTGATCATTTCATTCCTTAACCCGTATTCTGTCTCCCCGACGGCAGGCTGCCGGTAGAAAATGTCTGCCAGATCCACCATCCAGTCCCCGTGGCGACCGAACTGTGCCGCATTCAGGATACACTCGCTTAAGGCAGCAAAGTTTTCCGGATCCTCCTGGGCCTTAATCCCCATCATATGAAAGAACTGATCAAAACAGGCCATCACGTGTTCAATCTTAGACAGATCCATAAGCGAATAGGTCAGCATATTGCTGCTTTGATCGTCCCCCAGATTTGCGTATTTGTGCATCACTGTGTCACAGAAGACCCGGCCGAACTGGAGGCCGTCACAGCCCGGATCGTTATAGAGCTCTTTCAGCCATTCGGCGTAGGCCGTACCGTTTCCGGAAGCCAATTCCTCGGAAGCTACCATGTAGTTTGCATGATCCTTCAGTATAGCGGCCGTTTCCAGATTTCCCATCATACAGGCGTCTATGGCTATGATTTCAAAATGAGTGCCGGCGTCGGTCAGGGACCGGGAAAGCTCATCCAGGTACAACACATCGTTGCCGTAGAGCTCGTCAAGGAATAGTCCTGTCTTACTTCCCCCGCCATGATCCCAGAGTATGAGGGCATATTTTTCCGCCGGATAATTCTGAACCGACCAGCGGATAAAATCCGTCAGTGTCTCCGGGTCAGCCATACTGGCCAAAGGAGCCTCGTCCACGTTCTCAAAAGGCGCAATCCCCTTAACAGGAAAGAGAGGATCATAACGCCAGCGCTGCAGTGACTCGGTCGAAATGTCCATCTGCAGCTCCTGGGCGTGCCACTCGCTGGATCCCCCCGTTTCTATCAGCATATTGACCTGGTTCTCATTCAGAGAGGAGTAGCCTACGGCCGTGCCTTCACTATTGCTGGACAGATCCACAGGAAGGGCGGCCTGATAGATTTCTGTCAGATTGTGTGTTCCTATCGAATTGTGGGATTCAAGATTGGATCCGCACATGTACAGCATAACCGTCCATTGTGCCTGTTCTGATCCTTGCGACTGCTGCTCGGAGGCTGCCGTCCTCCTGACTCCGGCTCCCGACATGACAGCACCTGAGAGAACCATCAGCATAAGCAGCAAAAGTTTTTCTCTGACTCTTCTTTTCATAGTCTTATTTACTCCTGGCAAAATAAAATGGGATAAAAAACAGCCCCTGGCATACGGCAGCGCCGTATGTCGGGGGCTTTGTGATGAACATACACTGTCAGTTTTTCTTCTGGACAACCAAGGGTGCTGTATAGATCGGCTGTGGAGCCTTCAATCCGCCGGCAACATCCTCCAGATTAGTGTCATTGAGTTCAACATTCTTCTTTGTCTCCTGATTCTCCTCAGTCTGAGCTTCTTTTTTTAATTCTTCTGCTAACATAATTCTTGCCTCCTGATGTCTTTTTTTTCCGAAGATCATATGATATATATACCTTCCTTTCACTTATATATACGTAAGGCATTCCCGATATCTACTTCATATTCATGTTTTTTTGATGGCGCTCCTGCAAAGCCCTCTCTTTCAGGTATACCATCTGAATTTATTATAACGTCCTCGTATCCAATAGTCAAGAGGACAAGCTTTGTATAACCCTTGCGTATCCGAGATAGTTACCAATCGTCCTGCGCCTTCGGCGAGAACTTCTGGACCCTCTCAGTAAAAAGCAGAAGACAAATTCCCTGATCCAGATTATAATAGGGAAAGCAGTATGGATTGGTAAGGATGTAAAGGAGACTTCACGTTTATGAAAAAACAGTGGTGGCATGATAAGGTTGCCTATCAAATCTATCCCAAAAGCTTTTGTGATTCCAACGGCGACGGTATCGGGGATATTCAGGGAATTATCAGCAAGCTGGACTACCTCAAGGAGCTGGGTGTGGATATCATCTGGCTTTCCCCTTGCTATCTGTCTCCCCTGGCAGATCAGGGCTATGACATAGCGGATTATTATCAGATTGACCCTCGGTTCGGCACTATGGATGACATGGATGAGCTCATTGCCGAAGCCAAAAAACGCAATATGTTTATCGTGATGGATCTGGTGGTCAATCACTGTTCCGACGAACATGAATGGTTCCGAAAAGCATGCGAAGATCCAGACGGGGAATATGGAAAATTCTTCTATATCGAAAAAGCAAAAGACGGAAAGCTTCCCTGCAACTGGAGATCCTACTTCGGCGGACCGGTATGGGAAAAGCTTCCGGGACATGAAGATCGATACTACCTGCACGTTTTTCATAAAAAACAGCCGGATCTGAACTGGGAGAATCCCAGGGTGAGAGATGAGATCTACAATATGATCAACTGGTGGCTGGACCGCGGCCTGGCCGGTTTCCGCATCGACGCAATCATCAATATCAAAAAAGCCCTTCCCTTTAAGGATTATCCCGCCGATCGGGAGGACGGTCTGAGCAGTGTCCACAATATGCTGCATGAAGCTGTCGGGGTCGGTCAGTTCCTTGGCGAAATGCGTGACCGCACCTTCGCGCCCCACCAGGCCTTTACCGTTGGAGAGGTTTTCAATGAAAAGGAAGAGGAGCTGCCTGACTTCATCGGAGACAACGGCTATTTCTCCACCATGTTCGACTTTGCGGAGACCGTTTTCGGCAACGACAGGCAAGGCTGGCATAAGAGCCTGGACATCACACCGGACGATTACCGCAACTGTGTCTTCGCTACCCAGAAGAAGGTTGAGAATATCGGCTTTATCTCCAATATTATCGAGAATCACGATGAACCCAGGGGGGTCAGTCGTTATATCCCTGCGGGCGAAGCCTGCCCAGCCAGTAAGAAGCTGCTGGCCGCCCTCTATTTTCTGCTGAGGGGACTTCCCTGGATCTATCAGGGCCAGGAAATCGGGATGGAGAACACTACATTTTCCTCCATAGATGAGGTGGACGATATCGCCTCCATCGACAACTATAAGGTTGCCCTGGCTGCGGGGGTATCTGAGAAGGAAGCTCTGCACTATGTGGAGAAATACGGCCGTGACAACGCCCGTACCCCTTTCCAGTGGGATGCTTCAGCCAATGCCGGCTTCACAGAGGGGAAGCCCTGGCTTAAGGTCAACCCCAATTATGTCAGTATCAATCTGAAATCTCAGCAAGAGGATCCCGATTCCCTCTACCATTTTTACCGTAAGCTGATCAGCCTTCGCCGGAATCCGGCCTATCAGAAGACCCTCATTTACGGTAAGCTGATTCCTTACCTGCAGGATTATCACAATGTGATGGCTTATTTCCGCAAGGATGAGGAGCAAACCCTGCTTATCATCGGCAACTACCAGAGACAGGAGCAAACCCTGCCACTGCCCGCCCCCTGTAAAAAGCTGATTCTTTCCAATCTGCCTCAGGCAGATATCCAGGGAGATCAGGTTCATATGGCCGGTTACCAGGTTCTGGTGCTGGAGCTCGAAGGATAGAAGCAGGCAGAGGAAGGCCCTGACAAAAGGCAGAGGAAGGCCCTGACAAAAGGCAGAGGAGGGCATAGCCGCACCTCTGCCATAAAAAAGGCATGTCCCGAATGGTTCTCCCAAGGGACATGCTCTTTGCCAACGACTCAGCCCTTTGCGCTTCGCCGTTACCTTTCGTCTCATTTTGTCAGTTCAAACATATGTGGCAGAAAATCCTTCAGGCAAAGCTCGGTCACATGCGTTTCATCCTTCACCACCAGAATAGGACAGTCAGGGCTGCAGAATTCTGTCATAACCTGAAGGCACATGCCACAGGGCGCACAGAAATCGTCCGCTTCCTTTCCCTCTTTGCCTCCTGTGAGGGCGATAGCGGTAATTCTGCGATAGCCACGGGCAACAGCGGTAAAGATGGCACATCTCTCCGCACACATAGTAACCGGGAAGGACGCGTTTTCTATGTTGCATCCCTCAAATATTTCTCCGGCCTGCACTCCATCATTGTTACCCTCTGTCCCCTTCTGCTCCTCATGCTGTGCGTATACGGCAGCACCAACAGTATAATTGGAGTAAGGGGTATAGGCCCTTTTTCTGGCTTCCAGCGCTCCCTTGACCAGCGCATCCCTTAATTGCTTTTCCATTTTTTCCTCCTTCCTGAAACCACTTTTCAGATGCACAACTTACTGGCGTCCTCCGAGACACCATACTTTGTCTCCTTATCATCTATACCCACATCCACAATTACAGGCGTTTTTAGCCATTAGGTACATGCGGTCTCATTCAGGAAATATTGTTGACGATCCCGATGGAGACATAACGATCCAGAACCGCCCGATAATCTGTCCCGTCTTCGGCATCTTCTTGATACTCCCCTTCTACCATCAGTCTCACACCACCGCCGGCAAGCTTTTCCAACTGTATGTAATGGTCCCGGTAAACCATACCCCTTGAGACTGTCCTCTCCTCCACAATGCCCCGACACTCCGAGGCAGGACACCCCGGAAAATTGACATTCCAGATCTGCCCCGGCCCAAGAGGACGATCCAGCAACCCCTTTAGCACCTCCGGAAGATATGCGTCCGCCACCTCATGGCAGACAGATGCCTCCTCCGAGAGCGCTATGCTGAGATATCCCTGAAAAGCCCCCTCAAATGCAGCTCCTGCCGTAGCAGAATACTGTATATCCGAGGCGACATTATATCCAAAGTTGATCCCTGACAAAACCACATCCGGTCTCTGCGGCATTACGTTCAGGCTGCCCACGCGGACACAGTCCCCCGGTGTGCCCGAACAGGAATAGGCATGTACCCCCGGCACAGGAAAACTGTGAGGGTATACATCCACATAAGAATGCAGGGTAATACTGTGAGATGCGGCACTTCGCTGGGAAAGCGGGGCAACGACCCAGACCTCTCCAAAGTCTATGGCCTGCTCCGCCAGGCGGATCAAACCGGCAGCGGAGATTCCGTCATCGTTTGTGATGAGTATTTTTCGTGTCTTCAAATTCCTGCGTTCCTTCCTTAGCTGCAGCTGCGCAGTACTTTGCGCTTCACAGTTACTTTTCGTTCAGCCCTTCTGCCGTATGATATAGCGCATCTTACGCCAGTAATGGGTCAAAAATGAGTTTACAACAAAGCCAATACTCATCCCAAACAAGGTAAGGATACAGCGAACCGAATTCATCTCAAACATGGCCTGGTCCTTTATATACAGTCCCAGCAAAGAATAGTAAAAAAGATCGCCGGGAATCAGCGGAATAATGGAAGGATAGACAAAATACGTTGAGGGATCCTTCCTCTTTGTCGCCAGAATCTCAGCGTAAAGAGACGCAAAGAGAGCTGCAACAGACACATATACCAGGCGGTTGGCAACGCCGGAGGTAAGAAGCAGAAAAACCACTCTTGTCAGCGCTCCCCCCAGGCCAGCCAGCCACAGGTCATGCACACCGATCCGGAAATTGACGCCGAAGCTGGCAGAGGCCAGAAAAGACAGAACAACCAGGAGAAAAGGATTCGTGATCGATTTCACTACGGGATTGCTCATATCGCTATGTCCTCCCAGAATCCAAAGGGCAAGATAGAGGCCAACCCCCAATGCCATTGTCTCTATCACCACCTTAAGGAACTGGAGAATCCCGTTCATCTCATTTCCGCAAAGCATGTTGCGGACGGCGTTGACCAGAGGGATACCAGGGATCAGAAACAAGGATATTGTGATAAAGATAACTGCCGAATCCCCCCTGAGCGGAGTCTTATTCAAAAGAATCGCCACCGCAGCCACAAGGAACATGGTGGCTGCATTGATCACCACCCGGTCAAGTCCCACTCTGGAAAACAGATGCATCGTTCCATGAAGAGCTGCCGTAGCTGCCATCACGATGATGACCTCACGGATCCATCCCCCAAAGATCAGGCAAAGACAGCTCATGGCGCACATCCTGGCAAGCAGGATAGCCCAGTCAGGATATTCTCTCACCCGACGCGCCCTTTCCAAAAGCTTCTGCAGGCTGTCCGGTGAAATACGATCCTCCGCCACTACATAGGACATACGGTTCAACTGTTTCAGCCGCTGCAGATGAATATCCGCAGCCGGAATAGACATCTGACGGTAAGCATACCGGCCTTCCTCATCCCTCGCTCCCAGTGACACATAGTTGCTGAGAAGAAAGAGGCTGACCTCTGAAAGACCATAAGACCGACAGATCCTTTCTATCCCCAGCGAGACCCTTTCCAGATTTGCCCCGCTCATAACCATATCTCTGGCCAGCGAAACACAGAAATCAAGTATCTCTTCCAGCTTCGACCCTCTGGCTGTCATGCTCTCGCTTTCTTTCACCATAGGCATATCTCCTGTTCCTGTCATATATGATTAAAATATAGTAAACGATGTCCCCTGAAACAAATGTAAGCCCCATAAGCGGAACATTTCCGCCTTTTCAATCCGTGGAAATATCATATGATCTTTTTCATACGAAGAATGTTCTTTCCATTCCTGAACTCATAGCTAACATGATCCATCAGCTTTTTGACCATGAAAATCCCCAGTCCTCCGATGGCACGCTCCTCCGCAGAAAGGGTAATATCCGGATCCTCCTTGGCGAGAGGATCAAAGGGTATTCCCTGATCAATAAAAGTCAGAGAGATAGCCCGGGGATTATGCTCTATCTCTACCTGAACAGTCGCTTTGCCTTTTTTGGCAATGTAGGCGTAATGAGCAATATTTCCAAAGATTTCATCAATGCACAGATCGATCTGAGCCCTGATCTTTGGGGGGCATTTTGCCTTTATCAGCTGTTCATTGACAAAATCTGTCACATAATCGAGATTTTCCACTAAGGCATCAATCGTAAGCTCCTTCACAGTTCCCCTCCTCGTCTTCTTTTTCCCCTATCGCAGCAAGCGCAAACTGCTGACCTGAGTAGTTACAAACTGCTACTATAATTGATATAAAATTTTATCACAAATACCATCGTTTATCAAGCAATCGTTGATTTGAATCAGCGAATTCCCCATAAATTTCATCAGGGAAAAGAAACAAGGGTCAGTTGCCAACGACGACAGGCCCTGCCATTATAAAAATGGCAGCCATACCCCTGAGGATATGGCTGCCGCTTTTTTATGGCAGGGACGCCGAAAGGAAGATGTCACTGCAAAGCGCAAATCGTTATGATTATTCCAGATTGGCATGATACTGCCATAGATCCTTCATTACCAGCTTTCTTTCCTCTACTATCATTTTTGCGATCACATCACCCAAAAGCAGAAGGCTCTGATCAAACAGGGACGTCATAATCTGGCAGGAGTCCACCTCATCCGCCAGATACAGCTTTGTCCTGACGGGAATACGCACCATGTAATCAGCAACCTCTTTCATAGAGCTGTCAGGATTAGATCCGATATGGACGATCCTGCAATCCGCTGCCGCCCTTGCTTTTCTGGCGATCCCCAGCGGGAAAAGTGATTCCCCGGACCCCGAGCCCACGATCAGAAGATCCTTCTTTGTGATGGCCGGTTCATTGATGGCGCCAACATAGTTCGCCTTTACTCCCAGGTGGCACAGGCGTTTGCAGATCGCCTGCAGGGAGAGCATTACCCGTCCGACACCGACAAAAAAGACCTGTTCCGCCGCCAGGATATCCTGGGTCAGACGTTCTACCGATGCAGGGTCAATGCTGTCCAGGGTCTTTTTGATCTCCGCCATCACCTGGTCACATACCTCATGATAATTTTCCTGATAGTACACGATAATTTGACCTTTTGTAACTGTTCCGTCACAGATTCCTTACAGTTACATCCTTTCGTATTTTTTTCGACCTGTGCGGTACCGTAGGTATGCAATATTATGACTGGATTCATTCAGACATAACATGGCATGCTTACGAGGCACCCGCCAACGGAATGAGAAAATTTATGGGTATACGATATGTCGTGACATTAAATCCCCAGGATCGTCCGACGCAGCTTCTGCGCCTCAGCCACGGTTCCCTCCAGATTATCACGGCTCAGCACTGTGCTGCCGGTCACAAAATAATCTACCAGGCCATTGCCGTACTCCTGTATATTGGCAGCGGATACCCGGCCGTCGATCTCGATCTTTGCCGGCAGATTTCTCTCAGAGATCATGTTCCGCAGTTCCCGAATCTTACGATCCGCATAAGCGACCTGCTTCTCTCCCTTCACAAAGGCATATCCCGGATTGATCAGCATCAGCAGGACTGTATCGCATTTTTCCAGCACATAGTCCAGAGCCGAGAGGGGCGTCGCCGGCTTTAAGGCTACGCCTGCCCTTACCCCCTTGGCATGGATCCGGTTCAGCATGCCGTCAATATGGGGCTGTGTTTCCGCATGAAAGACAATCTGCTCCACGCCGATATCCAAAAGTTCATCCACAAAATAGTCCTGCTCCGTCACCATGACGTGACAGTCAAAGGCAATATCGGTTTTCTCTCTCAGCTGTCGCACCAGATCAAGGCCCAGAGGCATACTGGGGCTGAAATGCCCATCCAGTATATCCACATGGAGCATCGTCACTCCTGCTTTTTCCAGAATACGTACCTGGCTTTCCAGGTTACACATATCCAGGCAGATTAAAGAGGGCGAAAGCACACACTTTTCATTCCATATATCCTGATTCATTTTCCCTAAATCTCCTTTCAACGCCCCTGCCATGATAAAGAAAGGCAGCCGCCAAAAAAGCTGCGGCTGCCCCTCTGATTATTGATAGCACCCGAACAAAAGGTTTACATTTTGATTCGCTGCTATGAAAGGCTTTGTTCCGAAACGGAATCAATGATTATTTGAACTCTTCAACGTTGGAAGCATCAACTGTGGAAACGCCTGTGTCGGCAACAACACCGCCAAGATCCTCACCGTTCTCGGAAGCAACGACAGCGTCGATAGCCATCTCGCCCATGACGTTAGGGTTCTGAGCCATGAAAGCAAGAAGCTCGCCGCCCTCTACGTGAGCGATGTTGGAATCGGACTTATCCCAGCCTACGCAATAGATGGTCTCGCCGTTAGCGGCAGCATCCTTAACAGCAGCAGCAGCGCCATTGGTAGCGCCATCGTTGGTGCCATAGATAGCCACAACGCCGTTAGCGATAAGGGTGTTGGCCAGCTCCTGAGCCTTGGCATTGTCGCCGTCAGAATACTGTCTCTCACCGATCTCGAAATCTGTGCCTTCGAATACGGAGGCAAAGCCCTGGAAACGGTTCTCGCAGGAATCAACACCAGCCTGTGCGTCAACGATACCGATGGTGCCTTCTGTTACGCCAGCCTCATCGAGGACAGCCTTCAGATACTCGCCAGCCTGAACACCGCCGGCATAGTTGTCGGTTGCATAGGTAGCAATGGCTTCTACAGTAGCGGGAGCATCAACATAGATGACCTTCGCGCCGGCATCGATTGCTTCTTCCAGAGCTCTGTTGCAGCTCGTCGCATCGTTTGCAGCGATAATGATATAGTTTGCGCCGTCAGCGGTAGCTGTCTCGATCTTCTGAATCTGCTGGGCATTGTCCTTGGTCTCCGGAGCCAGCCAGCTCATCTCGATCTTTGCGCCTGCTTCGTTGTAGGCATCAACTCTTTCCTGGGCAGCCATCTGAAGGCGAACCCAATGCACATCCATCTGGTCCATGGTGATCAGGGCAACCTTGGTCTCAACGCCTTCACCCTTGGACGCATCGAAATCCTCTGCCGCAAATGCGCTGACGGAAAATGCCAGGACTGCTGCAACAGCCAGTGCGAGAGTACTCTTCTTCATTATTAGTTCCTCCTTTTGAATAATATGAAAGAAAATTAAGGAATATTTCCAAAGGGCATTCGGATGGGAGACATCCTCCCGCCCGCAATCCCGAATGGACAGTTTTAGTCCCTGTGCAGGGGCTGAGTGAAGGGCTACCTTTATGCTTTCTTCTTGCCGCCGATCTTCAGGCCGCTGCGCCTTGCGATATCCAGAAGAACACATACCACAACGATAATACCAATGATGATATTACGAAGAGCAACGGGAACGTCTGCCATGGTAAGACCATTCTGAAGAATAGCCCATACCGATGCGCCGGCGATGGTACCGATCAGGTATCCGCTGCCGCCGAGGGTGGAGATACCGCCGATAACAGCCGCCGCAACGCCGTACATCTCATAGGACATACCTGCCTGCATTGAGCCCATGCCTGCCGCAGCCATGGTGATCAGACCGGCTGTGAAGGAGCAGAAGGCAGAAATCATATAAGCTGTTGTTGTGGTCTTGAAAACATCAACACCGGAAAGCCTTGCCGCGTCCACATTGGAGCCGATAGCATAGACATGTCTTCCGGTACGTGTATAGTTCATCAGATAGTTAAAGCAGAACCAGATCACCAAAGTAATGATAACGCTGATATAGAAGGGGCCAATCAGTCTCTTATAGTAGAAGATATCCCTGAAAAGGGTCTGGGGACCTTCACTTCCGATATCACCGGTATTGTAGTTTCCGTTGACCAGCTGTGCAATACCACGGCAGATCGTCATGGTTCCCAGTGTTCCGATGAAGGGCGGCAGCTTGAATTTACCGACCAGAACGCCATTGACAAGCCCTACTGCCAGACAGGCTACAAGGTCTACCAATACTGCGACGATAACCGGGACTCCATTGCAGACCATGGTCGCGGAGATCATTGCGCTCATGCCAAGGACAGAGCCGATGGAAAGATCAATGTTGCCGGTAATACAGACGATACCCTGTCCGATACCTACCAGTAGATAGGGACAGATCGAACGTACCAGCGGATACAGGTTTCTGGTTTTGATAAAGTTCGGGTTCATGAAGCTGAACACAACCAGAAGGATGGCAACGCCAACATAGGCGGTAATCACAGATGCGTATTTTTTCATGGTTTTCTCCTTTTTATACCGGCGGCATGTTTCCAAAACGATGGTACACTAACCTTATCCTGCGCCTTCAGCCTGGATTCGCCAGGTGCACGGCGGATACGGGGATGCCCAATCCAATGAGCAGCTTTCGGAATCAGGCTGCATTATCGCCAAACTGCGTCGCGTAGGTCATGATCTCCTCTTCGGTAGTATTCCTGGGATCTACCTCACCGGTGATCTTGCCGTTGCACATGACAATGATCCTGTCTGAAATCCCCATAACCTCAGGCATCTCGGAAGAAACTATGATGACACAGATTCCTCTCTTCTTCAGATCATTGATAATCTCGTAGATCTCTACCTTTGCCGCAACATCAATTCCTCTGGTCGGCTCATCAAATATCACGACTCTGGATTCTCTGGCCAGCCACTTTGCCACAACCACCTTCTGTTGATTACCGCCGGAAAGACTTCCTGCCGCCACCTCCGGCCCTGCCATCTTGATGGTCAGGCTGTTTTTGCCCTTGTCAATCATTTCATTTTCAATCTTTTTATTGATGGTTCCAAACAGACCGCCGCAGATCAGGTCCAGGTTGGGAAGGGCAATATTGTCGCGGATAGAAAGCTTGGTGCACAGCCCCTCCTTCTTCCGATCCTCAGGAGCAAGAACGATGCCGAGGCGGATGGCGTCCTCCGGGCTGTTGATCACCAAGGGCTGTCCGTCCAGAATCACTTCGCCGGACTCCTTTCTGTCCGCCCCGAAGATGGCTCTCATGGTCTCTGTCCTGCCTGCGCCTACCAGGCCGGAGAAGCCAAGGATTTCTCCCTCGTATGCCTCGAAGGAAACGTCCCTGACCATTCTGCCTGCATTGAGATGCCTGACCTCCAGGATCTTCTTGCCTCTGGGAACCGTATCTCTGGGGAACTGGTTCGTGATTTCACGTCCTACCATATTGGCAATGATCTGCTCCATGGTGAAGTCCGTGAATTTTCCCTCGGTGATATACTTGCCGTCTCTCATGATCGTAACACTGTCTACGATATGGTGCAGCTCCTGCAGCCTGTGGCTGATATAGATAATGGAGGTTCCCATTGCGCGGAGTTCCTTCACGATCCGGAACATTTCCGTAATTTCCGCATTGGAAAGGGAAGATGACGGCTCATCCATGATCAGCACTTTAGCGTTGATCAGAAGGGCCTTACTGATCTCCACCATCTGCTGGCGTCCCACTGTCAGGTCCCCGACGGTGGTCATGGGATCCAGATCCGTGATGCCCAGCTTCCCCAACTGCTCCCGTGCCTGTCTGCACATTTCCTTCACATCCAGACGATGGCCTTTGGTCAGCTCCCGTCCCAGGAACATATTCTCATAGACTGTCAGGTGCTGGCACATATTCAGCTCCTGATGGATAATGGCAACTCCCAGCTCCTGTGCCTGCTTGGTATTGAGGTCTCCCACTGACTGGCCAAAGATCTCCACTGTACCTTCATCTCTGGTATATACACCGGAAAGGATCTTCATCAGTGTGGATTTTCCTGCACCGTTTTCTCCCAGCAGGGCCATGACCTCGCCGGGCTTCACATGGAGCTGAACATCGTCCAGGGCTTTGACGCCGGGGAAGGACTTGCTGATATGCTCCATTGATACCGCATATTCGCTCATTGGGGCTCCTTTCTTGCTGCTTGTTTTTCAGTAAACGAACAAAATGCCGGCTCTACTGTCTTTCTGTCAGTCCTTTGCAGGCGGATACTCAGTGCAAAGAAGTCTGTATGCCGGCTCATCCTCCTCGATGGTGGGGAAGCGGCCAAGAGGCTCATAGAAACGGTTGTCCGTATTGTCGTCATTGCACATGGAAACCTCACCCACCAGAGTCTTGCCGGATCCCTCCTGGATGACAAATTCATGATAGTAGTAGGGATACAGTGTCAGGCTCTCACCGGGATGCAGAACGATCTCGCTGCCTGCGGGAACCTTATAGCATCTTCCGTCCTGGAAAATCTCTACGTCTGTGTCGAGCAGCTCGCCTTCATTTTCCCTGTTGGCATTCCACAGGCGGAAGACTACATTGCCGCCGCCACGGTTGATGATATCCTCCATCTTGTTCCAATGGAAATGATTGGGGGAAATCTGACCGGGATAGAGCATCATGATCTTTTCCGCATAGGTCTTGGTATATTTGGGATTGTGAACATTTCCGTTGCGAAGGGTAATCAGGGACAGACCCTTGGTCTCAAAATTGCCTTCACCGTAATCTGTGATGTCCCAGCCGAGGGCATTGTCTCTGATCTCATCATACTCATGGCCTTTTTCCTGCCATTCCTCCGGCGTAAAGCTGAGGAAGGGAGGCAGTGCAAAGCGATATTCCTTCAGCATGTCCTCAAATTCCCTGATGACAGCATTGATTTTTGAACGTTTCATTAATATACCCCTTTTCTATCATGGTAACTTCAAGTTACTTCATGTGCAAAAAAAATGTATTTGTTCATATGAACCAAGATGTTTGTATCTTATCATTCATCATTGCCGGTGTCAAGAAATAGCAATCAGCAATATCGCACAAAAATCAAGGTTTAAATTTATGCATATTGTCTGGTCTGTTTTTCAACTATTCCGCCGGACCAATGATTTTTCTTTTCGTAAATTGAATTTATGATCCCAGGGCAAATAGTCTCTTCCAGCGGCAAGCTTGCCTGCCGGTGGGGGGGGAGGCTTTATTGCACGCCCCTCTATGCGCATGATGTGGGTTGCAGCGTGCCAGTAGCACGCTGCAAAGACCGAGCCGTGTTTGCGCCGCCACTGGCGGTAGTACCTATCGCTTCGGCTAATCATCAAACAAGAGCTTTCCTTCAAAAATCTGCAGGCAGGCATTGCTTGCCGCCCCCAGCACCATAGCATCCTGCTGGTACATGGCCTTTCTCACTATGACAGGAGTTCCCCATTCGACAAACCGTCGTTCATTGATAATCCTTTCCATCAGCTCCACATACCGTTCATCCCAGTCAACAGCGTCTCCGCCCAGCACGATCAGCTCACTGTTGAGAATATTCACCACACTGACCACGGCTGCGGCCAGCTGGGTCACCATATCCTTCAGAATGCATTCTACGGCAGGCTCGCCTTCCATTTTGCAGTATGTCTTAAAGCTTAAAAGCTTCCCTGTATGGTACTGCAGCTTTTTGAGCACCTCCGGCGTCCTGGCATAGGTCTCCAGGCAGCCGCGGCCGCCGCAGTAGCATTGCCTTCCGTTGATATCAATGGAAACGTGGCCGATCTCCGGCGGCAGTCCCCTTTCGTTCCGGTAACGCTTCCCGTTGCTGATAATGCCGCAGCCGATGCCTGAGCCTACCCCAACCAGCAGGATATCCCGAAATCCCCTTCCGTTTCCGTACATAAATTCGCAGATGGCCGCGCACTGATTGTCATGGTCCAGATATACCGGCAGCTGATAGCGTTCCTGCAAAAGCTTTACCACAGGGACATTACTGATTCCGAAGAAATAGGACGGCTTCAGTATCATCCCGGTGGAGGAGCTGACCGGGCCGATCGAAGATGCACCAATGGCAGCCACATTATCCTCTCCATAGAGGATGGTGTCCAGGATCCGGAACATATGATTGACCAGCTGCTGGTCATCCAGTCCCTCCCCATAATAGATGGTTTCCTTTTTCAGGATATTCATCTGAAGATCACAGAGGACGCCTTCGCAATATTCCCTCTGAATCACAATTCCTACCACCCTGGGGGCAGATGGGGATATGGCCAAAGTGATAGGGGTACGCCCCGGTTCATCTGTCGGTCCCGTCTCCTGCTCAATGACCAGTCCGGCTTCCAGCATCTCTGCTACAATCCGGGAGATAGCCATCTTTGTCAGACCCATGGCATTTGTCAGCTGTGTCCGATTCCAGCACTCTCCCGTAGCAATCAGCCTGAGCACCTGTCCTCTGTTGCTTTTTTTGTAATCACTTCGGTTTCTTCCCGCCTTCGATGGCATCTTTCTGTGCCTGCTTTCTATAAAACTTTTGGTTTAATGGTGACTACGGCTATGCCAACCAGGAAAATGGCTGTCCCGCTGATCACATAGATGCTCAGGCTGTCACCGTAAAAAGTCACCCCCCACAGAATGGACAGGATAACGGTGCAGCTCTGGATAATCGTTGCCTGCACCATGGGCACCTTTCGGATCGCAGCGGCCTGCAGCAGAAAACCGACACAGGTGATCGCGCCAAGGATCAGAATGGAAGCCGTCCCTGGCACATTCGCCGGTTCCAGAAGGTGAGGTCTGGTAAAGGGAAGCACAACAAGCGTTGCCGCCAGTCCGTAGGTAAACATGGAAGCGTTGAGCTCTACGATATCCATCTTCTTCACCAGCTGTTTCTGGGCGATGAAAAAGCCGGCGGCTCCCATTCCGGCCAGGACAAAGGCAGCGAAGGTAGATGCCTGAGCCTGCATGAAAACCTGCAGGCCGGCTCCGTTCCAGGTTACAAGGCCGATTCCCGTCAGGCAAAGGGCGGTTCCGAAAGCGGTACGCCCAGACAGCTTCTCCCTGAAAAAGAGAACCGAAGCCAGCAGAACCACCAGGGTCTGAATCGGCCAGACGATAATGCCGCCGTAGGAGAATCCATGCATGACACCATAGTTTTCCCCCAGGTAATGCACCGCCTTCATACAGCCTCCAAACAGGATCCATCGATTTGCCAGAAGCAGGGAAGTCTTCCCCTTTCCCATCCTCTGGATGCCAATCAGGAGGCAGATCCCTATGGCAAATCGCAGGGCGGACAACAGCATGGGAGACACCATCGTCCCGGAAGCCTTGATCAGGAGGCCGCCAAAGCTGAATATGACGGCCTGGAGAATCAGAAAAAAGTATTCCATTTATTTAACAGCTCCTGCTACTCCTTCAGCAAACTGCTTCTGAAGGACGAAGAAGATCACCATGGTAGGCACAGAACAGAAGAGAACGCCCATCATCAGCATACCATAGTCTACCTTGTACCCGTTGGAGAGGTTTGCGATCAGCATGGGCATCGTCTGGGCCTGATTGCGGGTCATAACGATGCGGGGCCACATGTAGGAATTCCAGGCATTCATAAAGGTGATGACCGCGGCTGCCGCATAGGTAGACCTCATAATGGGGAAATACATGCGGAAAAAGATGCCGGGCTCTGACTGGCCGTCAATCCGGGCCGCTTCCATAATCTCCGTCGGAAAATTCCTCGAATTCTGCCGGAACATCATGATCAGGAAGGGGGTAGAGACAGCCGGCAGCATAAAGCCCCAGACCGTGTTCAACAGCCCTGCCTTTGAGATCATCTTAAAGAGGGGAATCATGGTCGCTACGCCGGGGATCATCATGGCCAGCAGCAAAATGCCGAAGAGGCGGTCCTTTGCCTTGTCATGGTAAAGCTCAAAGCCGAAGCCGGCCAGCGAGCAGACCAGGATGGCCATGATGGTCTGAGCCGTCGCGTAAACAAAGGAATTCTTCATTGCCCCCCACAGATCCGTCTGGGCCAGAAGGTTTTTATAGTTCTCGATGGTATAGGTACCAAAGGTCAGTTTCCCTCTGGCCACGGCCAGGGTCTCGTTCGTAGCGGCACTGATCATCCAGTAGAAGGGGAATACAGACAGAAAAGCCATGATGATCAGGAATATATAGGCCGGTATCAGTCTCTTCTGGGTTCCGGATACTTTTTTCTTAGTCACGCGTATCACCTACTTTCATATTGATCAGGGCCAGGATGGCCACCAGGATAAAGACAAAGAAGGACATGGCTGCCGCATAGCCGAAATTCGCCACGCCGGTTCCAAAGGAGTTGTTGTAGATATAGTGGGACATGGTTATGGTTGAGTTCGCAGGACCGCCCGCCGTCAGATTGACCGACTCGTCATAAAGCTGCAGGGTACCGTTGATGGACATGATCACCGTCATGATGATGGTGGGGCGAAGAAGCGGAACCGTGATATGCCAGAAGCTCTTCCAGCCGTTGGCGCCGTCTATCTTGGCCGCCTCATAGATGGAGTATTCGATATTCTGCAGGCCGGCAAGATAGAAGACCATGTTATAGCCTGTCCAGCGCCATAAAAGGGCTATGATAATCACTGCCTTTGCAGAAGTGGGATTGCCGAGGAAATTGTAATTCTGCTGAAGAATTCCCAGGCTGACCAGGATATGGTTGATCAGTCCCTCCGTCGCAAACAGAGATTTGAAGATCAAGGCATACGAAACCAGTGCCGTGGCACAGGGAAGAAAAATACAGGTTCTGAAAAAGCCTCTGAATTTCAGGTCCTTGTTGTTCAGGATCTGGGCAAGCAGGATGGCCAGAATCAGCATGATGGGGACCTGGATCAGCAGATACAGGAAAGTATTTCCGACAGAGCGAAGGAAGAGCTTATCCTTAAACATGCGGATGTAATTATTGTACCAGGGATCAGCCCAGGCCATCTTCACGCCGGCACCTGTCTGGAATGAAGTGAAAAGAGCCTGCAGAATGGGATAAAAGCTCATGATGAAGATCAGGAGTGTAGCCGGCGTCAGGAAAGCCCAACCGGCTGCCTCCTGCTTGCGTTTTACGCTCATGCCATTGTTACCGCTTTTCATTTTTGTATCATCCTCCTTTTCTGTTTGGCAGCGAATTTTTTCGGCCTGTGCGGTAACCGCACAGGCCAAATGATTTACGGGAAAAACGGGAAACCGGATAAATCCGATTTCCCGTCCGCTTTCTATGGCCGGACTGCCCTGTGGAAGCGTCACCCTTTGGTGACCGGCAGCCCGCCCTGGCATAGAGGTAAAGCTGTGCCCTCCTCTACCCTGTCATATCTGGTTTTATTTGAGAAAGGATGCTTTTACAGTCCCATCTGGAAGCGTATCTGCTCCTCAGCACCGGCCAGCTCGCTGTCGAGATCGGAACCATTGATGCAGTTGACAACTGCCGCGCCCAGAAGGGTACGAAGCTGATAATGATAGTCGTTCTGCTCGATGATCGGAACTTTTCCGCTCATGGCAACGATGTCAGCATAGATCGGCTGATTATTCCAGAACTCGATGCCTTCTCCGTAAACCTCGGACTCGCCTGCAGACAGGCAGCAGGTGATAACACCGCCGTTGGTCAGAGCGTAATCGTAGGTCTGTTTGCTGCCGCCGAAGGTCTTGGCAAGGAAATCCTTGGCAAGGTCTACGTTGTCGCAGTTGGAGGTGATATAGAGGGAGGAGCCGCCGTTGGCCGCATAGCCTTCGCCGCCTTCCAGCGTCGGAAGGGAGGTCAGCTCCCATTTTCCACTGTTTTCCGGAACGGATGCGATGGTGGGAATGATCCAGTTGCCGTTCATGACACCGGCTACCATGTCGCCCTGGATGGTGTTGTTGGTGTAGTCTGTCCAGTCATTGCCCAGGTAAAGGATATCCTTCTGGCCCATCTCAATGATGACTTCCATGACCTTCTTCAGGGTCTCGTTCTCGGTGATGTAAGGCTCGCCGTCCTTCCACTGGGAACCGCCCTCAGCCTGCATCATCATGTACATCAGGTCATTGCCGCTGCCGTCCATGCAAAGCAGGTACTTGCCCGTAGCTTCCTTCACAGCCTCGCCGACCTCGATAAACTTCTCCCAGGTGCAGCCAGTCATATCGTCGATGGTGTAACCCGCTTCCTCAAGCAGGTCAACGCGGTAAGCAAAAATGGCTGTGCCGTTATCTACCGGCACACCGTAGTGCTGGCCGTCGATGATACTGTAGGAAAGCTTCTCTTCCCCGAAGTCGCTCCAGTCAATGTCCGCGCCTTCTATCGCTACCCAGGCATCCGGATAGGTGGCTACAAAGTTCTGAATATAGTGATCCTGGAAAAGGACGATATCCGGCAGTTCGGAGTAATCTCCGGCATTGCCCGCCAGCGTCACGGCTGTTTCCACATCCGAGGAACCGGACTGGGTAAGGATCTCCAGTTCAAAGTCCGGGTCAACATTTTCCTTGTAGTCTGCAGCCGCGCCTTCCAGTGCCGGAATGTTGAAGTTCGGATCCCAGGCGTAAACGGAAAGCTTATGCTCTTCTGCCATGGCCGGCATTGCCATGACTACCGCTGCCGCACCGATCAGTGCCATTGCCACTAACGATTTCTTCATGATCTCCTCCTTTTTTGAGAATCAGTTTGTGATTTGTCAGGTTTTCCTATAAATACATTTCTGTCCCTGGTTACGATATACATTTTCATCGGGTTGTCGTAAGATATCCCGATGACTTTTGTAATATATTTAGAATATCATGTTGTATCAAATCTTGCAAGGGGCAAAATCTATTGCGAATTCCTCCGACAGGGTTCTCCTCAGTTCTTCCCTGTTTTCCAGTCTGCGTTCGCAGCGCTGTCCTTCCAGGACACTGGTATACAGATCCCCTGTGATGTTTTTATGCCCGGTCTCATTCCGCAGATTCACCATTACCTGATGGGAAAAAATCGAAGCAGGGCATGCATAGGCATAGTAATTTGCCGCAATAAACTCCTGAGGTGTCTGCGCAAACTCACTGAAGTGCAGGATGTCCTGCCTGATTCCCCGTGAATCCGTGCGGCTGAGAATCCACCAGCCGTCATCATAGCGGCGGGTCTGAAAAACCTCCCCATGGCTGATCGTTTCTGCCCCTTCGCGAACCAGAACCGATCCCGGAGGCTGCGGTCCTCCAAATCCCACGTCGCAGTAAAGGAGTTCCTCCTGCAGCCTCACCAGAATCCCCCGGTGAAAGCAGGGCGGAATAAAGTCCCTGCCGCTGACGATCCGGCAGAAAACGGAGGAAGCATCAAAGCCAAGATCGCAGAGCAGGCGGGTAAACAGGCCATTCATCTCATAGCAATAGCCTCCCCTTTTCCGGGTGACTATCTTGTCAAAAATGACCGGAATCTCAAGGGATATGGGAAGCTTAGCCAGGGCAGAATCCAGATCCTCAAAGGGAATGTGAGTCTGATGGGCGTAGACCAGGCTATCCAGCGTCTTCCGGTTTTGTACAGAGACATCCGCAGGGCTTAGCCCCATCCTGGCCAGGTATGCCCCGACATCAGGAACAGGAGCCCACATTTCTTCATACATCTTCTTTATTTCCTTTCACTAATCATCGGCAAGGAAGCAGGAAATCTTTTTCCGTTCCCCCGGCAATGGGACAGAGGAAGAAACAGCCGCCCCTTGACTGAAAGAGCGGCTGTTCCCTGTTATCCCTATTCTATACCCGTTTCCATACCGAAACGAAATATCTGTGATATGATTGGTTTACTGAAGAGGAGCCGGATAAAGGATCTCGGTCTCGGTAAAGTCGAAGGGCCATACGGTCTTCCACTCGCCGTCCTGCACCTGAGCGATTGCTACAGAAGCGGAGGTGTTGTCTCTGAAGTGAGGAGCACCCGCCAGATCATAGTTTTCAAACTTGATTCTGTCATAGGGAAGAATGATCTTGCGGCCGCCGGGGAATTCGCCCTGGATATCCAGCTCAGCGATAGCGTCGCGGACGGCTTCTCCGTCTGTGGAGCCGGCTGCCTCGATAGCGGTCTTGAAGATCCACACAACCGTGTAGGACTCTGCGGAATGACCGTTCATGTTCAGGCCGTATTTCTCAGAGAATTCCGCGTTGATCTCTTCTCCGTTGAGAAGGTCGGGGTTAAACTCGACAACGGATGCCACGCCATTGGCAGCGGCACCGAGGTTGCTCAGGAAGGCCGGATCGGTAAAGCCGTTTGCCTTTGCCACGATCATCTTCGGGATATAGTTCTGAGCTTTCAGCGTCTGAACAAAGAGAGTCGCGTCACCGATATAGGAATCGCAGAGAATAGCGTCCGGATCTGCCTTCTTCAGGGCAAGCACCTGTGCGCTCAGGTCTGTGGCATTGCTGGAATAGTCGATGGTGTCCACCAGATCAAAGCCATACTCATCCTTGTACAGCTCCACGCAGCGGATCAGCTCCTGGCCGATGGCAGCCCTGTCCGTGAAGATAGCGATCGTCTTGATCTCTTCGCCGGTCTGCTCGGAGGCATCCTTGAGGTACTTCAGCATATCCTCTACATAGACAGAATTCAGCGGGCAAAGGCGGAAGAAATAATCCATTGCCTCGTGATCCTCATCAGACAGACGGTCCAGGGTAGAGATGGCCGTGATCATCGGCACGCCGTACTGAGTGCAGACCTGGGCGACAACCTCTGTCACCGTGGACATATGGCAGCCCATCATCACATCGACATGCTCCTGGGTGATCAGACGTTCCGCCTCAGACTTGCCCTGGGCAGGATCGCCGGCATGGTCGCCACGGACAACCTCAAGCATACGGCCGTTTACGCCACCCTGGGCATTGATTTCCTCCACCGCGAAATCGATGCCTCTTAAAATGTTTTCACCGATTGCTGCGTTGCCGCCGGACATGGCATAGATGGTACCGATCCGGATCGGCTCCTCCTCGGCCGCCACCGTCCTGGCGGATGCCAGACCTCCGGCAAGGCCGATGACCATAGCCAGAGCCGCGAATACAGATACAGCCTTCTTAAAGAACGCTTGCTTCATGGGGTTTCCTCCTCCTTTAACATATGAATGGTTTTCAGGTAGCTTATGTTTACCGCGCCCAAACAGGCGCCGGTGCACATACGATTGCTATGCGGGGTCAGATTCCAAGGTAAGCCTTTTTCACATGCTCATTGGCCTGCAGCTCGGCAGATGTGCCTTCCAGGGCGATCCTGCCGTTTTCGATCACATAGCCCCTGTCCGCACAGGCCAGTGCCTTGGTGATATCCTGCTCTACCAGAAGGACAGACAAGCCATCCTGCCTGGCCATCGTCCTGGCAACCTCAAGAATGTCGTCCACAATATTCGGGGCAAGGCCCAGAGACGGCTCGTCCAGGATCAGAAGCTTGGGCATGCCGATCAGAGCTCTGGCCACGGCAACCATCTGCTGCTCCCCGCCGGATAAGGTACCCGCCGCCTGCCTGGCCCTCTCCTTCAGCCTCGGAAACCAGCCATAGGCCTTGTCCAGATTTTCCCTGAAATGAGCCTTGGTCTCTTTGTTGAAGGCACCCATCTCCAGGTTTTCCAGAACCGTCATCTCCGTAAAAAGCTGCCGTCCCTCCGGCACCTGTACGATACCGTGATCCAGGATATAGCGGGCATTTTTCTTTGCCAGCTCCTGGCCGTTGAATTCCACAGAGCCCTGGGAAGGCCTGAGAATCCCCGTGACGGCACGGACCATGGTGGTCTTTCCTGCCCCGTTGGAACCGAGAATGGCTACGATCTCCCCATCCCCTACCTGAAAAGAGATATCCCACAGAATATTGACAGCTCCGTAGCCGGCCTGTAATCCACTCACCTTAAGCATGGGCATCCTCCTTCCTTCCCAGGTAAACCTCCATGACATAGGGATCATTCATTACCTGCTCCGGCGTCCCCTCCGCGATCTTTTCCCCGTGATGGAGAACGATGACCTCCTCGCACAGACTGACGACAGCCTGCATAATATGCTCAATCAGGAAGATGGTCACGCCGGACTCATTGATGCGCCGGATCAGCCGGATGGCTTCTTCTGTCTCGGCGGGATTCAGACCCGCCATATTTTCGTCCAGGAACAGAAGCTCCGGCCTGGTAGCCAGGGCTCTTGCCATCTCCAGGCGCTTCTGATCCGGTGTCCCCATATCCTTTGCCAGCACATGACGCCTGTCATAAAGCCCGGTAAAATCAAGCAGTTCCATGGCCCTTTCCTTCGCTTCGCGCTCATTTCTGGCGGGAGCATGTCCGAAATAGGTGGAGGCCGCGACATTTTCCAGCACGCTGAGATTCTTCAGAGGCTTCATGATCTGGAAGGTACGGGCAATCTTCATTTTCGTATATTCATAGGCCTTTTTCCCGGTAATATCCTGTCCCCGGAAATAGATCTGTCCCTCTGTAGGAGGATAATAACCGCAGATCATATTAAAGGTCGTGGACTTGCCGGCACCGTTCGGCCCGATCATGCCGGTGATCGCGCCCTCACGGATCGAAAAGGAAACATCCTTGACAGCAGTAAGGCCTTTAAACCTCTTGGTGATATGCTTCACCTCGATAATCGGCGTATCAGCCATTACAGAGCCTCCTTTCCTGTGTGAGAGGCGAATTCGACCTCTTCAAAGACTTCAACCGGCGGCTTTTTCAGAATCCTTGTATCGATAAATTCCTTTACCCTGCTGTGCATGTACCAGCCCAGAATCCCTGCCGGGCGGAAGCGGATGACCACCAGCAGAACAATAGCGTACAGAAGCATGTTGATGCCGGGAAGAAAAGCGGCGTATTTTGCCCGGAGGAACTCTGACAGGGGGATCATCAGAAGCCCGCCCACCAGAGGGCCTTCCACATAGGCAGCTCCGCCGACGACTGCGGGAAGCACGGATTCGGTGGATTTTGCCTGGATCATCAGTTCCGGATCGATATAGCGGATATAGCAGGCATAATAGAAACCCACCAAGGCTGCTATCATAGCGGACACCACAACCGCCATAATCTTGTAGCGTGTGGGATTGATGCCCATGGCGCAGGCCGCGTCCTCATCCTCACGGATCGTCCGCAGGGCATAGCCCATGCGGGATTTCTCGATCCTCTTGATCAGAAGATAAACCAATATCACCATCACAAGTCCGACATAGTAATAGGGAACCTTGCTGCCAAAGCGGAAATCCGCCCAGGAATCCTTTCCGAAGGGAAGGCCGACGCCGCTGGCCCTTCCAAAAAAGCTGGAATTGATGATAAACTGTCTCAGCGCCTCGCCGAAAGCGATGGACACCAGGGTAAAATATGGGCCTCTCAGGATGAAGCAGGGGTAAAAGATGACTCCCGCCACCAGGCCGACCACCACCATGCCAAAGACAGCCGCCAGCCAGGGATTGGCTCCCGCCTTGGTAATCAGAAGACAGCTGGCATACGCTCCCAGCCCCATGTAGGCGGCATGCCCCAGGGAGTTCTGCCCGGTCATGCCTCCCAGCAGGTTCCATGCCATGGAAAGGGTAGAGATATAAAAGACCAGAACAAAAATATTCAGGATATAGGGTGATTTCACCAAAACAGGGATGATCAGAAACACCAGAAGAATGAGTCCGACGATGATCCTGACATTCCGGTGGTACGCACGTACCGCTTTCTTTTTTTCGTCCATTCTCATTTCCTCCGAAGCACGATCAGCTGACGGACAACCAGGATCACGATAAAGGTGACAAACACGATCAGGTCGCTGTACGAGGGGCTGATGAACAGAGCAACCATGGTTTCCAGGAGTCCCAGGAAGATTCCGGCAAAAAAGGCACCCGGAATGGAGCCCAGTCCTCCGACCACCACCACGATCAGAGCCCGAAAACCGAAGCTTGCGCCAGCTGTCGGGAAAATAGTGTAGAAGCCTGTGAGCAAAGCGCCTGCAATCCCCGCAAGGGCAACGCCCAGACCGTAGGTCAGAATATAGATCCGTTTGGTATTGATACCGACCACCTCTGCACCGACAGGATTCTGAGAGACCGCACGGATCTGTTTCCCGACCGTGGTATATTTCAGGAAGGTAAACAAAGCGACCGAAACGACAAGCAGCACGCCAAAGCTGATCAGCCTCGGCAGAGCCATGGTGACCGGTCCCAGGTTAATGTAGGTCATGGAATAGCTGGTAGAAATCGAACGGTACTCAGAACCGAAGAGCACCAGTGCGCCGTTGGAAAGAAGAAGTCCGAGCCCAACGGTAAGAAATAAAAGATTTGTGAAGCTTTTTGTTCCCAAGGCCGGCGTGATCAGAGTATGCTGGATCACTGCGCCAAGGCAGAACATGATAACGGCGACGATCGGTACGCAAAGGTAAGGATCCAGGCCAAAGGTCTGATGCAGAAGCCAGGTCAGGTACATCCCCACCATCAGCATCTCGCCATGGCAGAAATTGACGATCTTCATGACACCGAAGATAACATTCTGCCCCATCCCCATGAGTGAATAAAAGCCTCCCATCAGGAGCCCATTCACACATGCTTGCAAAAAGGTACTCAAGGCTTTTCCCTCCTGTCAGAATTGTGAGGTAACTGTCCCGTAACCGTAAGGAACCTGCGTCTGTCCCTGAACGCCTGTCACCCCTCAGCGATTTGCGCCTGGCCGTTGCAAATGCTCCCTTATCCATACGCCCCTCACTGCGCAGCAGGAGGTGCCGGCTCAACAGTTATGAACAGTTACACTGTCAGTTTCACATGGAATTATAGCAAGAATATCAAAGGGATTCAAGAAAAAAGAAAAAGGAGACAGTAACTGTCTCCAATCGTCCTCAATGGAATTCTGTTTCTTTTTATATCTATTTTTATCTTTCCCTGCCCCGGAAAAACAGTGCCAGCATCCCAGGCCCGACATGGGCACCGGAAAAGGGTTCATGCTGGCAGATGGTGATATTTGCCCCGGGTGTGACGGCAGATACCTTTTCTGCCAGCTCCTGGGCGTCCCCAAGGCAATCGCCGTGGGAGATAAAGATCGTGGGCTCCTGAAGATCCAGCCTTTTTTCCGAGTACTTCTTCACCAGGGCATCGATGGATCTTTTCCGGCTCCTGACCTTATTGCAGGAAACGATATGGCCGGAGGCATCCCCATACAGGATGGGCTTGATATTCAGCACAGAGCCTATGGCAGCGGTAAAACCGCTGACCCTGCCCGTATTCTTCAGGAAATTCAGATCATCAACCGTAAAATACTGACAGATATGCGGGACATCCTCGTCCAGTATCCTGGCTGCTTCCTTCGCGTCCACCCCCTGACGGCTCAGCCCGGCGGCCTCTATGGCCAGCATGCCGTTGCCAAAGCCGCAGCCCAGGGAATCCACAATATGCACAAACCTGTCGCGGTACTGTCCCATGAGTTCCCTGGCCGCAGCAACTGCCGCATTGTAGGTTCCGCTGATTCCTGAACTCATGGAAACATAGATTACGTCCAGCCCCCGTTTCAGCACAGGGGCAAACTGTTCAAGGAAAAGCTGGGTATTCAGAAGACTCGTTCTGACAACCCTTCCGTTTTTCAATCCCTCATAAAATTCATGGGCATCAAAATGATCCACATCTCCCCAGTAGGTCTTTGCGACCCCGTCCACAGTATACTCACAAGGCAAAAGGCTGATTCCTTCCAGCAACTTCTTCGGCAGATTTGCGCTGCCGTCAGCAAATACAGCAAAAGGCATACATACTCATCTCCTTCCTGAAAAGAATAATACCCTTTACAGCAGAATCTGTCAACCTACTCAAAATCCTCGATAATCTGCTGAGCCATCCTCTTTCTGGACAGTCCGTTATCCATGGCCTGCTTTCCGATGAAACGATGCGCCTCGTCTTCTGTCATATATCTGTTTTCGATCAGAAGAAACTTGGCCTTGTCTATCAGTTTGATCTCCTCCGCCTTTTCCTCCGCAGACCTGGCCTTCTTCTCCAGCCGGTATATTTTTACCCGCTGGGCCATGAGAAAACGGACGGCATAACTGATCTGTACCTGAGGAAAGGGTTTGGAGAGGGCAAGTACTCCGCGGTCCGTCACACGGGCCAGTACATTGATATATGACTCGGAGGGAACAACGATCAGGATGGATGCGCTGCACTGATCGGCTGTATCGATGGTGAATTCTACCCCGGATTCATCCGGAAGGGGAGTGTTGACGACTACGATATCATAATATCTCTCCAGAATGCATCGCCTGGCCGCTGCCGCGTTTCTTTTGAATTCCACGGACATGAGCGAAGCCGGCGGCAAAGTCCGTTTCATCAAAGCGTCAAACTTTTCCGAACCGGACACGATCAGTACGGAGTGTTGTATTTCTTCCCTGTTTGACATAGTTTGGCATAACCTCCCCCTTATCCCAGTCCACAGTATTCCTTAAGGATCTCTTCCGGTATGATTTCCCTTACAAATCCGCTTTCCCGTGCCAGCTTACCGGCTTCTCTCTTTGAACCGGGCAGCAGGGCTCCTTTGTCTGCCATCTCCTCGGGAAGGGACAGCTTCCGTTCGATCCCGGAAAGCCCCGCATGGATCAGCAGGGCATAGACCAGGTAGGGATTGCTGGAGGCATCGGGAGAACGCAGCTCAGCGCGGGTAAGACCTCTCAGAGTTTCTATATACATCAGCTCCGATTTGCCTGCGTGGGACCAGTTGATCCGGTCCGGGGCCGAGCTGCTGCCAAGCCTGGAATAGGAGCCATCCGTCGGATTCAGAAAGATGGTAATCTCTCGTATCTTCTCGATGATTCCGGCCGCTGCCTGCAGGGCGACGTCGTTCCCCGCCCTGTCCGCGGCAAAAATATTGATATGGTATCCGTTACCCGGATATCCCGGAAGGGGCATGGGCGAAAAATCCGCCACCAGGCCGTACCTGTCCGCTATGGTGCTGACCACCATCTTGAAGGTCGTGATCTGATCCGCCGCCTTCAGGGGCTTTCCATAGTGAAAATCAATCTCGTTCTGACCGGGACCCGCCTCATGATGAGACCTTTCCGGGGTCAGGCCCATCTGCTCGATGGTAAGACCGATCTCCCGCCGGACATTCTCACATTTGTCTGCCGGAGCGATATCCAGATATCCTGCATGGTCATAGGGGATTTTGGTCGGATTTCCCTCCTCATCCTTGATAAAAAGATAAAACTCCGTTTCCGACCCGAAACGGAATTCAATCCCCGCTTCCCTGGCTTTGGCAACCGCCTTTTTCAGGATATACCTGGTATCCGACTCATATACCTCTCCATCAGGCCCGGCGACATCACAGAACATACGCAAAACCTTTCCTCCGTCAGACCGCCAGGGGAGAAAGGACAGCGTATCCGGATCCGGCTTCAGAAACAGGGAAGCATACGGGCTTTCCCTGAATCCTGCGATTGCCCGGGCATTGATTGCTATCCCATGGTCAAACGCCTTCTTTACCTCCCCCGGCATCACGGCAATATTCTTCTGGATTCCAAAAGCATCCCTGAACGCCAGACGGATAAACTTTACGTCTTCATCTTCTATATCCTTCAGTACCTCTTCTATCGTATATCCCATATCCTTCTCCCGTCATAGCCTGTTTGCCATGACTTCCTTCACCAAAATGTCGGCAGGGCAGATTTCATGCCCCTAACTCACTGATCCGTTTCATCGCTTCAATCGTGTTCTCCCTGCTGCCAAAGGCCGTCAGCCTGAAATACCCTTCCCCGTTTGGACCGAAGCCTGAGCCCGGCGTTCCCACGACATTTGCCTGTTCCAGAAGATAATCGAAAAACTCCCAGCTCGTCATGGACCCCGGCGTTTTGAGCCAGATGTAAGGCGCGTTCTTCCCTCCGGAAACATCAAAGCCTGCCTCTGAGAGGCCTTGCAGAATAATCCGTGCGTTTTCCATATAGTAAGCGATCTGCTCCCTGACCTGCCGCCTGCCCACCTCAGAGTACACGGCTTCACCGGCGCGTTGTATGATATAAGGAGCCCCATTATACTTGGTTCCGTGCCTTCTTGCCCACAGGGGCCACAGCCTTACCCCGTCCGTCTCCAGCTCCTTGGGGATAACCGTAAATCCCAGCCGCAGGCCGGTGAATCCTGCTGTCTTGGAGAAGGACCGGAATTCGATGGCGCAGCCCCTGGCTCCCTGGCATTCATAGATACTATGGGGAACATCCTCCTCGGAAATATAGGCTTCATAGGCTGCGTCATAAAGGATCACAGCATCATGCGCATTGGCATAGTCCACCCAGCCCTGCAGCTGATCCTTTTTTATGACCGCCCCTGTCGGGTTGTTAGGAAAGCAAAGATAGATCAGATCCGGCGCTTCCTTTGGAAAATCCGGGACAAAGCCGTTTTCCCTGCCGCAGGGCATATAGATCACATCCTGATATTTTCCTGTCCGGGGATCATATTCCCCGGTTCTGCCCGCCATCACATTGGAATCCACATAAACGGGATATACCGGGTCGCATACCGCGATCCGGTTATCCAGGCCGAATATCTCCTGAATATTTCCACAGTCACACTTGGCTCCGTCAGAGACAAACACCTCGTCAGCCGTGACGGAACAGCCCCTGTCCCGGTAATCCTTCTCGGCGATGACCGACCGCAGGAACTCATAGCCCAGATCCGGCGCATAGCCCCGGAAGGTATCCGCCTGTCCCATTTCGTCCACAGCCCCATGAAGCGCCCGGATGATTTCCGGCGCGATGGGCTGTGTCACATCGCCGATCCCCAGACGGATGATGTCCGCCCGGGGATGATCTGCCTTATACTCCTCTACCTTTTTTCCGATCCGGGAAAAAAGATAACTTCCCGGCAGCCTCAGATAGTTTTCATTTACTTTTGCCATCTTCTCCTCCATCCCTTACGGCAGCCCTGCCATGAAAAAAAGGCGCTTCAGGTGTGGTTAAGCCTGAAGCGCCTTTGCCTCTTAATATATAATAAATCCGTGCGCATACTATACATATACTTCGCAGGTATAATCTATCGCCATTGATAGTAATGTGACTATACTGCAATTGACGGAAAAATGCAAGGACTTTTTCTGCCTGTGCTGTGACCGTAAGGCAGCGGCTGATCCATTTTTCCATGACAGCAGACTCTTCCAATATGAATGGTTCTCATTGATCTGCTTTTGCGTCTAAAACATCGTCAGTCTTGGACGTCAGCGAAAACAGGCGGTATTTTCAGCAGCCCTGTCACCTTGAGAAGGTCACACGGAAAACAAGACGCTGATCCTTTTCCATAACCTGAAGCTGCAGCTGGTTCTTCGCCGCGATCCCTTTTGCAATGGAAAGCCCCAGCCCGTACCCGGTTTTGCCGCTCCTCCTGTCCCTGGAAGCATCCCCCCGGTAGAACCGGTCAAAAACCGAGTCAAGCTTTTCCGGCCTGATATCCTGTTTCCAGGAATTCTCGGTTTCAAAACAGATGTGTTTTCCATCCTGAAAAAGCCGGACCCGGATCGGGGTTTCCCCTGTACTGTATTTGATAGCATTATCACAGAGAATCGTAAACAGCTGCCGGACAGACGCTTCATCCCCCCGTGCAGTCAGCCCTTCCTGAATATCCGGAATCATCTGTCCCCCTGCCTGTGATGCAACAGCACAGAACGGTTCTGTCGATTCCATTGCCGCGCTGCTGACATCAAAGGGAGAAAGAACGATCGCAGTGGAATCCTCATCCATCCGGGCGAGGGAGATCAGGTTTCCTACCAGCTTCCTTAGTTTTTTCACCTGTTGAATGGTACCATCCACCCACTCGTTCTCTCCGAGATCCATCGCAAGGATGTCCATGTTGGTCCCGATCACAGAAAGCGGGGTCTTTAACTCATGGCCTGCGTCAGTAATGAACCGCTTCTGCTTCTCCATGTTTTCCTTCAATGGGATGATGATGCGCCGGGACATCAGGAAAACAAAAACAAAGAACACAAGGATCCCGCCTGCGCCGACAACAGCCGAAATAAGAAGGAGACGTTCCGCCTGCTGATGCTCTGTCAGGCAATCCAGGACAAACACATCAGTCACCTGGCCATTCTCCTGTACCCGGTAGCGGTAATCGTTAAATGTGCCGGAGCTTTTTCCCCTTTCAACTATACTGGCCGCAAGCTGTTTTAGTTCCTCAGTAAGGCCGGTCGGCCCGGCCAGAGAAACCTTCCCGTCCGCATCCACGACAATATGATAAAAATGTCCCGCATACTGGGTCTGGACAGAATACCGGCCGCCCTTTTTCCCATGGCCTTTTTTCCCCTGTCCATCCGATGAAAGCATCCTTTCCGTAATCGGCTCTTCAACCCATTCCCCTTCCAAAGCACCAGCTTTCTCCGAATCCAGGACATCGGACTTCTCCTGACTCATCTCGTACAGGACATGATCCAGATTTCCGTTGATCTGGACCGTATTGAATACATTAATCGCAAGCACCAGCAGAATGGTGACAGCCGATGCCGCTGCTGTGCCTACCAGGATAAACCTGTTTCTGACTTTTTTAATCACAACCGCTCTCCAACATGTATCCGGCACCCCGGACAGCCTTTATACTGGATCTTGAATGAATCGCCTGCAGCTGTTTCCTAAGGGAGGAGATATTCACCCAGACCACATTGATTTCGGCTTCGCTGTCCCATCCCCAGATATGATCCATGAATTCATTGATGGAAATAATACGCCCACTGCCAAGCATGAGCATCTCCATCACCTGAAAGCTTTTCAGGTTCAGACTGACACTGTTGCGTCCGCAGCTCAGGCGGCAGCTGTTTCTGTCCAGCTTCAGATCACCGGCTTCCAGAATATCCGGAGTATAATTCTCTACCCTGCGCAGAAGCGCCTTCACCCTGGCCAGAAGCTCGCCTGCATCAAAGGGTTTGGGGAGGTAATCATCGGCGCCCGCATCCAGCCCGCCAATCCTGTCTTCTACCTCACCCATGGCCGTAAGCAGCAGAACCGGTATCTTATTCCCTTCCTTACGGATCCTTTTCAGGACCTCTATGCCGGACAAGCCGGGCATCATAATATCCAGAACCGCCATATTATAGTCTCCCCCGGTCAGGTAGTCATAGGCATCCAGGCCATTGTCTACGACATCGACCGTATAATGATTCCTTCCCAGAAAGACTGAAACGCCCTTTGCCATATCCCTGTCATCTTCTGCAAGAAGTATCTTCATGAATCTCCTTTCCCCTCATGTCATTCACCTATTCAGTAAACGATCAAAATGCCTGCATTCTGATTCGTTTCCCTCACCGAATTTACGCCGATGCAGGCGGTATGATTCTGCCGTTGGTTCGTGCGCATACTATATCACAGGAATTGTCCCGCGACAATCCCGAGCAGAAGGATATATACAGCCAGGCGGAACCAGTCCAGGTATTCCGGCATTTCCTCTATGATTTTTGGGGATAGAATTCCGGACAGAACAAGCAGTAAAAGGGTCGGCACAATGGCGCTTGAGAGCGCGAAAACGGTTCCTGTCAGAGCCGCAGCGTAGGCCGGCATGGTTACCGCATACCCCAGCATCAGAACGAGGGGTGCACAGGGGGAGATGCCGTACAGGCTTCCCATCGTCCAGAGCATCAGGGCGTTTGCCTTTGTTGTCTGGCCGGAATGCTCACCGCCAGGGTGCGGTTCTTTACAATGGCCGCAGGAATTGCATCCCTTTGTGTTTCGTGCCCGGATCCAGGCAATAATCATCCATAACGCCATCCCTCCCATCCCGATCTCCGTGACAAGATGGACATTAATCCCTAAAAGTGTCCCCTGTTCATCCAGGATCTGAGTCCCCAGCAGTGAGGCTGCAAGGCAGAGCGCCGTAACTGCCATCACTTTTCCCAGATAGAAGCTTAAAAAAGCCCGCACGGACTGCCTGATCCCCTGGGTATGCGTTGTCAGATATCCAAATAAAAAAGCACTGATCCCAGACCCACAGCAGGCGCCGCAGCCCATTCCTACGGAAGCGCCTGCCATCGTTCCCTGTAAAAGCCATGTCATCGCAGCGCCCCCCTCTCACTGGCAATCAGAGCTGCGCCGATCGCGCCATTGAACTGTGGGTGTGCCGCTACATAAACATCCCGCATCAGTTCCTCCTCGAATGCACGGTGCAATCCGATATTCAAAGCGCCTCCGCCGGTCATCAGGATGTCTCCGCCCTTTTCAGACTTTTTCATCATCTTGATGATCCTGCGTGCCATGGAGATATGCATCCCGCACAGGATATCCCGCCGGTCATATTTCCTGGCCACCAGGGAAATGACCTCCGACTGGGCAAAGACCACACAGGTACTGTTAATATCGCAGGGGCTTGTGCTCTCCAGGGAAAGCGGCCCCACCTGGTCGATGGTCGTTTCCAGAATCTGTGCGATCACTTCCATAAACTTCCCTGTCCCGGCAGCACACTTGTCATTCATGCTGAAATTTTTCACCGTATAATTGCTGTCAAGATAGATGATCTTGCTGTCCTGGCCTCCGATATCAACAATCATCCCGGGGCGGTATTCCTTCGGTGCCGTCAGCCTGATCCCGTAGGCATGTGCCGTGATTTCGGAAATATCGTCATCCGCAATTTCCAGCACCTTCCTGCTGTAGCCGGTGGCCATAATGCCGCCGATGTCAGATATCGCCAGGTTGTTCCGCCGGCACAAATCCTCCGTGAGCTTTTTTGCCGTCCCGTCGTTATCGATCCCTGTGCTGCGTACCATGGTGTCCATAACCTGTCCTTTACCGACCAGCGCCGCCTTCAGATAGGTGGATCCGCCATCCAGTCCTATATAATATCCCATGTCATGTCCTCCTTTTACGGTAATGCCTTCCTCACGCGGCCTGCTTCAGGCGAATCAGTTCAATAAACGCCTCCGTCCGAATACGGAGCTGCTCCACATCTTCCTCATTGTAGTCACTTTCCATGCGGATCACCGGAATTCCCCTTTTCCCAAGCTCCTCCTCAATAAAGAGGTATTCATAGTCATACACAAGGCAACCGCGCAAAACATGGTAGATCACGCCCTGGATCTGATAGTCTTTGATCATCTGCAGGATCCGGTAGACCCGCTCTTTGTTGTTGACAAAGGTCGGGCAGGAACAGGGCCGGATCACCTGGTTTGCAAGGGCCCGAAGGATTCCGTCGAAGCTCTCATCCACAACCACGGGAGGATCCGACATGCCGCGCTCTCCCATACAGGTCTCATCCGCCGCCACGATTCCGCCCATCTCCTCAATCAGGAGCGGAATTTTCATGTTAGGATAAATGATGGGCGAACCTGTCAGCATGATCCGGGGCCGGTTCCGCGAAGTAACCTTCTCCCCTTTTTCGATCCGTTTCTCCAGCTCACGGTTCAGCCTGTTCATATGAAAGCTCCATGCATCCGCCCTCATATAGGCAGCAGCATTCATAACCGCTAGGATATGTGTCCCCCACATCAGATACGGCATGCTTTTTTTCAGCTTCAGGAACCGGGACAGCTCATATTTCGCCTGCCCAGTCATATTCATCCCGGCTGCCAGCAAGTCCCAGGTGACACGGTTTCCGGTCAATGCTTCCAGCGTATCGATAAAACGGTAGAGCTCCTCCACATACCGGTCAATATCCTCATCCTCCCGGCCGGCAGGGACGGACAAGGGGAATACGTCGTGCGTCTGCTCCAGCATTTCCACTATCTTCTTCTTGCAGTCACAGGTGACTGGTACCGCCATCAGGCTGCAGTCCCTGTACACGGGCATAAGCCCCATCTTCTGGAAACCGGCTACGGCTTTTACCAGTGGACAGGCGTCCCTGGGATACAGGTCGTCACCGATTGAAAAAGCGGTATAGTTGCCGCTGCAAAGCCTGACCGGGATCGCGCCTGCCGCATAGACCAGCTCCTGGGGTGCCATGACACAGTAGGTCCCCACCGTTTTCTGATGGTACTTCTCCAACGGGTTTTTCAGTTCCACATAAACCGCCCGGAGCGTATCCAGAAAGGGCTGCAGTGCCCCAGGCATTCCGTCAAGCTCCTCCATCCTCCGCAGGTATTTGGCGCAGGTCATGGTCTCTTTTTTTATAAAACGGATTTCCTGCCGTACTTCCTTTTCCGACCTGGATCTTTGATCCGGGGAGCCCGTCTCTTCTTTGACCGACTGCAAGGCTTTCTCAGGAGAAGTTTCCATGGTCATGTTATTTTCTTTCATCATCATTCCGCCTCTCTTTCTTCTTCCGGATCCGGATCACACTCGAAGCCAGACATCAAACCGGCTCTCGATGCCGTATAGTATTTTTTCCCGGCAAAAGCCAGCGCCAGCGCATTGTCCTCCGGACAGCTGCGAACACATTCCCCACACATGATACAGTTGATATCCGTTACGTCCGTCCTTTCACGCTCGGTATAAATCATCTTGATTCCCATCGGACAGGCTTCATAACAAGCGCCGCACTCCGTGCATGATATCGTATCCTTTTTCACCCGGAATGGCGATATCCTGTGCGTAAGCCCGATCAGGTAGCCAAGCGGACAGATATTGCACCAGAATCTCCGTTTGAAGAAGCTGCCGACCAGCACGATTACCATCATAAATCCACTCAGATAGATGCTGACCTTCATCCCGGCCAGAACCGGGGAAGTCACAATGGCGGGGCAGAAGCTGCAGAACTCTCCCCCCGCGAAGACCAGCCCGAACATCAGCAGAACCATGATCCACTTTATTGATGTCAGCCGCCTGTAAAGACTCTGCGTCATGGAGATCCCTTCCGTCCTGGTCTTCTGCCGGATCACATGCATGATGTCCTGTATCAGACCCATAGGGCAAAGAAAGCCGCATATCGTTCTCCCAAGCAAAAGAGCGAACCCGATTGTGGATACAAAAAACAGAACTATGCCAGTGGGAGAATATTCTTCAAACAGTACCGGAAGGTGGGAAAGGAAATAGCAGCTGCTCTCGATCAGCTGGTCCCGGTTGGTCGGACAGGCCAGGACAGGAAAGTCAATCCCAGCCAGGATAAAACCGCACCAGATTCCTCCAAACATAACCATTGTGGAGAAAGCGATCATGAAGATCCAGCGTACTGTCATGAATAGAGGTCTTTTTCCTTTCCTCAGCTTCACCGATTTTCCGTTCGCCGCTTTCCTGTCTCCCTGATCCCTGGGAAGCAGGAAACCCCTGATCCAAATACAGATTCGGATCGACAGGGCCGCCATTGCGATCACAATCAAAAAGGGCTGGAGCCGGACAAGATGTTCCACGGAAAAGAACTGCCGCAGCGAAGTGTGAAGTTCTTCCTCCTCGTATACATAAAACGGAAATCTCTCTGCAAAATATGCCAGGACCACAATGATAAGGCAGATCATCCCTGTGACTATCCTGGTACGTCGTTTGTTCATACCGCTTTCCTCCCCCCAAATCTCCTTTGCGTCAGCATTTCAGAAAATGCCTCCATTCGGATCCGGAGCTGCTCCACATCCTGATACTGATAGTCCGTTTCCAGCCGGAACACGGGAATATCAGCCTCTTCAAACATCCCCTCGAACCATGTCAGTTCAAAGTCCGGTTCAATCTGTCCCTTCAGGATATGAAATACAACCCCATCCACCTCTCCTGTCTCCAGAATCTCCAGGATCTTCTGCCGCAGGTTTTCATTCCTGATATATGCGCCTGAAACATCATAGCGATACCACTCTTCTGCTACTGCCGCCAGGATCCGTCTCGCGCTGTTTCCGGCTTTCGCGATATGCGGAATCGTCTCAAACACTTCCGTAGAAGGGTCAACATTCCAGACCACCCGTAAATGGGCATCCGAAAAGAGGGACGGCAGTTTTTCATTCGGGAAATATACAGGTGATCCCATCAGCAGTATCCTGGGGGTATCCTGGTATCTTTCCCTTTTCCGGCAGATTATCTGCCATATTTCATCGCGAAGCCTGCCAAGGGCTCTCGTCCATTCTGTAAGGTCATCCGAATAATAATAGGAGTTCTGCACCAGAATTCTGGCCATAGGAGAGAAAACATGATCCTGGCCCATCACTGTCCACAGGAACATCCGCATTTCACTTCTGGCTTTTACCGCTTCCCGGACTGCAGACCTTAAGGAAGCGGCTGTGATACGGCTATGCACATGCTCTGACACGGCCTCTGCAGCCTGAAAGACCTGCCCCTTCCATTTTTCCAGGGCCGCCAGGCTATTCTGCAGAGGAGGCATGTCTACCGTAACCACGTTCCAGCCGGCAAGAGTCAGCTGATAAGCGATCTTTCTCATGCTGTCCGAATACAGAGGAAGCAGGATCAGCCGGCCGGAGGGGTCTTCCCCTGCTATCTGATATAGATAACCCAGGATTGACCGGCTCACAGGATCAGCATCCCTGGGCATCCGGTCATCCGAATACATGCAGGCTTCCCTGCTGCCTCCAAGAATATAGAATGGAGCCGCACCGGCTGCACGCAGCAGTTCATCCGGAATACCGGTTCCGGCTACGACTACCAAAGGTTTCTCCCTCTCCCCGCACATCGTCTCATGCCAGGTGCGGGTGACATCCGCAAAGTACTGAAAAGCAGGCAGATGCATGTGTTTTCCCGCAATCTCGTCCAGTGCTGTCATCATTTCGGTATATAAAGCTTCCCGGCACCGATCCGGAACAAGTCCTTCATCCGGTTCTGATATTTTTCTCATGATGTCCTCCCGTAATTTCGTGCGCATACGATAACCATCTATGAACCTCAGTTTCCTGTGACAGCTCCTGTGTACGCTTTCCTGTTACGATAACAAAATACCTCTGCAACTTAAAACCGGGCTAAAATGTTGCTTTTAGCTTCGTTTTAAGCTGCAGAGGTATTCCGTTAAATATTTTCACCCAGTGATGTCACTAAAGTGACCGGCGGTAATATTTGAGAACCATTCCCAAATCTCTTGACAAAAGAGCATTTCATGCTATAATCGGGAACTGTTATCATATTCGCGTGAGGAGACGTATCATGAGTACACGGTCTAAATATAAGACCAAACAAAGAAAAATACTGATCGATTATCTTGAAACCGTTCCGGGCGTCCACATCACTGCCAGTGACGTATGTGAATACTTCAGGGGGCAAGGCTCCCCCATCGGCCAGTCTACCATCTATCGGCAGCTGGAAAGTCTTGTGGATGAAGGAATTCTGAACAAATATATCATTGACGGGAACAGTCCTGCCTGCTTTGAGTATGTTGAGGAAGACAGGCATGAAAAAGCCTGTATCTGTTTTCACTGCAAATGTGAGAAATGCGGAAAGCTGATCCACCTGCACTGTGACGAGATGGAAGAAATACAGGTTCATCTGTTTGAGAAGCACAGCTTCAAGCTGGATCCGGTCAGGACAGTCTTCTATGGTCTGTGTGAGGAATGCATGTGCCAACGATAGGTACAGTTCTGCGATAATGCAATAACTGTAACCCGGCAGCTATGATAGGCGCACGAATTTGCTATATAGATGGAGAATAAATCATGGCTTTACTGACAATACAGGAACTTTCCCTCGGGTATGAATCTCACGCCATCGTAGAGGGATTAAACTTTGCGGTTAATGAGGGGGATTACCTTTGTATCGTAGGGGAGAACGGTTCCGGAAAAACAACCTTGATGAAGACCCTGCTTCACCTTCAGGAACCGGTCAGTGGCAGAATTGTGATAGGTGAGGGTTTGAAAAAAAACGAGATTGGCTATCTGCCTCAGCAAACACTGGTTCAACGGGACTTTCCGGCCTCCGTCTCAGAGATTGTCCTCTCCGGCTGCCAGGCCCGGTCCGGCTTACGGCCCTTTTACAGCGCCCAGGAAAAACAGCTGGCCCAGGAAAACATGCAGCGAATGGGAATTTCTTCTCTGGCTCGTCGCTGCTACAGGGAATTGTCAGGCGGCCAGCAGCAGCGGGTTCTGCTTGCCAGAGCCTTATGCGCCACAAGAAGAATCCTGCTCCTGGACGAACCGGTCGCCGGACTGGATCCCTGGGTCACTGCCGAAATGTACCAGCTTATCACCGAGCTGAATCAGGAGGGGGTAACCATTATCATGATCTCCCACGATATTGAGGCTGCCGTCCGATACGCCAGCCATATCCTGCATATATCATCTGCCTCTGTCTTCTTCGGAACAAGGGCTGAATATCTGGAAAGCGAAGTGGGAAAACTCTTTTTGATGCAACAGAAGGGGAGTGAAATGTGATGATTGAAAAAATGATTCTGTACCTGCAGTATCCATTTGTCAGATATGCACTGATCGTCGGCGTCCTGATTGCCCTATGCTCCTCTCTCCTGGGCGTAACGCTTGTTCTGAAAAGATTTTCCTTCATCGGCGATGGACTTTCTCATGTGGCATTTGGCGCGATCTCCATCGCGGCAGTGCTGAACCTGACGAATGAGATGCTGCTGGTTCTGCCCGTCACCATCATCAGCGCCGTTTTGCTGCTCAGAACCGGGCAGAATGCAAAAATCAGAGGAGATGCCGCGATTGCCATGATCTCTGTCGGTGCAATGGCCTTCGGCTATCTCCTCATGAACATCTTCTCAACGTCATCCAATCTGTCCGGTGATATCTGCAGTACTCTCTTCGGCTCCACATCCATACTGACCCTGACCACAAAAGAGGTCTGGCTGTGCACCGTGCTCTCCCTCGCTGTCGTCATCATTTTTATTCTCTTTTATAACAAGATATTTGCCGTGACCTTCGATGAGACATTTGCCAAAGCGGTCGGGACAAAGGCGGATCACTATAATCTGCTGATCGCCCTTATCATAGCGATTATCATCGTTCTTGCCATGAATCTGGTGGGATCATTGCTCATCTCAGCCCTGATCATCTTTCCGGCCCTGTCTGCCATGAGGCTGTTTCACAGCTTCAGATCAGTTACCCTATTCTCGGCTCTTCTATCTGTGGTCTGCGCCTTTTCCGGTATTGTCATATCGATCCTGGCGGGGACTCCGGTAGGCTCAACCATCGTCGCCGTCGATGTGGCAGCCTTCGCCATCTGCTATGCGGCGGAAAGAATACGGGGAAGCAGAGCATAGGGGGAAAATGCTCATCGCGGTTTCCATCCCAGCATCGCCTTTTTTCCCTCTGCCGTAACAGGCTTGATCCATTTTCCCCGGAACAGATGTACCTGCATGAGGACATAACGGATCGGTTCATCCACATAGCAGCAGGCAAATACAAGTAGTGTCGGCAGGTGCAGAATCATTCCCGCTGTCCACACACAGGGAATCACCATCAGCCACATAAAAACAATCTCCAGTATGGTACCGTAAGCCGCATCACCTGCTGCCCGGAAGGTATCATTCTGGGTCCAGTTTCCCATGCGAATGAGGGCAGCCACTGCATAAATACACAGAAAGCCGAAGGCAATCCGGAAGCTTCCTCCCTTCATTCCCATCATGGTCAGGATCGGTGTATGCAAGAGCAGCAGTAAGCCGCACATCGCCCCGATAAAGCCCTGGCAGAGATAGATCAGCCGCCAGGCCCTGGCATAGGCCAGGTCGATATATCCTGCCCCGACCTCCTTGCCAACCAGAATAGAGGATGCGTTGGAAAAGCCGGCAAAGAATCCGATGATCAAACCCTCCAGGGTCCGGAAAACGGCCACTGCAGCAATGGCTTCCTCCGGCTGACGCCCCAGCACAATATTGATTACCATGTTCCCCAGCCCTATCATCACCTCATTCATAATGATAGGAAAGCATTTTGTAAAATACGCCCTGATCAGAATCCCATCCCAGCGAAAATGTCTTTTTACCGCCAGCAGATAAGGATGCCTGGAGCGCCAGGCCAGAAAGGCCACTACCAGGATATTGGCTGCCTGGGCAATCACTGTCGCCAGCGCGGCTCCTCTGACTCCCAAAGCCGGGAATCCCAGATGTCCGAAGATCAGAATCCAATTCAGACTGATATTGGTCACCACCGCAGCCGCAGAGCCGAAAAGGGGGATCCGGATCCTCTCCGTGCAGCGCAGGAGGCTCGCCATTGCCATGGACAGAACCGTCAGCGGATAGGAGAATCCCACGATCTTCAGATATTCCTTTCCGATCATCCGGATCGCTTCCTTGTCCGTATAGAGACGCATGATCCATTCCGGGAAAGCAACTGCCATCAGGCCGAAGGCCAGACCTACTGTCATCATACAGGTCAGCGTCAGACCATAGGAACGATTGATCCCATCGTCATCCCCTGCTCCCCAATACTGGGAAAAAAACATCATACCACCGCCGACAAAGCCCCAGTAGCCACTGAACATCAGCGATGAAAACTGGGCACACAGTCCCACCGCTCCCACCTGCTGCTGCCCTAAGGAAGCAATCATCATCGTATCGATCATGGAGCCGGTTGTCGTCATCAGGTTCTGTAACGCCACCGGAATGGCTATCACAGCTACCCGGGGAAGGAAATCGCCCCATGAAAAATCAGTTTTTCTCATAAAGTCTAATGTTCATTACCTTTCTCGCATTCAGCATAACTGTCCGCTGCTCAATCTTTCACCGTATCGCTTGTGATCTTTCTTCTTACCTCAACCGTACACTGCACTGCAGCGCCTTTGTATACCGCCGTGATCACTGTTCTGCCCACGCCCTTCGATGTCACCCACCCATAACGGTCAACCACTGCCACGGCCGGATCGTCTGAATGCCATCTGGCCTTTTGTCCTGCCACAGTCTTCCCGTTACACCTGAGGGTCAGCTCCTGATAATAATCATCCTCTTCTCCGTCCAGTGATACAAGCATATCAAAGTGGTCCGGCTCCAGGATCAGTTCAACCGCAGGGCGGATTGCTTTCCCCACGACAGCCCCGGTAATGATCAGCAAGAGACAAATCAGGAATAAAAGATACCTGTCCTTTTTCATCATATTCACCTGACTCTGCAGATTCTTTCCTGTGCCTGTTCAGGCACATACTCCCTGCCGGTTATGTTTTGCTGCCTTTACTTTTCCGGTAAGCTTCCGTAATATTCCTCAAGCCTTGGTCTTGCCCTCTCATAGGCCGCTTTAAGGCTCGGGTCAAATTGCGCCCCCATACCCTCGGTGATGATCTGGTCAGCCTTTTCAAAGTCAAAAGCCTCCTTATAGACCCTTTTGCTTACAAGCGCGTCATACACATCAGCGATAGCCATAATCCTGGCTTCTATGGGTATCGCTTCCTCTTTAAGCCCCTCCGGATAGCCGGATCCGTCCCATCTCTCATGATGGTAGTGGGCTACATTTTCCGCCACCGTCTTGAAGGACTCATCATCCGTGTGGAGAAGTATCTCATGGATCACCCTCGCGCCCTCCGAAGCATGGCATTTCATTTTCGCATATTCCTCATCCGTGAACCTGCCTGGTTTCCTTAAAACAGCGTCATCAACAGCGATTTTTCCCAGATCATGCATAGGAGCAGCTTTGATGATATCCGCACAGAATTCTGCAGGCAGCGCCAGTTTTCCTTCCTTTGTGATCTCATCGATCAGAATGCGCACCCCTTCGCTGGTCCGCTTGATATGTCCGCCGGTGGAATTGTCCCTGCTTTCAACCATCATGGCCAGACTCATAATCAGGTTGTCATGCATTTCCACGATGTGCCTGGTCTTGCGCTCCACCTCCTTCTGCAGCTTTTCATTATAGGTATCCAACAGCTGAATGTATTTTTTGTTTGCGGTATCGTCAACAAACGTGATGATATATCCCCGTTTACGGTTTCCGTCATAAAGATAATTGACGATCACATTGTAAATTCTGTCAGCATCGCTGTTGCCATCCGGATCATGAACGGTATGGACAAACAGGTTGTTCTTATCATCCACTTTAAAGCTGTCCAGAAAATGACGGATTCTCCTGTGTGAGGGCTTATTTCCAAAAATCTCATCAGTTCTTATGTCCGCAAGCTCCGGAACAAGCTCTTTGGCGATATCATTGCTTCCAAGGTATCGGAGTCTGAAGTCAAACGAAATATATCCTGCCTTCTGCTCCTGCGTGTAAGAGTCTATCGCCGTATTGCTCACATCGTATAGATTAACCCTGTGCGCGATGAGAAGGTAGGTAAATTCCGCAATCACATAGACCAGGGATACCAGATCCAGACGGCTGTTTTCTATCCTGAAGACACGAAAATAGCTTAACACGCAGATCACATCAGGGATAACCAGAAGAAGCAGGATACGCCTCGGCACATCCTTCTTTCTGATCCAGGAATAAATAATGGCAGCAATTCCGGCAAGGAGAAAGGAACAGACCAATACATAGAAGAAGGTATGAGCGATTCCATATTCCCTGGTCAGTACCGGTTCTCCGTCTACGACAGCAAAGGAAATGTTTTTGTAATAGATATCCCTGCGCCCGATGGTAAGAACACAGGAGTAGATTATGGCGCAGATGACAAACAGCAGTGTCCTCACTCCCCTGGGAATATTTATCTGACACAGGTTATAGATGCTTAACACAATGAAAAGCTGCAGAAAGCTGCCTCCAATGTAAATGATCTGCTGGCAGATCAATGCGCCTTCAAGTGTCGTCACGAGAGAAGAAAGCAGGTATCCGACGCAGGCGATCGGTACCAATGTGAATACCAGGGTGAAGTTTATGTCAAAGTGCTTGTGCCACATATAAATATAGATTGCTGAAAAAATGATTGAAACCGTAAGCACAACTCCGTAAAAAACATACATCAGATTATGGTTCCTCCTTTATCCCTCTTTCGTACCAAATACCCTTCCACATTATACCATACCCATTGCATTTATGGGGGGATTCCTCCGGTTTTTTGCAGTAAAATCATTTTCAGCTGAAGAATCATTCAGAAACCGTTGAAAACAACCCACCAGGCCGTATATTATATACAGTGTATTCCTTCTTTGAAAAACACAGGCAAAGACTTGCAAACAAAGAAAAGAAAAGAAGAAAAAGGAGATCAGGAGATGAAAAAAACACTTGCAGCAATTCTTACCTCAGCCATGATCCTCGGATCCTTAACTGCCGTATCCGCCGCCACCAGCCTTGACGGCAGGCAGACCGCATCTGCCCACCTTGATCAGAGCGGCAACGAGGTTGTTGTTACTGTTGATCTGAGCGACGGATGGTCGGCAGAATTTGCCCCTGCAGCGGTATATTTGTATGATGGACCGGTTTCAGAAGGTGCAGAACCCGTTGCGGTCGGTCTGACCCTTTATGAAGAAGTCTATCAGGGCCAGATTGCCATAGGGGAGGACCAGAAGAATTTCCGTTCGGAAAACGGCATCACCTCTTATGATATGCCGGATGGAAGCCACGACTACTACTTCGAAGCGGGCGAAAATGTCTTCTTCATGGTCACTGTCAACAAAGATATGGACGGCGATGCTGTCATGGAACGTTTTGCCGTAGAACCTTTTTCCCCGACAGATGATGAAGCACCCGGATCCCAACTGTTTACGCATGAGGACATTATTGCTGCGACAGACAAAGTAATGGAAGAGTTTGAATCCTGGGACGGATGCGAGCTTCATGACATCCGATATGCCGGCGATGACGCTTCTTCAGATGAGAACCTTGCCTGGCTGAACGAGCTCAAGGAGGACGCAGAATATACCCAGTGCATGGAACTCTTAATGGACTTCCATTCACCGACAGAAGAAGAGAAACTGGAGGGTACAGCCTGGGAACCGGATCATGAATACACCGACTACCAGTGGTGGCTTGCCCGTACCGCTGACGGAGAATGGACGGTCGTTACTTTCGGATATTGAAGATATTGAACAATAAGACTTCTGCTTATTCAGAAAGGAGCCAATCATGAAAAATTGTGTTGTTCTTTCACTGATATCCTGCGCAGCCATGTTACAGTAATTTCATCAATATTCAGGCCGGGGTCCTGATTGATGAAATATACACAGATACAGGGGTGATGCCTGTCTCATTCACGTGACAGGCACCACCCCTTTGCAGTAGAATCATTGTATAGTGACTTTACACGGCATCATCTGCCCGGTCTTTACCATTCGGATGAAATCCTCCACGCTGTTTACCGGTTCGGCTGAGCACATCCCCGCCAGCTCCTGTTTTACCCCCTTCTCCTTTAACCGGGCAAAAACTCCTGCGGCCCAGTGATTGTCTGATCCGCAGGTTTCCAGCAGGCCGTACTGTCTGGCATAATGGGCTGCCATATCATTGACCAGCTGCGGCTGGCAGGAATTGATGATCTCCACCCCGTGCACGCTCCGGGGAAAGAGCCGGATATGGTTGATATAATCTGCCTCCCGGTAGGGATGCGCCTGTATGATAAACGCTCCCTCCTCCATCATCATCTGAAGCTCCTGGGTCTTTTCCATCTCCAGGATCTCTGGATGAGCTTTATACCAGGCTTGATCCAATCCATAGACCAGGAAATCCGTTCCATAATAAGACAGCTCGACACCCGGAAAAACCTTCAGACCAATCCTCTCCCCTTCCCGGGCACCCTGCTCAAAGCCCGAAAAGTAATAGTCGATCTGTTCCTCATAGGGAAGGCGTCTCGCCTCCGGATTGATATTTCCGTCCAGGAAATGATTGGTGATAAAAATACCATCGTAACCCATGGAATGATAAAACCGCACGGTATCCTCAGGAAGAGCTTTTGCGCATTTACTGACCGGAGCCGTATGGCAATGTGTCTCATATTTATATCTGTATTCCTTCAGTTCCATATTGATCCTTTCACCCCTGTTGTCATGTCCATACTCCCCTATCCTTTATTTCCGTAAATCTTCATGGATAGATTGTGATCTCATTCGTACCTGGTCACTCCAGTGAGGCCCCTTCTCATACATTTCAGCCAGCTCTGCCATAGCGGAAGGCACATCGATATGCTGGGGACATGCATGCGAGCACTGGCCGCAGCCCACACAGGCAGCCGGCCGCTTATCTTCTTCGAGAGCGTCGATCCGCATGGAGGGAGTCATGGTCTGGGCGAATTTATAATCGTTGTAGCAACGAAGAAGTTCCGGAATATCCAGGCCGGCAGGACATCCGTCACAACAGTATCTGCAGGCCGTACAGGGAACTCCCTTCTTCAGATGCTCAGCGATTTCCATCAGGGTTTCCCGCTCCTGGTCTGTCAGCGGCCATTCTTCCCGGAAGGTCCGTATATTGTCCTCCACCTGAAACACCTCATTCATGCCGGACAGAATCATCTTGACTCCCGGCAGAGACTGCAGGAAACGGAAGGCATAGGAAGCGTCGCTGGGCATAGGGTCATCCCCACCCGCAGCCTGATGAATAGCTTTGAGCTTTGCGGACTCCTCTTCCGGCAGTACCGCAAGCTTGCCTCCGCGGCAGGGTTCCATGACCCATACGCCAAGCCCGTGAGAGACGATGATATCATATTTTCTTTTCGCGTCCTGCAGGGTCCAGTCCAGATAATTGAGCTGAATCTGGACAAAATCAAATACCCCCTCATGTCTGGTCAGGAAGTCTTCGAGCAGTTGGGGACCACCGTGGCAGGAAAAACCAAGGCTTTTGATCTTTCCTTCCTTTTTCATCTGCAGCAGATCCGGAATAATGTGATATTCCTCACTTTCATAATATTTCAAAGACCACTCCGTGATATTGTGCAGCAGGTAAAAGTCGAAATAATCCGTCCTGCATTTCCGGAGAGAGACATGGAAGAGGGCAATATTGTCGATCGGTGCAGTCAGAGAATGACCCGGAAACTTATCAGCGATATAATAGCTATCCCGGGGATAGCGGGACAACGCCTCCGCCATTGCGATTTCCGATTTTCCGCCCAGATAAGGATAGGCTGTATCGAAATAATTCACGCCCTCGGCAATGGCGATGTCAAACATGGCATTTACCTTGTCCTGATCGATTTCCCCGGTCTTTGGATCAAGGGCAAATCTCATGCATCCAAAGCCCAGCTTAGACAGCTTTTGGTTTTTAAATTCACTGTAGATCATAGATATACTCCTCTCGGAACGTATGATGATTTTTTATGGATATCATAACATGATCCCTTGCCTAATTCTATTCTTTCCGAAAAAAAACATTGCCGAGCCCATTCCCCCTCATGGGAGATGACCCGACAATGTTTCATCATCTAATTCAGCAGATCTACAATCTTGCCGATTCCATTATCGTCGGACGCTTTGTCGGTTCCACTGCATTTGCCGCCATTGGGGCCACCTCCGCCATCACCTTTCTCTTTTTTGCCCTTTGCAACGGTATAGCCAGCGGCGCTGGTATTGTTGTCTCCCAGTATTATGGTGCCCATGAGGATGATAATGTCAGACAGTGTATCATTAACACCGGTCTGATCATGCTCATTGTTCCTGTCTTTTTCGGCATAGCCGGTTTTTCCCTGGCTCCTGCCCTATTGAGGGTCCTGAATACACCTCCTGTCATTATCCACGATGCCGTTATGTACACCCGCTTTATGTAAAAAGCTCCGGCTTCATTGATATGATGTCGGAGCTTTTTTTATTTTTTTTAAAAAAACAGAGACCAAATCCTGATTTTTCCGTATAATATATGTGAGATACTCTTACAGTAACGGAATATGTGAGATACTCTTACAGTAACGGAACAAGTGACCGAAGCCTCTGAACAGTTCAGGAGAATTCATTGACAGGAGGTGATTCCCAATGCGAGAATGGGTAAAAGATAAACTAAAAATATTTCTGCTTGCCATATCCTTTGCCTCAGGAATGCTGCTAAGTGCGGGTGCCGTACATCAGGTATGCGCGGAATCCATCGATGAAGCGACAGCCGATACAGATATCACTCCCACAGCTTCGTCTGAACATGATGAACTTGCTGCCTGGACCGTACTCTTTTATTTCTGTGGGTCGGATCTGGAATCCAGGTATAAATTTGCCACCGGTAATCTGACTGAGATCAGGCAGTGTGAGTGGCCGGAAAAGGTATTCAGCCATAACTCCGGCAATTTCCTTGCATCTGCCAAGGCTGAACCCAAGGGTAAGGTAAACGTGGTGATCGAAACCGGAGGGGCTAAAGAATGGCACTCAGCCCAGATCGGCATGAATGTCGATGTCAACTGTCTTCAGCGCTGGACCTGCGAGCCAGTCTCTGAAGAGCGTCCTGCGGATGCAACCGGCGGCTTTGTGCTGCAGCAGAGCCTGCCCCTTGCCAGTATGGCTGACCCAGAAACCCTTGCTGACTTTATCCGCTGGAGCGCCGAAACTTATCCTGCTCAAAAATACGCACTGGTTTTGTGGGATCATGGCGGTGGCAGCAAGTCCGGCATCTTCATTGATGAACTCTTTAATGAGGATATGATGTATCTGCATGAATTAGATGCTGCTTTGTCAGAAGGCGGCGTCTTCTTTGAAACTGTTCTTTTCGATGCCTGTATGATGGCCAATCTGGAAACCGCCTGCATCATCGATGATTACGCCAGATGGATGGTTGCCTCCGAGGAGGTCGTAGCCGGAAAGGGTACCGCCATAGGATCCTGGCTTCAGGAGCTCATGTATAGCCCTCAGTGCGACGGAAAGCGTCTCGGCCGGAATATCTGTGACCTGACCCAGGTCAAATATGCCAACAGCAATGACACACAGGCAGGGGAGCTGCTGACCTGGTCGGTCATCGATCTGTCCAAAATCGAGGCAGTTTCCCAGGTCTTCGACCGTTTTTTCAAGGAACTGAACGAAATCTACGTCAGGCATCCGGAAAAAATGTCAATTTATGCCAACTGTATCATTGATGCAGAAGAATACGGCACCGGGGAAGAAAATATGCTCGATATAGCAGATATTTTTTTCAACGAGAAGATCTACCAGCTCCTGGATGCCGACCTGCGACAGGAAATATTAAACGCCCTGGAGAAGGCTGTTGTCTACAATATCAGAGGAATGGGGCGCTGTGCCGCAAGAGGACTCTCCTTCTGTTTCGCACCGGACTTTGACAACCAGGAGCTGGAAATCTACTCCAAAAACTGTCCCAGCGACAATTACCTGGCTTTGCTGGATGCCTTAAGCCCCTGGACAGCCCCGGATGAATTGTATGAAAAGGTAGAACGCCTGCCGGAGATCAACACCATGAAGGGATACGAGATCACCATAAAAAAGAGAATAAGCGATGATGGGATCCCCGGCATATCCTTTATCTCCGGTTATTATAATGTCTATGTCACAACCTATTGTCTGTACCAATTAAATGAGGATACCGGCGAACTCATATGCCTCGGCAGCGCCGCCACAGCCAGATCCGTTACGGCTGACGGAAAAGAATACCGCCGCGCCAAAGAACCCTGGATGTGGCCGGCAATAGAAGGAAATCTTTGCAGCATTAAGCTGATCGACTGGGTTTACGAACAGCGACTGTACGAAATCCCTATCCAGATCGGACCGGATATCTGGAATTTCCGCTGTGGGTATGACAGAGAGAGCGGATATACCATCTATGGTGTCTGGGAAGGTGTTAATTACGACACCGGCATGTTTAACCGCAATGTGAAATCTCTGGCACAGCTGGCAGGTCTGGACTACAGGCTTTTATATCCCATCGGGAACATTGTTAAGACCAATCAGTATGATTATGAGCAAAGCGAACTCTGCCCCATGTTCCGCTCCCTTGAGGTGACAGAAGTTCCCCTGCCGGAGGGAACCTACCTGATTCAATACAATGTCGAAGATATGTTCTTCCACCAGTTGCTGCTGGATCCGGTTGTCGTAACCAGTGATGGCCAGGAAATGAGGATCGCGGACGAAAACAGCTGGTCCGGCACCGTATCCCTGCGATGGAATGGCTACTGAGCCGGAGGGTAATATTTCGCCTCCCAGACCCGGACTGCTGCCGCCCGAAGATCGGCAGCAGTCCGCATAGACAGATTTCCGTCAATGATTGACAATTCTCGACATTTTTATCTCCCGTCTTTCTACAATCTGTATAAGCAAATTCACATATATATAAAAAATAAATACATATTATAAGATATCAGTCAAAAATGTTCCCTCTGGGTATAGTAATAGTTCTATTGACAACTATCCTCGTAATCCTTAACATACTTTCATATTATGATTCCAGCAAAAACCGATTTCGCAGCAGCCGTTTAAAGCGCAGCGCGGAGCGGATTTTGCGAATATCATTGGTATCGGTCTTTTTCGTGACCGCACGGTTCACATTTATTGCAGTAAGGCACTGTAATTAAATAACTTAGCCATATGACGCAGTATTCGTAAGCATATGCAAGGCGGAGGAATTTGATTACAGGGTCTAATATCATGTACTCTACAAGAAGGGAGAAAAATAATGCAGAATATATCCAGAAAAGATTTTCTGAAGGGAGCCTTGGCTTCCGGTGCCGGCCTTGCCTTGTCAGGCGTGATCGGATCCTCCGTTTTGGCTGAGACTGAAGCCATCTATACCCCCGGTACCTACAGTGCCACCGGAACCGGTATCAATACTGTCATCGTTACCATGACCTTCTCGGAAACGGAGATCACAGACGTTGTTCTGGACCTTTCCGGAGAGACGGCTACCATCGGCCAGGCTGCGGCAGACACTCTGAAGGCTGCCATTCTCGATGCCCAGAGCGCAGAGATCGATCTTGTAGCGGGTGCCACCGTTACCTCCAATGCCGTGATGGAAGCCGCCGCTAAATGTATCCAGCAGGCCAAAGGTGAGATTCCGGTTGAGGAGCTTAATCTGGGCGGTGAGGAAGCTGCTCCGGCTGACTGGCTGGGCGAGGCTCCTGAAATTGATGAAGCGGATATCACCGATACCTGGGAGACGGATTTCCTGGTGGTCGGCGCCGGCAACGGCGGCCTGGCTGCGGCAGCCTATGCTGCTACCAAGGGCTATAATTTCCGCATTATTGAAAAGGGTACTACCTGGGCAAGAGTCCGCGGCTGGTACGGTGCCATCAACACAGAAGACATTCTCGCTGCCGGCGAGGAGCCCTGCAACCGCAGCAAGCTGCTTCGCGAGCTGAAAAAATATTCGTCCGGCAAATGTGATCTTTCCCTCTTCAATACCTGGTATGATGAATCCGCTGCCATGCATGAATTTATCAAGTCCTGCTTCAACGAGTATCATCCCGATGCTACCTGCGATGTTACCGTAGGCGAGGAATCCCATTGGCCGGAGGAGGATGATTCCGGTTTCTTCTTCCCGGTATGTGAGCATTTCTGGAATACACCTGAAGGACGTCCGGACCGCAACGAGATGTTTGCCAATGTCTGTAAGGACAAGGCCGGTGTTGAAATCGACTACAATACTGCCCTGGTCAAGATCGAGAGAGAAGAAGGCGGAAAGGTGACGGGAGTTATCGCCCAGAATACCGAGACCGGTGAATATATCCGGATCAATGCCGCAAAGGGTGTTCTCCTTGCCTGTGGCGGCTATCCGTTCAACTCTGCCATGATGGAGCAGCTGGACCCGATGGGTACGGCTGTCACTACCTACAATAATGCCTGGCCTCTGGATACCGGCGACGGCATCAAGGCTGCCTGCTGGATCGGTGCCGATATGCAGAAGGAAGCTGCTCCCATGCTTTTTGACCGCGGTATCGTGGCTCCCGGCGTAGATGCCGGCTATGCCGTGACTCCGGCAGGCGACAAGTATTTCCCCGCTACGGAAGGCCAGTTTAACGTGGCAACTCAGCCTTTCCTGAAGGTCAACCGAAAAGGCGAACGCTTTACCTGTGAAGCGGGAACCTATGATCAGATGTGCTATGCCGCCTATGGTCAGCCCGGTCATGTCTATGCCACCATCTTTGACGCCAACATGCCGGACGATGTCCAGCGCTTCCATACCCTTGGCTGTTCTGCCCAGACCCGAAGCAATCCTCAGGCACAGCTGGACAGATTCGCAGAGCAGGTGGAAAAGGGAAATGCTTTCATGGCCGATACCATCGAGGAGCTGGCAGATATGCTTGGCTTTGAGGGTCAGGCAAAGGATACCTTCCTGGCCACGGTAGAACGCTACAATGAACTCTATGATGCCCAGGAGGATGCGGATTTTGGGAAGCCGGCCTATCGCCTGAGTTCCCTGCGCACTGCTCCCTTCTATGGCTTCTGGCTCGGTGCCTGCCTGCTGACCACAGAACAAGGCATCCTCTGCAATGAAAAGGCCCAGGTCAAGGATACCGATTCCAATATCATCGAGAATCTGTATGTCTGCGGCGACAATGCCGGCGGTTTCTTCTACAATAACTATCCTTGCCTGATGCCAGGCATCGCTATGGGCAGGAACATGACCTTTGCCATCAAGGCTGTCAAAATGGCCTTTGGTGAAGATGAATAAAAATAACCCGCAGTCTTTCCAAATATAAAGCGGAGGACCGCGTTCCGACTAACGTCGGAACGCGGTCCTCTCTTATTATGGCATTGGCGCCGGCTTTTCCGCACATACCATGAATACAAAGGTCGGGTCATCCCTCTCAAACTCTACGGGATCCTGAACCTTTCTTCCAATCTCTTCCTCTACCTTGATATCCTGCATGCCCAGCCCCTTCAGCACTCTCGTATCCCAGTCAGGACGGCGTTCCTTTGACAAGGGAAGGGCGAGAGCCATCTGTTCCAGTTCCCGTACACGGTACGGGCCAAGCCCCCAGGTAACATCCATGTCTGAATGGCGTCTTTTAAAGGCTTCCCTTTTCTCCTCCCTCTTCAGCTTCAGTTCCTCGTCATAGAGATAAAGATACCAGTTAGCATCAAAATATACCAGCCTTCCTCCAGGCGAGAGAACCCTTACCCACTCGGAAAGAGCCTTTTCGGGATATTCCAGGTTCCACAGGACATTGCGGCTGACAATCAGATCAAAGCTGCCATCCTCGAAGGGCAGAAACTCGCCCCGGGCAAGGACAAAATTTACCTTGGCTTTATAGTCCCAGGCATTTTCCATGGCATGATACAGCATATGCTCTGTAGCGTCCACAGCGGTAACATCGTGTCCTGCCAGAGACAGATTCATGGCAAAAAAACCTGGGCCGGTGCCCACATCCAGGATCCTCAGCCTGTCCTTATGCGGGGCATGGGAAAGAATCAGATCACGCCAGGCCTGACGGCGCCAGTCATTCATCTCCTCAAGATTTTGCATACTATAGCTGTGGGTCCGATCCTTCCAGTAGGATGTCAACCCCTTTAATATCTGTGTTGTCCCTTCCAGGGTTTTATCGCCGTAAATGTCCATATGCGGTATTCTCCTTTTCCTCTGCTCGTAATAACAAGTACATTACCATGCTTCTCTGAGCAATACAACCCTACCCGGGGGTTATATTGCTTCTATTAAGTCGAATGTCGGTAAGCACTCATGAGATGCGCCCGGTCTTGACAAAAACAAATTGCATCTATAATATTATTTGTATTGATTACGAGATTTTCATCTACTGCAGCAGAACACTCCGTTTATGACAGAAGGAGGAAACCATGGATCATCACCCAAAGTTAATTGTTATGCTGACACATCATGACCGTACTGTAGCGGATGCGCCGGAAATATTTGAGACCTGCCAAAATACCAAAGCCGAATTCTGGGGATTTAAGGAGGATGGTCTTTCTTTCCCAAAAATGAAAAAACTATTCTCAGATATGAAAAACTGCGGAAAGAAAACAGGGCTGGAAGTCGTGGCTTATACAGAAAAGGAATGTCTGGATGGGGCAAAGGTTGCCTTGGAATGCGGCTGCGATATGCTTATGGGCACCCTCTTTTTTGATTCTGTCAATGAATTTTGCCTGAATCATAAGCTGAAATACTTCCCTTTTATCGGGGAGGTGACAGAGCGTCCCTCGGTTTTAAACGGTCTGCCTCAGGACATGATTGAGGAAGGAAAACGATATATTAAAAAAGGAGCTTCCGGAATTGATCTTTTGGGATATCGTTACACCGGCGATGCATTTTCCTTAAATAAACTGGTAACGCAAAGCATGGATGCCCCTGTCTGCATCGCCGGCAGTGTGAACAGCTGGCAGCGTCTGGACGAAATCAAAGAAATCCGTCCCTGGACCTTTACCATCGGGGGAGCATTTTTTGAAAACCGTTTCGGGACAGTCTTTGCGGAACAGGTAGATCGCGTATGTGACTATATCCGCTCCTGATTATGTTGCCAAAAGCCGAATACAGAGGACAGGCGCGTGCTTTCATCAAATGGCAAAAGCTTATTCCTGTCCCTCGGCTATGAAGAAAGCTGCACTGTGATCCCACCGCTCTGCGCCTTACCGAATCAGCTCCGGTGGGATCAGTGCAGGATCATACATGACCTCGGAATGATTATCCAGAAGGAGAACCTTTTCCAGCAGAGCCTGGCTTTCCCTGTCCCATGTCTCCCGATAAATCCTGGAAATACGGTAATACTTTTCTCCTTCCTTGTGGAAATGATGCCCTTCCTCCACCAGACGGTAAGTCCAGGGAAATGCCTCATCTGAGCGGAGCTCTCCATAAAGCTTCTCTTCATCACACCATAGAAGAAGTTGAATATCCTGGCTGGTATCATTGCGGAAGCGATAATCTATATTATTATAACTCACACTGGTTCCCGTGCTGAAGGGAACCCTGGGTCCTTCATCCGGGGCAAGAGCATCTGAATGATGATGAAACTCCGTCACCGTCAGGGGACTGTCCAGCACCAGGAGATGAATGGTATTGGACAGATTACACAAGCCTCCGCCAATGCCCGGCTGAAGCCGGCCTCCCACGATCACACGTCCGTCCTTATAGCCTCGGGACCGCGTCGTCTTTCCCACAAGTCTCCAGAAGGAAAAGGTTTCTCCTGGATGGATCACCAGGCCGTTCATTTTTTCACAAGCCAGGCGGATATTCACCGCCTTGTTCTCCTGCAGCGTTCGATCTACTCCGGGTCCTTTCTTGATCAGGTTAGAGCTGTGGGCGGAAATGAGATTTGCCTTCTTTTCCTTGGAATATGAATGGGCAAATTTTTCCTTTCCAAGCGCATCCTGCAGATGCCGTCTGGCTATCTCCTTCTGCTGTGAAATCGCATATGTGGCAGGACTGATATCGCAAAAGTTTCTCCGTTCTTTCCGGGTCATCGTAAACAAACTCCTTCTCTCTGCAAGTAATTGTCACTGTTCGGTCATACCCATTTTTGCCCCTCATACATGGCCAAATGGCTTTCTATTTCTCAAGGAGCTCAACCAAATCTCCCAATTTGCTCTGATATTTCCGGCTGAGGGCATATGCCTTCAGGACAAGCTTTTCTAACTCCCTCCTTGGGCCGATCCTGGTCTCTGTGTAATATCCGATGAAACGAACCAGGATACTGTCCACACGACAGCGATTGGCGCAAAAAATATCTGTAAAGACCTGATCTCCCACCAGGACAGCCTCCTCCTTCTTCACCTTAAGCAGCTTTAAAGCCTTCTGGAGACCGCTTTTTTTAGGTTTTTCGGCATCACAGACATAGGAAGTATCTATATTGGTGCAAAAACGCAGCACCCGTTCTTCATCATTGTTAGAAAGCAGGCAGGTCTTCAGCCCGGCAGCCTGGATTCGGGCAAACAGCATATCCACCCTAGGGGTCGAATCCGCTCCATGGGGTACCAGCGTATTGTCTATATCAAAGATCACAGCCCGGTAGCCCCTGCGGTAAAGTCCGTCATAATCAATAGAAAAAACATCCTCTGCATAGGCACCGGGAAAAAGCAATGACAACATAGCTCCCTCCTCGTGATATATTATGTATCCGTAACAACGTTCGGTCAAATATTCTTTCATAGTTACAGGGGACTTTCTTTGCTATTTTAAGGCAAAAGAATACTTTTGTAAATCATTTTAAGCCCTGTTGACGTATTCTTTTCTCCTGCGTTATACTGATACTGCTTAAATTCCTTGTAACCGAACAGTTAAGGACATCATTACGGTCTCACATAAAAAAGGAGATTTACCGTGAAAAGCGAAAAATTTTACCAGGAATATACTCCAGGTCAATCTCTGATGACCTGTTTTAAAGATGAAAAGATCCCTATTCTCCAGATGCGCCATCTGCGGGATCTGGATTTCCCTATTACCCGACGGATTTCTTATGAGCGGACAGTGGATGAATTTCTGCTGCAGCTGGCGGTGAACGATGTACTGCTGCCTCTTCGCAACCGACCGGATCAGGTCATTCTCCTGGACCAGCAGGGGGCCCTCATCCGGGAAAACGGAAGCTGGTCTCTCCTTTTTACTCCCGACAAGGAAGAGCTGATGACATTGGAGGAGGACGCCCCTCTTTATCCTGTCCTGAAAAGTCTTCTGAGCAAGGAAAAAAGGGGAACTGTCTGCCGTGTGCGTGTACCCGACCGCAGTATGAAAACTCTCGTATCGGATCTGAGACCCTTCTGCATTCTGGACGAATACTGCCGGATCCAAAAGGGCGGCTATATGACGGAGGCGGAAAAAATCGTGATCTCAGGTCCGGAGGATCTCTTCCGTCATGTCCCTGTCTGCCGTTACCGCGCCTTATCTACTGTGGATAAGGATGAGGTGGAAAATTATCACACCATCTGCCTTTTGCTTGACGATTACATTTACCGCTATGATTCCGCCGTGTCAGATGTAGATTCCATCCGTCCCCTGTCCATCGCCGTCTTCGGCCCTCCAGGGGCAGGGAAATCCTTTGGTGTCAAACAGATTGCCTTGTCCAGCGGACATTTTTCCCTGGCATCCCTGAACCTCTCCCAGTATGGGGAGCCCTCTGAACTATTTGAGGCACTTCATGGGGCTCTTGCTTCTGAGGATGGCAAGATTCCTCTTATCTTCTTTGATGAATTCGATTCGGAGTATAATGGATCAGCAAGAGGCTGGCTGAAATATTTTCTTGCCCCCATGCAGGACGGTGAATATTCCTTTAACGGGAAAAACCACTCGATCAAGGGAGCCGTCTTTGTCTTTGCCGGAGGCACAGCCTCCTCCTTTGAACAGTTCCTTCCCCATACACCGGAAGACACCGCACAGTTTCGAACCGTGAAGGGAATGGATTTCGTCAGCCGGCTGGAAGGAATCCTGAATATCAAGGGACCCAACCCGGTCTCCCCAACCGATCAGAGCCATATCATCCGACGGGCTATGCTTATGAGGCAGCAGATCATCCATAAAGCCTCCGGGATCTATGATCCCGCCACAGGCCTGGTCAATATATCCCAGGGGCTATTAAGCGCACTGCTATCGGTCTCAGAATACCGACATGGATCCCGCTCTCTGGAGTTTATCCTGGATATGAGCCGTCTTTCTGAGGTCAGCCGCTTTACCCCATCCTGTCTGCCTGTCGATGAACAGCTGGATATTCATCTGGATGTCACGGATTTCCGCAAGCGTCTTTCCTTTGAACAGATGATGGGGGATTTTATCGAGACATATTCACAGATCGCCCACGAGAACGCCTGTGCCAAGCGTCTGGAGGACGCAAAACTTCGTCAGGCTGATGAAGAACAGATTAAGCAGCTGATGGCAGATCCAGAGATGGCTGACTGGCAGGATCTTCCGGAATCCTACCGGGCCGGATATGTATCGCAGATCTATTATATCGGCGTGTATCTGCAGGGTTATGATACCTCCTTCGGCCTGCGCCCCATTCAGGCCGGCGCTGCCGATACCATTACTGAGCTTTATGGGCCTGTGCTGGAAGAGCTGGCAGAGCTTGAGCATGAACGCTGGATGCACGACAGAGAACAGGAGGGCTGGCGTCCGGGACCCTTGGATACTGAGATGATGACCCGGCCGGAGATGGTTCCCTATGCGGAGCTGGACGAACCGATCCGAGAGCAGATCCGCCTGAGGGTCCGCATGATTCCGGAAAACCTCCGTCAGGTTGGCTTTGAGATTTACCGAAAATCCTTCTAAGATATCATAAAGGAAATGTTATGGGAAAACATTATGTATGTTCCGATATTCATGGATATCTCAACAGATATCTGAAGCTCCTGGATGAGATCAGGCTTGAGGCAGATGACACACTTTATATCCTGGGAGATGTCATAGACCGCGGACCTGACAGCTTTGGCCTTTTGAAAGACATTATGAATCGGCCAAATGTGGAGCTTTTTCTTGGCAACCATGAGCTGATGATGCACGATTTCCTGCTGCATAAGGGAATGGAGAACATCTGGTTCCTGGGCTCAAACGGTGGCAAGGAATCCTGGAGCGTCTATCAGAGGCTTTCAGCCAAGGAGCAGAAAGCCATCCTGGACTATATTTCAAAGAGCTGGTTACAGAAGCTTCTGGAGGTGGACGGACAGAAATTCTGGCTTTCTCATTCCTCTATTCTGGATCCATGTGTCTATGGTTTCCGGGATGTGCGCTTTGACGACCCTGCCCTTTCCTGGGATGATGTATTCCGGGTAGTCTGGAACTCCCCCTTCCGCCAGGATGAATTTGAGAATCCTGGCTGGTATTATACCGACGACTATATTCATCTCATCGGCCATGTTCCGGTCCAAAGGATGAGATTCAGGCAGCCTCCCTGTGTCATCGCCCACCATCTCATTACAAATAATACCCAGGATGGCGGGATCTGGGATATCGACGGCGGCTGCGCCACCTCGCCCTTTGCCCCCTCTCCTGATATGGATTTCGGCGGTTTATATTGCCTTCGTCTGGAAAAAGAAGCCGACGGCAGCTATTGGAGCACATTTATACAATAAGAAATAGAGAAGAAAAAGGGGACGGTTCCAAGCTGCCATTTTTGATGGCTGCCCTGAAACCGTCCCCTTTGATAGATTTTTTGTTATCTTACTTATTTCAATCCATGGATCAACCGAACAATATGGTCGCTGGTCAGATCGAAACGGGTACGAAGATAATCCTGCGGGCCAACCTCGCCGAAAGTCTCCTCAACTGCCACTGCGCCGAATTTCAGGGGAAGACCGATAATAACGTCCTCCACAGCGCTGGTAAGACCGCCGACCCTGTTGTGGTTCTCCGCCACGATCACCAGACCTGTCTTCTCTGCATAGCTGCGAATCAGCTCAGCATCCAGCGGCTTCACAGTGATGGGATCGATTACAGCGATATCCATGCCCTCAGCCTCCAGGGCCTTGGCCGCCTGAAGTGCTTCATGAACCATAATACCGCAGGCAACAATCACGCCGTCCTTACCGTCACGGACAACCTGCCCCTTGCCGATCTCAAAGCTACTGCCGTCTGCATAGATCTGATAGGAGGTTTTTCTGGGAACGCGAATGTACTTTATTCCCTGGATATCCTTGCACTTCCTGAGGACATCCACCAGCATCGGAACATCTGTGATATCAAAAACATAAGAGCCCGGAATCGCACGATAAAGAGCCATATCCTCGAAGGGCATATGGGTACCGCCGTTGAAAGCTGCCGTGATGCCGGGGTCTGTCCCGACTACGGTAATGGAATTGCCAGCATAGCCGCCTGCCAGGAAGGCCTGGTCAAAGACACGGCGGGAAGCGAAGCAGCCAAAGGAATGGGCATAGGGTTTAAAACCGGACGCAGAAAGGCCGGCAGCAACGCCTATCATATTGGCCTCAGCAATGCCGCAGTTGATATAGCGGTCGCCGGTTCCCTTATTCGTGCCACTGCAGCTCATCAGGTCAGCGTCCAGCCATACTACCTTATCGTCTTCCTTCATCAGCGCCTCTACGGTTTCGCCGATCACGTTCTTAAAAGCTCTGGAATCATTTTCGCCTGTATAAACGATATTCATAGTGGTCACCTCCCTTACGCGTTAAAAGCAGCCATCTCGGCGTTCAGACCATCCAGCCAACGGTCGAATACTTCCGGTTTCACATTCATGGAGTGGTTGCTCATGGTTTCTTCGATCTCCTTGACGCCTGCGCCCTTAACCGTATCCAGAATGATGGCAATCGGCTTGTCTACCGGCTTCTTTGTCACGGCTTCATAGATCTGAGCCACATCGTTGCCCTTAACGGTGCAGGCATCAAATCCAAAGGCTTCAAACTTCTTCTGAAGATCACCCGTATCCAGGATATCCTTGGTATAACCGTCAAGCTGTTTTTTGTTCCAGTCAATCAGCCAGACCAGATTGGTCAGCTTCTTGGCGGAAGCAAACATAGCGGCTTCCCATACCTGGCCTTCATCCAGCTCGCCGTCGCCGACGAAAAGGAAGGTACGACAGTCACGGCCCATCAGACGGTCGCCCAGGGCAAGACCGCAGGCCGTGGAGGTTCCCTGACCCAGAGATCCGGTAGTCATATCAATACCAGGGGTCTTTTGACGGTCGCAATGGGATGGCAGGTCAGTTCCCGGCTGGTTGAGGGTTTTCAGCTTTTCATAGGGGAAATATCCCTTCAGTGCCAGAGTCGCATAGATAGCAGGGCCAGCATGGCCTTTGGAGCTTACCAGCTTGTCCCTGTCCGGCTTAAGGGGATTCTTGGGATCGATGTTCATGACTTCCTTGTATAGCACTGCCAATGCGTCCACTACCGAAAGGCTTCCGCCGATGTGCCCAAAGCCTCTTGACTTGATGCACTCCACAGTAGCGATACGAATCTGCAGCGCAAATTTCTGCAATTCTTTGATCTGTTCCTGTGTCATTTCAAATTCCTCCTGTGTCACTTTGCCTGCTGATATCAGGTTCTTTTACCGGGTCCTACTGCAGCGCGGAGCTTTTGCAAAGAACAGCTCCTCGCCTAATTCGTAATGTGTTTCAAGCAGTTTCTTCGTATATTTTACCTAATGTTACCACTAAAGTAAAGCGGGAATTTATGATATTTCCGCCATCTGACGACTCAGGTCTTTCATCTCTTTTATGAGCAATACGGAGCAAAGAATAACAGATGCCACATCTCCGATCGGGAAGGACCACATGACGCCTTTGATTCCGAAAAAGATGGGCAGGATCAGCATGCAGGGAATCATGAACAGAATCTGCCTGGAGAGGGAAATAATCATGGCTACCTTTGGCTTGCCGATGGACTGGAAGTATACCCCTGAAGTCATCTGCACACCGATGATGAAGATGAAGAAGGTCATATTCCGGATTGCCATGACGGCAAATTCATTGTAAAGGGCGTCTTCCGAGCCGAAGATGGAGATGATCTGCTGGGGGAAGAGCTGCAGGATGATCATGCCGCATACACCGATGCAGGTGGTCAGTATCAGAGAAACGCGCACCAGCTGTTTGACGCGGTCATATTTTCTCGCTCCATAGTTGAAGCTGTAGATCGGCTGAGATCCCACCGTGAGCCCCATAATGAAGGCTATCATGATGGCATTGATTTTCATGACGATACCGAATACTGTCAGAGGAATCTCCGGTCCGTATTTAGACAACGCCCCATATCTGACAGACTGCTTGTTCATCAGAATCTGCTGCAGGAGCATGGCTGATTGGGTGATAAAGGAAGAAAAGCCAAGGGATATAATCCCTTTCACTATATTGGCCTGCAGCCTCATATTTTCCTTCCGGAAGGTAAGGGTCTTCAGACGCTTCAGATATCTCAGGCACATGATCATGGTGACGAACTGCCCCATGATGGTAGCCAGTGCAGCGCCCTTGACGCCCCATCCCAGGGGAAAGACAAAGATATAATCGAAAACAACGTTGAAAACAGCGCCGGTAAGCATACTTCTCATGGCATAGCCAGGATTGCCGTCTGCTCTGATTTCGTCACTGATCATAATCCCCAAAGAGATAAAGGGTATACCGATGATGTAAATTCCTGCATAGTCGATCGCGTACGGAAGCACCAGCTCCGTTGCCCCGAAAAGCTTCAGAAGCGGAACCAGGAAGATCCGTCCCAGAATAAACAGCGAAATACCGGAAATAATAGCCAGACAAAGCCCGTTTGCCAGTGTCTGATCCGCATTCTCCTGTTCCTTCCGTCCCAGTCTCAGTCCCACATTTGCAGCCGTACCAACAGAAATCATCAAGGACATAGCCAGGCCGATTGTGACAAAAGGAAATGTAACGCTGGTAGCAGCATTCCCCAGATATCCGACCTTCTGACCTATGAAGATCTGATCGACCATATTATAGATTGAATTTACCAGCATGGAAATGATGGAGGGAAGTCCAAACTGAAGCAGCAGGGCAGGAATCGGCTTGGTCCCAAGCATGTTTTCTTTTGCATTCATATCAGGTTTCCTCTGAGCGTTTTTTTGTTAAGCGTACGAATTGTTTTTATCGTAATGTTTCCATCACTCTACAAGGGCGCAGCCCACATAGGTCATGGTGTCCTTCCCATAGTTATAGGGAATATTGTTTTTCTTACAGACTTCATTTACCACCATACCGTAGCTCTCCATGGAGGAAAGCTGCTTATCCGGAAAACGGCAGGGTTGGTCTGGATAGGTGCACTTTTTGCACCTGTTACAGCCGCCTGCCCCTAGCACCAGGGCTTTGGGATAAACCGCTCGTATGGCATCCGTAAAGGCTTCCAGAGCATTTTTATGCCTTTCTCCCAGTTCCATCAGACCCTCGACATCAAAGCTGTCCTCCAGCTGAATGGAAGACTGAAGGATGATCCCCTTCTGAAAACTCCTCAGCCTTGCTTCGCATTCTTCCAGTGTCCCGCAAGCCGGAGGACAGCTCCAACAGGCATTGTACATATGGCAGGTATTCTGTTCGCAGGCGTCCCGAACCTCTTTGTGAAGCTCGATCGTACCGGCATCCAGTGGCGCAGCATGGGAAAAGCCGCATTCTAAAGCCAGTTTTTCCATCTCTTCATAAATCATGGCTTACACCTCCTGACAGTTATCGTATGCGCAAGATGTGCCGTTTTTCTTTTTTTCCGAAAATACCGGCAAAAAAAAGGATTTTATAACACTGTTCTACCACAGTTTCCTTTACGGTTACTCTTATACTACTATGGATGTAGGGGAAAAGCAACAATAAAAAGGGCTCTCTGTGAAACAGCTAAGCTGTCCACAAAGAACCCTTATGACTGACACTCTGTTTATGCAGAGAAGCAACTAATCCGATGGCATCCCTCCCTTAACTACGCTGACCGGGCGCTGGGAATGGAAAAGACGGAGCTGAATACATGACAGCAATCCGATCTGTAATGGCACGAACCACTGCAAGGTCATGGCCGATGAAAAGATAGGTCAGATTCCTCCGGAAGGGGACTTTCTTGTGTTTAATGACAGGTATAATCCGTATTTACCCAACCATACATATCTAAAACAGGAACATAACAGTAGCCATAGCTGCCTACATAATCGCCGGTCATGAGCAGGACTGTCCCGTTTTCATAGATCTCTGAAATGATATAGGCATCCTCATTGATCGGAGCTGAGCGAAGGGCCAGATAACCTGAGTCAACCCAGGAATACAAGGTTTCTACAAACTCACCGTCATCGGTATCATAGACATAACCGCCGGAAAGATCCACTGTTGACTCATAGCTGATCTCTGACAGGTCTACCCAGCCGTTGACATCAAACTCGGGCACATAGCAATAGCCAAATCCGTTCAGGTAATCCATCACATGAAGCTCATACCCACTCCCATATGCTCTAAATACGACAGGCGCATACTCGCTTGCCTGATCCCTCAGAACCAGCTCTTCCATATAGGATACATAAAAGTCCTGGATATCATGACCAGAAGCCGACACTGTCGAAACGGCTCCCATAGTCCCTGTCACACACAAAGCACAAACAGCTGCACAGATAACCTTTTTCATAAAGCTTTTCATTTCATATTCTCCTTATCTATCTCATTCTATTTTTATAGTAAGACGCCGAATTTACGCCGCTGCAAGCGGCATGATTCCGGAGTAAATTCGTTCGCATCCTGCTTCTTCAGAAACGGTTCCAACCGCTTCCGAACTGTTTTTTTGTCTTGCAAAGATATATACGGAGATTCCTGAAAAAATCTATGCTTATTTTCATATCGGTTTTTTATATACGACAGGGCGAAAAAAAAGAATACTCAAAATTTGTTATGACATATAATTTTTCGACCAGTGTGGTAACCGCACAGGTCGAATTTACTGCGGAGAATCATGACAATCCTATGACTAAATGACATTGAACCTACTTCATTTTGAGTGTAACCATTGTAATATCATCGAATTGCTCCATGTCCGATGCGAATATATCAATATCTTTTCTAATCTGTCTCATCAGTTGGTCTGGAGATAAATCATAGCAGCTATTCAGACATTTCATGAGACGGTCTTCCCCATATAATTCCATTTTTGTATTGACGGCTTCTGTCACTCCGTCTGTATAGAGGAAGAGCATATCGCCCTTGGTAAAGGATAAGACATTGTTATGATAACGAATGCCTTGCATTCCTCCCAGCATCAGACTTCTCCTGTAGCTTTTATGATCCATATAAACCATGGGTTGGCCTGCCTTTTTCAGAAGGGGAGGATTGTGGGCTGCGTTTGCAAATACCAGCTCCCCTTTTTTATAATCCAGCAGTCCCAGCCATACTGTCACGAACATTTCTTTTTCATTGTTCTCACAGAGCTGGGTGTTGGCCTTCTCCAGAGCCTCGGCCGGACTTAAGCCGCTGAGAACGAGATTCTTGATGAGAGTTTTCGATGTCATCATGAATAATGCCGCCGGAACTCCCTTTCCGGATACGTCAGCAATGACAAACCCCAATTTATCCTTTCCCACAAGAAAATAGTCAAAGAAATCTCCCCCTACCTCTTTTGCGGTGTCCATCAGTCCAAGAATTTCATATTCTCCATTGACCGGTCTGACAGAGTCAGGAGAAGGAAGGGCAGAATGCTGAACTCCACGGGCAAATTCCATTTCCTCATGATTCTTTTTCTCTATCTGCTCCATGGTCGATTTCAGAGCGTCAACGGTTGTATTGATGCCCAGGGAAAGTTCTTCAAATTCCGTATTTCCGCTGATCGTAACCTTTTCATCCAGATTTCCCTTGCGGATAGCGGCAAGGGAATTATTGACAGCCTCAATTTTGAATACGACATTCCGGCGTACCAGCCCGTTGATGATAACAAAAATAAGCCAGAAGGAAAGAAGTAAAAAACCCAGCAGCCGGATTGTGAAATTGTTTCTTCCGGCATAAATCTCCATATCCGGAAGATAGACCAGTATCAGGATATCAGAATGATAGTCAATATAGCAGGCACCCGGCACTCCGTTTAATATAACGGAAAAAATTTCCCCCGTCTCAATCTCGTTTTCCTGTATGCCCAGTTCTGTCAATTCTGTGTCCTGCAGACCTGGCCGGCTGGAAATAAGAATGGTGCCTTCCCTTGCAAGCAGAGAATACCCGTTTTTTCCTATCCTCAGATCATCACCGGTAACATCTTCCGTTTCCTGGGCAAGAAGCCGCATAATGGTATATGACTTTCCCCTTAAAAGCCTTTCGGCGGAAGTAAGCTCCATGGAAGTCAGAAGCCGATAGAAATAGACAAGCATGACAAGGAAGGTCATAACCATGATCAGTAAAAGCCATTTTTGAAAAGTGATTCTCAGGGGACGCCTGGGCTTTGATTCCGGGTCACCTGCGTCCTGAGAATCTGTCAGGAAATGGAATTGTTCCGATAGACCCACCACAAGGCAGGTAATCCATACTGCCGTCAGCATCTCGATCAGAATATTGATGGCAACCAGATTGGTGAGAATGATCGTTCTGGCAGAGATATTATCTGTAGCGCCAATCTTGTCAGGATAGAGAAGGACAAGCGCCACAAGCACAAAAAAGGTATGATATATTACACCGTGCACCACCGCCAGGCCGGAACAGATCAGACGCGCAGATAAGGTATGATCATCTGCGATCTGTTTGATTCCTTTATAGGAAATCCAGGTGACTATGGGTATCAGGATCCTCGGCAATACAGACAGAAGGGGATTTCGAAAAAGAATATCCAATAGCCCCAAGGCTTCTACCCGGAACATCGCAGTGAGCATAGAGGATACTCCGAAGACTATCGAAAGAAAGATACCTTGAGGTAAACCGCAAAGGATCGTACCGATAAAGACAGGAATATGCAATATCGTGATCGATATTCTTCCAAAGGTAAAAAACCCAAGCTGCCCCACAGCCAGAATAATTTCAATCGCCGCAAGGATAGCAGTCAGAAACAGTTTCCTTTTTCCCTCCACGCTTCTGTCAAAGCAAGAGGGAGGAAGCTTCTCTTTTATGTGACAAAGTATTTTCTGATACATGCTTTTTGTCCTTATTCATGCCAAGTCAAATAATCCTTGTAAGAGTTATCATTTTATAGCAACCTGCCGGAGGCTTATAGTCAACGGCAAATTATTTTTGTCGTTGACTATAATTCTTCCGGGAATTCCATCTCATCCACAAAGCGATCCTGAAATTCCGGAAGAGCTGCCAGCTCCAGGAATTCTGTGGAGAGAGCAAGCCGGGCTGCACGCATCCTCTCCTGTGAGCTCAGCAAGGCAAAACGGGCTCCCTCACCCGCAGCGTTGCCAACGGACCGAATGCGATCCTTTAACTGAGGTGGAAGTAAACCGATCCGACAGGCGCTCTGCGGGTCCATATAATTGCCAAAAGCCCCGGCGATAAAGACCTGTTCAACCTGATCGAGGGTAATCCCCAGCTTATCCGCTAATAATGACATTCCTGCTGCCATAGCACCTTTGGCCAGCTGAACCTCCCTGATGTCCTGCTGGGTCAGGAATATCGCTTTCCCGTTTTGAGTCTCTTGTGCCGGAAAGAGAAGCCAGGCAGGTCTGTTATCTACGATGATGGTATTTTCACTTTCCTCAAGCCTGCCGGAATCATCGATCTGACCCAGGTCAAGAAGTCTTGCCACCAGATCAATCAGACCGGACCCACAGATCCCCAGGGGCTTCCCCCCGCCGATCACAGAATAACAGAGCTTCTTTTTCCCGTCCTTTTCCGTCAGGGTAACATGATCGACAGCACCTTCAGCCCCACGCATGCCACAGAATATTTTTGCCCCCTCAAAAGCAGGCCCGGCTGCCGTGGAACAGGTGATTCTTCTCTTCTTATTTCCCAGGACAATCTCCCCGTTCGTTCCGATATCGATCATAAGAGTCATCTTCTCCTCTTCCTCCATATTGACAGCAAGGAGACAGCCTACCGTATCAGCCCCCACGAAACCGGCTATGACAGGGAGAACAAGAAGCTGTGCGTTGGGATTTGTGTTTTCCAGCAGCCGACTGGCCTTCAGTTTCATAGGAAGATTGGTCACCGGATTATAGGGAGCAAAAACGAGGGAATCCGGTGAAATATCGAGAAGCAGATGATGCATACAGGTATTGCCGACTGCGGATACCTGATAAATCTGCTGCGGCATCGCTCCTGTCTTGCTGCACATTTCCAGGATCATCCTTCCCATAAGACTTCGGATGCAGGAGGATAGTTCGGATGTACCGTGTTCCAGAGCATAATTGGCCCTCATAATGACATCCCCGCCATATTCTGTCTGGGGATTCAGGGAACTTGCCGTAGCCAGGATTTCTCCTGTCTCGGCATCCAGCAAAAAGCCTGCTACCGTCGTTGTCCCAATATCAAAAGCTGCCTGCAAAAGGGAAAGCCTGTCATGACTGCCAGGATCAAGAATGTCGAGAATCTCTTCCTGTGTGTAAACGACGGTAACCTTTCTTCCGGTCCGACGTAGAAGAGGAGCTAGATTGCTGAGCAGCTCAAGCCTGGGAGGATATTCCTTTCCTAAGGCCTGGCATAATCTCGTCCAGTCCGAAGCGGAATCTCCCTTGGGACAGGGAGGAACCGTGACAATAACCTGATGAAGATCCGGATCCAGCTCCACTTTTCTTCCGCTTCCCTGCAACAGGATACGATGCTGACTCTCCCTGGGAATGGTTTCGATCTGATATGCAAAAGGCTTTTGGCCTTTATATTTTTCTGTCAATTCCTGCACTGTCTCCTGACAGGAAAGAACCTCCTCCCAATCCTGGCCTCTGTAGACCCTGACTCTGCACTTACCACATTTTCCCTGTCCGCCACAGGGAGCATCCGGGGTAAGACCTGCAAGCCGCATAAGCTCCAGCAGGTTCTGATTCATTTCTGCCTGAATACTGATATTCTCTCGGATAAATTCTATCTTGGGCATAAGATACCTCCTGTAATAGGGTAGAGGGAGGCGCAGCCGACACTCTGCCCCACGGCGGGGCGCTGGTCACCGTCAGGTGACATCTTCCTTTCAGCGCCCCTGCCATTTTAAAAAAGCCGGGAGGTAATCTCCCGGTTTTTTAACCTAAAGCCGCGCATTGGAAACTGCCGTTGGCGACGAATTTTATTTTTTCTTTGACTGTTTCTTGCCTGAAGCTGATTTGTCCTGTTTTTTGTCGGACTTTTTCTCGTCAGACTTATCGCCCTTTTTATCTGCTGCTTCTATCATGGCGAGCTCTCCATAGATAACGGAATCATCTCCCAGGGCAGCCTGTTTGATATCTACGGTGGAGCGAATCGAAGGCATACAGTAACGGTCTACCTCGGCGAGAACCTTTTCCAGGAAGATATCTCCGACCGCTTCAATCACACCGCCGCCATAGATAACGATATCCGGAGAGAAGGTATTGATCATATTTCCGGTGGCAATGGCCAGGTAATGGCAGGCGCGATCTACAGCCTCCTGGGCTACAACATCTTTTTCCTCCAGTGCTTTCTTCAAGAACTTGCTGCGGAAAACACCGTTGCTGATATTGTCAGCGATGATGCTCTTTCTGCCGCGGGCAGCCTGCTGACTGATATAGGCAGTCATGCCTTTCTTACTGGCGAAGGCTTCCAGGCATCCTCTCTGACCGCAATTGCACAGAGGGCCTTCCGGATCAAGGATCATATGACCGTATTCGCCGGCTTTAAATTTATTGCCTGTATAGAGTTTGCCGTTAAGGATCAGGCCTCCACCCATACCAGTGCCAACGAAGAAACCGACTACGTTTTTATATCCCTTTGCCGCACCGAACTTATACTCGCCCAACACACCTAGGTTCACATCGTTGCCGATATAGAAGGGTACGCCAAACTTATTCTCCATAGGAGTCTTGATATCATAGTCTCTCCAGGGAAGGTTGGGCGTAAAAAGAACGATCCCTGAATCCTGGTCGATGACGCCTGGGGCACATGCGGCAATGGCATGCAGCTTTTTTTTGTTGATTCCGGATTCCTTGATCATCTGATCCACAACACCGATGATTACCTGTTCGATATTTTCGGTCTTGTCACCACCCTCTGTCGTCTTTTTTTTCAGTCGGTAGATAATCTCCCTGTTCTCATCAAAGATTACGCCAAGCACTTTTGTTCCGCCAACATCAAGACATATATTGTAGTAACTGGACATCTCATACCCTCCTCGTCTATAAAGGTATTTCTGGCTTGCAATTTCTGACTGACAGATGCTAGTCTCATGGTTCTTTATCATGAAAAAAAACCATACTATTCCTACACGTGTTCCTTCACAATTACAAATAACCAAGGAAACAAGGAACTTTCATCTGTTTTTTAGCATATTTCCATAAATTTTATTATACGCAAATATGTCAGAAAAGCAAGACTTTATTTCGATTGTACTGAGTGCCTGCATGAATAAAGGGGATAATATCATTTCACAGTCTGTCGGCCTTATTCTTGCTTTTATCCACCGCATGGATGACTGCTGCCCTGAAACCGTCTTCTTCAAGAGATTGGACGCCTTCGATTGTCGTTCCTGCCGGAGAGCATACATTATCCTTGAGAATCGCAGGATGCATGCCTTCATCCAATAAAAGCTTCGCGCTGCCATAGACTGTCCAGGCTGCGATCTGTATGGCACTGGCCCGGGTCAGACCATGTTTGACACCGGCATCAGCCAGAGCCTCCACAAACATGGCAACGTAGGCAGGACCTCCACCGGAAAGACCTGTGATGAGTGAAAACAGATGCTCCGGGATCCATTGTGTCAGACCAAGAGCCTTAAACCACTTTTCTGCCAGCTCTTTTTCGACAGGTAAAGCATCGGTGTCGGCATTGAGGCCGAAAACACCTGCGCCGACCATAGCAGGTGTATTTGGCATGACACGAAGGACACGGATATCTTCTCTTCCTAATTCTTCTTTGATCGCTGCGGTAGAATAACCGGCTACAATCGATATGACAAGCTTACCGGCGGCAGTCTTCCCCAGCTTTTCCCATACAGGCTTTACATATTGAGGTTTTACAGCGACAAGTATTATTTCACTATCATGAGACAGGGCTTCCTCGCTGTCGTAGATCAGACTTCCCAAACCGGCCGCTCTATCCCTGACACTCTCAAGGGGATCAAAAACGCCTGTCTCGCAGGCCTTCAGAGTCTGTGATTGCAGCAGGCCTTTTAGGATGGCATAGCCCATATTTCCGTTTCCAATAAAGCCAAGCTTAACACTCATAGCTTTCTCCTCCTCTTAGATGAATCTTCATCTTTTTTAATCAGCATTTGTGATTCGTAGTTTTCCAAAAGAATATTTTATGGTTCTGTCACTACATATGGCTGGCAAAATGCCAAATCGTTTTTATATATTATAACCCAGCCGTTTATCTTGGTAAAGTAAGGGATTTGTGTTTTTGACAATGATGCAGGCGTGTGATAGGATATACCATACTGAAAAAAGAAAGGAGTTTTACCATGAGGTTTTCTCATAGGTTGGACAGATTTGGTGAAGAAATATTTGCCGCTTTAAACAGAAGGAAGCTGGAACTGGAAAGACAAGGAAAGAAAATCTATAATCTGAGCATCGGCACTCCTGATTTTGCACCGCCTGCTCATGTCATAAAAGCGCTTACCGATGCAGCGAGTGATCCGGTCTGCTGGAAATATTCTCTCAGGGATCTTCCTGAGCTTCTGGATGCTGTATGTGATTATTATAAGACAAGATTTGATGTGAATATTTTGCCAGAACAGGTTATGAGCTGTTATGGTACTCAGGAGGGGGTAGGACACCTGGCCCTGGCTTTATGTGACGCCGGTGATACTGTGCTGCTTCCTGATCCCTGCTATCCTGTATTTCAGGCAGGTAGTCTTTTGGCGGAAGCAGAACCCTGGTACTATCCACTTTCGGCTGAGAACCATTTTCTGCCTCATTTGGAAGATATTCCGGAAGACATTGCCAGAAAAGCAAAATATATGATTGTCAGTCTTCCGGCAAATCCTGTCGGATCCATTGCTGTGCCAGGTATATACGAAAAAATCGTGGCATGGGCTAAGAAATATGATGTTTTGATTATTCATGACAATGCCTATAGTGATATTATCTTTGACGGTAATAGAGGGCAAAGTTTTCTAAAGACGCCAGGTGCCATAGATGTGGGTGTTGAATTTTTCAGTCTTTCCAAATCCTTTAATGTCACCGGTGCCCGGATCAGTTTCCTGATCGGTAGAAAGGATGTCATCGATGCCGTTAGTCTTCTTCGCAGCCAGATCGATTTTGGTATGTTTCTTCCCATACAGAAGGCAGCTATTGCTGCGCTGAAGGGGCCACTGGATCGTGTGGCGGAACAATGTCTGGATTATCAGGATCGAAGAGATGCCTTATGCAAAGGTGCCAGATTAATCGGATGGGACATTCCGGATACAAAGGGAAGTATGTTTGTATGGGCACCAATACCTGGCAGGTATCAGTCCAGTATGGACTTCTGCCTGGATCTTCTCGAAAAAGCAGGTGTTTTGTGTACTCCTGGATCAAGCTTTGGTCCCCACGGAGAAGGATATGTTCGTTTTGCCCTTGTCCTTCCTCCGGATAAAATCAGAGAAGCGCTCCATAGTATAAAAGAAAGCGGAATAATAGGGTAGAGGGAGGCACAGCCGGCACTCTGCCCCACGGCGGGACGCCGGTCTCCGACAGTTGACATCTTCCAGCGCCCCTGCCATAAAAAAAGGCGAACAGAAGAGACGTCTTATGATCTCTCTGTTCGCCTTAGCATATAAAACTGGTAATAATCAGAAGAAGGAAATGTAACGGGAATCAACCCATCCAACTACTCCATGAGCAGAACCCCAGATATAATTTCCCTGCTTTTCATCAACGTTAACACTGAAGATCTCACCTGGCTGAATCTTGACAAGAATATTGCCGTCGTCATAACAAGCCTGGCTTCTGAGAGCAAGGAAAGTACCGGGAACTACATTCGCTCTTACACTTTTCCAATTGCCATAATAATAGCCGTTACCACCGCTTACTTTCTCAAGTTCGTCTTCGTTAAGATTATTTTCTCTGCAAAGTTCATCATTCATCATTCTATTTTCCTCCTGTCATCCGACGTATTGTTTTTTCTCTCACATTTATATACGAAGAAAGCTCCAAATAGCTACGCGAATACTGAACGAAAATATTACATGAGATTTCGAGAATAAAAAAAAAGCTCCGAACCTACCCGAAAAGTATGTTCGTAAGCCTTTTATCAATGCCCAGAGCCGGAATCGAACCAGCGACACGAGGATTTTCAGTCCTCTGCTCTACCAACTGAGCTATCTGGGCGAAACGACCATATTCCATTTAGTAGCGGGGATAGGATTTGAACCTATGACCTTCGGGTTATGAGCCCGACGAGCTTCCAGACTGCTCCACCCCGCGTCAACATAAATGGGTGGAGAAGGATTCGAACCTTCGAAGGCGTCGCCAACAGATTTACAGTCTGCCCCCTTTGGCCACTCGGGAATCCACCCATATTTTGACCTTTTCCATATAACCGGAATCAGTCCTTTGCCATTTCTGGCTGAATGGGGCCTACAGGGCTCGAACCTGTGACCCCCTGCTTGTAAGGCAGGTGCTCTCCCAGCTGAGCTAAGACCCCATAAAAATTCTCCATCTTTGGAAATAGGATAGAAAACGACATCCCTTCCTCTGATGAAACGACCCAGATGAGACTCGAACTCACGACCTCCGCCGTGACAGGGCGGCGCTCTAACCAACTGAGCCACTGGGCCACGAAGATATACACAATACCTTCAAAACTGCACACGTGTTTTCCTGAATCAAGCTGGAATTCTTTCCCGGCAGAATCTTCTGCCAGGCAAGCCTTCCTTAAGGTCAAGCCCTCGACCGATTAGTAGCAGTCAGCTCCATACATTGCTGTACTTCCACCCCTGCCCTATCTA
>JAFWGA010000064.1 GCA_017515325.1 Blautia sp.
ATATGGAGGATTTTTGCTTTAATATTCAAAACATCTTGAATTTCACTAAGGTCGTTGTTTTGCCCGATGTTGGCTGTTATTATAATAGAAAGAATGTCAATTCCATATCGAAGGGCAGACGGCTACAAGATCGTATTAAGGCGAATGACGATTCTTTCATCTTCTATAATGCTCTTTAAATGACATGTTGTCAGAAACAGACCAACAAAAGAAAGACTTTTTGTGGCGTCATCTTAACTTCTCAATATCAGCACACTTTTACACGATGATGATGCAGTTTGACGATGTGGGTACTATCAAACGGTATATTGCTGAATATCGGAAAATAGGCTTATATCAGTTATGCCCGACAGGTAATCGTAAGTCGGACTTGTTTGAGCGTTTTGCCAATCATAAACAGTTCCTGCTGCTTGTTATAGCATGTCGGTCTTGTTGAAAGCGTTTGATGAGCGTATGAATATAATTAATAGAGCAAAAATATTGCGCCACAATTTTGTGTGTCGCAGGCGAACGACCCATATGCAAATCCGTATGCCGACGCAGGAGCGCAGGCGAATGACCCTTACGCAAATCCGTATGCCGACGCAGCAGATACGGCAGCGGACGGAACCACTTCCGAGCAAACAGATGAACCCGTACAGGCAGTTCTTCCGACTCCTTCGGATGACGCAAAGTGGACAGCGGAAGAGACCGCGGATGGATACTATCTGATCCGGCAGGAAGATGGAAAAACCCTTGGTCTTTCTCCACTTTCCGGAGTTGGCATCCTCGAAACAGATGGATATGCCTTTAAGGATTTGAACCAGAACGGCGTGCTGGACGCGTATGAAGACTGGAGACTTTCCAGTGAAGAACGTGCTCAGGAACTGGTGGAGGAGATGGAGGGACACGAAAAGGCCCGCATCCTTTCCCACGGCGGCTGGGGTGCCGTAACCACAGAACCTCTGGCGGAAGATGATACCTCTTATATTTATCTCCACGACGGCGGCCGCGGCGGTGTAACTCGAAGCGTACCAGCCGGGGCTGCGGATCACGCAAAATGGGCAAACCAGATCCAGGCTGTTGCGGAAAGCTGCTATTACGGCATTCCGGCTATGATTTCCATCGACCCCATCAACATTTCCGGACTGGTGGAAGGGGTTGCGATGGGCTCAACGATGGATCCTGAATTGGCAGCCGCGATCGGAGAAACCACCTCGAAACAATACCGTGCTGTCGGTGTGACCGCATACCTTGGGCCGCATGTGGACATTGCTTCCCCGCAGATGGATCGTGCCGGAGGCACCTTTGGCGAGGATCCGCAGCTTACCCTGGATATGGCAACCGCGTATGTCAACGCCATGCAGTCTTCCTATGGCGAGGACGGAGAAGACCTTGGATGGGGCAGCGAATCTGTTTATTGCTTTACAAAGCACTTCGGCGGAGCCGGCTCCACCGAGGGCGGCAGAAATGACCATTCCATTACAGGACGTTACGCAACCTTCCCTGGAGGAAATCTGGAAGCTCATCTGATCACCTACTTTGACGGCGTTTTCAATCTTCCCGGAAAAACCGGTTCATCCGGCATTATGACCCAGTATGCCATAAATGTTGATGCAGATGGTGAAACCTATGGAGGAGAATGGGCAGGCGCTTATAATCCTTATATGTATGGACTGCTGAAATATGCCGGATATGACAACCTGATCATTACCGATTGGGGTGTATTCAGCTTTGCCGGCATGTGGGGATCAGAAGATCTTCCGACCCAGGCAGACCGCATTGCTCTTGCATGGGAGCGCGGAGCAAACCTTCTGGGTGGTTATGGAACCTCCACCGGCAGTCAGGAAGAGGTTGCTGCGGCTTATGATGTTCTTGTGAAAAATGTGGGGGAGGAAGAAGCGGAAGCGATTATCTCTCATGCCGCTTACAATTATATCCATACCATGATGAACCTCAATATGTTTGACCAGCCGTATTGCGACAGCAGCTATGCGGAAGAAATTGTTTACAGTGATTCCGCCAAGGCTTTTGGTCTGGAAACACAGCGTGCATCTGTCGTCATGCTGAAAAATGACGGGACAGTCGTTGAGGGCGGCGCAGGAAAAGAGCAGCCCAAGGTATATGTTCCTTATATGTTTGATACCGGTTACCGTGTTGCCTGGAGCACCGGGATCAACGAGGGAACTCCAGGCTGGAATCCCGGTATGGATCTGGATATCCTGGCAAATTACTTTGAAGTTGTTACGGATACCGTCGGAGAACCGACCGGACCAGTCGATGCGGATGGGAATGCGACATTTACAGAGTCTGATATCATCCGTGCTGATGCAGAAGAGATTTCCGGATGCGATTATATCATCGTAGGTATGACGAATCCCTATATGGTTTCTCTGGACGACTTTTATCGAGGCCGTGCCGAATATCTCGATTCCTATCTTGACGGCGTCTTCTTCGATTTCGACAATGATACCTGGTATCCGGCATCCCTGCAGTACGGCACCTATACTGCGGATACGGCGAGAGAGGTGTCTATCAGTGGATTGACTGATTCTGAGGGGAGAAAAGAAAACCGGTCCTACAAAGGGCAAACGGCACATCAGGTGGCGAATTATGCCGAGCTTGATACATTGAAATTTGTAGATTCCGTTGCAGGAGATATTCCTGTCATTGTATCCATGAACATGGACCGCGGGCTTGTCTGGTCCGAAGTGGAGCCGCTGGCTGACGTCATCCTTGTTTCTTATGGTAAGGATGCCGCCAATTCCGGCCAGAAGAATGAAGTTGTTGCAGAAATCCTTCTTGGAGAAACAGAGCCAAGTGGCCTTCTGGTCAATCAGCAGCCGGCTTCCATGGAAGCGGTAGAAGCGCAGCTGGAGGATGTTCCCCGTGATATGGAGTGTTACGTGGATGCCAATGGGAACACTTATGACTTTGGATTTGGTTTGAACTGGTCCGGCGTAATTGAAGACGATCGCGTTGCGACATACACGGCGGAACCGCTGACAAAAATCCAGAGCATCGATTATGCCGCTTATGAGGCGGAAAACAGATAAGAAATGAGAGGAGGATATAAGAGCTGTCATGGAGAATAAAATGATTTCAAGAAAAGAGTTCCTTAAAGGTGCTTCCGCTACAGCGGGAATCGCGGCTCTTGCCTCTATTGGTCTTGGCAGAAAGACGGCTGCGGAGGAAACAGTCGCTTATGCGGACAGCATTGCCTGGAATGCGGAATATGACGCAGTCATTGTAGGCTTTGGCGGAGCTGGTGCCATTGCGGCTATTGAGCTGGCGGATGCCGGACTGGATGTCGTTGTACTTGAAAAAGCGCCATACGGTCATGAAGGTGGTAATACCAGATACTGTTCACAGCGTTTCCTCCATGTCGCGGAGGAAGACCGGGACAAAATGGTCACCTATATGAAGAACGTGCGTGGGCTTTATGAAAACATGGACGATGAGGTGATTGATTTCCTGGTGGATGGTTTCACAAAGACAACGGCGTATTATGAAAAACTGGGCGGTGTTGCTTATGAGCTGAAGCATGATCCGGAGTTTCCCACTTTTGAGGGCTCCGATATCGTTACGAAATGTTATACGATGAACAATGGCGGCAAAGGTTTCTGGCCGGTGATCCGGGCAGCCGCCATTGAAAGATCTGATCATATTCATATCTGGTATGAGTCACCTGCCCAAAGACTGATCCAGGATCCTTATCACAAGACGATTCTTGGTGTTACGATTCATCGGGAAGAGGGAGATTACCATATTCGCGCAAAGCGAGGTGTTATTCTTGCCTGCGGTGGCTTTGAAGCCAACAACCGGATGGTTGAGGATTACCTGCAGCTTCCCTATGCCATTCCGCTAGGAAGTCCTTACAATACAGGGGATGGGATTACCATGGCTCTGGAAGCCGGTGCCGATCTTTGGCATATGAGTGCGTTGTCCGGTCCTTTCCTGGAGTTCCAGAACCCGAATACGACCATTCCTTTCCGTCAGCTTATGGGAACTTTGTCCTACAGCAGCTTAAAGGATACCAGCGCGATCATTGTCGGCGCCGATGGTACTCGTTTTGTCAATGAAACCGTTGGACTGAAGCATGGTCATGTAATGTTCCACGGCCTTTATATCCGCGTCCCGATCTCTCTTCCTGCCTGGGCAATTTTTGATGAGAAAGCCAGGCTTCTGAAGCCCTTATACAGAGTATGGAGCCAGGGTATGGAGAAGGAGCTGGAGAAGGGGTGGATTCTTAAGGCAGATACACTGGAAGAACTGGCGGAAACGATAGGAGTACCGGCAGAAAACCTTGTCGCTCAGATCGAACGCTACAACGCCTACTGTGAGAGCGGAGTGGATGAAGAGTGCGGACGGCCGGCTGAGTACCTGACCGCCTTTACGGATGGCCCGTATTATGCCCTGCCTCTGGTTCCTGCCATGATCAATACACAGGGCGGACCCACAAGGAATATTGAGTGCGAAGTCCTGGACCCCAGAGGAAACGCAATTCCGCGGCTGTACAGTGCCGGTGAGCTTGGCTCATTCTATTCCAGTATTTACCAGGGAGCAGGCAATCTTGCTGAATGCATGGTTACAGGCTGGAAGGCGGCGGAAAAGATTCTTGCAAACGAAGATTATAAGCCTGAAACTATCTCTCTGGCAGCTGCGGAAAAAGCGGAGCAGATTGATTTCACCATGAAGGATGAAGAGTTTGAGGCTGGCGAAGACGAGTATATCGGGGTAGGATATGGTATCGGACGTATCGTAGTGAAAGTCAGGATGGATGGCGATAAGATCGGGAGCATTCAGTATCTGGAACTGAATGACACTCTGGGAATCTGTGATCCTGCC
>JAFWGA010000065.1 GCA_017515325.1 Blautia sp.
ATTCCTCCGCCCTCTGACTTGTCTTCGCAAGCATCTGCCGCGTTGTCGTCAGTTGGCGATGCCCGCATCGCCGCCTTCCTCCGCCTTGCATATGCTCACGAATACTGCGTCATATGGCTAAGTTATTTAATTACAGTGCCTAAGAGGAGGAAAAAATATGCTGACTGCAAGACAGAATATGGACGAAGTGATCAAGGGTGGCAATCCAGACAGAGTGGTAAACCAGTATGAAGCGATTCAGCTGCTGTTCCATCCCTTTGTCATGAGATCTCCCCTGCTCAGACCTGGCGACGAGAATGTAAAAAATGCCTGGGGAATCACTAACAGCTTTCCGGTGGGTGTACCTGGCCAGTTTCCGGTTCATACGCCGGACAAGGTAGTCATCCAGGATATCGAGCATTGGCAGGATTATGTTCACGCTCCGGATCTTCATTTTACCGACGAGGAGTGGGGAATCTTTGAGGATCAGTACAAGGCTGTGGATACAACCAAGGCCTATAAGGCTGTTTTTGTAGCTCCCGGCCTTTTTGAGCAGTGCCATCATCTGGGGGAGATTTCCAATACCCTTATGAATTTATATGAGTATCCGGATGAAATGCACGATCTGATCAAATACCTGGTAGACTGGGAGCTGGAGCTGGCGGAAGGCATCTGTTCCCATCTGCATCCGGATGCCCTCTTCCATCATGACGATATGGGAAGCCAGAAGAGCACCTTTATGAGTCCGGAGATGTGGGAGGAGTTCTACGTAGACGGCTACAAGCAGATCTATAAGTATTACCATGATCATGGCTGCAAGCTTGTCTTCCATCATTCTGACAGCTATGGCGCTACTCTGGTACCGTCCATGATCGAGATGGGTATCGATGTATGGCAGGGCTGTTTCGCGTCCAACAACATTCCGGAGCTGATCCCCAAGTATGGTGAGAAAATCACCTTCATGGGAGCCATCGAAAACCGGATGGTTGACTTTGAAGGCTGGACAACGGAAAACAACCGCAAGGTCATCCGTGAGACCATCGAAGCCTGCGGGAATAAATATTTCATCCCCTGCATCGCCCAGGGCGGTCCCGGATCTGTATTCCCGGGTGTCTATGCGGATATGTGCAAGGAGATCGATGCTTACAATATCGAGAAATACGGCATGACCCAGGAAGGTCTGGATGCCCAGAGACTTCCCTGGCAGATCCTTTTCTGATTCATCCTGGCTTTGCCTGAACCGGCATATTCTGAACCTCCGGGCTCCTTTCGGGAACCGGAGGTTCTTTTTATCCCAGAGCCGCGTAATGAAATTGTACCGACTAACGTCGGAACGCTGCTCGGGGAGGGGGGTAGAGGTGCGGCTGCGCCTTCCTCTACCCTATTATGTCCTGTTCCGGGCAGCCCTGTCACAGGAGGTTGCTATGGATAAAAAACTGATGACACAAGCATTGACAAAACTCCTGATGGGTTTTATCTTTATTTTATTCATTTTGTTTGTCCCAGCTGGAACTCTGATATTTGGCCAGGCCTGGCTGCTGGTGGGGCTCCTCCTTCTTGCCGTGATGACGACAGGGAGGATTCTTCTGATTATTGATCCGGATCTCCTGGCATTGAGACTGAAAGCGGAGGGGGACGAAGAGGAAAGGCAGACTGTCGGGCTGTTGGTTTTTTTGCTTGCCTGTGCTCTGGCCCTTGCAGGACTGAACTACAGATTTTCATGGTATGTCCTGCCGGGAAAGGTTTCTTGTGCAGGGGCTGTACTTTTTGTCCTGGCTTATGGTTTTTATATGGAGGTTTTCAGAGAAAACTCCTTTCTGTCCAGGACAATCGAGATCCAAAAAGGGCAGAAGGTGATTGACACGGGGCTTTATCGAGCGGTCAGGCATCCTATGTATCTGAGTGTGGGCATGATGTCTCTGGCTGTACCTTTGATTCTGGGTTCACCCTGGTCCTTGATCCTGACGCTGGGATATTTTCCGGTCATAGGCTGCCGCATTCGCTGCGAGGAGCAGGTTCTGGCAGAAAAACTGGAGGGATATTCTGATTATATGAGAAAAGTGCGGTATAGACTGATCCCTTTTTTGTGGTAGGGAAGAGCTGAAGCGCAACGGTAGAAGCTGTGTGTGCCGAGAGGAGAACATATGAAACTTTTGCTGATCCGACACGGGGATCCTGATTATGAGAAAGATTCTTTGACGGAACGGGGACGGCAGGAAGCACTGTTTCTGGCGGAGCGAATCGCCAGGCTTGTGGTAGACCAATGCTTTGTCTCTCCCTGCGGCCGGGCAAAGGAGACCGCAAAACCGACCCTTGAGCGGCTGAATATGACTGCTCAGGAGTATGACTGGCTCAGGGAGTTTGACGTAAGGAGAATCCTCCGACCGGATTGTCCGGATAAAAGAAGTATCCCCTGGGATTGGCTTCCCCAGGACTGGCTGGCGGAGGAAGTCTTTTTTGACAAGGACAGGTGGGCATCTCAGGAGGTCATGGCTGAAGCCGGAGTGGGAGAGTATTACGATGCCGTCACGAGGCAGTTTGATGAGCTTATGGCATCCTTTGGCTATCAAAGGGAAAATAAATACTATCATGTGGAGGAGTCAAACCAAAAGACCCTGGTCTTTTTCTGTCATTTAGGGGTTCAGTGCGTGATCCTGTCCCATTTGATGAATGTGTCGCCCATGCCCTTATGGCATGGAATCAGTATGCCGCCAAGCTCGGTGACGACCCTGGTGACCGAGGAAAGAAGGAAAGGGACGGCGGTTTTCCGTGCCCTGAGCATAGGAGACATTTCCCACTTATACGCTCATGATATGAGCCTGCTCCCTTCCCATGACCTCCCCTTTCCATCGGCTCATTTTTGCGAATGTTTTGACCTTAAGGAGGAAAGGCATGGGTAATCGAAAACGAATCTTTCAATCTTTGCAGACAGCGATGCTTTTGCTGCTGATAAGCCTGACGGGAGGAAGTGGGCTTATGACGATATATGGAGCAGACACGGAGGAAGAGCTTCTGATTCCTGAGAAAAAGGAAGAGGGCATTCTGGTACCCTCCTCGGATCAACAGGATCAGGACAATACACACAATATATGGAAGGAGTCCGGTCTTGCCGGTGAATGCCATGATGCTGTTCCACAGGCAGAGCAAAACCGGACGGAGGGCTGGATTGCCTGGGATGAGAGCTGGGAATATGCTTCCTACTCTGCTATCCATACGGGCATGGCCTATCTGTACCGGGCGCCAGCCTCCCGCGGGATTGTGGTTGCCGTCAATGCCGGGCATGGGACGGCGGGCGGCACAGAAGCCCAGACCCTGTGTCATCCCGACCAGTCCCCCAAGGTAACAGGCGGGTCGACCGGAGAAGGCGCGATCTATGCTATGGCTGTATCCAACGGTACAACGCTGCTGGACGGGACGCCGGAATCCCAGGTGACACTGAGCCTTGCCAGGCTGCTGAAGGACAGGCTCCTGCAGGAGGGCTTTGACGTACTGATGATCCGGAACTCGGATGATGTACAGTTGGACAATATAGCCAGGACGGTATTGGCAAATCAGGTTGCAGACTGCCATCTTTCCCTTCACTATGATTCTACTGAAACAGACAAGGGCTTCTTTTTTATCAGTGTTCCCAATGTGGAAAGCTATCTCGGCATGGAGCCTGTCGCTTCCCATTATCAGCAGCATATGGCTCTGGGAAACGCTTTACTGTCGGGAGCCATCTCGCAGGGGATTATGTTGTATGGAGATGGGACACTGCCGATTGATCTTACTCAGACCTCTTATTCGACTATTCCATCGGTGGATGTCGAGGTGGGAGACAGGGCTTCGGATTACTCACCTCAGACCCAGGGAAGAATTGCCGACGCCATCGTGACAGGTGTGAAGCAGTATTTTGGCGTAGGGTAAGTATAACGGGAAGTGTAACTACGAAGCACAGAGTGCTGAGTAGTTACGGGGAAGTGCAGTAAACGAAGAAAACTGCGTTGTGGGAGGAGGAGCTGCGATGGATTGGCCGCAGGCCTGTGAGTATGTCATTTCCCTTTGCAGGGCAGCAATAAATGATGAAGTGTCCGATATTGACGCTGGCGTGGTGGATCTGGATGAAGTTTATGCCTTTGCTTCGGCCCATATGATTTCCGCCGTGGTTGCGGCGGCCCTGGAGAAAGCCGGGGTCGAAGACGAGCGATCCGGCAGTATTATCGCCAGGTCCTTGTGGAAATCTGCCATGTTTGATGATGCCCTGTCAAAAGTCGAGGCCGGACTGGAGGAAAGGCAGATCTGGTATATGCCCTTAAAGGGGGCTGTGCTGAAGCATTACTATCCGGAATATGGCATGCGTGAATTTGTCGATTATGATATCCTGATTGATCCTTCCCGGGCTGATGACGTGAAGGAAATGATGAAAAGCCTTGGCTTTACGCCGGAACGCTATACCTCCAGTTATCATAATGCTTTCTACAAAGCGCCGATACTGAATTTTGAGATGCATACAGGGTTATTCAGCCCCAGAAACGGAGAAAAACTATATGAATATTACCGGGACATCGGGAATCGGCTGATCGGTGGAAGGGGATACGAGAGACATTTTACACCGGAGGACTTTTACCTGTATTTTCTTGCCCATGAGTATAAGCACTATCATTCAGCCGGGATTGGCCTTCGGTCCCTGCTTGATACCTATGTGTACCTGAAGAAGGAAAGCCTGGATATGGGTTATGTCGCCCAGGAGGCTCAAAAGCTGGGGATTGCTGACTTTGAAAAGCAGAACCGTTCCCTGGCCATGCATCTTTGGGGGCAGGGAAAGCTGACGCCGGAAGACAGGAGGATATTGGATTACATCCTCTCCTCCGGCAGCCATGGCAGTCTTTCTCATCATGTGCAGAATAAGATACAGGAGGGTGGATACTCAAAATGGCAATACATGCTGGAACGCTTTCTGGTTCCGGTAAACGAGAAGGACAGTCAATATGCGGTTTTTGCCGGGATGTATCCGTTTTTCTATCGGCATAAGGCTTTTCTTTGGCTGCTGCCCTTCTACCGAACCTTTCGGGCTGTCATATCCGGCCGCTTCCGTCGAGAGGCGGGTGCGTTAAAAAGGGCCAGGACGTCGTCAGACCGATCCGGGTCCGGACACTGAACCGGGTTCAGAATTTTATGGTAAACGTACAAGATGCCTGTATTTTGATTCGCGAATATCCTATATTTGATTTGGGGAGGAGGCAAGCATGATATGAAACTGACATTCTTAGGCGCTGCCCATGAGGTCACAGGAAGCTGTTATTATCTGGAAACGGCCCAATCCCGCTTTCTGGTAGACTGCGGCATGGAGCAGGGGAGGGACATTTATGTCAATGAGGAGATCCCCGTCCCGGCAGGGCAGCTGGATTTTGTTCTTCTGACCCATGCCCATATTGATCATTCCGGCATGCTGCCGGCTCTGTTTGCCCAGGGCTTTAAGGGACCGATTTATGCTACGGAGGCGACCTGCAACCTTTGCGATATCATGCTTCGCGACAGTGCCCATATCCAGGAGTTTGAGGCCGAATGGCGCAACCGCAAGGGGAGAAGGCAAGGAAAGGAAGAGTATATCCCGGCTTACACCATGAAGGATGCCATGGGTGTGATCAGGAATTTCAAAGGCTGCGCCTATGGAAAGGAGATTACGCCTGCTCCTGGCGTCAGGGTCCGCTTTGTCGATGCGGGGCATCTTCTGGGATCCGCCAGTATTGAAATCTGGCTGTCGGAAGGGGATATCGAGAAGAAGCTGGTATTCTCCGGAGATATCGGAAATGTCAACCAGCCCCTGATCCGTGATCCCAGCTATATCACAGAGGCGGATTACTGCATTATGGAATCCACCTATGGGGACAGAAGCCATGGAGAAAGGCCTGATTATGCCAAGCGGCTGGCTGAGGTGATCCAGAAAACCTTTGACCGCGGAGGAAATGTGGTCATTCCCTCCTTTGCCGTTGGGCGCACCCAGGAAATGCTCTATTTCATCCGTCAGATCAAGGAGCAGAAGCTGGTTACGGGACATGACAATTTCCCTGTATATGTGGACAGTCCTCTGGCCAACGAGGCTACCACCATTTTCGCAGAGCATCCGTATGACTGCTTCGACGAGGAGGCACTCGCCCTGTACAGGAAGGGGATCAACCCGATGTCCTTTCCGGGACTGAAAATTTCCATTACCAGTGATGATTCCAAGGCCATCAATTTTATCTCTGAGCCGAAGGTGATCATCTCCGCCAGCGGTATGTGTGATGCCGGCAGGATCAAGCACCATCTCAAGCACAATCTCTGGAGACGGGAATGTACCATCCTTTTTGTCGGATATCAGTCCGTCGGTACGCTGGGCAGGGCTCTGGTGGAAGGTGCAGACGTGGTCAGGCTCTTTGGCGAGGAGGTCTCGGTCGCGGCGCAGATTCTTCAGCTGCCCGGTGTCAGCGGGCATGCTGACGTGAATGGCCTGCTGAAATGGGCCGGATCATTTGAACCAAAGCCCGATAAGGTATTTGTCACCCATGGGGAGGATTCTGTGACCGAGATCTTCTCCCGCCGACTGCATGACGAGCTGGGACTCGAAGCCATAGCCCCTTTCTCCGGAACGGTATTCGACCTGGCCAGCGGCAGCTTTGACAAGGTGACAGAGGGCGTCCGTGTCGAGAAAAAGCCGGTTCTTTCCCCGAAGACCAGGAAAGCTGCGGCGGTATTTGACCGTCTCTTTGCCATGGGCCAGCGCCTCATGAGCGTGATCCGCAAAAACGAGGGCGGAGCCAACAAGGATCTGGAGCGCTTTACGCGGGAGATCCAGTCACTGTGTGACAAATACGACAGAGAATAAAAGAATGAAGGATAATTATTGGGCTTCCTGTGTGACGACGTCATGCAGGAAGTCTTCTTTTCCGTAACGCTCCCGGTACTGCCTCATGGTCATACCGGTGATGCGGCGGAATTGTTCCCCCAGGTGGCTCTGGGAGGAGAAGCCCAGGTAATTGGCGATCTCGACATAGGTATAGGTGGAGTAGGCCAGCATATTTTTGGCAAGGGTGATCTTTTCCCGGAGTATGTACTGCTTCAGGGTGATGTTTTCACAGCGGTGGAAGAGGGAGGAAAGATAATTCGGCTCAAGCCCGATGGCGCCGGCAATCTGTCTGACCGAGATCCGGGAATTCAGGTGGGAGAATATATAATTTTTACAGTGGGTGATATGCAGATTGTCCTTGTCCTGGCTGGCGTTCTCTTCCTCCTGCTTATGCTGTCTGACCTCCTGGACCATGAGGCAGTAGCGCATTTCCGTGGTCCGGTACAGATGCTTGATGACGGCGACATCCGTACTTTTTTCCATGGCCTGGATGGTAGCGTCGCTGAGGGAATAGCAGGCTTCAGGGGAGACGCCTCCCCGGGCGGCCGCGCTCCTTGACAGGGTTACCACAACAATGCCGATATCGATTTCCTGACGGACAGGGTCTTCGGACAGAATCCCCCGCCTGTCTTCATAGTTTTCCTTCCGGACCTGCCTCCACTCTTCTATGTCGCCCCTCTCGATGGCAGAATATTCCCGGATTTCCTCATTATAGGGATTGTGGATAATCCCGTTTTCCATATTTTTGATGAGAAGCCTGTTGTAAGCCTCCCATACCCGGTCGTAGGGATCGGTCATAGAACTACCTCCTCTTTCCATCCACAGGATCATTTTTTGACAGCAGAATCATATAAACCTTAGAAGCAGAATAACAAAGAAATGTGATAAAAACAATAGAAAACTGATATAACCTCCCATTTCTTTTTGATAAGATAAAAACACAATAAGGGAGCCGGAGAGCTTCCGGAAACCATAGACAATGCACAACCCTTTCGGGGGGCGGGTACAAACCATCTGTCTATATTGTCGGAGAGACCGAGAGAGATTCAGGATAATATAGGGAAATGGTCGGGGACACAGCAGTGCACTGTTACAGGCTTGCAGGTGTTTTTTATGTAGGAGGTAGGAAATGAAGAAAAGGTTTATGGCACTGATGGCGGCAGCAATCGCAGTCACAATGGCGGCAGCTCCGATGGTTCATGCGGCGGATGAGATTTCCTTCTGGGATATTGCAACGGATGAACCGGACAAGACGATCTGGTCCTATGCTGTCGACAAATTCAATGAAGAAGACGCAGAGGAATATGGCTACACCATCGACCAGGTGGCGACCACTAATGACCAGTATAAGCAGAAGCTGGCTGTGGCTATGGCTTCCGGCCAGTGCCCGGATATGTACATTCACTGGACCGGCGGCCCCATGGTCGAATATATCAAGTCCGGTTATGCACAGGATCTGACAGACCTGGTTGACCAGTATGGTCTGAGGGATCTCTATACAGAGGCTTCTCTGGCTCAGTGTACCTATGACGGCAAGATCTATGCCATCCCTGTCAAAAATGACTCTGTGGCGGTGTTTTTCTACAACAAGGCGATGTGGGAGGAGAAGGGCTATGAGGTTCCCGAGACCATCGCTGACCTGGAAGCTCTCTGCGACAAGATGGTAGAGGACGGCATTACACCTTTCGCTCTTGCCAACCAGCCCCAGTGGACAGGCTCCATGTATTATATGTATCTGGTTGCCCGTCATGGCGGCCCGGAGGTTATTTCCAACGCTTACGACGGAACCGGTTCTCTGGTAAATGAGTCCACAGAGTATGCCGGTGCCAAGATCGAAGAGTGGGTAGAGAAGGGTTACTTCCCGGAGGGTGTGAACTCTCTGTCTCCCGACAGCGGCGATGACCGTGCCCTTCTGTATCAGGGAGCCGGTATGATGCTGCAGGGCACCTGGCAGGTAGGCGCCATCAAGGAAGAGTTCCCGGAATTCTATGAGAATCTCGGCTGCTTTGGCTTCCCGGTTCTGGAAGACTCCGAAGCTGACCAGACCGTAGTTGTCGGTACCATGGGAGACAACTTCATCTCCTTCAACTGCGATGGCGATAAACTTGAGGCCGGTTTCAAGATGGCTTCCTATTATTCCACTGAGGACTGGATGAACCTTGATATTGAGGTGGGCAACCTTCCGCCTCTCAAGGACGCTACTTCCGAGGAAGCTCCATGGCAGGATATCCTTGCCGTTCTCAATAATGCCAGCAGCGTGCAGCTGTGGTGGGATCAGTATCTGCCCTCTGCTGTAGCGGATGTCCACAAATCCGCCAGCCAGAAGTGCTTCGACTGCTCTGCTACTCCGACTGAGATCGCTGAGGAGCAGCAGGCTGCCATGGAAGAATGGTTAGCTGACAACGCAGAATAAACATCTGATCGTTTGCTATAACTAAAGCTTGATTGATGCCTGGCCAGGCTAAAGCGGAGGATTCCGTCTGGTCCTGGCCAGGCATTTTATACCTTCAGGCCGCCTGAAATAATGGCGGACAATCAATAAGGAGGATTGTCACTATGGAAAAAACGGGATCTCTGGCGAAGCGGAGGAAGCGTTCCATTGCGATCTGTTCATTTGTCTTCCTGCTTCCTGTTCTCATCTTACTGTTTACCTTTCTGGTCTATCCCATCGTACAGACCTTTATCAACAGCTTCACGAAATGGAACGGCATATCGGTCGCAAAGACCTACAATGGCATAACAAACTGGAAGAAGCTTTTCGGGGACAAGGATTTTTGGCGGGCATTCTTAAACAACGTAAAAATCATGATCCTGTCTTTACTCATTCAGATGCCTATCGGCATTCTGCTGGCCACATTCCTGGATGCCGGCGGAAAGAAATTCAATTTTTTTAAAGTCATATGGTTTCTTCCCCTTCTGATGAGCTCGGTTGCCGTAGGTTATCTGTTTCATTATGCCCTGGCAACAAACGGAGGATTGATTTCATCCATCTCACAGCTTCTCGGCGGCGGAAAGGTAGACCTGCTGGGCAATCAGAAGACAGCGATTTATGCGGTCATCGCCGTTATATGCTGGCAGTTTATCCCCTTCTACATGGTTTATTATATGGCGGGGTATTCCAGTATTTCCGAGGATATCTATGAGGCTGCCATTGTCGATGGCGCAACCCGCGGCCAGTATGTGAGAAAGATCGCCCTGCCGCTTCTGGTACCGACGATCAAGAGCGCTGTCGTCATGTCCGTTACCGGATCCCTGAAGTATTTCGATCTGGTATATGTTATGACTGGAGGCGGTCCCGGTACTTCCACGGAATTGATGGCGACCTATATGTACAAGACCTCGTTTACCACCTACAATATGGGCTACGGCTCCGCCATAGCGGCCGGAATGTTCATACTGATCACGGTGATCGCTGCTCTGATCATGCGGCTCATGAATTCGGGAGGTGAAGACTGATGGCAGGAAAGAGTGTGGAAAGTTCTTCGACTAAGGCGAAGAAGTATGCAGGCTGGGTTGTGGCGATGATTCTGGCCGTATTCTGGCTTGTGGTCGCCTTTGTTCCCTTCCTCTTTATGGTTATATCCGGCTTTAAACAGAAGATGGAAACCATCATGTACGGTGCTTTCCATATGCCGGAGAAATTCTACCCGGATAATTATATCGAGATCATCACGGATCCCCGCTTCTGGAACTATTTCAAAAACTCTGTCATTGTCCTGGTGCTATCCCTGGCCTTGCTGCTTTTATTCGCGGCCTTCGCAGCATATCCGCTTTCTCGTTTTAAGTTTAAGATGAGGGATACCACCTTCCTGTTGATTGTTGCCTGTATGTCGGTACCGATCCATGTTACCATGATTCCGGTATTCCAGATGTCCATCAAGAGCGGCCTCTACGATTCCATCTGGGCTCTGATCCCGACAGCCGTCGCCTTTGCCACTCCTTTGTCGGTCTTTATCCTGACCGGCTTTATGAAGGGAATCCCCGCTGACCTGGAGGAGGCTGCGGATATTGACGGCTGCGGCAGATATAAGAGATTTTTCAAGGTGATCCTGCCCTTGTGTACGCCTGGCCTTTCTACCTTGGCTATCTATAACGGCGTGAATATATGGAACGAATTTATATTTGCCTTTACCCTGACCCAGTCGGAAAAGAACCGTACCCTGCCCCTGGCTCTGTGGAATTACCAGGGTGTGTATTCCTCCAATACAGCCATGATCATGGCCTGCCTTACCCTTTCTGTTATTCCCATGATCATTCTGTTTATCATCATGCAGGATAAGCTGGTTAAGGGTATGATGGCCGGAGCCGTCAAGGGCTGACGGATGAACAGAGATGGCAAAATCAAGTATTTTGGACAGTGACAGCCGGCTGAGTACGGCGATGGGAACAGCATGGGAGCTGATCCGCCTGAATCTGCTGGTGCTGCTATGCTCCGTCCCCCTTGTAACCATAGGGGCGGCGGTAACGGCCATGCACTATGTGCTTTTGAAGCTGGTCCGGAAGGAGGATTCTTATCTGACCAGGGATTTTTTCCACGCCTTCCGATCCGATTTTGGTCAGGCAACGCTTTTGTGGCTGATTAAGCTGGCCTTTGTGATTCCCCTGGGCATTCAGCTCATGATGCTTGACATGGGACAGGAGTCCGGTTTTCCCCGGGCCTTGTCCTATGCAGGCCTGGTTGCCGGGTTCGCTGTGCTGGTGCTGCTGGCCTTCACCTTTCCGCTGCAGAGCCATTTTCGAAATTCTCTGGCGGGCACTCTGGGAAATTCCCTTCGCCTGGGACTGGCAAAATTTCCCCGGGCCTTTGTTCTGGCTTTTATCTGGGCCTTGCCGGCCTTCTTTTTGCTGCATGTGTTGGCAGTATTTCCCTTGCTGCTGCTATTGGGGATTTCTCTCCCGGGATACATCTGTTGCAGGCTCTATGAGCCGGTATTGAAAGAACTGGAGTAGTCCCTTGTGATTATGGGAGTCTGTGCCTGTCCCGTAGACGGGAAGGAGCTCGTGGCTCTATAGTTGGGATCATGGAGGTATTATATTTATGATCATTTATGTGAATGGCTCTGCTGAAAAAGATGGCAATGGCAGTAAAGAAAGACCCTTCTGCCGGATTAACGAGGCGGCAAGGATCGCCCGGCCGGGAGATGAGGTCAGAGTGGCGCCCGGCATTTACCGGGAATATGTTGATCCGGTAAATGCCGGTACCGAAGAGGCGAGAATCACTTATGTGAGTGAGGTTCCGCTGGGGGCAGTGATTACGGGAGCTGAGGAGCTGAAGGGATGGACCCTCTACGAGGGAAACGTATGGACCGCGAGAGTGGACAACGGTATCTTCGGCAGCTTTAATCCCTATAAGGAGCATATCCAGGGCGACTGGTACAATGGTCCCTTTGTCTTTCATCCGGGCGCGGTGTATCTGAACGGGGAGATGCTCTATGAGGCAGTGACTCTTGAGGAGTGTGTGAAGGGGGAGAAATATCTTCCCTCCTGGGAGCCGGAGAGGAGCATCTACAAATGGTATACCGAGCAGGATGAGAATACCAATGAGACTGTTCTTTATGCCAATTTCCAGGGGGCGGATCCCAATCGGGAAAACGTTGAGATCAATGTCAGGCGCAACTGCTTCATGCCCTCCAAAAACGGGGTGGGTTTTATTACCTTGAGGGGCTTTACTGTGACCAAGGCTGCGACAACCTGGGCTCCTCCGGCCGCTTATCAGGATGGCATGATCGGACCCCACTGGTCCAAGGGCTGGATCATTGAGGACTGTGAGGTAAGCTACAGCAGGTGCTGCGGGATTTCCCTGGGAAAATATTATGACGAGGCAAACGATCATTTCTTCACCTACCGGCATGTAAAAAATCCTACCCAGATGGAGAGGGACGCGGTCTGCCGCGGCCAGTATCATGGCTGGCTGAAGGAAAAGGTGGGCAGCCATATTGTCCGCCGCTGCAACATTCATCACTGTGAGCAGACAGGCATTGTGGGACGTATGGGCTGTGTCTTCTCCGTGATCGAGGACAACCATATCCATCATATCAACAACATGATGCAGCTGGCCGGTGCTGAGATTTCCGGCATTAAGCTGCACGCCGCGATCGATGTCATTTTCCGGCGCAACCATATCCATCACTGTACCATGGGGATCTGGTGCGACTGGGAGGCTCAGGGAACCCGGATTACCCAGAACCTGCTGCATGACAATTTTATTCCGCAGGGAAGCGAGATTCTTTCCTACAGCATGATGTGCCAGGATATCTTTATTGAGGTCAGCCATGGCCCGACCCTGATCGACAATAATCTGCTTCTTTCCCAGGCGGCGTTGAGGCTGCCTACCGAGGGGGTTGCAGTGGTGCATAATCTGATCCTGGGATCGATCACCTCCATCGGTGTCAATACGGATCACCCGGGTATGGAAACCCAGCCGAGGTATACTCCTTACCATTTCCCGCATCGGACAGAGGTCATGGGCTTTATGACGATCCTGCATGGGGATGATCGCTTCTATAATAATATCTTTGTCCAGGCCTGGAAGGAGAAGGACATGATTTCTCCTGCCGAGGAAAACCGTGAGGTGGGTACCCATGTCTTTGACGAGTATCCGACCTATGAGGAGTGGAGCAGCTGGTTCGGTCTGGACAAGCCCTTTGTCGATATGAGGGAAACCGCCAGGTACCATTTCTCCCATCTTCCGGTATGGTCCTGCGGCAATGCCTATTTTAACGGGGCAAAGGCCTGGAAGAATGAGAAGAAGGGGCTGGTCGACACGGAGCATGAGGTATCGGTACAGCTGGTAGAGAAGGACGGAAAGCTTTGCCTGGATACGAATCTTTATGATGTGCTGGGGGATTTCACTGTGGGTATCATCGACAGTGATATTCTGGGCACGGCTTTTGAGCCGGACCAGCGTTTTGAGAATCCGGACGGAACCGGCATTGTGTTTGACAGCGATTATCTGGGGCGGCACAGAGGACTTAAGCCGCTGCCGGGGCCCTTTGCGTCGGGGGAGGAAGCTGCCTGGGCGCTGTAAGGGAAGGCTTTGACTTTGGCCATAGCTGCGGCTTTCGGTGATCTGGGCGAATGCCCGGTTTTTGCGGTGACACTTAGCAGGCAGAGAAAGGTTTCATTTTCTCTGCCTGCCTTTTTGCCTCCCCCCAGCCTATTGGCAGGGGCGCCAAAAGGAAGACAGCCGCACCGGTCGATATTTTTTGAAAAAGAAAAGGGAAAATCTCAAAAAAAAGCCTTGCATAATAGGGGAAAGATGTGTATAATACGAAAACTGTGACATGATAGCGATGAAGCGTGAGGTTGCTGCCGATGCATAAAGAAAATAAGCAGGCATCAGGCAGGTTTTCCGTGGAGCGAATGTCAAGTTGGGAAAACTGACGACAAGTCACTGTACAAGCTTCTATATAGACCGTCCGGGGGATGGCGTGTGGGTTTCTGTGCTTTTTTCGCAGGACACACACGGGGATGTGTACAGTCGCCGCTTGTCGTACTGCCAGTTAGTACGTATAGGAGGAGACTTTTTTTATGGCTAATAAGATTATGAGAATTACTCTGAAGGCATACGATCATAAGCTTGTGGATGCTTCCGCTGCCAAGATCGTGGATACGGTCAAGAAAAACGGCGCCCAGGTGAGCGGCCCTGTCCCGCTTCCGACAAAGAAGGAGGTTGTTACGATCCTTCGTGCCGTTCATAAATATAAGGATTCCCGTGAGCAGTTCGAGCAGCGCACCCATAAGCGGCTGATCGATATCATCGGACCGACCCAGAAGACCGTTGATGCCCTCTCCCGTCTGGAGACGCCTGCAGGGGTTCATATCGAGATCAAGATGAAGACGAAGTAAGGCCTGCATTTTGATTCATTTTCTGCGCCGGGTTTACGCCGCAGCAGGCGGCATGATTCCGAAGTAAATTCGTGCGTATACAAATATGATCATATGGTATCCCAGGACAGATGTTTCCCAACGACATCGCAGGGATGAAGCCGTCCCGGTATTCCTTGGGTACTGTATAATATATGATTGCGGGAAACCGTAATCCGCTATAGGAGGATAAATTGATGAAAAAAGGTATCTTAGCAACAAAGGTCGGCATGACTCAGGTCTTCGATGAAGACGGAATGCTTGTTCCTGTTACTGTCCTGCAGGCAGGCCCCTGCTGTGTTACCCAGGTCAAGACCATGGAGAATGACGGCTATGAGGCGGTTCAGGTCGCTTTTGGGGATATCCGTGAGAAGCTGGTCAACAAGCCGAAGAAGGGCCATTTCGAGAAAGCCGGCGTTGCTGTTAAGCGTTTTATCCGTGAGTTCCGCTTTGAAGACGCTGCCCAGTACCAGGTAGGGCAGGAGATCAAGGCTGACATGTTTGCTGCCGGCGACAAGATCGATGTGACTGCTATTTCCAAAGGTAAAGGGTATCAGGGCGCCATCAAGAGGCATGGCCAGTCCAGAGGACCTATGGCTCACGGCTCCAAATATCATCGTCATGCAGGTTCCAACGGTGCCGCTTCCGATCCGAGCCGTGTCTTCCCCGGAAAGAAGATGCCCGGCCAGATGGGTCATGTACAGGTCACTGTTCAGAATCTTGAAGTCGTCCGTGTCGATGCAGAGAAGAATTTACTGTTGGTAAAGGGTGCTGTTCCGGGACCGAAGAAGTCTCTGGTGACGATCAAAGACTCAGTAAAGTCCTTATAATGAGAAAGGAGGAGCACGCAAATGGCAAACGTAAAGGTTTATAATATGGCCGGCAGCGAGGTCGGTACTCTTGAGCTGAACGATGAAGTGTTCGGCGTAGAGATCAATGAAAATCTGGTACATCTCGCAGTTGTGCGCCAGCTGGCAAATAAACGGCAGGGTACTCAGAAGGCAAAGGGCCGCTCCGAGGTTAGCGGAGGCGGCAGAAAGCCCTGGAGACAGAAAGGTACCGGTCATGCCCGTCAGGGTTCCATCCGTGCCGCACAGTGGACAGGCGGCGGTGTGATTTTCCCGCCGACACCCAGGGACTATGACAAGAAGATGAACAAGAAGGAGAGACGGTTCGCTCTGAAGTCTGCTCTTACCAGCAAGGTTCAGGATGAGAAATTCCTCGTTCTTGACGAGCTTACCCTCTCCGAGATCAAGACAAAAGAGATGAAGAAGGTTCTTGATGCCCTGCATACAGACAACGCCCTCATCATCACCAATGGCGACGATCAGAAGGTTTACCTGTCTGCACGCAACATCGCGCAGGTTCAGACCGCCACACCGTCTACCATCAATGTCTACGATATCATGAAGTTCCACACCATCGTTGCTACCAAGGACGCTGTGGCTGCAATTGAGGAGGTATACGCATAATGGCAGATCTGAAATATTACGACGTGATCCTTCGCCCTGTCGTTACGGAAAAGTCCATGAGCGGCATGGGAGACAAGAAATATACATTCCTGGTTCATCCGGATGCAAATAAAGCCCAGATCAAGGAAGCCGTTGAGAAGATGTTTGAGGGAACCAAGGTCAGAAAGGTCAATACCCTGAATCAGGACGGTAAGAAGCGCCGCCGCGGTATGACCATCGGCCGTACCGCCAAGACCAAGAAGGCCATGGTTTTTCTGGCCGAGGACAGCAAGGAAATCGAGATTTTCGAAGGACTTTGATCCATTTCCTGCTGATTCCGCCCGGAGAGAGAAGATTTTCCGGAGCTCCGGAGCGGGGGAAAAGGCACCGCACAGTCGGACTATTGCGGTGCCGGTTATGCTTAGGAGCTGCATAGAATAAGTGAGCTTTAAAAACTGCCCGGTTCGGGAGCCGCGCTTTTAGCCGGCTGAAAACCGATTTTAACAGATGAGTGACAGTTTTCGCGAAGAAGCTCCTCCTTTATCAGCAGCCCCGTTATTCGAATAAGCGAAACGAATTCGAAAGGAGACAAAAGAAATGGGAATCAAATCCTATAAGCCATATACCCCGTCAAGAAGACATATGACGGGATCGGATTTCTCGGAGATCACAGCGACAAAGCCGGAGAAATCCCTCACTGTATCCTTGAAGAAGAATGCCGGAAGAAATAACCAGGGCAAGATCACAGTGAGACATCATGGCGGCGGAAGCCGCAGAAAATACAGGATCATCGACTTTAAGAGAAATAAAGACGGTGTTCCCGCTACCGTAAAGACGATCGAATACGATCCGAACAGAACAGCCAACATCGCCCTGATCTGCTATGCTGACGGCGAAAAGGCCTATATTCTTGCTCCTGACGGACTGAAGGTTGGACAGACCATCATGAACGGTCCGACCGCAGAAGTTCGTTTGGGAAATTGCCTGCCGATGGAACTGATCCCCATTGGTACCATGATCCACAATATCGAGCTTCATCCGGGTAAGGGCGGCCAGATGGTCCGCGCAGCCGGCAATGCAGCTCAGCTGATGGCCAAGGAAGGTAAGTACGCGACACTTCGTCTGCCCTCCGGCGAGATGAGAATGGTTCCCATCATCTGCCGTGCCACCATCGGCACCATCGGCAATGGCGATCACAACCTGATCAATATCGGTAAAGCAGGACGCAAGCGTCATATGGGTATCCGTCCGACAGTCCGTGGTTCCGTAATGAACCCGAATGACCATCCGCACGGCGGCGGCGAAGGCAGAGCTCCGATCGGTCGTCCCGGCCCTTCCACTCCTTGGGGCAAGCCTGCTCTCGGTCTGAAGACCAGAAAGAAGAAAAAACAGTCCAACAAGCTCATCATAAGAAGACGCGATGGCAGAGCTTTATCGAAATAATAAGGAGGATTAAGAATGTCTCGTTCAATGAAAAAAGGGCCTTTTGCTGATGCGAGCCTGCTGAAAAAAATTGATGCGCTGAACGCAGCTAACGATAAAACCGTTATCAAGACCTGGTCGCGTCGTTCCACGATCTTTCCGTCCTTTGTCGGCCACACAATCGCCGTTCATGACGGAAGAAAGCATGTGCCGGTTTATATCACAGAGGACATGGTTGGCCACAAGCTCGGCGAGTTTGTTGCAACCCGTACCTACAGAGGACATGGAAAAGACGAGAAGAAATCCCGTTAATTGGCAGCGTACCAGATCATAGTATAACGAAAGGAGGCACTTTAAAATGGCAAAGGGACATAGAAGCCAGATTAAAAGAGCCAGAAATGAAAGTAATAAAGAGACCAGACCGTCCGCAAAGCTTTCCTATGCCAGGGTTTCTGTGCAGAAGGCCTGCTTCGTCCTGGACGCGATCCGCGGCAAGGACGTTTCCACCGCTCTGGGTATCCTTACCTATAATCCCAGATATGCTTCAAGCATTATCAAGAAGCTTCTCGAATCCGCAATTGCAAACGCCGAGAACAATAACGGCATGAGCGCAGCAAACCTTTACGTGGCAGAGTGCTATGCGAATAAGGGACCGACGATGAAGAGGATCCAGCCTCGTGCCCAGGGCAGAGCATACAGGATCGAGAAGAGAACCAGTCACATCACCGTCGTGCTTGATGAAAGGTAAGGAGGAAGAGCATGGGACAGAAAGTTAACCCGCATGGCCTTAGAGTCGGTATCATTAAGGATTGGGATTCCAGATGGTATGCGGACAGTGATTTCGCGGACAATCTGGTGGAAGATTACAATATCCGTAATTACCTGAAGAAAAGGCTCTTCTTCTCAGACCGTTCCAGAAAGGACGGAGAAGGCGCTGAGAACGAAAGCAAAAAGCGTGGGAACAGCCTGGTAGGCAAGCGCCCCAATTTTGCTTCCGGTCTTTCTCATGTAGAGATTGAAAGAGCTTCCGACCGTGTGAAGGTCATCATCCATACAGCTAAGCCGGGCCTTATCATTGGCCAGGGCGGCAAAGAGATTGAAAAGATCAAAGCTGAGCTTGCTTCCTTTACAAGCAAAAAGCTGATTATTGACATAAAAGAAGTAAAAAGACCGGACCGCGATGCTCAGCTTGTGGCAGAGAATATTGCCCAGCAGCTTGAGAACCGTATTTCCTTCCGTCGTGCCATGAAGTCCACCATGCAGAGGACCATGAAGGCAGGAGCAAAGGGAATCAAGACCTCCGTTTCCGGGCGTCTTGGCGGTGCTGATATGGCTCGTACCGAGTTCTACAGTGAGGGAACCATCCCGCTTCAAACCCTGCGTGCAGATATTGATTATGGCTTTGCAGAGGCAGATACAACCTACGGCAAGGTCGGCGTAAAAGCCTGGATCTACAACGGAGAGATTCTTCCTGGCAAAGGAACGAAGGAAGGGAGCGATAAATAATGTTAATGCCCAAAAGAGTAAAGCGTCGTAAACAGTTCCGTGGTTCCATGAGAGGAAAAGCTCTTCGCGGTAACGTTATCAATTACGGAGATTACGGCCTTATTGCGACAGAACCCTGCTGGATCAAGTCCAATCAGATTGAGGCGGCCCGTGTCGCCATGACCCGTTATATCAAGCGTGGCGGTAAAGTCTGGATCAAAATCTTCCCGGATAAGCCCGTTACCACCAAGCCGGCTGAAACCCGTATGGGTTCCGGTAAAGGAACACTGGAATACTGGGTCGCGGTAGTGAAACCGGGACGCGTGATGTTCGAGATCGCCGGCGTATCCGAAGATATCGCCAAGGAAGCACTGCGTCTGGCATCGCACAAGTTACCTGTCAAGTGCAAAATCGTTTCTCGTGCAGACCTGGAAGGCGGTGAAAACAGTGAAGAGTGATAAGTTCGTAGAAGATCTGAGAGCAAAGTCCGCAGTAGAGCTGAATGACGCATTAGTCGCTGCAAAGAAAGAGCTTTTTAACCTGAGATTCCAGAACGCAACCAATCAGTTGAAGAATACCGGCCGCATCAGAGAGGTTCGCAGAAACATCGCCAGGATCCAGACTGTGATCGCGCAGAATGCGAAGACGGCAAAAGATTGAGCACCAGGAGGATCAAATCGTGGAAAGAAATCTGAGAAAAACCCGGGTAGGCAAGGTTATCAGCAATAAGATGGACAAAACCATTGTGGTTGCGATTGAGGACCATGTCAAACATCCGCTTTATAAGAAGATTGTGAAAAAGACCTACAAGCTGAAAGCCCATGACGCCAACAATGAGTGCGGCATCGGCGATACCGTAAAGGTCATGGAAACCAGGCCTCTGTCCAAGGACAAGAGATGGAGACTGGTAGAAATCGTAGAAAAAGCGAAGTAAAGGAGGATTACCAGTATGGTTCAGCAGGAAACTCGCCTGAAGGTCGCGGATAACACTGGTGCAAAAGAAATCCTTTGCATTCGTGTCATGGGCGGCTCTACCAGAAGATATGCAAATATTGGCGATACGATTGTTGCTACGGTCAAGGATGCAACACCAGGCGGCGTTGTCAAGAAGGGCGATGTAGTTAAGGCTGTCGTTGTGCGTACCGTCAAGGGCGCTCGCCGTAAGGATGGTTCTTATATCCGTTTTGATGAGAATGCGGCTGTAATTATCAAAGACGACTTAACTCCGAGAGGGACCCGTATCTTTGGGCCGGTGGCCAGAGAGCTTCGTGAGAAGAAATTCATGAAAATCGTGTCCTTAGCTCCGGAAGTACTTTAATGGAGGGTGCCTGATGTCAGCTATGAAGATTAAAAAGGGCGATTTCGTCAGGGTTATCGCCGGTAAAGATAAAGACAAGGAAGGCAAGGTCATTTCTGTCAATACCAAGGACAACACTGTCCTGGTTGAAGGCATAAACCTTGTTTCCAAGCATACAAAGCCCAGTGCAGCCAATCAGAATGGCGGTATCGTGTCTAAGGAAGCTCCCCTGCATATTTCTAATGTTATGATTCTGGTCGACGGAAAGACCGCCAGGGTCGGATTCGAGATCAAGGACGGCAAAAAGGCCCGTATCGCGAAATTCGGCAAGGGTCAGACTAAGGTCATCGACTATGTCAGCTCGAAGACAAGTTATTGAGAGGGGAGGCATTCATAAGTGAGCAGATTAAGAGAACAGTACCAGAACGAGATCATCGATGCGATGATCAAGAAGTTCGGTTATAAGAACGTTATGGAAGTGCCGAAGCTTGTCAAGATCGTCGTCAATATGGGCGTAGGCGAGGCAAAGGAAAACGCGAAGCTTCTGGATTCCGCTATCGCGGATATGGAGCTCATCACCGGACAGAAGGCTGTCGCTACCAAGGCGAAGAAATCTGTCGCTAACTTTAAGATTCGTGAAGGCATGGCGATCGGATGCAAGGTTACCCTTCGCGGCGAGAAGATGTATGAGTTCGCAGACCGTCTGATCAACCTGGCACTTCCCCGTGTCCGTGACTTCCGTGGCGTGAATCCCAACGCATTCGACGGCAGAGGCAATTATGCTCTCGGTATCAGAGAACAGCTGATCTTCCCTGAGGTTGAGTATGATAAGATCGATAAGGTCCGCGGCATGGACGTGGTGTTTGTTACCACCGCCAGGACGGACGAGGAAGCCCGTGAGCTGCTGAGACTTTTCAATATGCCGTTTGCGAAATGATAGGAGGAAGGATTCATGGCTAAGACAGCAATGAAAATCAAACAGCAGCGCGCACAGAAATTCTCCACCAGAGAATACAACCGCTGCAGAATCTGCGGACGTCCCCACGCTTACCTGCGCAAATATGGCATCTGCCGTATTTGCTTCCGCGAGCTCGCCTATAAGGGCGAGATCCCTGGCGTTAAGAAGGCTTCCTGGTAAATTTTGAAGCGAATAGAATCCCTGGAAAAACAGGGTGCAGTCATGTCAAGTCCCGAAACCAGGACGAAAAGAATCATTGATTGGATTATATACGAAAGGAAAAGCCGTCAGGACAGATCCGGCGGCAGGATACTAACATGACAATGAGTGACCCGATTGCTGATATGCTGACACGTATCCGCAATGCAAATACAGCAAAGCATGACACCGTCGATGTTCCCGCTTCCAAGATGAAGATTGCCATCGCCAACATCCTTCTGGATGAGGGCTATATTAAGAAATACGACCTGATCGAGGACGGTGTTTTCAAGACTCTCCATATTACACTGAAATATGGTGAGACCAAGAATGACAAGATCATTACAGGGATCAAGCGTATCTCCAAACCCGGCTTGCGTGTCTATGCCGGCAAGGATGAGCTCCCCCGCGTACTGGGCGGTCTGGGCATTGCCATCATCTCCACAAACAAGGGCGTCATCACTGACAAGCAGGCCCGCAAGGAGAAGGTCGGCGGAGAAGTTCTTGCCTTTGTATGGTAAGAATATCCCTGTTCCAAGCATGTTTTAGATGCCCGAGTGGGCATACTGATTGAGGGGACGGTCAAGGCCATCGTTTGGCTTTGATTCGTTACCTGCGCCGAATTCAAGCCGTGCACACGGCGTGTTTCCGAAACGAATTCGTGCGCATACGCAAGGACTGAAAACAGAGAAGGCACAAGCCTTCTCCGACAATGTAAGTAAGGAGGACATTCCCTATGTCACGAATCGGCAGGCTCCCGGTGCCAATCCCGGCGGGAGTAGAAGTTAAGATTGAGGAAGGCAACATGGTAAGCGTCAAGGGACCCAAAGGAACCCTGGAAAGGACGCTCCCAACGGAGATGACCATTAAGCTCGAGGATGGCCATGTTGTCGTCACAAGGCCGAACGATCTTAAGAAGATGAAATCATTGCACGGCTTGACCCGCAGCCTGATCCACAACATGGTGGTAGGCGTGAGTGAAGGCTTTACCAAGACACTCGAGGTCAACGGTGTAGGATATAGAGCTACAAAACAGGGCAATAAGCTGACACTGAGCCTTGGCTATTCTCACCCGGTGGAGATGACGGATCCGGAAGGAGTGACATCCACCGTAGATCAGAACAAGATCATCATTACCGGTATCAATAAAGAAAAGGTTGGCCAGTATGCCGCTGAGATCAGGGATAAGAGAAGACCTGAGCCTTATAAGGGCAAGGGAATCAAGTACTCTGATGAAGTGATCCGCCGCAAGGTTGGCAAGACCGGTAAGAAATAATTAAGGAGAGTGAGAAGATGGTAAGTAAAGTATCCAGGGCGGAAGTTCGTCATAAAAAGCACAGAAGAATTCGTCATCACTTAAGCGGCACGCCCAGCATTCCGCGTCTTTGTGTATTTCGTTCCAATAAGCATATGTATGCAATGATTATCGATGATACCCAGGGTAAGACGTTGTTGTCCGCTTCTACCCTTCAGAAGGATGTGAGCGCTGAGCTGGAGCACACCAATGATGTAGCGGCAGCTGCCCATCTTGGAACCGTGATCGGCAAAAAGGCACTGGAGAACGGAATTGAAGCAGTTGTGTTCGACAGAGGCGGTTATATCTATCACGGAAAAGTGAAAGCACTTGCGGATGCTGCCAGAGAAGCTGGCCTGAAATTCTAAAGGAGGACGAACACACATGAGAGGTAATCGGATCGATGCCAGCCAGCTGGAATTAGAAGATAAGGTAGTCGCCATCAAGCGTGTTACAAAGGTTGTTAAGGGCGGACGTAATATGCGCTTTACAGCACTTGTTGTTGTAGGCGACGGCAATGGCCATGTTGGTGTAGGCCTCGGAAAAGCAACTGAAATTCCGGAAGCTATCCGGAAGGGCAAAGAGGATGCAACGAAGAAGCTTGTTTCCGTAGCCCGTGATGAGAATAATTCTATTACACATGATTTTATCGGGAAATTCGGCAGCGCTACCATGCTGATGAAGAAGGCTCCCGAAGGTACCGGTGTTATCGCTGGCGGTCCTGCGCGTGCGGTGATCGAGCTTGCCGGGATCAAAAATATCCGTACCAAGTGCATGGGCTCCCGTAACAAGCAGAATGTTGTTCTGGCTACCATCGAGGGGCTCAGGCAGCTGAAAACTCCGGAGGAGGTCGCAAGGCTCCGCGGAAAATCTGTGGATGAGATCGTGGGCTAAACGAGGAGGAGAGTAAAATGGCTGATAAATTAAAGGTTACATTGGTTAAATCTCCGATCGGTGCGGTGCCGAAGCACAGAAAAACTGTGGTCGCTATGGGTCTCACCAAGATGCACAAGACTGTAGAGCTTCCGGACAATGCCGCAACCAGGGGACAGATCAAGCAGATTGAATACATGGTTAAGGTTGAGGAAGCATAAAGGAGGTGCCACAAATGGAATTGTCAAACTTAAGACCGGCAGAAGGTTCTAAGCATAGCAATAATTTCAGGCGAGGCCGTGGACATGGTTCCGGAAACGGCAAAACTGCCGGTAAAGGACATAAGGGACAGCTGGCCCGCTCCGGTCACAAGAAAGCAGGGTTTGAGGGAGGTCAGATGCCTCTTTACAGACGTCTGCCCAAGCGTGGCTTCACGAACATCAACACAAAAGAGATCATCGCGATTAATGTTGACGCTCTGAATCGTTTTGAGGATGGCACTGAGGTGACACCTGAGCTTCTTCTTGAAAGCCGTACAATCCGTAAGCTGGGCGACGGCGTTAAGATCCTTGGTGATGGCAATCTGGAAAGAAAGCTCACCGTCAAGGTCAACGCCTTTAGCGAAGGTGCAAAGGCTAAGGTTGAAGCTGCAGGCGGCACGATAGAAAAAATCTGATCTGCGGATGCGGTGTATTTTTTCAGTAAGTTCATGTGCATATATGCCGGCAGTCCTTCAGTTCCAAGATTAGAGGTGAATTCATGCTTGAAACTATAAAAAGCGTTTTTCGCGTAAAGGAAATGCGGCGTAAACTGCTCTATGTCTTGTTCATGATGGTCGTCATCCGACTGGGCTCTCAGCTTCCGGTACCGGGCGTCGATTCATCCTTCTTCAAGGAGTGGTTTGCCAACAATGCCGGGGACGCATTCAATTTCTTTGATGCGTTTACCGGTGGTTCTTTTGAATCAATGTCAATATTCGCGTTGAATATTACCCCATACATTACGTCCTCGATTATCATGCAGCTTCTCACCATAGCCATTCCGGCACTGGAGGAGATGCAGCGTGAAGGTGAGGATGGCAGGAAGAAGATTACAGCTATTACCCGTTATGTCACTGTCGGTCTGGCTCTTTTCGAGTCTGTCGCCATGTCGATCGGCTTTGGCCGTCAGGGTCTGATCCCCAACATGAATTTCCTGAAGGGGCTCACAGTTGTTGTGTGTCTGACAGCAGGATCAGCCATGCTGATGTGGATCGGAGAAAGAATCACCGAGAACGGGATCGGAAACGGTATTTCCATCGTCCTCGTTGTCAACATTGTTTCCAGGATTCCCAGCGACCTTGCCATCCTCTATGAAAACTTTGTCAGAGGAAAGACGGTAGCCCGGGGTATGCTTGCCGGATTGATTGTCATTGCCATCATTCTGCTGGTCGTTGTCCTGGTTCTCGTCCTGAACGGAGCAGAGCGCCGGATTCCTGTACAGTATTCCCGCAAGATGGTGGGAAGAAAGATGGCAGGCGGCCAGACAACACATATTCCGCTGAAGGTAAATACAGCGGGTGTTATCCCGGTCATTTTTGCTTCCTCCATTATGTCTTTCCCGGCTGTCATTGCACAGCTTCTGGGTAAGGCAAACGGAACAGGGGTTTTCTCTGAGATCATGAGAGGTCTTTCCTCAGGAAACTGGTGCAATCCTCACCAGATTAAGTACAGCTGGGGTCTGATCCTTTATATTGTCCTTGTTGTCTTCTTTGCTTATTTCTATACCTCCATTACCTTCAATCCTTTGGAGGTTGCGGATAACATCAAGAAGCAGGGCGGTTCTGTTCCGGGTATCCGTCCCGGCAAGCCGACCAGTGATTATCTGGAGAGAATCCTGAACTATATCGTTTTTATCGGGGCAGTCGGCCTCATTATCGTGTGTGTGATTCCGATTTTCTTCAACGGTGTTTTTGGCGCCAATGTTTCCTTTGGCGGCACTTCCCTGATCATCGTGGTAGGTGTTATTCTGGAGACAGTGAAGCAGGTTGAGTCACAGATGCTGGTGAGAAACTATAAGGGCTTCCTCGGCGTATAAAAACGATGCATTCCAGACCACTGATATAGTATTCTATACTATCCTTTTCACTGGGCTGGAACAGAACCAGTAGGGCTACGAAAGTGCCTGCCTGTTGCATGAAAACTGCGCAGGCAGGCTTTCTTTGTTTGGCGGGGCGCCGTAGGGATATGCCATCCGGCGGTGACAGGCGCCTCCCGGGTTTTTCAGATGAAAGGAGTCAGAAATGAGAATTATTATGTTAGGTGCCCCCGGCGCCGGTAAAGGGACTCAGGCCAAGAAGATTGCCGCCAGGTACGGTATTCCCCATATTTCCACGGGCGATATTTTCAGAGCCAATATCAAGAACGGCACTGAACTGGGGAAGAAAGCGAAGACATATATGGATCAGGGTCTGCTGGTTCCGGACGAGCTGACCTGCGATCTGGTCGTAGACCGGATTCAGCAGCCGGATGCCGAAAAGGGGTATGTTCTGGATGGATTCCCCCGTACAATTCCTCAGGCGGAATGCCTGACCGAAGCCCTGGAAAAGCTTGGCAGCAAGATCGACTACGCTATCGATGTGGATGTTCCGGACAGTAATATCGTGAACCGCATGAGCGGAAGAAGGGCCTGCGTAAAATGCGGCGCTACCTATCACATTGTCTATGCTGCCCCCAAACAGGAAGGGATCTGCGATGCCTGTGGCGAGAAGCTGATCCTGCGGGACGATGACAAGCCGGAAACGGTTCAGAAGAGATTGGATGTTTATCATTCCCAGACTCAGCCTCTGATCGACTATTATACAAAGCAGGGTGTCCTGAAGTCTGTTGACGGTACTAAGGATCTTGATGAGGTGTTTGCCCAGATCACCCAGATCCTTGGAGCCTAAGGCAAGGTAGATCCCTATGTCAGTAACCATAAAAAGTGAACACGAAATTGCTCTGATGAGGGAAGCAGGCCATATCCTGGAGAAGGTACATGATGGCCTTGCCCCTTACGTCAAGCCGGGAATCAGCACAAAGGAGCTGGATCAGATCGGATATGACCTGATTCGTTCCTTTGACTGTGTGCCCAATTTTCTGAATTATCAGGGCTTCCCGGCCTCCTTCTGTATTTCCCTGAACGATGAGGTTGTTCATGGTATCCCCAAAGAGGATGTCATCATTCAGGAGGGTGATCTGGTAAAGATCGATGCAGGCCTGATCTATAAAGGCTACCACTCGGATGCAGCCCGTACCCATATTGCCGGAAAGACAGATCTGGATTCTGAGTTTCTGGCAGAGATGACGAAAAGATGCTTTTTTGCCGGCATCGAATATGCCAGGGCAGGCAATTTTCTGAACGATATCTGTAAGAATATCGGGGCCTGTGCGGCAAAATACCGGTTAGGGATTGTACGTGACCTGACCGGCCACGGGATCGGAACGCATCTGCATGAGGATCCCATGATTCCCAATTACCCGATGAAAAAGAGGGGAATCCGGCTTATTCCCGGTATGACTTTGGCCATTGAGCCTATGATGAACCTGGGAACGGGTGATGTCGGCTGGCTGGACGATGGATGGACTGTCGTCACGGCGGACGGGGAGAACTCAGCCCATTATGAGAATACGGTCCTGATCACCGACGGAGAAGCAGAGATCCTGACGATGACTCATGATTAGGAAAAAGGAAGACAGGGACAGGTTTTGGGAAATGATGACGGCTTAAAGCCAAAAAACAGGAGGAAATGAAATGTCAAAATCAGATGTGATCGAAGTGGAAGGAACAGTATTGGAGAAGCTTCCCAATGCTATGTTCAAAGTGGAGCTTGAAAATAAGCATGTCGTTCTGGCACATATCAGTGGTAAGCTTCGCATGAATTTTATCCGTATTCTTCCGGGAGATAAGGTTACCATTCAGCTCTCACCCTATGATCTGAGCAAGGGACGTATTACCTGGAGAGATAAATGAAGAGGTTGAGATGTATATATTAAGCCAGGATAAAAAAACTCTGATACAGATGCGGGGAGTGCAGATTACAGAAAAGTCTTCCCGGGATACCGGAGGCATGTTCCGCGCTGCGGAAAATACGGTTATGTATGGGCTTGAATTCCAGACGAGTGAAAATATCTATAAGATCCTGGGATCCTTTAACAGCCTGAAAAGGGCTGTTGAGGAGATGGAGTCTATTGCCGACGGTCTGAAGCAGGCATTGCCTGTTTATGAGATCAAGGCAAGATGAGACAGAGTCTTATGCGCAAAAACCAGGGAAAGGTTGACAAGTAGAGGGGAAAGAGAGCGGGATGTCTCAAAAGCGGTTCGAGACATCCCGTTCTCTTTCTGTTTTTTATGAAACCGTCAGTCTGCCTGGAGAGGAGAATCATTGAAAAAAAGAGCCCATTATGATAGTATGGTTTTATCATAAGCTCCTGTATTGACTGCGGAATCGTGCCGTTTGCAGCGGCGGTAATCCGGTGCAGGAAACGAAGCAAAATGCAGACATTTGGATCGTTTCCGATCATTCAACGAGAAATCAAAGGCTTTGAAGGGAGGGGGGGAGCAGGTGGATCGTGTTATTGCGCGGGTCAGAGAGAATATTGCTTCGGTGATGGTGGGCAAGGAAGCGGTAACGGATCTGATACTGGCAGCTTTGGCTGCCGGGGGGCATATCCTGCTGGAGGATGTCCCGGGAACAGGGAAGACGACTTTGGCAAAGGCTTTGGCCAGATCGGTGGATCTGAAGTACCGCCGGATTCAGTTTACGCCGGATCTTCTGCCGAGTGATGTGACGGGATTGAATTATTTTAACCAGGAGAAGGGGAGCTTTGTTTTTCGGGAAGGACCGGTGTTTACCGGCGTTTTGCTGGCAGACGAGATCAACCGTGCAACGCCCCGGACCCAGGCGGCTTTGCTGGAATGCATGGAGGAGCGGCAGGTTACGGTCGATGGGGAAACCAGGGAGCTGGAGGCTCCTTTCTTGGTGATTGCCACGGAGAATCCGATTGAGACCTTGGGCTGCTTTCCCTTGCCGGAGGCGCAGCTGGACCGGTTTCTGATGAAGCTTTCCATGGGCACTATCAGTGCGGAAGAGGAATTGGCTATGATCCGGCGCTTCATTGACGGACAGCCGCTTGCCGAGCTCCGCCCTGTGGCAGCAAAGGAGGACATCCTTTCCCTGCAGAGAAGCTGCCAGGCGGTTTTTGTCCATGAGGATCTGAGAAAGTATCTGGTGGACCTGATTCAGGCTACCAGGCGGCAGGCCAGGACAGGTTCTTTTGAGGGAGTCAGTCCCAGAGGCACGCTTTCCCTGCTTCGGGCAGCTCAGGGCTTTGCCTTGGTTCAGGGCAGGGATTATGTCGTCCCGGAGGATATTCATACTCTGGCGGTTCCTGTGCTTGCCCATCGCTTATTGTCCGGAGAGCTTCCCTATGAAGCAAAGCAGGAAAAGATCCGCCTGCTGCTTCATTCGGCTCCTGTTCCGACAGAGGATTGGAAGAGGCCATGACGGGACTTCTTCTTTTCATCGCATTTGTGCTTGTCATGGCTGTCGAGAAGGGCTACGAACGCCTCTGGTACCGTGGGCTCCTGCTCGACCTTCGTTTTACCCCTTCCTTTGCGTATGCAGGGGAAACGGTACAGCTGCAGGAAATCGTGGACAATCCGAAAGCTCTGCCGGTCCCGGTTTTGGAAGCGGGATTTCGAACACAGAAGGGTCTTGCCTTTTTGCAGGAAGACAACACCCAGACCAGTGACTTTATATACCGACGGGATGTTTTTTCTTTGCTGGGAAGGGAGAGGATTATCCGAACCCATACGGCGGAATGCCAAAAACGGGGAAAATATACCTTCTCACAGATCACGCTGGTGAGCTTTGCCTTTTTTCGTTCCAGAAAATATGTAAGAGAGCATGCCGGGACGCAGGAGCTCTACGTATATGCCCGGAGGACAGATATTTCCGGGATCCTTCCTGTCCTGGACCGTGTTCTGGGAGAGAAGGAGGCGGTCAGGCGCTTTTACGAGGATCCCTTTGCTTTTTCGGGCATCCGGGAATATACCGTTTATGATCCCATGAAGCAGATTAACTGGAAGGCAACGGCAAAAACCGGCAGCCTTATGGTCAATACATACGCTTCGGTACAGTCAGAGCAGGTGATGATATTTCTTGATGTCAGTGACCCTTTCATTATCCGGCAGGAGGAGCTGGTGGAGGAAAGCATCAGCCTGGCGGCCACGGTTTTTTCTGTCCTTTCCAAACGGAGGATCCTGGCCGGCCTGTGCGTCAATGCCAAGCCGGAGGAGGGCGAGGATACCTTCTTCAGACTCAGCCCGGCAAGAGGAGAAAACCAGCTTCGGACGGCCGAACGTTTTTTGACGAGTGATTTTACAGGCTCCAGGCTGGTTCCTTTTTCTGAAATGGTTCATGTGACTATGACAGATCAAACCGCCGGTGGCCGGATCGTGCCGTTGTTTATTTCAAAAAACGCTGACAGGGCTTTGCAGGATGCTCTTATTTCGTCGCTGAAGGGAGGCGAAAAGGGGATCTGGGTCATTCCGGTCAGAAAAGGATCCGAAATGCCCCTTGAGAGGAGGGAAAGACTGCGGCTGGTCATCCGGGAGCTTCCATAGAAAACGCAGGAAGGAATGGGAAAAATGGGAAAGAAAAGCGCTGACTGGGCGGCGTTCAGACGTCACTGGCTGATGCAGGCGGCAGAATGGCTTCATGTCACTCTGATTCTCGCCATGCTTCCTGTACTGGGGTATTCATTTGTCCCGGAAAGGCAGGGCAGGCAGCTGTTTGAGTTGTACCTGGCAGGCTGGCTGATATTTCCCTTTATCTGTGCGGTTCGTGTCAGTGTGATGTATCTGCGATATTATTCTCAGTATCTGGCAGCCTGCCTGTGCCTTCTCCTTTTGGCTTTCTGGTTTTCCGGGCAGGCAGGAAAGGAGATTGCAGATCCTCTCCTGCGGCAGGTATACCGTGGAATCATGATCGCGGAGCTGGTTGTCCTTATGTTTGACGCGGACGAGATCAGAAGAAATGAGATCGGACGCAGGAAAGCGCTTCGGGAAAACGATATCGGCTGGGTACCGAGATATTCTTTTCTCGAAAGACCGGGTCGGGCCGGTATCGTGTGCCTGGCACTGTGTTATACGGTGGGCTTGCTTCTACCGGAGCCGGTCTTATGCGACCTGGCTTTTGGCACTTCCTTTGCCTATCTGCTCCTATGGCTGCCTTATCATGGCATAAATAAAAAGGAAGCCTATCTGGCGTCAACAGATTATATCCGTCATGTACCGCAGCGACGGATCCGCACCATCAGTCTTGCCTTTATTCTGGTTACCATGACTGCCCTGGCTGCGGCAGGCTGTCTGGGCATTCTGGCTCTGCCTTATCGACATTATATTACATTCAGGCTGCCGGTCCGGCTGGCATATGAAACGGAACCGGAGGAGCTTTACAGGCCCATGATGCCTGAAATGGCAGAGCTTCCGGATTGGATGGGGGAAGGACAGGAGCCTCATCAGACGGCGGCCTGGGCTCTTGTTTTGCAGGCGGCTGCCACAGTCCTTTCTTTTCTTATTCTTGGTCTTATCCTGACCCGGCTTCTGAAAATGCGCTTTTTGAGTTTCCGGGACAGTTATGAAGACGGAGATCTCAGTGTTTCCCTGAAAAAAGATGAGGAGGAGACAAGACGGCCCATTCAGAGAAGGCGCCATCATCCCTCTTCCGGGGATGGGGAAGAGATACGGAGAAAGTACAGGAGGACCATCAGAAGGCATCGGCGGGACATACCGGCGCCATGGGAAACCCCGGCCGATATAGAAGAGAAAGCCAATCTTGCAAATACCCCGGAAGGAGATATTCTCCATACCATGTATGAGAAGGCCAGATATGGCAGACCGCAGGCTTAAGGGCTGTGTGCTCTTTTTGCGGCACCAAAGTCCATATTGACATTTCAGGGTGAATAGAGTATCTTAATATGAAGGAAGGGAGATGGACATGCAGAACTATATAGAAGTACCTATAACGCCCAGTGAGACGGAGGATAGCAATGCTAAGGCAAAGGAAAAGCAAGCCGCCCGGGCATATGCGGCATATATGATACTGGGAAGTCTTTTCCGTTCCTGTAAGTGTAATACTCCGCTTCTTGAGAAGTCTTTGTATCTTTACTACATTGAGCAGCGTCAGGATGCCCAGATTCGCCTGGAAACACATGTAGAACATCAGTTCAACACGAAATTCGACGAAGGGTACCGCAGTCAGCTCGCCCAGATGAAAGCAGATGTCAGCCTGCGGTGGGAGAATGAAGAAAATATCCACATCACCTTTGATACCGGCTTCGAACTGCTGGAGGTCACCGTTTTCAGAGACGGTTCCTATACCATCACCCTGACAGAGGAGGGAAAAGAACCGATCACATCAGAATGGTTTTCTCCGGAACGCAGAAAGAAGGAGGCGGAGGATTCCGAGAACAAAGACCAGAAGGAGGAGCCGGAAGACAGTATCGGACTTCTGAGACCATCAAATACCAATACGGACGTCGGGATGAAGATCAGCTATGCGATCTCCGGCGACTCGCAAGATTGAGAAAGTAATAGATAAGAAACCAAGAGCCATCCCTTTTCGGGATGGCTTTTTTGATCGGATCCGTGGATTAACTCTGTCTGTATCGTATATTTTTTATGAGAATTATACTCAAACAATATTACTAAGGCACTGTAATTAAATAACTTAGCCATATGACGCAGTATTCGTGAGCATATGCAAGGCGGAGGAAGGCGGCGATGCGGGCATCGCCAACTGACGGCGCTGAGTGCCGGTGGCACTCGTTTAGCGCCGACCGAGTCGG
>JAFWGA010000066.1 GCA_017515325.1 Blautia sp.
ACCTCTGATCCTGTGAAAAATATGAACGATATATATAATCACTTTAAAATAACCTGTCCTGCCACCATACCATACTCTGCATCAGAGGACGAAAAGGAGCGTATGGGGTGTGGTTAGAATTAGGTACCGGGAATTACGGTTCATCCGGCATATCCTGATCAACTGCCCGCTCTAACAAATGCTTTTGAAGCTCGTTCCTCATAGTAAGATCTCTGCAAAGATAAGCGTAGGCAGGACGGTCTTCTTTTTCCCCGATCTGACATGGGATGCATTTTACATATATTGCACGGTTATTGATTCGGACGAGATTATTTCTTGATTCCAATGTATCAAGGTGGTTTTTAATGGCTCGTTTATATACTTTATAGTTGCTGTTCATCCTCGAAATAAAAGGGATTCTGGCTTCACACAAAACATCTGCATTTTTACCATTATAATAACCGGCATCTAAAATTGCCATATTTGTATTGATGCCATTTGCCTTTAATTCCGCGACAGTTCTATGTATGGTTGTAACGTCGACTATATTGCCGGCTACATACCTGAAGAAGAGTGGTAATCCTGTCTGCTGTTGAACAACATAAATTAAGCGTACTTCTTCACTAATTTTCCCGTTATGATTGTTTACTGCAGTTAACGGAAAATGGATCGCATTTGGTAATCCAGTACTGTCAATCAAAATTCCATCAGTGAAATATTCGCTCGTTTTTTTATCTGTACAACAGGTTTCATCTTTTGCAAGAAAACGGAAGTATTCTTTAAAAAAATCCTGCTTTGCTTCCTCGCTTCCGATATCTGCCAAGGCTTCACTGATACGCTGGGACTGCATCTGAGCTCTTGGAAACAATTGTTTCGCATAAGTCAGATCCCACCAATCGTAAGCATGCCTGTTGGCATGCGGGCTCAAAATGTAATACGCGAGCAGAGCATGCAGAGTATCTATGTTACGATAACCAATCTGATCAACAGCATCATAAAATCCTTTATTAGAAATGTACTGATTAAGTACATAAATATCACCAAATGATACTATTAAACCAGGACGTTTTGGGTACTTGGTTTTTCGTTCCTTCCTCGGTTCAATGTATTCAGGGGGAACTTTCCCAAAAGTGTTCGTTTTTAGATCATAAGTAAACAAGCCTCTTTCACGGCTCTTAAAAATTCCTTTATCTTTATCAATGACCCGACCCAAATAAATCTGGTCACCCTTACTGACCTTAGTTCCGCTTCGTACGGAACTTGTTAGAGTACCATATTCTATTCCACTCACGATGTTATAATTGATATACATCTTTGCCATCTCCAAATATGTAGACTAAATTTAATTGTATCTACATTATACATGATGGCGAAAGAAAAATCAAGTGAAAAAGCCGAGAAAGGCTAAAAACAGGGCGTTTCAGAGTAGTTTGTAGCCGAAGGATTCTACTGTAGACTAAGAAAAATCCGGGAATTCAGGCTTACTTTTACGCATAGCTTAATCCTCCGTAAAACGGTCACAATGATCCGCCTGGTATTTTGCAGAGGCTTTGAGTATGGTTTGTACAAACTCCTCCTTTGCTTTCAATTGTGAATTCAAGGACAAAATGGTTGATTTTAATACACTTACCTCGTTAGAAAGGTCAGCTATCTGCTTTGCCGTTTCTTCAGAAACCTGTTGTATCTGCCGAGTGCTGGGATGACGATTTCGCTTACCAGACTCCGCTTTAGGAATTATGGCATCTGTCACAGGATCCACACGTCCAAGGTATGTTTTCTTTGTCTTGACCTTTTTTGTGATAGGATCCCTGTATGACTTTGACTCATATGCGTATTTGTTTCCGGTTTTAGAGTCAGTGTGATAGACAATGCTTGACATACGGACTACCTCCTCAAGTGTGTAGGTTTACTAATTATAGCACTTACACAACGGATATTCAAGCATTGTAACGATATTCACATATAGCAGCTACGATGTAATGTAACGTTATTTAGAAATTATAATAACAGTTACTTACAAAATGGAGTACTAGTGCGCTCTTCTGGAAGAATGCAATCCCATAACATATTACAGTATAAGCGTCCAGGTTCTTCGCGTATTCCATGTCTACGATCTGCTGTAAAGCTTCTTTGCAAGCATGTCCCATCTGTCCCTTACTGTTCGATTTCTTTGCTTCGATAATCAGAATACGCCTGTTCACGTCATCCGTCAGCTTAATGTCCGGTCTGCCAAGTCCACGTTCTTTGTTACTTTCTACTTCATACCCTCTCCCGACAAAAATGCCTGCCAGGAATGCATTGTAATAGTCTTCATGATAATCCATGTAGCTGATCGTCTGCCAGAGAAGATGCGAGATCGCATCTGAAGCGGCCTTCTCGTCCCCTGCCCACAAAGCTTCCATCATGGCTTTCTGTACATCGGCATTAACATGGTCGGAGAAGTATTTTACAACAGTATCCTGGAAAATGCTGGCGATTTCCCTGTTGGGGATACGCAATGATGTTATGTCTCCTCCCTCCTCCTCCGGATCGGCTTTGGTGAGATATCCTGTCATTAACAACACGCTCCACAGATTATCTTCTGTTTCATGAAATGTATCATAAGTCAGCTCATCCGATATTGTCTGGACGATGTTACCTCCATTCATCAAGGTCTCAAATTTCTTTTTTACCGGAAACTCTGTCCTTTCAATAAAATTGCGGATAATTGCATTACTGCTTGTGTTCTTCCAGTAGTTTTTGGGTTTCGCAGTTTTACGGTAAGACAGATCGGATACATAATTCAGCACGTCCCATGGACAATATAAGGAATTCCATCCAAAAACATATCCATCATACCATTCCCTGAAGGTGGTCGCTTTCTCTTCCAGATTTGCCTGATAAAGCAGTCTGTCCAGTTCTTCCTGCGTAAAACCGAAATACTGACTGAACCTATCATCCAGAACAGAGTATGATTTGAAATTATTCACTCCTGTAAAGATACTCTCCTTAGCGATTCTAAGGCACCCGGTGACCACGCCGAATTTCAGGTAATCGTTAGACTTTAATGCCGTACTGAGAATCCCACGCATAACCTCCATCATCTGTGGATAATAGCGCTCGCCGCCTTCTTTTTCCGCATTGGCTTTGGCTAGTGGAACATCATACTCATCGATCAGCAGGATCACGGGTTTCCCGTATACTGCTTTCATCATGCGCATGATAGCTTTAAGGGAGCCTTGCAGTTCAGCGTTTGAAGCAGTCTGAGATTTCAGCCTCGCAAAAGTATTCCTGTCATCAATGTCCGTCTCCGAATGATCCATTAAAACTATATATTTTTTACACACATCTGCTAAAGTCATCTTCAGCTTGTTATAAGCTTTTGAGTATGTCAGCCCCTCCACATCCTTAAAGCTTACAGACAAAACCGGATACTGATTCATCCATTCCGCACAGAATTCTTCATGCTTCATGATGTCAAGCCCTGCAAAAATATCCCGGCTGTCCTTTGTGATGTCAAAAAAGCACTCCATCATGCTCATGGTGAGCGTTTTACCAAAACGGCGTGGACGGGTGAAAAGGGTTACCGCATTATCTGTTTCATGTACCAGCTCATACAGCAGCTCTGTTTTATCCACATAGTAGCATTTATTCTCTCTCAGCCTGTCAAAGAATTCTCCTCCGACTCCGATTCTGACAGCCATGGCAACAGACCTCCTTCTGGTCCTAAATCGTCTTCCCTCAAGCTTTAGTATACCTGATACGTTCCCTGCTTTCAACGGTATCAAAATTCTGATTTCATTACGAGGCTCTGGGATAAAAAAAACGGCAGGTAAAATACCTGCCGCTTTTTCGCCTGCCATACAGCCATGTGGGGAGCCTCGTGCCCACGGGCTTATCACACACAACCATTATCATGGATTTCGGCATGTTTATTCCATGCCTGAAATAAAGTTATCGCATTACCGTTTTCCGTTAAATAAAAGGACAGGTAACCGTTTTCATGATAACCATATATCAAAGGACGTAAAACGGTTAATTTTACGAGGATTTATTCCCCACTCCCTATATTTTATTTAATTATGGTATGGTCATATCATCCTGTTAGAGAGGCTTGACCCCGCCTCTCAGAGGGAAGCCCGGTTTGAGGCTTTCGTATGGCAGGCAAAACAAAACACTATTCGATTTCGATGAAGGTGGTGGCGTTTGCGACCTTGATCTGGGTATCCAGTTCCCTCAGGAGCGTATCCTGCTTTTCTTTGATCTGCTCCATCCTGGCACGGACATCCAGCGGATCCACCAGATCAGTCGTATTCTCCTGAACATAGGTGTCAACCACATCCAGAGGCTTATCGTCTTTGGTCTTGGCGTCTCTTCCAAAGATTGTGATACGCATCTGTGCCGCTGTTTCTGACACTTCTTTGTTCTTCTTCTCTGTCAACTGGACACGTTCCTGATACTGTGAACGCATCCGGTTGTAGAGAATGCTATCAAAATCGCCCTCGGAGGTATAGATGCTTTTCCCTCGGAGGCGGCGGCGCAGGGCAATGGCGGCGGCAACGGACATCTTTCCATAGGAGGTGTCTACATAGGTGACTGCGTTGGAGGCCACAATTGCCGCGTCCAGCTTCTGGAACCGCGTGATCAGATCCTGAATCTGCTGATAAGCAGACTGAGCCTTCTGCGCGAACTGCTCCTTTGTCAATCGCGCTTCCAACACGGTTTCTTCGTTGTGCTTGATCGTATCGACGAAGCTGGCCTTCGCGATTTTGTCCCGGATCTTTTTAACCAGGAGATCTCTTTCGTCAAGAGCCTGGGTGACCAGCATTCTCTCTGCCATGTGACCGCCTCCTTTTCTGGAATGAGTTTTTCTTTGAACTTGTGTATACTATACCTTGCTTCTTTGTCTTTGTCATTAAACCTGTAGTTTAATCTCCGGATGAGAAGAATCTGCTCTGTCAGGCGTCGATCCTATTTTTGCAATTCACTCTGATAAGAGGCATTTCGCTCCAAAAGATGTCCTGACCCTTCATTTTGTGGTAGGCTGATCTCACTGAGGGAAAGAGAAGCTTTTCTGTAACTGTTCAGTCAGCGCCTCGCACTCCGCAGCGAGGTGCGTGCTTCTTTCATTCACCTTTGTGTACGATAGAACATGGCCACAAGAATGATGAGCGATCGGGAACCTGTAGAATGCTGTTGAAACAGAAACGGAGGAATTAGCTTAAAATGAAGGGAAAACGAATCTGGAAGATTTTGGGGACGCTTCTGGCTGCCGGACTGACCACTTTGTGCCTTGCGTCTGCCGCCAGCGCTGAGGAAGCCGCTGCTGGAAGGAGTGTGCGGACCTTAGACGATGGGTGGTATTTCTTCTATGCGGGAGAGGATTCACTGGATGCGGCTGCCGGGACGGATTATGAAGATGCTGAATGGGAAAGCATCAGCCTGCCGCATACCTGGAATGCCCTGGATGCACAGGACGGCGGCAATGATTACGCCAGAGGCTATGGATGGTATCGTTATACCCTGCCCTGGGAAGCTTCCCTGGAGGGGAAAAATGTATTTCTGAAGTTTTATGGCGCCTCCATGCTGAGTGATGTCTATGTCAACGGTGACGCGGCAGCACATCACGAAGGGGCTTATACGGCTTTTGCTGTGGACATCACAGAATTTCTGAAGACGGATGGGGACAACGTGATCGCCGTTCGCTGTGATAACCGCAAAACGGAGGACGTCGCGCCGCAGGGCGGAGACTTTTCCGTACAGGGTGGACTGTATCGTCGTGTAGAACTGGTCTGTACGGACCCGGTGCATGTTGATGCGCTGAATTTCGGCTCCAATGGCCTTTTCCTTACAACAACTGATGTCACTGCGAAGGAGGCTGCTTTGACAGTCCGTGCTGATCTTGTGAACGAAACCGACGCGGAGCAGACGGTTTCAGTTCATGCCCTTCTGGCAAATCCGGAAACCTTTGAGGAAGTGGAAACGGTCGAAAAACCATTGTTCGATGTCTCCACGATGGCTCCCGGCGGAGAGGTCGCCGCTGCTGATCAGAAGCTGACGATTCCCGCAGGAGAGTCTGTTCCCTTTGAGGCAGAGTTTAAGGTAGAAAACCCCCGTCTTTGGAACGGCAAAGCTGATCCCTATCGCTATGAAGTCACACTGTCAGTGCAGACCGAGGATGGCATGGCAGATGAGGTAAAGGATTATGTCGGCTTCCGGTCCTTCACGGTTGACGCGGATAAAGGTCTGTTCCTGAATGGCGAGCCTTACCAGCTTCATGGCGTAAGCCGTCATCAGGACGTCAGGGATATAGGCTATGCTCTTTCCATAGAGGATCATGAGAGGGATTTCGGAATCCTTTATGACCTTGGGGCAAACGCCGTCAGGCTTGCGCATTATCCGCAGGATCCCTGGTTCTATGAGCTCTGCGACCGCTATGGCATCGTAGTGTGGGCTGAGATCCCCCATGTGGGCGGAACCCTGAATACAGACGCGTTCTGTGAAAACCTGAAGGTTCAGCTGCAGGAAATGATCCGGCAGCAGTATAACCATCCGTCAATTTTCTTCTGGGGTCTGCAGAATGAGATCAACGATCCGGAGATCGTTTGGATTCTCGAGCAGCTGAATGATTTGGCTCATGAGGAGGATCCGACCAGGCTTACAACTCAGGCGATTGAGAAGGCAAATGACCCGATTTATCCTTCAGATGTTCTGGCTTATAACATTTATCCAGGCTGGTACTATGAAGGAAGCGTCGCGGAGATGATGGATGCCGCATATGCCATCGAAGACGAGCGTCCGCTTGGGATTTCGGAGTATGGCGCAGGCGCCAATACCGCCCAGCATGAAGAGAACGCCGAGCTTTCCATCGGCCAGTCCCGCGGACAGTGGCATCCGGAAGAATTCCAGAGCAATTGGCATGAGGCAGCGCTGGAACAGATTTCCGGACGAGAATTTATCTGGTGCAATTTTATCTGGAACCTGTTCGATTTCGCCAGTGACGGAAAAGCAGAAGGCGGACAGTATGGCATTAATGACAAGGGTCTGGTAACCCATGACAGACAGACGAAGAAGGATGCCTATTATCTCTACAAGGCAAACTGGAATCCGGATGACCTGTTCGTACATTTTACCAGCCAGAGATATTCACCGCGTGACTTCGAGATCAATGAAATCAAAGTATACTCCAACCTTCCGGAGCTTTCCCTGACCGTAAACGGCGAAGACTACGGAACCCTGGAAAACAATGGCTTCGGCGTGTTTAAGTGGGAGGGCGTTCCGCTGGAGATCGGAGAGAATACCCTGACTGCGGAAGGCGCGGACGGCATTGGTGAAACGATCGTCCTTGAGAGGGTGCTTTCGTCCAATCCGACGCTGTCATCTGAGAACGAAACGGTAGTGATAGACAACCAGAACCGGGAAATCACGTTGAACGGTGCGATTAAGGTTGCCGATTTCCTGGCTTCCGTCAAGGGAATCAACGGAACCGAGATGGCTCTCCTGAACGCGGATGGGGAAAAACCTGCCGAAGATGAGAATCTGACGGTTCAGATGACCGTGGAGACGGTTTCTGCCGATGGAAGCAGCGAAATCCAGTATATTTTCAGCGAGCCAAATCTGGCTGAAAACGCGGAAATCAACGCCACCTCAGCCATTGGTGCACATCCGCTTACCTTCATCAACGACATGGACGGCAAGACCTACTGGTCCTCCGACCGTGGGGCAACCGCAACGATCGACATCGACCTTGGCCAGGAATATAACTTAACCGGGTTTATGGTTGACTGGCTAAATAACAGTATGAACGAGCGGATCTATCTTTACACGATCGAAACCAGCCTCGACGGAGAAGAGTACACGATGATCGCAGACCGTTCCGCCAATGAAGAGGGAGTTGCCCCGGCAAGCTCTCTTCGCCTTGAGGACAGCCTGGAAAATACCCGCGCACGCTATATCCGGCTGGATGTTTTGGGTGGTCCTGTATTCTGGGCGGAATGTGTGGAAATCAATGAAATCAAGATCGACGGGTATGATGTTTCTTCCGAGGCATATGAGATCGACCATGACGCGTGTACCATTTCGATGAAAAAACCGGATGATACCTTGTCCTGGGAAGCCTTTGAAGCCGAGCTGACCCTCAGCGGAACCTATCAGGGCGTCACCACACAGACGGGGGCATATTATGTATCCTCCGGAGACGAGTATATCATCATCGATGCAAGCGGAGAACAGCATTCCTATACGGTTCTGTTTCTGTAAGATAAGAAGATAAGCTTTATCGGTTATGGCAGGGAGAATCAGAGCTGGCTGGCTCAGGTTCTCCCTGCGGTTCGATCAGGAATACAGCCGCATGGAATACCTCGCCTTCAACCCAGACCCGGAGGTTTCCTTCATATTTTCTGGCTGTTTCCAGGACGCTGCGAAGCCCATAACCATGGAAACCTTCCTCTGCCTTTTTTGTCGTTGCCGGCAGGCTGCCGTCGGATAGAGAGACAGGATTCCTGCAATAATTTGCCACATGGATGTTTCGGAGGATTCCTTTTCTCTCCAATGTCAGGCTGACCAGGCGCTTTTCCCTTGCCTCGATTTGCTCTGCGGCGGAAATCGCGTTTTCAAGCAGGTTCCCGAACAGAGAATAGATGTCCATCTCATCCATAAAGGACAGATCCTTCCCATTGCCCAGAAAGGTCATCGTGACGCCCTTGCTCTGGGCTGCCAGCCCCTTCTCTCCCAGAACCACGTCCAAAGCCTTTTCGCCGGTTTCGTAGACAGATCCATAAGTCTCCAGTGCTTTTCTCATGGACGTCAGTTCTCCTTCCGGGAGCCTTTGCTCCAGTGCACTCAGCTTATGCCGCAGGTCATGGTGGATAATGTGCAGGCGGGCGGCGGCTTCCTTGCTGATGTTATACTGCTTGGCCTGTTCCTCGCGGATCCGTTCAGAAAGGGCTTTTTCCATCTCCATCTGGGCAAGACAGGAAAGATAAAAGCGCATAAAAAGAGCCATGACACAGCAGGTAATGGAATACAGGCTGACACTCAGGCGGAGGATGCTGCTGTAGTCTCTGCTCAGACGGGTAAAACGGGAAAGACCGATGCATATGAGGACAGAGACGACAGAGGCGATGACGACCCGGACATCCTGGCGGGGATACCGGGAAACCTGTCTAAGCCTGTCCTTCAACAGGAGCCAGGTCAGCGATGTCAGGATGAGGGTGAGAAGCAGTTCGTGCCATACCGTAAAAGGAATGTCCGGATGGAAAAACAAAAGTATACGGCCAAGATGGTAGCTGATATGCTGCAGGGAGACTCCCGAGGCCGTCCCCGAGAGAGCTTCCAGAAACGATATGTCAAACGCCATGGCCATTCCCATCAGAGCCAGGCATATGATGCCTAGCAGGAGAGCAAAGGCTGTCAGCTGACCGGGGTAATCCGAAAACATGAAATATCCTAAAACCAATGAGCCGGCCGCAAAGGGAAGCAGCCTCAGGATGAAGTGCGTCCGGCGGGGGTAAGGCAGCAGGAACATCGCTGTTGCCGCCAGGATCTGCAAAGGATAGGCCATAAAAGAAAAATGGGATAAGCTCTCCATGGTTCTCACCTCCTGTCACTGCGCCCGCTGAGGAATTCCGAAAAGGCCTGGATGAACTTCGGCTTCTGGGTACGGGCCAGCGCCAGCTCCTCTCCGTCCACGATGCAGGTGTTCCGAAGAATCTGGGTAACATAGCGGAGGTTCACCAGGCATCCCCGGTCGCACCTCACAAAAGCGGCATCGTTCAGTTTCTTCTCTGCAGCGAGCAGTGTTCCATACTCTGTAAAAACTCCTTCTCGGGAATGGTATTCCACATAATGTCCTTGAACCTTGAGGTAACGAATCAGGCTGACACGAATGCGGTATAGCTCCCCTTCCTCCACTACGGTGATTGAGCGGCTGTCTTTCGCCTCGATTCTGGTCAGTACCCGTTCCATCTTCAGGGCGAAAGCATAACGATCCACAGGCTTCAGGATAAAGTCCAGAGCATCGACCTCGTAACCCTGCAGAGCCATCTGCGCCATGTTTGTAATAAAGACCAGCGCTACAGTCTGATCTATCTTCCGCAGCTTGCGGGCAGCCTCCATCCCGTTCTCTGCGTCTCCAAAAAACACATCCATAAAGACTAAATCATATGAGCCCTGATACCGCATGAGGAAGTGCTCAGTGGCCACATACTCATCCACATGGAATTCTACGCCTTTTTCTCTGGAGATATGAGAAAGGCAGGAGCGGATTCGTTCCCTTTCTGATTGCTCATCATCAACGATAGCCACGTTCAACATTTCTACTCCTCCTATAGAAACATCTCGTTTCATTATGATCGTTCGTCTTATCACACTTTTTTACGATCTTCCCGTATTTAGCCGCCTCTTCGTTATGATTTGCTGGTATCCATAGAGAGGCAATGTACCCTGACAGCCAGCTCCCTTTAGGGCAGGCTACCGTGAGGTAGAGGGGCGAATGTGCCTCCCTGATGCTTTATGAAAGTTCTATGATGATTATAACCGATGAAAAGACGAAAGTCGAGGAAATCCCATAGTGGCCCATTACCTCCAGTTCTGTCAAATCGCTATCTTGATAACCTGGACATAGAGCTTGATTCAAGAGGTCTTGTCTTCGTCAGATATGCGGATGATTTTGTAGTTCTCGCAAAAAAGTGAGAAGTCGGCGGAAAGGGTAATAAAATCGATATCGAACTGGTTGGAAAGCAAGCTATACATACGAGTCAGATCAACCAAAACACATATCGTTCCACCATTAAAAAGCGAATTTCTGGGTTTGGGATTATGGAAAAAAAGAAATGAATGGCACAAAGGGATGTGATTTCCCTTTGGCTGATTTGATCTGGGGAGCTTCGGCCCCCGTTTATTGTTGATAAACCGGTTCATTTGAGATAAAATAAAGCAAACAGAAGGGAAGTCAAACGGACACTTTGATATTCATGGATTGCTTATAAACAGAATAATGTTCTGCCATGAGTTCTGCTTTCTGGAATCGTGGATCACAGTTTCCCGCGTGCACATAAGAGAACGGTTTCATGGCACTGATCTATCTGCATTGTTATAATCTGGATGCCATTGGAAACCTACTTGTCGATTACTTGAACCGTAAGCAACGCATTTATGAAAGTGCGTCTGCCCTATGAAGGATATGACTGATCATCGCTCGTACGCTCGTGAAGTGGTCCAGGCATTCAAACGCTGTGAAAAGCTAACTAAAGCTAACTAAGCCATTGCGGAAGCCTTCCAGTATATGAAGATTATTGAAGGCTGGGGCACAGGCCTTCCTCGTCTGTTCCTTCAATGTAAAGAAATGGGGTTGCCTGATCCTAAATTTGAAGAATTTGGAGATGGTATTAAGGTGACAGTTTATCGTGCCATTGGTGACACGAAGACTGGCACCGATGGCATCAATAATGACAAGTCAGGAACCGATTGTACTTTTTCAGAAACCGATCAGAAGATCATAAAAATGCTGAAAAGTGATGAAAAAATCACGCAAAAAAGACTTTCCGAAGAACTTGGCATTTCATTGGTATCTGATAGCAACCACGACCGCCTATAGTAGAATTAGACAAATATAGTGTTTTAGATAAGTCAAATTGTCTTCTAAATGATCTACTTGATTGTCCGTGAATTGTTCTGTATACTGTCTCCAGAAAAAAGAAAGGGAGTC
>JAFWGA010000067.1 GCA_017515325.1 Blautia sp.
CCGACTCGGTCGGCGCTAAACGAGTGCCACCGGCACTCAGCGCCGTCAGTTGGCGATGCCCGCATCGCCGCCTTCCTCCGCCTTGCATATGCTCACGAATACTGCGTCATATGGCTAAGTTATTTAATTACAGTGCCTTAGCTTTGCTTCGCTTTTTCCAGTTCTTTAACAAGCCAGGGCATCGTTGCTTCAAAATCAACACCATACCAGGGCTTTTTCTCGTTATGCAAGGTTACATCAATCGTATAGGCGGTATAATCCGCTGCCAGCTTCAGAGCCTGAGTCCAGGACAGACCATTCATAACACCACCGATGGTAACGCTGGAAAAAATGTCACCGGTTCCATGGTAGGCAGCCGGAATCCTGTCATTCTGATAAACAAAGTATTCCCCCCTGTCCTTGTGGTATCCCATCGCACCTGTTTTGCCCTCGCTCAGGGAAACACCGGTAAGGATCGGCGTAGGGGTACCAAGCTCTGCCAGCTTCTTCAGAAGATCGCGGATATAATCTTCCTCGTATTCTTCCCGGTAGGGAGCCTGAGTCATAAAGGAAGCCTCCGTAATATTCGGCACGATGACATCCGCAATCCGGCACAGCCCGGCATTTTTGAGGGCGTAAGCCTCATCAAAGGCAGGATAGAGCTTTCCGTTATCTCCCATAGCCGGATCGACAAATACGATGGTCTCCGGCGTCCGGAACATTCCGATCACGGTCTTTACCGTCTCTATTTCCTCCTCTGTCCCCAGATATCCCGTATAGATGGCGTCAAACCCGACCCCTTCCATTTTCCAATGTTCCGCAATCGGCAGAATCTGGTCAGAAAGATCCTTGACGGTAAAGCCTGTAAACATGGTATGGGTGCTCAGTACGGCCGTCGGAAGGATCACCGTCTCCACGCCCATGGCTGAAATCAGGGGCAGCGCCACTGTCAGTGAGCATTTTCCCAGGCATGATATATCCTGGATCGTCAAAATCCTTTTCATCCTCATTACCTCCTCAATAGAACACATGTTTCAATTTGGCAAGCCGTCATCGGATGACGTTTTTGTTGCTTCATAGTTACGGCTGTCAAACTTATCCCTTTTGCTTCGCGCCTATCCTACCACATATTTCGGTGTAATGATATCCCCCATTTATATATTTTTTCGATGAATTCTTTACGATTATCATAGTCTTGTCACGACAGATTCCTTGCTTTTTGGCAAAAAACATGTTATAATTTACTAAGTATAAAAGGATAACTCTTTTGCGGCAATGCCTCCTTTCTTTTGCTGTCCTGATATCCGGACATTACCCGCCTGCGAACAGAGTTATCCTTTTATCTGTTATCGCCCCGCCACCGCAAAAGCAGTGGCTTTTTGTGATTGTACCGCTTTTACCGAGAAAGGAAAAAGCCATGCATAAGGAATTAGATGATTTTTTTGAAGATGTCATTACCGTGAGACTGACGCCGGAAAGAGACGGCCTGGACATCATAGACCAGACTCTGCTGCCAGGCATACGCAAAAGGATATGCCTTCGCACAAAGGAAGAGATCTGGAACGCCATCCGGGAGCTTAAGGTAAGAGGGGCTCCTGCCATCGGCGTGGCAGCCGCCTATGGTATGGCTGTAACAGCAGATCATATCCAGGCAGAAGACTTTTCTGCCTTCTACCACGCCCTGGTGGAAATCAAGAATTACCTGGCTTCCTCCCGTCCCACAGCCGTCAATCTCTTCTGGGCACTGAACCGGATGGAGCAGCGGGCTCTCGCCGAAAAGGAAAAAAGCCTCGACACGGTCAAGGCTGCTTTATTTGAGGAGGCCGACCGGATCCGCGAAGAGGATGTGGCGATCAGCCGCAATATCGGAGAGCTTGGTTTTGGCCTGCTGAAGAAGCTGAAAAAAGAAGGAGAGCCGATAGGTATCCTGACCCACTGCAACGCAGGGACACTGGCCACAGCCAAGTACGGCACCGCCACCGCCCCCATGTATCTGGCTCTGGAGCACGGATGGGAGGGGACGGATATGCATGTGTACTGCGATGAGACCCGCCCGCTCCTTCAGGGAGCAAGGCTGACCGCCTATGAGCTCTGCCATGCCGGCATAACCACAACCCTGCAGTGCGACAACATGGCTTCTGTTCTGATGAAATCCGGAAAGATCCATATCGTTTTTACCGGCTGCGACCGTGTTGCCATAAATGGGGATTCCGCCAACAAGATAGGGACAAACCAGGTTGCGATTCTGGCCAGGCACTATGGGATTCCCTTCTACATCTGTGCCCCCAGCTCCACCATTGACAAAAGCTGCCCCGACGGGGATCATATTCCCATCGAACAAAGGAGTCCGGACGAGGTTACCCAGATGTGGTATAAGGAGAGGATGGCGCCGGAGGGTGTGGATGTCTTCAATCCTGCCTTTGATGTGACAGATCATGACCTGATCACGGGTATCATCACGGAAAAAGGAGTCTGTCACGCCCCCTTTGCAGAAGATTTTGCCAGGCTGAAGATTTAAGAATCTGCAGATAACCAAATGCCTGCATTCTGACTCGTTTACCGGAAAGGATCAAAATCAGTGAAGTACAGCAATGAACCCGGAAAACCGCGTGACACGGGTGTCGAAGCGTTAAAGGGAAAAGAACGGATTTTCTATCTCGATGTCCTGCGTGTCCTTGCCTGCTTCCTTGTCCTCGTCAACCATACCAACAGCAGTATATTCAAGGGCAGAGGGCCGTCCGCCACCTGGTATCTTTCCCTGGCCTATTTTTTTGTCAGCAAATCAGCCGTTCCGCTTTTTCTGATGATCATGGGCGCTGTCCAGCTCAGCCGGACAGAATCAAAGACAAAATACCATGCCCGGATCAGAAAAACCCTGGTTGTTATTCTTTCCTTCACCATCTTTTACCTGGCGGACGCTGTCCTTAGAAAGGGAGCAACGGTTACTCCGGCAATAGCGGTTCAAAAGCTTATGAATTCCCCTTCGCGGGCCTTGTGGTACCTGTATCTGTATCTTGGCCTGAGCCTTTTTATCCCCTTCTTTCAGAAGCTGGCCGGAGCCTTGAGCCGGGAAGAGGAAAAATGGCTATGTCTCCTTTCGGCAGGCCTGAACGGCCTGCTCCCGATGCTCCCTGTTTTTACCGGCATCGGGTTAAACGGCATATTCTATTCCGGCACATTAAGTGTCTATATCGGCCTGGTTTTTCTGGGACATTACCTTCATACCTATGTCTCTCCCAGGAAAAGTCAGGCTTTGGCGGCCACTGCTCTTTATCTCCTGCTGGTCACAGGGCAGGTTATCCTTACCGCTTACCTGTATACCCTGGATCATAAGGATTATCTCAAGCTGGACAACAGGATTTTCCTTCCCATTACGGCAGGGGCAGCCTGTTTCTTTCTGCTGGTCAAATTCCTTTGCGCAAACACTGTCAGGCCTGAATCTCCTGTTCTCAAAGGGATTCAGGCTGGTGTGTCCTCTATCGCCGGACTGACCTTTGGCATCTATCTCTTCGGAGACTGGCTGATCGATCTGTTCAGACCGCTCTTCCGGAGCCTTGAGGGTATTCTTCATCCTCTGCCTGCCGTATTGATTTATGAAACAGCCGTGTTCACTGCCGGGGCTCTGCTCACAGCAATCCTGCAAAAACTTCCGGCGACAGGCAAATACCTAAGATAAAACCGTTTCCATGCCAGTCCGGAAGGGCTTCATTCCGCAGGCATCGTAAAAGGCCCTGGCGCTGGGATTACACTCCCAGACATTCAGCGTCACATTGTAGCATCCCTTTTCCCGGGCGAAGCCAAGCACATACTCGTAGATCTGACGGCCGATATGCTGCCCCCGAAGGGTCTCGTCTACGCACAGGTCATCAATATAAAGGCTGAGGATATCTGTCATGGCGTGATCCTTCGTATGGTCTACCAGCAGGCAGAAGGCATAGCCCATCACATAATCATTTTCGTCTACTCCCACAAAGACAGGGCGCATATCGTCGTCCAGGATGGCCAGGAGCTCCTCATCGGTATATTTTTTTGCTTCGGTCTTGAACAGATCCGGTCTTCCCTTTTGATGGACACCGGCCACCTGATACAGCAGACGGTCCAGGCCATCGATGTCTTTGGGCTCAGCTCTTCGGATGATCATTTTCTTTCCTCCTTTTTTCAGAGAACAAAGCATTTTCGTTTTGATTCCCTGACTGCTTATTATCTGACTCGTAAGGGCAGGCCTCCTGTCATTCGGAGTCCACGCCTACGGCACTTGCCTGAGTATAAGCTGAAAAAACAACCTTCGTCAATCTATTTTTGCCTGACGACTCAGCACTATTGTTGGTAGGGGCAACAAAATTTGTTAAAAAATCACTGGACAATCATAAAAAAATAGTGCAAAATAGGGAAAGCTAATGTAACTGAATGGTTACAAGCAAACTCTTTAACCTAAGAAAGGAGAAAAAGATATGAAAAAGTATTTAGCAGAATTTATCGGTACCGCCTGCCTGGTTTTCATCGGCTGTGGTACTGCCTGCGCAGTTGGCTGTGACGCTGCGAACGGATCCGGCTACATCCTTACCGCCTTCGCCTTTGGTCTTACCGTTATGGCTATGGCTTACGCAATCGGACCGGTTTCCGGCTGCCATGTCAACCCGGCTGTCTCCATCGCCATGCTCATCAGCGGCAAACTCGGCTTCGGCGACTTCATCGGCTATATCATTGCACAGTGCCTCGGCGCCTATGCCGGCGGCTGGCTCATGGTTCCCTTCTGGGGCAAGGAAAGCGGCCTGGGGACAAACGGTCTCTATAACGGTGACATTATGCTGTCCCTTCTTGCTGAAGCAGTGCTGACCTTCGTCTTTGTCTTCCTGATCATCATGGTCACCAGCAAAGAAGAAAACGGCGCAATCGCCGGCCTGATTATCGGTCTTACCCTGTTCCTGGTTCATATTATCGGCATCGCCATCACCGGCACCTCCGTGAACCCTGCCCGTTCTCTTGGCCCGGCCCTCATCGTGGGCGGCGACGCTCTGAAGAACGTTTGGGTCTTCATCGCAGGCCCCTTCATCGGCGGTATCGTTGCAGCTATCTTTGGGAAGATCTTTGCTGAATAAAAATTACGCTTTGTTGTGGTTTGGAATGCAGCAAGATAAAAACCGTGCCATCGGATCATCGATGGCACGGTTTTTTTATGGCAGGGGCGCCCTCTACCCTATTGAAAGGGGCTTCCGCAAGCCTGTTTTCTATACACTTGTCGTTGATTATAATCACCCTCCGAAATGCAGGGCATCTATCGGTTTTTTCCTTGCCGCCTTGCGGGCCGGATATAGCCCGAAGATCAAGCCGATACAGATGGAAAAAACGGAAGCGACCAAAACGACGGAAGGATCCATGGAAAAGTTATGATTCGAAATATGATTGATCGCCCGGATCAGCCCCCAGGACACACAGATTCCCAGAAAGCAGCCCAAAAGAGAGAGCATAAGGGCTTCGATCAGGAACTGGATCAGGATACTTCCCTCATCGGCGCCGATCGCTTTGCGTATGCCGATCTCCCGGGTTCTCTCTGTGACGGAAACCAGCATGATATTCATTATGCCGATGCCGCCTACCAGCAGAGAGATAGCTGCAATGCCGCCTACCATAACCGCCATGGATTGCATAACCTGATCCAGGGCGTTCATGATCGTGGACAGGTTGATGACAAGATAGGCCTCTTCATCCTCTCCCAGCCTTTTATAAAGCCAGTTTGTGACCTCCTGCTCCAGCAGATCCAGGGACTCGGCATCGATGGCATTGCAGTAGAAAGTGGAAATACTGGCGACTGAATCTGACAGCCGCATCAGACAGGTATAAGGGATATAGGCCTGATAAGGGGAGAAGGAAAACATTGTACTCATATCATTCTCGTCCTTCTCCAGCACCCCAATCACAGTAAAGGGCACCCCTCCTATATCCAGCTTTTGAGACAAGGCCTGCCAGTTTTCCTCTGCCTTGAGCATATCGGAAGCGATATCCTCATTGATGATGGCGACATTCACATGATTATCCACATCTGCCGCATGAAAATAGCGGCCACAGTTCAGCTTCAATCCCTCAATATTAAAAAATGCCCCTGTCGTACCTGTAATAGAGCAGGTATCGGATTTCCCATAAGCACTGATGCTCTGCATATCTATGGCTGATGGGGAGATTTCCCCCATGTGAGGCAGAGCCTTCAGCTCGTTCAGCTCGGAAAAGCGAATGGGCCGTTCTTTATCGTCCAGGATGGTCACGGTAAGAAGATCCGTTCCCAGAGAGGAAACCACATCTGTCACCTCCGAGGTGGCACCACTGGCAATTGAGACAAGAACCACCAGAGCCAGGACACCAATGATAATCCCCAGCATGGTCAGAAAAGAACGCAGCTTATTGGAAATCACAGAATTCCAGGCCATCTTAAGAGATTGCCAGAGCATCACACCACCTCCTCAATCTCCGCCTTATCTTCAATATCGGTGACATGACCGTCCAGTATCTTGATACTCCGGGGCGCTTCTCTGGCCACATTTCCATCGTGAGTGATCAGGACGATGGTATTTCCCTGATCATGGAGCTGGTGAAACAGATTGATCAGATCCCGCCCGGTCCGCTGATCCAGGTTTCCCGTCGGTTCATCTGCCAGGAAAAGAGAGGGATGGGTTGCCAGAGCGCGGGCAATCGCCACACGCTGCTGCTGCCCCCCTGAAAGCTCCGTCGGCTTGTGATCCCGCCGTTCCCAGAGTCCGACCTGATTCATGGCTTCCTCCACCTGCTCCCTCCTTGCCCTTAGCGAAGCCCGCTGATAGATCAGGGGAAGCTCCACATTCTCATAAGCCGTGAGCTTGGGAAGAAGGTTAAAATCCTGAAAAATGAACCCGATTTTCCGGTTTCGGATCCTGGCCAGCTCCTTCTCGGAATAGTCCCGGATCTCCTGACCGTCCAGGAGGTATTCTCCCTCGTCGGCCTGGTCCAGACAGCCGATAATATTCATCAACGTACTCTTTCCGGAGCCGGAGGGTCCGATAATACTGACAAATTCACCCTTGTGGATATGCATATTGGCGTGATCGAGCGCACGTACCTCGGAGTCACCGATATGATAGATTTTGCTGACGTCTCGAAAAATAATCATTGCGGCTCCTATCGTTGCATGGGAAGTGAGTCTTCTGCCCGCTTCCTTTACTGTCACCTTTACGACTCTCGGCAGCTGCGGACTGCTGTTTGCTTTCTGCCTTTATACAGCCTCATCCGTATCGCTTTCCTCGCTGTCTTCATTATTATTCTGTCTGAACATATTTCCGTTTGCGAATCTGCTGTTCTGGAAGGGGTAGAGACCGGTGGGGACAGCGGACTGATAATAAACCGTCTGTCCATCGCTGATCCCCGAAACAATCTCCACATGATCACTGTCGGAGATCCCGGTTGTCACCTGAACCTCACCGCTTAGTTTTCCTTCCTCTGTCTTCTCGGTATAGACATAGGTCCCGCCCAATTTCTCATGGATCGCATCGGCAGGAATGACACAGACGTTCTCGCTTTCATCTATGGTAATGGCAACCGTAACGCTCATCCCTGACATCATGCGTTCATCTCTGAGCAGGGAGAGAGTAACCGGATATTTTGTCACGCCGCCGCTGTTTTTCCCGCTGGAGGCGATCTTTGTCACAATACCGGCAAAGGATTCCTCGGGGAGAGCGTCAAGGGTCAGTTCCGCAAGCTGTCCCGCCTCTATGGAGCGGATATCAAGCTCGCTGACCTGAATGGTAACCTTCATCAACTGATTGTTGGCCACAGTAAAGCCTGTCGTATCCGGATAAGAGCTTGTGCTTCCCCAGTAAGAGGAGCCACCGGACGTTAAGCCGGAAATCCCACTGCCGCTTCCCAGGGCATTGGCAAGAGACTGATAATCTGCAGCTCCCCCCTCCAGGGATTTGACAAGGGATGAATAGTCCGTATTCCCGGCACCGCCAAGCAGACTGGCCAGATCACCGGATCCACCGGCAGAGCTGCCCAGCAGACTGGACAAGCCGGAATTTCCGCTTCCGGAGCTGCCAAGAAGACTCGACAGACCGTTGCTTCCATTGCCTGAACCTCCCAGAAGACTCGACAGACCGGAGCTTCCGCTGCCCGCGCCCCCCAGAAGACTCGACAGACCGGAGCTTCCGCTGCCCGCGCCTCCCAAAAGACTCGATAGACCAGAGCCCGATCCCCCCAGAAGACTGGACAAGCCGGATCCCGATCCGCCAAGAAGACTGGGCAGACCGGAGCCTCCCAAACTGCCAAGAAGACTCGATAAGCCAGAACCTCCCAGCAGGCTCGAAAGACCTGATGATCCCAGACTGCTAAAAAGTTTTGACAATCCTGATCCTGAACCTCCTATCAGGCCAGACAAACCTGAACTACCAATGCCGGCCAGCAGACTGGACAAACCGTTTCCGTCAAACAGACCGGGCAGTCCGCCCATAGCTCCCGCTGCCCTGGCCAAATGGTTAATCAATGCCGTGAAATCGAGTTTTGGAATACTTCCCGGGCTTGTTGTCGGTGTAGGGGTTATCGTCTGTGTAGGAGTAACAGTAACCGGATAGAATGGGATACGGGTGGGTGTCGGCGTCGGCGGCTCCACCGGCTCCTGGGTGGGTGTAGCAGTCGGCTGCTCTGCCGGCTCCTGGGTGGGCGTTGGCGTAGCCGGCTCCATCGGCTCCTGGGTGGGCGTTGGCGTAGCCGGCTCTGTCGGCTCCTGGGTGGGCGTTGGCGTAGCCGGCTCTGTCGGCTCCTGGGTGGGCGTAGCCGTTGGCGGTTCTGTCGGCTCCTGGGTGGGCGTTGGCGTAGCCGGCTCTGTCGGCTCCTGGGTGGGCGTAGCCGTTGGATATTCTATCGGTTCCTCGGCAGGCATCGGTGTAGGCGGCTCTCCCCCTTCTTCTGTATTCCTCATCGTTAATGGCGGCACTTCAGTCGGTGTTACCGATAAGGGCAAAACCACAATCACCGTAGAAGCAGCTTCCGTGTCAGCCTCACTGCCTGAAGCAGCGGGTTCTTTATCGTCGATTGCGACGGCTGTCGCAGCTGTATCCGGGATCTCCTGGTTTTTCTTTGCATCAAGGGATTCCTGAGCAGCCAGAAGCCTTTGAACCAGATCTTTCTCCTCCCAGTCGGAAGGACTCTCTCCGAAAGGGTTCTCCCCCTGATCAGATACAGCACTTTCCTTTGAAAATTCCTCTGCCCCATCGGCAGAAAAGCTCTCCTCAAAGACAAGCTCTTCCCCGATGAAAGTATCCGTCTGTTCTGTGGCACTTTCAGTTTCGCCGGCAGCATCGCTTCCTTCCGGGTAAAGCTCCGACCCGCCGACAGTATCTCCGGGATCCGGGGAAGTCTTGGCTTCCTGGGCAAGCTCCTGCAGGCGTGCAAGAGCCTGGGCATCATTCAGATAATACTCAGAAGCCTGATTTCCCCAGTCCGCAGACTCGGCAGCAAATTCTCCCTTTGAACCATTTTCATAACCTGTGCCGACTTCCCGGTCATACCCGCTTTCAGACTCTGTCATCTGTCCTTCGTCAGCAGCCACGTCAGCTTCCCGGTCATACCCGCTTTCAGACTCTGCCATCTGTACTTCGTCAGCAGCCATGCCGGCTTCCCGGTCATACCCACTTCCAGACTCTGCCATCTGTCCTTCGTCAGCAGCCATGCCGGCTTCCCAGCCGGATTCATCGGCTGGCGCCTCCTCGAAGGCTGCCAGATCTCCTCCGACAAATAGATCTTCCAGATCTTCATATTCCTCTGTTTCCGCTCTTTCAGCCCCGGCAACCATGTAGGCGATCCCCACAATGATTTCATCGTAGCGACCGTCAGCATCGGTATCCTGTATTAAAAATTCATAGCCATCATTCTCCGGAGCACGGATCACAAAACGATCCGAGGCCGGATAGAAGTAAACCCGATCAGCCGTATCCGCCTTCAGGCTGACGACAGCGATCGCGCGGCTCCCTGCCTGCAGGTTTCCGGCGGGAATCCAATCTAAGGTCACAGCATGATAGCAGCCTTCCTGTCCTGTCTCCTCCAGCAGCAGCTGGATCAGGGAATCAAGCTCATCTGCAGCCATAAGGAGGCTGCCGGTTGCCGGCCTTCGGATCGGAAGATCAACCACCCCTTCCAGGTATCTCTCCTGAATGCCTGCGCTGAAAACGGGCGCTGTCTGTCCTGAATCCGCTCCATAATCCTCCTCACCGACTATCGGATCAGGTGCTGTCTCCTCTCCACCGATAAAGATGTCCTGCCAGGCTCCACTGTCCCTGTCAATAGAACCGGCAGCCACCGTACCCTGTCCGGCAGCGCCATATACCCCATCGTCTGTTCCTTCATGGAAAAGATCGGCAGCAGCATCCCTGCCGTCGCCGGCATCCCCGGCAACAAAAATATCATCCGCATAGGAAAGACGGACTGCCCCCGTCTGTCCTTTCAGTCTTCCCAGGGGAACCACTCCTCCGTCTAGGCTTTGGGCAGAGTAGCTCACCCCCATGGCCGCAAGTGAGGGCAAACCGGAAAGAGCGGAAAGCCCCAGGGAGCTCTGAACAGAGCCGGAACCGGATACAGCCGTCACCTCTGTGTCATCGCTGAGATTCACATCCTGAACGACTCCGCCGACACTGGCTATAATGACACCATTATTTTCATAGCTGCGAAGCCTTCCCAGCGTTTTAACCAGATCTTCTCGTTCTGCGATCAGTTCTTCCCGACGGTAATCATCATTCACACCATCCAGCAACAATAAGCGGTCGTCCCGATCCACCAGCGTATTCTCGCTGACATATACCTGATCCACGGTCCCTGTAGAGGCCGTGATCTGATAGGGCTGGTGAATATAGAGACTGCCCTCTCCATAGGTACGGGAGCCATTGACATCCTGAACGCTGGCGCGCACTCCGACTCTTTTTCCGCTGTCCGATATCGTAACAGTGGCAGAACCGTTCTGTACAGTATCCACCGTACCGCTGCTGCGGCTGCCATCAGACAGCAGGACACTGACACGCTGGTTGGCAGAAAGACTACCGTCATCGGCAATGTCCAACGCCATCCTCCCGTCAGTAGACATGACCATCAGCATGCCATGCTCATCCATCACATCAGATACCTTGTCCCCGCCATGGGCAAAAATCTGCTTGATGCGCCCCGGCACAGAAGCTTTTACCATTCTCTCATCCGATGCGGTATCCAGATCCTCCAGTTCGTCATCTATGTCCTCGAGGGCGGACTGTACTTCCCGGATGGCCTTAGTCACAGACCGGTGATTCACCGTGGCCAGGGTCTGCCCTTCTTCCACGACATCTCCGCTTTCCACCAATACCTTGTCGATTTTAATGCCCGCAGGAACCAGAATCTTTTCCGCTTCCCCGTCTGAAAGAGTCCCCGTCCCTATGACCGTACTGCGGATCGTGCTCCGGGTGGCCTGTGCACTGAGGATACTCTGATTTGCCTCATCAATCTGACGCTGTTTCCTTACCTGGGAGAAGCGGGTATAAGCGCCAAGAGAAACTAGTGCGACACACACAGCCGTTATTCCCGCAATAATTCGTTTTTTCTTTCTGGACTTTCTTCCCGCCATAAAGCTCCCTTCTTTACAAAAAAAGTGTGCTGAGGGGAAAATTCCCGACCATGTATGAAACATAGCCGGGAATTTTCCTCTGGCACACCGAGAACCATTCCCTGATACACCATTCATATATCAATGATATGTTATTTTCAATATAAAATCAAGAATCACTTTATGGTGTTATGTCTCTTTGCCGGCAGATATTCAGGCTTCATCCCCTTCCTTTTCCACTGCTCCGGTCTGAATGATAAATTTCACACTGCTGGGCATATCGTCAGCCTTTCCACTGAAGCTTGAATACATCATATCCTCGGACTGGAGTGCCTTCAGCCGATCCATCATGCTTCCCATCTCTCCTCCGGAGAAGATGTCCGTGAGCTGGCTGATCCCCTCATCGTAGAATGTCTTTTCTCCCTCTGCCAATTGAGAGGCACCGTCGTCGAGCTTACCGATTCCTTCCGACAGCTGGCCGCTGCCGTCCATGATCTTCGATGCGCCGTCGTCAAGCTTCTTTACCCCGTCAAAGAGCTGTGCGGCTCCATCATTCAGCTTGTCACTGTTGCCGGCCAGCTGGCTTGCCCCGCTGTTCAGCTTGGCATTGTTGGAGGTAAGGGTATCGACCCCGTTATTCAGCGTTGCGCTTGAAGAGGTCAGCTGTGACATACCGTTTGTCAGCTGAGGAGAAGCATTGATCAGCTGATCTGCGCCACTGTTCAGCTGTCCGGAGGAGCCTGTCAGCTTCTGTACCCCACTGTTCAGCTGTCCGGAGGAATCCATCAGCTTGTCTGCCCCACTGTTCAGCTGATCAGAAGAACCCATCAGCTGATCTGCTCCGGCATTCAGCTTCTCGCTGTTTGCCATCAGCTGATCCGCTCCGCCACTGAGCTGTTCCGAAGAACCCATCAGCTGATCCGCCCCGGCGTTCAGCTTGCCTGATGAATCCATCAGCGTTTCCGCGCCTGTTTTCAGAGTATCGCCGTTGGTGATCAAGGCAGAGGCACCATCCTTCAGCTGTGCTCCTGCTGTCATTAACTGATCAACCCCATCCTGAAGGCTGTCATTATTCGACTGCAGGGTCTGTACTCCCTGCTGAAGCAGAGTTGTGGCCTGGCTGAACTGAGCCAGTCCGTCCGCAAGGCTTGCACCTCCCGCCATCAGTGCATCCGCTCCCTCCGAAAGAGCCTGAGTGTTGGCGTTATTCTCGCCCTGCAGGGTGACAATACCGGCAGCCAGCTCGGCGCCGCCCTCTTGCAGTTGGCCGGCCCCTGACCTGAGGCTTTCCTGGGCCTGCTGTAAGGTCTCCCCATCATAGGCAGCCTGAAGCTGGGCGTTTCCTTCCGTCAGGGCATCTGCTCCCTCCTGAAGCTGAGCAAATTCTGCTTTCATTGTCTCAAGATCCATGCCGGACAGATCCGAAGCCAGTCCGGAGATAGTATCCAGAATCGTCAGCATTTTTTCCAGCTTCTCCTGGATCTGTCCTGCCTTCTGTTCCAGCACCTTCGAAAGGGAATCATAACCTGTCCCATCCCCCAGAGAATCAAGGATATCCGAGAGGCTGTTCCATCCCGACAGCTGATCGGCCAGCCCGGAAAGATCTGTCTCAGAAAGCTTTCCGGACACTGTCTGAACTGCCGAATCCGCCTTGGCCAGACTGTCGCTGACACTGTCAAACCCTGCGCCGATCTGGCCTTCCAGGCTGTCAAGAGCATCTGCCAGAGCCAGAAGTCCAACTGCTGCGCTGCCGCCTGACTGAACCTCCGGATCAGAAAGCCCTACAGCTGCCGGATCCGCCGTAAACAGCTCCTCCAGCTCCGCAGCCGATACATCCACGGTAAAGAGATCGTCAAGGGAAAGGCCTCCCTCAAAGAAATCGCCCAGTGACAGATCACCCAAAGAATCGCTGTCTGCCTGGGTATCATTTCCTGCCTCAAACTCCATGGGACCTATGTCAACCGAATCAACAGCAATGTCGATGGGCTCAATGGCAACAGATCCGATTCCACCTGAGACTGAGCCATCTGTCTGATCTGCAGCAGCCTCATCTCCTGCCATAAACAGATCCGTCTGCCCGTCCCCGGTTCCGATGGGATCGATGGTCTGAATGCCTGACAGATCCAACCCGGACATGTCCAGGCCGGAATCGTTACCGGCAGCGAAAATATCCCCGGAAAGAGCTCCTCCCTCCTGCAGCCTGGCCTGGGCATCAGAAAGCTCCTGCGTCTGCTGCTGCATCCTCGCCTGCACCTGAGAAAGCTCCTGGGCCTGCTGCTCTACCCTTGCCTGAGCATCAGAAAGCTCCTGGGCCTGCCGGTCAGCCCTGGCCTGAGCATCGGAAAGCTCCTGAGCCTGCTGCTGAGTCGTCGTCTGGGCCTGGGCAAGCTCCTGGGCCTGCTGCCGCAGCAAATCCTCCTGAGCCTGTACCTGAGCCGCCAGGACTCTGAGCTGTCCGGACAGGGAAGAGATAGATCCGACTGCTGTCTCCTTTGTCTTCTGCACATCAGCCTGAGCAGTCTGAATGTATCCGCTGATTTCAGCCAGAGCCGTTCCCGCTGTTTCCAGTGCCTTAGTGTCAAGATCAAGCTGCTTCAAAGCCGATCCTAAGGTTTCCGACAGTTTTCCTGACATCTGGGGAAGCTGTCCCAGCGCATCCAGGATTTCCCTGATACTGTTGGCGTAATCCAGGATTCCCTGGACCAGCTCCCGTGCCCCGTCGATATTCTCCTTAAAGGTTTCGGCTGTCCCTTCCGGAAGATCCAGCCCTTCCAGCTTTTGCGCCAGACCGTTCATGGCATCCACTGCAGTTGAAATTCCCTTCACCGCCGCGTCAATGCCGGGAACCAGCTTTCCGATCCCATCCACCAGAGCCGTTTCCCCGTCCAGGTACCGGATGATGCCGTCTGCCAGAGCCGAGCCTCCGTCAATATAGGCTTTTGTGCCATCCGTCACCTGCAGGGAGCCGTTGACATAGTTCCTGACCCCGCCGGCCAGGGTATCCGCACCGGCTTTGTAGGTAAGGACTCCCTCTGACAGACTCTCAAAACCGCTTCCGTAGTCCCCCATTTTATCGTTTAGTGTCGCCACACCATCGGTATATTGTCTCACACCGTTTCCCAGCTTTTCCATGCCTGCCGTATAGGCAAGCACTCCCTGGCTCAGGGTTCCGGTGCCATCGGCATATTTCTTTACGCCCTCTCCCAGCTGATCCGCTCCGGCCGTATAAGCCTTCACCCCTTCTCCCAGCTGGTCAGTACCGGCAGTATAGGCCTTCACGCCCTCTCCCAGCTGATCCGCTCCGGCCGTGTAAGCCTTTACTCCCTCTCCTAAAGTATCCACACCGGCCGTGTACTGCTTCACTCCGTTCCCGAGGGTATCCACACCGGCCGTATACTGTTTCACTCCTGCCCCTAAGGTATCCACACCGGCTGTATACTGCTTCACTCCTGCCCCCAGGGTATCCACACCGGCCGTATACTGCTTCACCCCGTTCCCCAGAGTTGTCACTCCCTGGGTATAGGTATTCAGGCCGTCGGCCAGGGTTCCCACTCCCTGGGTATACTTCTTCACCCCACTGCCAAGGGTCTCCACGCCGGCGGTATATTCCTTCACCCCGGCAGCCAGGGTATCCACACCGTCCGTATAAGTCTTCAGACCGCTTTTGAGCGTATCGCCACCCTCCGAGAGCTGTCCGATCCCTTCGGTCAGCTGTGTCAGTCCGTCAGCAAACTCCTGGTACTTCTCATTGAGCTGGTGCGTCCCACTGTAAAGATCTCCGGCGCCGTTGAGCAGCTTCATCGCTGCATCATCCAGCTGGGACAAGGACTTCTCCAGGTCATCCAGGCTGTCTATGTTTTTCGGATCCATATCCTGGAAAAGATCCGTCAAAGCCGCCGTATAGGTGCCTGCCAGTTCAAAATCATGGACATCCGCTTCTACGGCGAAGCCTTCACCGACCGGGAGCATATCAGCCAGCTTGTCTTCCAGGCCAAGGCTTTCCTTCAGGCCAGGCATGGCGTAGCCAAGAACCAGATTTCTGCTGCCATCGGAGATACACTTCCCGTTATCCACCGTAATATTGGTAAAGTTCTCCACCGGGAGAACCATACCTGTCACTGTGACAAAGGGAGAATAAAGGGACTGCATTTTCCCGTTGATCTTCTTTTTTACCTCGGCATGATTCGTGAAGGCTACCTCTATCCTGACATGGCCGTTCTGCCCGGCCAGGGCAGCAGGAGCTATTTTCTCTCCGTTCAGGTAATAGGTGACCTGCATGTCAACAGGCAGCCTCTGTGTCGTGCTGCCCTGGTAATAGATATCTTCATCGTCCATATTCCAGACCAGGGTTCTGCCGTCCTTCAGGAAGGTCTCATCCCCTTTGACGTTTTCTATGTCTGTCAGATCCGTCTTGTCCAGCAAAGCCCCAACCGTATTACCGGAGTTCTTCAGCCAGTCTGAAACAGAGACCTGACTGACGGATCCGTCCGGATTGGCCGTGGCAAAAACGGTCTCCTCCTTGGAAACGGTAAAATCCGTGGCATTCATTTTCTTCTCTTTTTTCACGGACTCATTCCCGGAGGCAGTCTCGTCTTCTGTCTGCAGGACTTCGGCAGCTGCTTCCTCCATTTCGGCTTTTGAGAGTATCGTCCTTGTCGCGATACCGCCGGCTCCGACGATCACGGCCAGAATAACAGCCAAAACCCTTCCATATTTCCTATGCTTTACTTTCATGGTATGATTCATCTCCTCCACTCAGGATGGGCTGCAAACCCGAACCCTCCCCAAAAGACCTGTCCATCCGCTGCGATACTCTGGCAGTGCTCCTGTCTCAGCAGGGCAAACGCACCTGTCCTCGGCTTTTCGACTTTTGCGGGTTACGCCCTTCAGTGTAATACAAAGGCTGACCAAAGCTCCCAAAAATGAACCTTGGTCATTTTTTATTTCAAGAAGACTCTATCACAAAAATGACTTTTGGTCAATATTTTTCGCCAAAATTATTGACTTTTTTATTTTTTCCTGCTAACGTCATAATCTGATCTTGCATGGTAACTACTCAGCACTTTGCGCCTGGTAGTTACGGCAAAAGGCGCTTCTTTTGCTGCCGCAATAAAAGCGCGCCTTCTGCCACGACACATACTGTCAGATCCGCAGCTCGCAGCAAGTGCCGGCTGCCGGCCTGAGTCACTACAGGGAGGCTTTCATATGGGAAAACTGGAGCTGAACAAGCAGAAGAAACAGAATGCGCTGTACAATACCGCCTTTTCCCTCTTTACCACCAAAGGCATTTCCAAGACCACGATATCTGATATTGTAGAAGCAGCGGGAGTAGCTAAGGGAACCTTTTATCTCTATTTCAAGGATAAATATGATATCCGCAACAAACTGATCGCCCATAAGGCGGCAGAGCTACTCAGGGAAGCCCATTTGCAGATGCGCAAAAAAGGAATCGCCGGCTTTGTCTCCCAGATCCATTTTCTGGTAGATTTTATGCTGGATTATCTGCAGGAGAACCCTGCCCTGTTGAGCTTCCTGTATAAAAATCTGACATGGGGAATTTTCAGGAATCTGTATGAAGAAAAGCTTACCGAAGATGATTATGATTTTTCCCTCGAATATATGGGATTTCTCCTCCAGGATGATTCCGTTTCTTATGATAAGCCCGAGCTTCTGCTTTTCACCATCCTTGAACTGGTCAGCGGCACCTGTTACAGCTGTATTGTCCACAGACAGCCGGTTTCCATGGCGGAATATCGACCCTATCTTCACAAGTCCATTGACGGAATACTGGAAAGCTTTTCCTGCAAAGACGGGTAAAAGGCAGAGGCTTTTCCTGCCTTGACCTCGTCCCGCGAATCGCGGAACAATCCGTAGGAATCATTTTTGCAGTATAATCATTTTTTCTTACTTGAAAGGAGCCGACCCAAGATGAATATTGGCAAATGGATTGCTAAAAATCGCTTCCTTATCCTTGTCATCGGAGCAGCGCTGCTTTTCCCTTCCGTCATTGGCATCGCCACCACCAGGGTAAATTACGACCTGCTCAGCTATCTTCCCGAAACCCTTGAAACCGTAAACGGCCAGAATATTATGGTAGACGAATACGGGATGGGTGCCTTTGCTATGATTGTGGTGAAGGGAATGCCTCTGAAGGAGGTAGCGGATATAGAACAGACACTGAAGAATATAGACCACGTCAAGGAGGTACTCTGGTATGGCAGTGTGGTGGACATCCAGATTCCGGTAGAAATGCTGCCGCCAAGGCTGCAAAAGGCTTTATTTAACGGAGACTCAACCCTGATCATTGCCTTTCTGGATGACACAACCTCTTCCGACGCCTCCATGGAGGCCGTCCGCGATATGCGAAGACAATTGGGCAAGGAATGCTTTATCAGCGGTATGACAGGCATCGTTACCGATATTGCCGATCTGTGTATGCAGGAGCTCCCCATTTACGTCGTCATCGCTGCCATCCTCAGCTTTCTGGTTCTGGAGCTGACCACTGAGTCCTTCCTGGTACCCATCTTTTTCCTGCTCAGCATCGGGCTTTCCATCCTTTACAACCTGGGCAGTAATTTCTTTCTGGGAGAAATCTCCTACATCACCCAGGCCCTGACTGCCGTACTCCAGCTGGCTGTAACGATGGACTACTCCATTTTCCTCCTGGAAACCTTCGAGGAATGCAAGCTGAAATACCCCGACGACAGAAACGAGGCCATGGGGCTGGCCATCTCCAATACCTTCCGCTCTGTCATCTCCAGCTCTGTCACCACGGTAGCAGGCTTCCTGGCCTTGTGCGTCATGACCTTTGCCCTTGGCCGGGATATCGGTATTGTCATGTCCAAGGGCGTCCTCATCGGGGTTTTATGCTGTGTGACCATCCTGCCTGCCATGATCCTGGTCTTTGACGGAGCCATACAAAAGACCAAGCACAAACCCCTGATTCCAAGCATGGATAAGATATCCGCCTTTGTGACAAAGCATTACCGGCTCTGGCTGCTGATCTTCGCGATCCTGCTGTTTCCTTCCCTGTATGGAAACAACCATACCAGAATATATTACAACATTGCCGATTCCCTGCCGGACACCATTCTGAGCAATCAGGCAAACCATCTTCTCGAGGATGAGTTCGGTTTAAACTGCATGCATATCATCATGATGGATAAGGAAGCAGACACAAAGGAAAAGCGGAAAATGCTGGAGGAGGTTCAGGAGGTGGATGGCGTCAAATGGGCATTGGGTCTGTCCACTGTCCTCGGCCCTACTATCCCGGAACATATGATCCCCAAACGCCTGACTCAAATGCTCCAGAGCGACTCCCACGATCTGGCCTTTGTCTGCTCGGAATACAGCTCCGCTACCGATGAGGTCAACGCTCAGCTGGCCCAGATCCAACAGATCGTCAAATCCCATGACGCGACCGCCACTGTCATCGGCGAGGCTCCCATGATGAAGGATCTGCAGGACACCACAGATGTGGACCTGAAACGGGTCAACTTTCTCTCGATTGCCGCTATCTTCGTCATCATCATGCTGACCTTTAAGTCCCTTTCCCTGCCTGTCATCCTGGTCGCCGTCATCGAATTTGCCATCAACGTCAATATGGCAGTGCCCTATTACCAGGGGGTCAGCCTTCCTTTTGTCGCCAGCATTGTCATCGGCACAATACAGCTGGGCGCCACTGTGGATTATGCCATCCTGATGACCAACCGATATATTACCGAACGTCAGAGCGGCAATTCCAAAAAGGCTTCCATCCAAACCGCCCACAAGACCTGCATGCTCTCCATCCTTACCAGCGGCTTCAGCTTTTTTGTCGCCACCTTCGGCGTCTCTGTCTACTCGAAGGTAGACATGATCGGTTCCATCTGCACTCTCCTCTCCCGAGGAGCGCTGATCAGCATGGTCTCGGTCCTCTTTTTGCTGCCGTCCATGTTTTACCTGCTCGACGGCATCATCGTCCGCACCAGCGGTGGCTTTAAAAAAAATTCAAATTAACACGAAGACCTTTTCCAACCTCTCCTTAACCTACAAACTGCCCCAAAGAAGTGGTCACCGAAAGATGACAGCCTCCTTGGGGCAGCTCTGCAAAAACACTCAGTTTGCGCACGAATTTACGATAAAAACTCATCCCCGACGTTTTTTCCCTGTCGCGGAGTAATACCTCTCTTTATCCTCATACATCCTCTGATCCGCTGTTTTCCGCAGCCTTTCGATGTTCCCTTTAAAGCTTTCGCTGAAGGCCAGTCCCATGGAGACAAATACATCTATGGCAGCCAGCTGCTCCTTGACCTGTATCATCCTGTCCTCAATTTCTTCCCTTTCAAAGCCGTGAAGGATGACCAGGAACTCGTCCCCGCCCACGCGAAACACTCTTTCCCTGCCGAAATTATGGGCCAGGGCATTGGCCGTTTCCACAATCAGCCTGTCCCCCGCGTCATGTCCCAGCGTATCATTTACCGCCTTCAGTCCGTTGACATCCACCGCAATCACCCCCACCATGTCCTTAAATGCCCGTGTCAGGTCCAGCCTGCCCTCCAGGGCATTCCGGTTCATCACATTGGTCAGATGGTCGCTGTAGGACATTTTCATCAGGAAGAGTGCCTCCTCTTTTTCATAGTAAACGCAGTTTTCCCTGATATTGAACCCATTATGGATGGCAATCATCATCTCCCGGCAGGTAGAATAGCCGCAGGCCGAACAATTGATCTGTCTGTCCTCAGGCTTTTCCTTATGCATGGAGCAGTAAATCTCCTCTGCTTCCTCCTCGCTGGGATAGTGAACCGTGCAGGCTTCGTTCTGCGACCGGAAGGTCGTCAGATAGTCCTCCAGCTTCAGTCCCTCAAACTGGGTGCAAAGATTCTGCCATCTCTCTTCGCTTGACAGAAGTGGATTCCACGGGGACGAAGGAGACATATTCTTGCTTCTGGCCCGAATCCGGTTCATCTCCCATAATCCCCGGTCCTCCCCATCCTCTGTTTCCAGTCTGGCCGTCCCCTCCATACAGCCTTCCCGACAGTTCAGGGCGTCTATGAGTGTATAGGGCGCTTCACTGGTAAAAATATTGCTGCGGTTCACCACCAGGCGTTGGTACAGATACGTTTTTCCCGAAAGAACCCGGACGGGAAGGTCGTCTCCCATCAGCCAGCGCAGATTGTCTGCCAGACCGCCCGGTGCCGGATAGAAGTTTCCCAGGCCGGCCTTAAGCTCCTCGATCGGCGCGTCCTCTACATCCGGCATTTTCCTCAATGCCCCGATCAATTTGGGGAAAGTGACATTGTACTGGATCAGCTCAGGATATTTGTCCACCTCGATCTTCTTGCCGATACAGGGGCCGATAAAAGCCATCTTGTCTGTGATGCCCAGCTCCTTTCGGAAATAGACCGCCGCGCACATCATCGGGCTCTTTACCGGCATCAGCCGGGGGATCATCTCCGGCATCCAGTGCTCCACAAAGGATACCACCACAGGGCAGGTGGTGGATATCCTCCTGCCGTCTTTCTCCTCCATGAGCAGCCTGGCGTAAGCCCAGGTGCAGATATCTGCTCCGATGGACACAGGAAGGATCCGGCAGACACCTAAAGCCTTCAGCTTGCCCAGGATCATTTTGTATTCTTCAGGATACTTCGCAGCAAAGGACGGTGCGATCAATACACTGATCTTTTCCTTGTGTTCCAGATCCTGAAGGAACTGCTCTGTGTCATCATGATAGTCTCTGGCATGATGGCGGCATACATCGATACAGGCCCCGCAATTTATACAACGGTCCGAATTGATGGTGACAACGCTTTTGTCAAGCTGCATCCGGGAAATGCTGGCACCGAAGGACCGGCAGATCCGCACACACTGATTGCAGCCGATACAATTGTCATTGGTAAATATTAACTCTCTGCTCACACGCAGCCTCCTTCAGACGGCTTCATCCTCTCCTCTTAAAGCGCTCCTGGATCCGATTCTCGCCCGCTTTCAGCCAACGCTCGGTTTCCGGCCTGTCCCCGAGGATCCCTGCGATGGTTTCAACCTCGTCCATGATTCCCTGACCATGCAGGACGCGGTAGGCACCCGCGTCGCTCCCTGGTGCCACACAGGCTCCCAGCTCATATGCCCTTCTGACATTTGCCGCCACATGAGCGGCGATCTTTTGTACTTCCTCTTCCGGGAACCTTCCGTCCCCCAGAAGATTATAGACCGTTGATACCGTAGGAACCCACACCGTTCCCGACCGGCTCAGCATCCGGATGGTCTCATCATCCATGTAATTCCCGTGCTCAAGGGAGTCAACGCCCGCAGCCAGAGCTGCCTGAACCCCCTGTATGCCATTGGTATGGCTCATGACGGCGAACCCCTCCTCGTGGGCAATGTGTACCATTTCCCTGACAGTTTCCTCCCTGAGAGGAGTTCCCGTGATCACACCGAAGTGATGAAAATCCAGAATCCCGGTGGTCATAATCTTGATAAAATCCGCTCCGGCCTTCTTTGCCTGAAGTACCCTGGCATGGTATTCCTTCATGTTTGAGAAAGGAAAACCCACGATGCTCCCATAGCGGTGCTCCAGGTGGATGGCAAAAATGGGGGAACGATAATCGATCCCATATTCCTCCGCCAGCTCCTTCGCCCTGCGGGAGACATTACAGGCGTCTCCCCCATCCCGGACAAAGGTGATTCCTCTCTTTTGATACTCCCTTAACTGCAGGCGAAGGTTTTCTTCATCTACACCGGCAAAGTGTCTGGCCTTCGCTGCCCGATAATCAATCCCGTCCATAAACAGATGGGCGTGACATTCTCCAAATATCTGCTCCAATTCTTCCTCACCCTCATGAGATTCTCAGGATAACCTCATTTTCCTCTGCCAGCTCATCAGCCGGAATATAGTTTTCCTTCATTTCCTTTCCGTTGACGGTAAGAAGACTGCAGCCGGCCTCTTTATGTCCTTCATTGTAAACCTTGATATGCAGGCGGCTTCCTCTGAAGTCCTTTTCTATCTCAAAATACCCCCATTCCTTCGGCACCGCAGGAGAAATTCTCAGGCCGTAAAAATCCGGCCGCATGCCCAGGATTCCCTCCACGCAGCCAACCATGACGGTGGATGCGGTTCCTGTCAGCCAGTGGACATGGGAGCGGCCAAAATGGGGGCTGGCCTTCCCCTCTGTAAACTGGCCATAGCAATAGGGCTCCATCCTGCGGATCTCAGCCCGGTCGTTCTGCGCTGAGGGCGCGTTTTCCATAAAATAGGCAAAAGCTCTCTCCCCGTGTCCTCTGAGCGCCTCAGCCAGGATGATCCACCCCTGGGTCTGGGAGAATATGCCGGCATTCTCCTTGACGCCCGCATTGTAAATCACAGCCAAAGCCCCTTCAAAGGCGTGGGCATGATAAGGGGGATCCATCAGAATCGCTCCGTAGGCGGTATTCAGCCTTTCATAGACCGTTTCCAGCGCCTTGTCTGCCTTCTCCCCGTCTGCCAGAGAGCTGATGACCGCCCAGCTCTGAGGATTCAGCCACAGATTCGCTTCCGGATCCAGACGGTTCCCGATCACCTGCCCGGCTTCGGTAAACCCGCGGATATAGCGGTCCTCGTTCCAGCACAACTGATCAAGGATCTCCCCCAGCTTCTGCTTTTGCTCCTCCAGGAAGGAAATATAAGCAGTGTCCTGCCTGTATGCGGCAAACCGCTTCATCAGCCCCAGGGCATAATAAAACTGGAAGGCAACGAAGGTTGACTCTCCTGCCTTGCCAAGACGCAGGCAATCGTTCCAGTCGGCATGCAGCCCGGCCGGAAGTCCATGAGGGCCCATCCGTTCCAGCGAAAATCCGATGGCGCGTTTCAGATGGTCATAGACTGTCCCTTCTCCCCGGTTGGCAAAGGGAATCATTTCATCCATAAAGGCCAGATCTCCGGTCTCTGCCACATATTTATAAACTGTCGGGAAGAGCCAGAGGGCATCGTCCGCCCGGTAGGCCGGATGACCAGTAGCCTTGACATAGGAGGGATCATCCGGCGTGTCCTCGCATCCCGCGTTATGGGTAAACTTGACCAGGGGAAGACCTCCCCCATTGTCCACCTGAGCAGAAAGCATGAAGCGGATCTTGTCCCGTGCCATCTCCGGCGCCAGATGAATGATACCCTGAATATCCTGTACGGTGTCCCTGTATCCGTAGCCGTTGCGAAGGCCGCAGTAGATCAGGGAGGCTGCCCGGGACCAGATAAAGGTCATAAAACAGTTGTAGGCATTCCAGGTATTGATCATGGTGTCAAACTCCGGGCTGGGCGTCATTACCTGGAAATGGGACAACCGGCCATGCCAGCAGGATATCAGTTCATCCTTCTCCCTCTGACAGACCTCCTGTGTATTTTCATAGCTTTTCAGTATGCCGACCGCCTCGTCCCGGTGTTTCATGCCCAGGACAAAGGCAATCACCTTACGTTCCCTGGGCTTGAGCGAGAGCCTGGTCATCAGGGCTCCGCAGCTGTTCTCATTATAGCCCAGGATATTTCCCAGGTCATTGTTCTCTACGCCGACAGGGTTGCCATAGCCGTGATACCTGCCCAGAAAGCCTTCCCTGTCCCCGCACCAGGAGGATACGCTCTGACCTGCCAGGCCAAAGAAGCGTTCTGCCATCTCCTGATCCTCGGCGTTCTTTTCCCCCTCTGTCCCGTCCAGGTTTCCATGAATCTGCTGACGGATCAGACCTTCCTCATAGAGAGTCCTGCTGATAAAAAGGGAATACTGCAGATTGACCTGGTCCTGCTCATAATTGCTGTGGCTGGTAAATTCCGCATAGCCGGTCACGCTCAGCTTACGTACCGTATCCGAACGGTTCTCCACTGTCAGGCACCAGACCTCGTGCTCCCGGTCCATGGGAACATAAAACAAAGCCTCCGAATGGATCCCCTCATAGTCTGCGCTGATCGTGGTATATCCTGTTCCATGACGGCATTCACTCTTATAACGCCCCGGATCCTTTCCTACCGGCTGCCAGGAAGCAGACCAGTAATCCTTCCTGTCCTCGTCATACATGTAAATATATCGTCCGGGCTGGTCAGCACCGTTAAAAATATAGCGCAAAATTCTGCCGTTGGCTCCGGACCGGGCAAAGCTGTAGCCTCCGGCATTGTTGGAAATGATCGCCCCATATCGGGGTGAGCCCAGGTAATTGGCCCAGGGAGCCGGCGTATCCGGCCTCGTAATCACATATTCTCTTCTCTCGTTGTCAAAATAGCCATACTTCATTATTATGCCCACCTTTACAAATAGGACCTGTTTTTGAATCCTGACGACCAGGACCACAGCCTGCTCAAGACAGGAGACAAGGCTGATTTCTCAATTTCTATACTATCACATGCGTTTTCTTCTTACAATGTTAATTTAAAGCGGAACTTATTCTGTGTTATTACAGATTAAACCGCTTATTCTGCAATATCCTGGAACTCATGTGCGTTTTGTATGGCAAACTCGAAAGCGGTATGCTATAATGTGCGGGACGGATGTCGTTCCCATTACCATATAAATGAAAGGAGACCCGATGGAAAAGATTACCAACGTAGAAGAACTGGAAAACGCTCTTGCCCTGATGCGAAAAGCCCAGGAAAAGTTCGCGACGTATTCCCAGGAGCAGGTGGATGAAATCTTCAAGGCAGCCGCCATGGCAGCCAACAAGGCTCGTATTCCTCTGGCCAAAATGGCGGTGGCGGAAACCGGCATGGGTGTGGCCGAGGACAAAATCATCAAGAACCATTATGCTGCAGAATACATTTATAACAAGTACCGCTACACAAAGACCTGCGGTGTCCTGGAGGAGGATCCCGCCTTCGGCATCAAGACCATCGCCGCGCCCATCGGTCTGATCGCGGCTGTCATTCCTACCACCAATCCCACCTCGACGGCTATCTTCAAGACCCTGCTCTGCCTGAAGACAAGGAACGCCATCATTATCAGCCCCCATCCCAGAGCAAAGGGATGCACCATCGAGGCAGCCAGGATTGTGTATGAAGCGGCCGTTGCAGCCGGAGCTCCCGAAGACATCATCGGCTGGATCGATGAGCCCTCCCTGGAGATGACCAACCTGGTCATGAAAGAGAGTGACTGTATCCTTGCCACTGGCGGACCCGGCATGGTTCGCGCTGCCTATTCCTCCGGAAAACCGGCTTTGGGCGTCGGAGCAGGCAATACCCCTGTCATCATCGACAGCACAGCCGACATCAAGATGGCTGTCAACTCTGTGATCCATTCCAAAACCTTTGACAATGGTATGATCTGTGCGTCGGAACAGTCTGTCACTGTTCTTGCCGATATCTACGACGCGGTAAAAGCAGAATTTGCTGCCCGCGGCTGCTATTTCCTGCAGGGTGACGAAATCGCGAAGGTCGGCCAGACCGTGATCATCAATGGCGGCGTCAATGCCAGGATCGTCGGCCAGAGCGCCTACACCATCGCCAAGATGGCCGGCGTCGATGTTCCGGAAAAGACAAAGATCCTCATCGGCGAGGTGGAATCCACAGACATTTCCGAGCCTTTTGCCCATGAGAAGCTTTCCCCCGTCCTTGCCATGTACAAGGCAGAAACCTTCGAGGAAGCCCTTTGCAAAGCGGAGCAGCTTGTCATGGACGGTGGTCCCGGTCATACCGCTTCCCTGTTTATCAATACAAACGAAAAAGAAAAAATGGCAGAACACGCCAGCCGCATGCATACCTGCCGTATCGTCGTGAATATGCCCTCAGCTCAGGGCGGCATCGGCGATATCTACAACTTCAAGCTGGTACCGTCCCTTACCCTCGGCTGCGGATCCTGGGGTGGAAACTCCATTTCCCACAATGTAGGCGTGATGGATCTTCTGAATATCAAGACGGTTGCGGAGAGGAGAGAAAATATGTTGTGGCTGCGCCTTCCTGAAAAAGTATATTTTAAGAGAGGCTGCATGCCGGTGGCTCTGGATGAGCTGGGAACCGTCATGCATAAAAAGAGATGCTTCATCGTGACGGATACCTTCCTCTACAAGAACGGTTATGTCAAACCAATCGAGGATAAGCTGGATGAGATGGGCATCGTCCACGCCTGCTTCTATGATGTGGCCCCGGATCCCACTCTGCAGTGTGCCCTGGAAGGAACCAAGCAGATGGCTGCCTTTGAGCCGGACTGCATTATCGCGCTTGGCGGCGGTTCCGCCATGGATGCCGGCAAGATTATGTGGGTCATGTATGAGCATCCGGACGTAAACTTCGATGACATGGCCATGGATTTCATGGATATCCGTAAGAGAGTCTATACCTTCCCGGAGATGGGCAAAAAAGCCTATTTTGTCGCTATCCCCACCTCTTCCGGAACGGGCTCCGAGGTGACTCCTTTCGCCATCATCACAGATGCGACGACAGGTACCAAGTGGCCCTTGGCTGACTATGAGCTGATGCCCAACATGGCCATCGTTGATGTTGACAATATGATGAACCAGCCCAAGGGGCTTACCAGTGCTTCCGGTATCGATGTCATGACCCATGCTCTGGAAGCCTATGTCTCCGTCATGGCCTCCGACATGACCGACGGCATTGCCCTGAAGGCTACCAAGCTGGTGTTTGATTACCTTCCCTCCGCTTATATCAACGGTGCCAAGGATCCCACTGCCAGAGAGCATATGGCCATGGCCTCTACCCTGGCCGGCGAAGCCTTCGCCAATGCCTTCCTGGGCATCAACCACAGCCTGGCCCATAAGCTGGGGGCATACCACCATATCCCCCACGGTGTAGCCAACGCCCTTGTCCTTACCTATGTCATGCGCTACAACGCCAATCCGGTTCCCACCAAGATGGGCACCTTCCCGCAATACGAATATCCCCATACGCTGGAGCGTTACTGCGATATCGCCCGTTACAATGGTCTGGTCGGCAAGGATGACCAGGAGACCTTCGATCTGTTGATCGCAAAGCTCGAGGAGCTGAAAAAGACCATCGGCATCCCTGCTTCCATCAAGGAATGGGGCATCAAGGAGGAGGATTTCCTGGCAACGCTCGACGAAATGACAGAGAACGCCTTCAACGATCAGTGTACGGGCGCCAACCCGCGCTATCCGCTGATGAGCGAGCTCAAGGAGCTGTATCTGATGGCATATTACGGAAAGGACACCAGGGAGGCAGCCCTGATCTGAGGTCTTTCCTCTTGTCAGCATAAGGCTCATAAAAAGCGCCGGCGACTCTCTCCCCTCTCCCCTGGCTGGGTGTCGCCGCAGCGGCAGCATCTGTGAATGGCCCGGGGACAGCTTCGGACTGAGTACCGCCTGATTGCACTATCGTCATGGCTTATTGTAAAGGAGGAACCCATGGCAAACAGAGAGATCATCGAGGAGAAATCCTATAAAACCGTATACCGGGAGGGGAATGTGATCGTAAAGGAGTTTACGCCTTCCCATCCCAAGTCAGACGTTTTTAATGAAGCCTACATTCATACCTGTGTGGAAGAGGCAGGTGTTCCTGTGCCAAGGATCATCTCCGTGGAGCCCGCCAACGGGGGCTGGGCACTTTCCATGGAATATGTTCCCGGCAAGACCCTGGAGCAGCTGATGAAGGAAAACCCGGACAAGTGCGGGGAGTACATCGAGAAGCTGGTGGAAATCCAGCTGGAGGTTGCTCAGCACAGGGTCCCCAAGCTGCGCAATACCAGGTATAAACTGGAGGATGTCATCAATGGCATGACAGAGATCGATGCCAGCACCCGCTATGAACTGCTGCAGCGCATCCATGGCATGAAGCGTCACACCAGGCTCTGCCACGGTGATTTTGTCCCCTCCAATGTTCTGCTCCGGGAAGACGGCAGCTATTGTATCCTCGACTGGGCTCATGCCAGCTCCGGCAACGCGGGTGCCGACGCGGCCATCACCTATCTGCGCTTTTGTCTGGATGATCCGCAGCTGGCGGATACCTATCTGAAGTGCTACTGCCAGAAGGCCGATATGGCTATCCAGTATGTTCAGACCTGGATGCCTATTGTGGCTGCCGCCCAGCTTGCCAAGCATAAGGAGAATGAGCGGGAGCTTCTGGAGAAGTGGATCAGCGTTGCTGAGTATCAATAATATTTCAGGTAAGGCCCTGTAATTAAATTCCTCTGCCCTCTGACTTGTCTTCGCAAGCATCTGCCGCGTTGTCGTCAGTTGGCGATGCCCGCATCGCCGCCTTCCTCCGCCTTGCATATGCTCACGAATACTGCGTCATATGGCTAAGTTATTTAATTACAGTGCCTAATGATTTCAGTTAGTCCTCGGCTTCCAGGGTGTTGAGCCGGACAGTTGGCAGGGGCTCACCGGCAAGAAAAACGGTGAGCCCCTGCTCTTCTTCTCTCCCTTCCGGTCTGGCCGCGCCTTTTTGCCGATGTGGAGATGGTTCGCCTCTGCCGTCTGTCCGCCAGTCCTGGCGCGAAAGACTAAGCTATCCGGGACAATGCCTCTTTGTTTTTAAGTTTGATTGGAACTACGAAGCATAAAGTGCCGGGTCGTTACCTATGGTTCTGAACAGGAATGGGGTGTTATGAGAAAAAAACAGAATTTTGTCTGGAGTGAGTTGAATCTTGGGGTTTGTTATTATCCGGAGCACTGGAGTGAATCTCTCTGGGAGGAGGATCTTGTCCGGATGAAGGAGGCAGGGATCGGAACGGTCCGGGTTGCGGAGTTTGCCTGGAGTAAGACGGAGCCGCGGGAGGGCGAGTTCTCCTTTGATTTTTGGGACCGTTTTCTTGACACGGCTGAAAAGGCAGATATGAAGGTTATCTTCTGTACTCCCTCTGCCACTCCCCCTGCCTGGCTGACCGAAAAGTATCCGGAGGTGCTGAATGCCCGCAAGGATGGCGCCCTCTATCGTCATGGTATGCGGCGGCATTACAATTATAATTCTCCCAGATATCAGGAGCTGGTTGCCCGGATCGTAGACCGGCTGGGGCGGCATTTTGGGAAACGGTCCTGTATTATCGGCTGGCAGATTGACAATGAGATCAATTGTGAGACCGCCGAGTTTTACTCAGAGAGTGACACCCTTGCCTTCCGCCGGTTTCTGAGGGACAGATATGGCAGTCTGGATGCCTTAAACAAGGCCTGGGGAACAGTTTTCTGGAATCAGACCTATACGGATTGGGATGAGGTTCATGTCCCTCGTCTGACCATCCATGACAGTACCAATCCCCATGAATGCCTGGACTATATCCGTTTTGTCTCCGAAAGTGCCAATCACTGGTGCAAAATGCAAAGTGATATCCTGCGGAAATATATCAAGACGGAGGATTTTATCACCACCAATGGAATGTTCGGCAGCCTGGACAATCACCGGATGACGGATGAAGCTCTTGATGTCTATACCTACGATTCTTATCCTGATTTTGCCTTCTGTCTGTGTGAGGATCCCAGGCACAGCAGAAACCTTAACGACCGGAAGTGGAGCGAACGTCTTTCCCAGGTCCGCTCCATCTGTCCTCACTTTGGGATCATGGAGCAGCAGTCCGGCGCCATCGGCTGGAATACACGGATGGAAGCGCCTGCGCCTAAACCTGGTCAGATGATGCTCTGGGCTATGCAGAGCATTGCTCACGGAGCGGACTATGTCAGCTTTTTCCGCTGGCGCACGGCAACCATGGGAACGGAAATCTACTGGCATGGAATTCTGGACTATGACAATAGAGATAACCGGAAGCTTTCTGAAGTGAAAGAGATTGGCAAACGGATTCGGGCAATAGCCGAGACAACCGGAGCCAGGTATCTGGCTCGTGTAGGTATTCTGCGGGATTATGACAATCTGTGGGATTGTGATGTGGATGTCTGGCACAGCCGCCTTACCTGGCCCAGCGAGGAGGAAATCTATATCGCGGGTCAGATCAGTCATACTCCCATGGACTATGTACAGCTTCTTGACAGTACTCAGATCTGCGAGCTGGCATCCTATGACCTTCTTTTCTATCCGCATCCGGAAATCCTGACGCAGGAGCGGGCAGACCTTCTCAAGGCTTATGTTGAACAGGGTGGGACTTTGATCCTTGGGGCCAGAACCGGACAGAAGGACATAAACGGCCAATGCGTGATGCAGCCCATGCCTGGTCTTCTATCTCCTGTTACCGGAAGTGATGTGGAGGAATACACCTTTGTGGGTCCCGCTGACGAGCCTCAGTCCATGCTGTGGAACGGGCAGTCCATCCCAACCGGTATTTTCAGTGATATATTATCTTTAAGGGAGTCCGGAGATCATGCAAAGATTCTGGCCGTTTATGAGAAGGATTATTACAAGGGTAAGGGAGCTCTGATCGAGAAAGCCCTGGGAAATGGCCGGGTACTTCATTTTGGTGGCAGCTTTACCCGGGAAAATGTCCTTGCCTTCCTTCGTTATACCGCTGCTGCCGCTCCCTTTGCTGACCTGATTTCTCTTCCTTCGGACTGCGAGCTGGCCGTTAAGGAAAAAGATGGGACGCAATGGCTGTTCGCATTGAACTATAGCCGCATGCCGCAGGATATAGACGTTAGGCAGCCTCTCCTGGATCTGGATGCAGGGAAACAGGTGCAGGGAAGCATTCGGCTTGAGGCCTTCGAGACTAAGGTATTCCGGAAATAAATGAGGCGGGAGCCTGCCAGCTATTGTCGTTGACGATAAAACACATTTTTTAAAAACAGGAGAAACAAACCAATGAAATGGGGAATTTTAGCCACGGGAAGCATTGCGAAAAAATTCGCCTCCACCATCCTTGCCATGAAGGATGAGGGGGAAGCCCTTGTCGCTGTTGGCTCACGCAGCCTTGAGAAAGCTAAGGCCTTTGCCGAGGAACACCGGATTCCCACCTGTTATGGCTCCTACCAGGAGCTGGCCCAGGCGCCGGATGTGGAAGCCGTCTATGTCGCTACCCCCAATAACCTTCACTATGAAAACTGTAGAATGTGTCTGCTTGCCGGAAAACATGTGCTTTGTGAGAAGCCCTTTACCCTCCGGCCTGAACAGGCCGAAGAGCTCTATTCTCTGGCAAAGGAAAAAGGCCTCTTTCTGATGGAGGCTTTCTGGATCCGTCTTCTCCCTCTATACGATGCGCTGATCCCCATGCTCAGAGACGGTCGTATCGGAGAGATCCGGGAAATCAGGGTACAGTATGGCTTTACCTCCCAGGGTGCCCGCAGGGAGAGAAAGTTCCGTTCCGAGCTGGGCGGGGGTGCTCTTCTGGATATCGGGATCTATAATCTGGGCTTTCTTCAGATGGTCACAGGCACAGCCCCTCTCTCCTTTTCCACCCAGACGCTTCGCCTGAATGAATTCAGGACCGACGCCTACAGCGATATCACCCTCGTCTATGCCAATGGATGCACCGCTCACTCCATTCAGACCATCGGACAGGAACTGGAAAGAAACGCGCTTATCACCGGAACCTTAGGCACGGTTTTCCTGGAGGATTTCCAACATGCCGTACAGATGACCATAAAGGTACAGGGGCAGGAGGAAGAAACCCTTACCTACCCCATGGATATCAACGGCTTTGAGTATGAGATCCGGGAAGCCTCCCGCTGCGCTGCCATGGGAAAGTTTTGCAGCGATATCTATCCCCCCAAGGACAGCATCGCCCTCTCGCAGCTTCTCTTTGATATCCGTCAGAGTTGGAATATGCAGTTTGACGGAGAATAAGGCGAATCATGAGGTGACAGACCATGAAAGACATTTCCATGAAAACAGCTACCGAAAAAGAACTTGGCCAATATATCGTTTCCTCCCCCCTGTTTCGGCGCTCCTTAAAGCAGGAGCACCATTTCGACACAACACTGGGAAGACATTCCATAGAGGTGACAAAAGCCGCCATGCGCCTGTGCTCTAAGCTGGATCAGTTGGGAATACAGACAGACCATAATTGTATGATGGTTGCATCCCTCTGCCACGACCTGGGAATGGTCGACCGAAACGACCGCTATCAGAATAATATGGAATGCTGTCAGAAGCATCCCGGCAATTCCGTGAAGGAGGCTCTGAAGCTGCTGCCGGATCTGGATCAAAAGACCCAGGACGCTATCCTCAGCCATATGTGGCCTCTCTCGCGCCACATGCCTTCCTCGAAAGAGGGATGGATCCTCCTGGCTGCGGACAAATATGTGTCTTCCGCCGGCACTATCCGGCACCTGCTGGAGAAAATCAAATAGGATAGAGGGAGGAGGCTCTGGGATGAAACAGAAAAAGGCACAGGTCTGACCTGTGCCTTTTGTTTTTCTCTGTAGTCTCTATAGAAGGTTGTCACCAGGCTCGTTCATTCCGCCACTTTGATCTTATCCTGCCATTGGGCAAAGGGGCCTGCCGTGACCGCTTCCTGGGACCTGCCAAAATAATCCTCGTTAAAGACGATATCTGTTCCGTCGGGATTTTCATACCTCTGCTCCGGTTCAAAAGCCATACCCAGAGTCTCACTGTTGATCATGTCAGCCTGACCTTCTTCAATATAGTCCTTCAGGTTCGTGCACAGCTTCCATACCCCGTTTTCCTCTGTCAGCTTCAGCTCGATGGCGTGCTGCCTGTCCTCCGTGTATGCCTCTTCCTGATCACAGGGAAGCGCCCCATTGAAATAGTAATTTCCACCGGTCCATACCGGCAGGGTTCTGTAATACCTGTCGCTGGGCTTTGACCCCATGCCACAGTAACCGTCAAATTCCTTTACCCATTCTTCATAAGTGGGAAAACCGTCATAAGGCTTTGTCCCCACTGTTATATTATTATCGTCCCACTGACTCACAGCCGGATCTCTGCTCTCCTCCGCGAACCTGTAAAGGATCGGATTCACCTTTTGCTGGACAAAAATATTGTTGTAAAAGCGCATATCCCCATGCAGAATCGTCATAAATCCGGAAATTTCTGTCCTGTGGGGTACATGGTAGGGCGTATAGCGGGGAGAAGTCAAGGTCTTGGCTCCATTGTTGGTACCGCGCATCACAGCGGTGAGGGATCCACCGATCAGGTTATGTACCACAGCCACACCCTGGGTTGCCAGTTTCAGAGAACGGGTGGAGAGAAGGATATTATGGTCTACCAGTGTCGGGCCATGAGAAACCTCTATGAAAATGTCTTCCCCCATTCCCTGGTCTCTGATCACCTGCTCCTTCATCAGATGGTCAAAGGGAAGGGTATTGTCGTGGAAGAGGTTCTGTGTCACACGGGTTCCCTGGGCCTGCCAATCCAGCCACAATCCTCTGGTGCAGTTGTGGATATGGTTCCTGCGGATGATCACGTCGATGGCGGCGTGCATCTTTATCCCGCCGATTTCCGCTCCGGCCAGGTTCTGCCGATTGTTGATGTGATGAATATGATTATCCTCTATGACGGAAAAGACGCCGCCCAGATGGCCGACGATACCGGTCTGTCCGCAGTCATGAATATCGCACCTGCGGACGATGTGAGAACCGATCCGTTCCTTGGTCCACCCCTCAGTCTGGGCCAGACAGATGCATTCCCTCTCCGTCTGGGTTCCGTCCTTGAATTTCCATTTCAGCCACTTGTTGTCATTCCTGGGCTGGAGGTATTTTCCCAGAGAGATGCCGCTGCACTTGGAATGGGAGATCTCGCAGTCCTCGATAATCCATCCCTTTGACCAATGGGGACCGATCATCCCCTCCTGATAAGCAGTGGGAGGCGCCCATTGGGTGGCAGCCTTTGTCACGGTAAAGCCGGAGAGGGTGATAAAGCCGATTCCCTCCTGATCCGGATAGAAGCAGTGACGGCGCACGTTGATCTCCACACACTCCCTGCATGGATCAGATCCCTGGAAGTTGGCGTAGATTACGGTAGCATCGCCATCTTTATCCTGCTCGGTATACCAGGTATACATCGAAAAATCCGGATCCCAGGAAAGCTCCGACCTGACAGGCTGCTTTACCAGATCAAGGGAAGTCACCTCATACATAGCCTTGTCGTTCAGATAGACCTCTCCGGTATGGGCGATAAAGGAAGCGATAAACCAGTCACCGGAGACCAATGTCGTGTAGGGATTGTAGTCTCCAAAGAGAGAATTGGGAATCACACATTTCCAGACATTTCCTTCCACCCGTTTCCAATCCCTCACAGGCTCCGCGCCTGTGATCACAGCCTTGCCCTTTTCAGCTGAACGATAGGTAATCCGGGCTTCCTCTGTTCCGGCTGTCGCGGGGATTACTTCTTCCCTGTAAATTCCGGGAAACACAAGCACTTCATCTCCGGGCCGGGCCAGACGGGCAGCCTCTGAGATCGTCGAAAAGGGATGATCGGCGGTACCGCTGCCGGCTGAACCGGCGTCCGCATTAACATATAGTGTCACAATAAAGCCTCCTCCTAATACACGGTTTTACACTTTGCTAATGTCTTAGCAGAGCGTTTTTTCTTGCTTCGCAGTTATGATATTTCATTCTGAATTACTGTATTCTGTACACATAATCGGACTTTCTTGCCGCAGGAGCAGAAACGGGCGCCGCTTCATAACCAAGGACAAGATGGCCGATGCCTTCATAATCCCCTTCAATCCCCAGGGATCTGAGGATTTCCTTCCCCTCCGGGCTGTCAAATTCTTCCTTCGCCCTGTGAATCCAGCAGCTTGCCACTCCCAGATCTGCGGCAGCGTTCATCATGTTTCCCATCACCAGGCTGCCATCATAGATATATGTCGGGACCGATTTATCGGCCAGCACAATCAGAAGCTCTGGTGCGCCATAAAAGGGATCGATACTTGTGCCCATCACAGCGGCATTCATCCTGGACAGCTTGTCCCTCATTTCTTTGTTTGTCACGGCGATGATAATCGGGGACTGCTTTCCCATGCCAGTTGCAGCGTAGGTGCCCGCCTCTATGATCAGATTCAGCTTCTCTTCCTCAATCAGCTCCGGCTTATAAGCCCGGCAGCTCCGTCTGGTTTTCAGGGTCGTCAATGTTTCAGCCATCAGAATACCTCCTTACTCTGTTTGACTATAAGTTTTCCGGCAGGATGTGTATGTCCAAAATCACGGACATCCAAGTTCTGCCCGAGCCTGCTTCAAGCCCTCGATAATCTCTAAGTGCTGGGGACATGCCGCTTCACAGGCACCACAAGCCACACAGTTATCCGCCCCCTCCTTATTATTCAGGATCTGGTTCAGATGAAAGTGGGTTTTAGGGTCACGTTCATAAAGAGAGACATCATTCCATACGGAAAAGATGCCGGGAGTGTTCACCCCGTTGGGACAAGGCATACAGTAGCGGCAGCCGGTACAGCCGATCTTTCTCCGATCCAGATAGGCAGCCCGCACATTGTCCATCAGCTTCAGCTCATCCTCTGACATGATACCCGGCTCCACGGAATCAAAAATCCGCAGATTCTCTTCGATCTGGCTTGCCTCATTGCAGCCGGAAAGCACGGTAGCGATCTGGGGATGATGACACAGCCAGCGGAAGGCCCATTCCACTGGTGAACGCTTTACCGGGAAGGCATCGTACAAGGCCTGTACATTGGCAGGTGCCTTGGCCAGGCCGCCCCCCAGAAGACCTTCCATGATCACCACCGGAATCCCCAATCTGCCGGCCAGTTCCAGGCCTTTGGTGCCTGCCTGGTTTTCCACGTCCATAAAATTGTACTGAATCTGAACCATATCCCAGTCAGAGTCTTTGATAATGTACTCGAACTCCTCATAGGGTCCATGGAAGGAGAAGCATTTATAACGTATCTTGCCTTCTTTTTTCATATCGTCAAAAAACTGTGGTGCACCAATGGACTTGAAGTATTCCCATTTCTCCTTATTGATGCCATGCATCAGATAAAAGTCCACATGATCGGTCTGCAGCTTTTTCAGCTCTTCCGCCAGCAAAGCCTCCATCTCCGCACGGTTGTGGACATACTCTGACGGCATCTTGGTAGCGATGGTCACCTTATCCCGATAACCGTCCTGTAATGCCTTTCCCAGCACGATCTCTGAGGTCTTTTCCAGGTACACATAAGCAGTGTCGAGGTAGGTCACGCCTCCGTCTATGGCCTGACGAATCAGTCCAATGGCTTTTGCCTCATCGATAATGCTGTCTCCTGACGCTGCGCCGTTAAAGCGCATACAGCCAAGGCCAAAAGCCGAGCCCTGAATGCCAAGTTTTCCAAAGTTACGGTATTTCATTTTTCCCTCCTCATCTAAGATGTCGCTTGCCGGCATCTTTCCTTTCTGTGTCCTTAGCCCGCTATGCACGCGTCAGCCAGGATAACCCTTGGCGATTCGCCTTTGCAAAGAAGCTCATCATGCTTCTCTTTTTTCGTCAGAATAACACAAGTGCCTAAGTACAGCAAGCGCAATTACTCACACCAGCAGTTAGGCCCTGTAATTAAATTCCTCCGCCCTCTGACTTGTCTTCGCAAGCATCTGCCGCGTTGGTCTCGTCTTCCGACTCGGTCGGCGCTAAACGAGTGCCACAGGCACTCAGCGCCGTCAGTTGGCGATGCCCGCATCGCCGCCTTCC
>JAFWGA010000012.1 GCA_017515325.1 Blautia sp.
GAGAGATCCTTGCAGACGATACAGTTGATCTTTTTCTGCCGGATATCCTCCATCATCTGCTTGAAGCCGGGGCGATCGAAGTTCACGCCCGAATAGCCGTCATCGACGTATTCCCTGGCGATGACCATATCCGTGCGATCCCGAAGGAACTCACGGATAATATCCCTCTGGCTACCGATGGAGTTACTTTCCGCTTTGTCGCCGTCATCGCGGGACAAACGGCAGTATGCAGCGACATTCCAAACTTTTTCTGTCATAATGTCCATCCTCCTTTCCTCGCCAGAGTAGTCTTTTTTCTATGTATAAGCGAGGATGTCGATATCCCCGCCGACAAGCTTGACAAATGCCGCGTTACATGCTGCGGATATACGCCTCAAGCCTGTCCTCTATGGTTTCTTTGGTGTTGCTGAAGCTGACCTTTACGATCACGCCGTCGTCCACGTAGCAGTAAGGATTTCTTACCTGCCGGATATACTGGCGCAGCCGTTCTTTCCGCGGCAGCTTCTGGTCAATGACGATGCCGCGCCGGTCTGCCAGCTGATCCGCCCGGACCGTCCGGACATCGACGCTTCTCATTTCCTCAATGCTCATTTGATCTGTCCTTCCTTCACGGAGCCTCGATACAGTCGGGTATATCGAAGCCAAAGTGATTCCTGAGAGCTTCCTCAACCCCGGCGATATCTCGCTTGTCCAGGCGGCCAAGTTTGCGGATGATCCTGTCCTTGTCGATGGTATTCACCTGCTCGGCCTCGACCATGGAAGGATACCGGATGCAGTCCGAATACTTCAGAACGTAATGCGTTTTCAGGCTTTGTTTCTTCAATATCGTTGTCATCGGAACCATGGTCACAGTCGGAGCGTAGAACAGGCCGTAATCGTTCTGGACGATCACGACCGGACGCCTGCCGCCTTGTTCGGAGCCGTGAGGAATGCCAAGGTCTGCAAGGAAAACGTCTCCCTTGCGGTAAACTTGCTCTTTCATTGGCTGTCCTCTCTGTCAAAATCATGTTGATGTATCACCGCCGGCCAGTGACGACCGGCGGTGTAACGTTTATTTCTTCGTATCACTTATTTGTTCCCAACACCCCAGTGATCCGGGAAGTCATCAGACGGCGGAATGCTTTCCGCTCCATGGGCCTCTCACCCCCGCGAGGATCTCCCGCAGCTGCCCCCATTGCGTGATCCCGGTTCCACCCGGGGCTGTGGCTGGACAGAAGTACCATTGTACCCGTGCGTTTCACGGCCTTGCAGGTAGCGGTCCTGCATTTATGAACGGCATGTTTCTCGCTCTGCCTTGCGGCGTCAATGCGCATGGTTCAACTGGCTGGCGCTTTCGCACCCGCACGGGGAAGTATCTGATGAATGCATATTCACTTTTCAAAGAGCCCATGTACCGCAGGAGGGAATGTCCCTCCTACGGCACCAATTTTAGGGCCAGTGAATCGTGAATTTTAGCGCCTCAAGCGACCGGTCACCGTCCTTTATATGACCGGTTCACAGTTCCCGTGCGATTTTCGTCAGGCTTTCGATGACGGCCAGGATATCCTTTTTGGCCTTGCTGTTGGATTCCGTCTCTCCCAGCAGCAGATAGTCCAGGCTCACATGGAAGTATTCCGCCATCTCCACGATCAGCTCCAGTGATCCGGTACGGCTGCCAGCTTCGATCTTCCGGTAGTGCGTGTCGCTGATACCGATCTTGTCGCAGAACTCCTCCTGCGTCATGCCGCAGGCCTGTCTCAGCTTGCAGAGCCTTGTTCCAAAGTCCTTCATATTGAATCTTGTTGTTCTCATGTTTTTCCTCCGATTTCGTTTGAGATTTGTGTTTTGTCCGCAAACCTCGAAACCGGAGGAGACCGACAGTGAAGCCCTGCAAAAGGGCAAAAAAATAAGAGGCGGTTGCTTCTGCAATACTCTGCAAAAACAACCGCCTCCGGCAGGTTTTCAATTTCCATACCCAGTCACCAAGAAGATGTCCTTTCCGATGCATTTTGTTTTTGCATCGGACACTCTACTCAGTGGCTGTGACTCAGCCTGCTACACAGACCGCTACAATCCTGTTACATGAAAATATTTTTTCC
>JAFWGA010000068.1 GCA_017515325.1 Blautia sp.
CGATCCGGAGCAGAAAAAAGAGGACGAGACATCAGAAGAAGCCGATCCGGAGCAGAAAAAAGAGGACGAGACATCAGAAGAAGCCGATCCGGAGCAGAAAAAAGAGGACGAGACATCAGAAGAAGCCGATCCGGAGCAGAATAAAGAAGACGAGACATCGGAAGAAACCGATCCGGAAAAGACGAAGGATCAGGCGGCAGAATCCGCTCAGACAAAAATTGAAGGTCAGGCGATAGAAGGGGTTCTGATACTGGACGAAAACCTGGCGAAAGACCCTGATCAGAAAAAAGAAACCGCACTGTCAGAAGCCGCCGATTCGGAGAGTGAACCGGATCAGGCAGAAGATGCAGAGAAAACCGAGCCGGAAGAATCAGAGAAATCCTCCGAATCACAGGAAAAACCTGAGAATGCAATCATCAATAACACGCTCGGCGTCGCCATGCTGGCTGCAGTTCCGCAGGCTGAAGGTGACACCATGGCTTATCCCCTTTCAAGCCTGAGCGCCGGCAGCAGTCCGCTTCGCGCAGGAGCGGATTCCGGGAACGAGGCCGGTTCAGAGCCTTCACTGCTTCAGGAACTGATCAATAACGCTCTGAACGAAGTGACCGGGACTCTCGAGGGGGTCATAGCCGTCGCACTGAAGAAAAATGTGATCTACACCGGAGATGTCACCATATCCGATGAAGGGCGGACGGTCGGAAACGATTTTGTTCTGGAACTGGCCGCAGAGGATGCCGGAGAGGACGGGATGCAGGCAGACGGAAGCATCCTCTTTGACGGCACCATGCTGATCAAAAATATCGCCGTAACCATCAAGGGCGTGGGACTGCGTGGGGCAGTGAGCGTGCAGGATGCAAAGCTGAACTACTACGGAACCGCAAAGGACGACGATGTGAACGTCACTGCGGCAGGCTCTGCTACGGCAGTGGATATCCAGACCGGTGACGGCGCGGACAACGTGAACGTCCAGGCAAGGAGCGGCGCCCTTCTGACCGTCGATACCGGAGCTGACAGCGACAAGGTGAAGGCTGTGGTGACCGGCGGCAGCAAAGCCGGCATCAAGACCGGCGTGGGGGACGATACGGTTTCCCTTAAAACAGGTGCCGGAACAGTAGCTGTGAACACCGGCAGTGGGGATGATACCCTTAGCGTCATCGATCTTGGCGGAGACGGAGACCTGTCCCTGCGAACCGGGAAGGGCAATGATACCGTGACCCTCACAGGCCAGGCAGAAGACGGTGTTGAGCCTGCAGGCTCAATCGATGTGGAGCTTGGCGAAGGCATGGATGAGGCGATTGTGGATCTTTCCATTGCAGCCGCTGCGCAGAACGTAGCAGTAAAGGGCGCCGAAGGGAGCGATCGCCTTCATGTTACAGGCTATCTGGACAAGAACGTGGCTGCGGATCTGCGGGCCAGCGGTACGGAAGAGGACATGGTTCTGGTCGGTACACAGGGAACCCTCCATCTGACCGCCGACAGCATGGAAAGTGTCACAGACGATCTGAAAAACAAGCGCACTGTGATCGTAGCTCCGGCTCTCCTTGGTGAGCTGAACTATGTGGCGACGGATGGCTTTACCAATTATATCTATACCGGCGCTGCCGATATGCTCAGTAAGCTGACCGTCACCACAGAAGAAAACAAAAAGCTCCCGCTTTCCAGCTTTGTCATCGATGCCAGAACGGCGTTGACAGATGGAACTACTGTGGAAATCAAGGAAAACGCTGAACTGACCGTGAAGGGATTGCAGCTGGCCTTGCGGGGCAAAGATGTGGTGATCAACGGCAAAATCGCCGCCAGTCTGGTCAGAGCTGAGGCATATTCCGCTACGACTGCGAATGTACCGATGGTCAATCTGTATATCACTAAATTTCCCGTGGATCTTTTGAATATTTCTGACAAGGCATCCGTCAGGATCGGAAAGAATGCGGAAATATACAGTGAAGGGGATATCCTTCTTCAGGCAAAGACTGACCAGGACAGCGGAATCATCACCCTGATGCCAGGGATGAATGTGATCGATCTTAAGCTGACAGAGGCTTCCGTGGACGTAAACGGCAAGCTGTACGCCGGCTATGATCTGGATAAAAAAGAAAGAAACGGCGCACGGGGAAGCGTAAGCATCACTGCCGCCACGAATACGACAGCAGGCATTGATGAGAATGGCGCGGCATACAACGGCCTGCCCTTTGCCATCACCATGGCAAAGGCAAACGCTAAAGTAAACATTGGAAAAGACGCACAGATCGATGCTTCGGACAGCATTCACCTCAGCTCGAAAACCAGGCTGGAGGTTTCTTCCCGTGCGGATTCCACCAACGGTCTCCCGGTCGCTGTCGCGATCACTGTTCTGACCGATAATGCAAAGACCACCGTAAACGGTACCCTTTCCGCAGATAAGGACGTGATCCTGTCCTCCTCGGGAGATGTGGATGTAACGACTATTGCAGACAAGGGCGAAGGACAGAAGGGTTCAACAGGAGGGTATCTCGGCGCGGCCGTGGTACTGCAGCATGTGAAGGCAGAAGCCGCAGATACGGCCCAGATCACGGCCGGAGGCGATGTGACCGTACAGTCTTCCGCCAGAGAGAAGGCCGAGACCAGAGCAGAGTCCGGCATGGCGGATAAGGAGAGCAAAGAAGACAACGCCATCGTCCAGATCATTAACGGACTGGGGGACCTCTGGGATACGGCGAAGGGCTTAGTAGGCTTAACCTCCGAAGAGAAGAAGGAACTGGACGAAGCCGTCGCCAAGGTCTCCGTTTCGGACCATGCCGTGTATGTGGATGAAAGCGCAAAAGCTTCGGGCGACGTAAAAGTAGACACGTCCACAAATGACGGCAAGGTGACGGTGAACGTAAATGTGAAGCCGATGGCCGGCTATATAGTAAAATCTATTACCTGGCGAGGCCTGAACCCCGGCGATACCTCCTACACCACAGGTACCGCTGTCGGCAAAGACAGCTGTTCCTTCACCCAGTCGACAAAGGACATCACTGTATTCGTGGAGTACGAAGAAGACGGGACCATAATACAGGAAGAGGAAGAAGAGATCGATCCGGATCTTTTTGAGGACAAGGAAGAGAACCAGCAGATCGATATCCGCGAGATGGTGGAAAACATCACAGACAGCACAGATGATGTATCCACTGAAAAATCCGGGATTAACCCTGAGGACCGGACCGTACCACTTACACTCACCGGCAGCGGCGGCGGTGTGCTGACCTATGAGACAGAACCCGATGATCCCGCCCAGAGTCTGAAAAAAGTGGCGCCAGGAGAAGAACTTCGGCTGGTGGTCAATCCGGAAGAAGGAAGACTCCTGAAAAACGGCGGTCTGAAAGCCACCTATAAGGTTCTGGAGAACGGTGTGACTGTCGAAAAGACCGTGATCGTAAATCCGGATGATGACGATTATCGCTATTTTCTGACCATTCCGGAAACGATCGTGGCAGCGGCCGGTGTCAGCGTGAAAGCGGAGTTCGTCGACGACGGCAGAAAGGATGTGGATGCCGGCGACCGTGGATTGCAGATGGCCGGCGCCATTGCGGTCGCCGTTACGACCAATGACAACCGGGCCGTGATCGATGGCAGCGCGACCGTGACAGCCGGAGGCGATACGACCGTGTCCGCTGATGGAGCCACCGATGTTGATACGGTGGCAGACGGCACAGCCATCACCAGCAAAACACCGTCAGAGATTGAAGCCTTTGACGAGGATGCCATTGTCCGAACGGAAGCATGGACTTATACGGACACCCAGGCTCAGACCGAAAACGGAGTTCCGCATACGATCCTGATCCACACCGATGCGGTGAAAAACGCAGAAGGAAATATCATCTCCGGAGATATTATCTATAAAAACAGTATCAGCACCGGCGAGGCCGTCACAGGCTATGCATTCAGCGCGGCTCCGAATACAAAGAACGGTTTTGCCCTGGACGGAAATCTGTCTGCCTCCTGGGAGGACGAAAACGGTGCTGAGCATCGAAGGGTGCTGGAAAAGAAAAACGACCTTTGGATCCTGGATGCTTCGGATATTCCGGAGAATGCCCAGATCACCGTATCCGGTGGCTTTAAAGAGGATCTGCATTCCTACAGCACATTTAATGATCCCCACGGACGTCTGATCCTGCACGATGAGCAGGTTCGGGCCGGAGATCATCCCTTTATCAGTATTGTTCCAGATGCCGGCTATACCGCCGAGAAGGTCACGATAGAATTCCTGAATCCGGACGGTACAGCAGCGGGAGCTCCTCTGGAACTGACGGTTGAGGACAGGAACGGAGACAAGCTCGGCTTTGATGTGCCGGAGCTGGCGTCCGGTGTCTTGATCCATATTTCCGCTGAGTTTAAACAGAAAACCATCATGCTCACTACCGGCGACGAACTGGACGTGGAACATCAGGCAGAACACTGTACGCTTTCCGAAAAATACGGAGCAGAGTCCGACATCGTGACGGTGACAGCCGGGGAGGCCAATCTGCAGGAAGGCTTTAAGGTTGTTCATATCAAGGTCACGGATGATAACGATGTGGTCGTTTACGAAGGCGATGGGGACTCCTTTACCATTCCGCAGGGGACGCCTGATTCTGCGACCCTGACGATTTCTGCTGCCCTTGGCGAGAAAGAGATTGTGCTGAATGAGGCGCAGCTGGATCACGGCAATGTGATTCCGGTTTATGCCCGCGCAGACCGCGGTGAGACCGTGAAGGTGAAGATCGATCCGAACGATGATTACCGGATCAGACAGGGAACGCTGAAAGCCGTAATCACGGCAAAAGACGGCTCTTACACAGAAGAAGTGTATATGGACCGTAAGAGTGATTTCCTTTATACATTCATTATGCCGACAGGGATCAATCCCGCCAGCGTGGAGATCAATTTCACGGGAGAATTCGAAAAAGGGCAGTCCGGCGAAGGCGTGACCACGAACCTGGGTGCCTCGCTGGCTGTGACCGTGGCGAACAGTCATAACCGGGCTGATATCAAAGGCATTGTTTCCAGTGACAGCATCCGCGCATTGGCTTTCGGCGAGGACAGTGTCCGCACCGAATCCATGGCAGGCTACAGCAGCGGAACCATGGGTATCGGCGGAGCTGTTTCCGTGCAGGTAGCCTCTGTGGACAGCAAAGCCCGTGTCCATGATAGCGCAGTTCTTTCTCTGGATACCGATCTGGCGGTGGAAGCAGAGGATCATGTCGCGCTCTGTGTGGACGCGGATGGTTCCGGAAGCAAGCGTCAGTCAAAGGGAATGGGGATCGGCATCGGCCTTGCTGTCGCGGTCAACGGAGCCGATACGGTCGCTGCCGTGCAGGACAAGGCGATACTGAAGACCCGCACAGCCGGAGAAACCATCGACAGTATCACCATCCGTGCCGAACAGACCGTACAGGATACAGTGTCTGGGGCGGCAGGTGCTTCCGGCAGAGGGACATCACTGGCGGCAGTGGGAGCTGTGGATATTGTCGGTACTTCTGCGACCGCATATATGGGTCAGCTGTTCGGCAATAAGATGCTGAATGTCCAGGATGACGTCACCATCCGTGCCTCCAATCTTGCGGAACATTTTGTGGAGGCGGAAGGCGCTTCGACAGGCATAGGAACAGGGATTGGCGCCGCAATCGGCGGCAGCCTTGTGACCGACGTGGCGAAGGCTTCGCTCGCACAGAATCTGAATGCAGGCAGCCTGACGGTCGCTTCCGCGACGGAGAGCACGGTTCAAAACATTGCAAATGCCTCCGGCGCAGGCGGCAGGGTGCCTTACCGCCTGGGCTTCACCGACAGCATTCTGGCAAAGCTGGCCATGGCGGTGGCGAAGCTGGCCGCGATATCCGGGAATTATTATATCACTGAGGACCAGCTGGACTTTATGCTCAAGTACCGTCTGCGGATTCTGACCACAGAAGGAACTATGGGCATGGCGGCTGCTGTAACGGCCAATCTGCAGAAGAGCAGATCCATCTCTGAGATTAAGGATGGTGTGAACGTCGATATCGCCGGAAGGATGAACGTGATCTCGGAAAACCGAACCGAAGCAGTCATGAAGGCAAACGGCAGTACGGTCGATTCCGTCACCGGCATCGGTGCAGGAGCCGCCCTGAACCTTGTGGATATCAAAAACATCGCAAGGGTCGGGACAGGAAAGGTCAATGCCGGTTCGCTGAATGTCTACGCCGTCACCCGTGAAAAATCTCCGGAATATACCGGCAGCGCTGCCAATGTGAACAGTCAGGAAGACCTGGAGAATCTTGTAAGGGAAACGGTAGGAGACTATGTCAGCGATCTGGTGAATGAAATCGGACTGGCCAAGCTCCTGGCCGGAGACACCAACCTGCTGAAAAATATAGGAAGCTTCATCCTCGACGACCTCACCAGCGAGATCATGGATTCCGGTGAGCTTTTCGACTTCGTCTCGGACATTGATATCCTTGGCGCGGTCAGAGCCGTCCTGAATGAGGAAAAGATGCATACGATCGGCGACAGAATCGCCATCCCGGTAATCATCATATTCTGCCTGTTCGTCGAGGTCCCGGTTGAGGAGATAGACAAATACCGGGAAAACTTTACCAATACCTTCGAAAGAGAACTGGTCGGAACGCTGGATGAAGAATTCCGCGGAATGCTCAGCGGCATCGTAGAGGCTGTCCTGAATAAAGTAATACCGATCCGTCCCGGCAGCGCAGGTATTTCCAAAAAGGAGGACAGCGACCTTCGCGAAGACCTTAAATCTGAAATCAGAAAGATGTCCGGCAATACCTTTAAAAAGGCCCTCGATAAAGCAGTGAAAAAATCGCTGGAGAGCCTGAAACTGACGGCGGACCAGGATATAGACGACATATTGGACGAACTGGATTCCAGTGGCTTCCTTTCCGAACACATTGGCATGGACGATGTGCTCGAACTGTACAAATACATAAAGGGTGATAAAAAGGTCAAAAAGGACGACGGCGCTCAGCAAAGCCCTGCAGGGGATTCACAAAGCCCTGATGCAGGCAGCGGCGAAGGGATGAGTCTTACCGACTTCATCAATAAGCTGCTGGAGGAGATTACGGATTCGATCTGCAAGTCGATCGATATGGAAAATTCGGTCAATAATCTGGTGGATATGGATATTCCCGGTAAAGTCTCGGGATCAATCATCCGGCAGACAGAAGAAAACAATATTCTCCTTAACGACGAACAGCTTGCGATTCTGCGGGATCCGACAGATCTTAGGATAGAGACCCAAAAGGAATCCTATGGCAGCCATCTGATCGATACCCAGGCCATTTCCGGCGCGGGCGCCAGGAACATGGGCATTGCGGGTTCTGCCGCGGTCACAAATCTGAAGGCCGTCACCCGTGCGGAGATCGCAAACGACGAGGAAAAGACGGAAACAACCGATGAAGACGGCAAAACGACCGAAACGACCATAGACATACCCGGCGGGACGGTCACGGTGGCCGGCGATATGCACGTTATCGCCGACGAAAAACGTCTGGTGAACAATGTGGCGTCCGCAGCCCTGAACGCGAAAGGAAACGCCATTGCAAATACCTCTGCCGGCGAAGAGGCCAACATGGACGTGGGCACCAGTGACGACGTTCAGTCCGTGACGGAAGGGAAGAATGTCCGGATTACAGTCGGGCTCGGCGGCAGTGCGGAAATACCTGAGAGTGAGATCACAAAAGAACGCCCGCTGATCCGCATTAACCTGAAGCCCGGATTTACGCTGGAAACGGACAAAAAGACCGGTAAGAGCTACGTTTCCTACAGCTATAACGACGGGAGCGGTTATGAGATTACCGGTGAAAAGATCGAAGTCAAAAAGGATGCGAAAGGCTGGTACATCGATACTGCCGACCTTACGGAGCTGAAGATCGATCCTTCGGTCGAAGTCTTCTTTGAATTGGATCCGGTCGAAATTCTGACCAATGTGCCCGCGCCCAAGGTCACAAGCGAGGTCCCTGTCGAGCAGGACGCCGTCACCGTAGGCGTGAAGAACCGGGAAGTGGTGGGAGACAAGCTTTCCGCACGTGTGGGCGATGTCGTGACGATTACGGTGAAGAAGGCCAAAGGACGCAGGCTTGATACCATCGGTTTTACCTATAAGGATGCGAATGGTACTGCACATACGGCCGAGATCAATCCGACGACTTCCGCACCGGGTCATGAGAAGGTCTACTCCATGATCACCACGAACAAGGACGAGTATGTATATTCTTTCCGGATGCCGGACGGGCAGCTGACGGATATCGACGTCCATTTCGTAAAAGGAGACGAGGCGGATGCAGACCAGGGACCGTACAGCAATTTCAGGCTCTCCACCGATGGCTTTACCACAAACGGTACCGGCCGGGGAATCGGCATGGGTGCGTCCTTTGCCATGGTGACCGGCAGCTCGGATGTGGAAGCTGTGATCGGCTGGCGCGGGGACGAGAATGAAGGCGTGAAAGCCGGAAACCTTGTGGTAGACGCGGCTTCGGAGCATGAGGAAACGGTCGCCAGCGTGGCGGGTACCGATCCTCTGTCCGGTTCTTCTACGGCGGCGGACGGCAGCCATCTTTCCCTGGATGCCTCCGGGGCCGTGAACATGCTGGACAACAGCATCAAAGCGGAAATGTATTCACTGAACAACACGGTCGTCACCGGGTATAAAGATGGGGACGTCCATGCAGACGGTGATCTGTCTGTTTCATCTTTTGAGGAAGGTGAAAGCAATGTCATCGCCAGCGCCTTTAATGTAGGCCTGAAGACGGCCGTGGGCGCGACCGTGGCTCTGAATATGTATACATCCGACATAAGCACGAAGCTGGGCAGCGTGGATGTGAACGGCATCGTTTCCATCGCGTCTGACAGCCGCAGTAAGGACTATACCTCTGCGGTGGCCTCCGCAGTCGGCCAGGATGTCGTGCGGGTGCTTCGGGCTGTGGATGTGGACGAGGACGGCTCCGCAAAACCGAAAAAAGAAGCTTCCGATGATAATTCGGACAATAATACAGGTTCGGACATTAACAAAAGACTGAACCAGAATAAAGAGGAAGACGGCGAGGATGCCGACAACGACATGCCGCTTTCGATGAATGTTCTGCGCAGTCAGGGCGTGGAGATGAACGATGCAGAGACCGAAGAGGAGAACAAGAGCACCTGGGAGGAAGTCCAGGATGGTCTTGGCATTGTAATGACCGGCGTTGCGCTCGGTTATGACGTGTACAATTTCTTCATGGGCAGCAAATACCAGGTGGCCGCCTCGGTAGGCATGACAAAAGCCAGCCATGCAGCCAAGGTGTCGGCCGGCTCCGTGCAGTCCGGCGGCGCGATCAGCATCACCGCTGATAACGACGGTAATTTCGCTACACTCGGAACCTCCGCGGCAGCCTCTATCCTGATCAACGCCAATTCGATCTCCGGCGGCGCTGCCATCACACAGAGCAGCAACAAAGCAGTCGTGGACGTGAAGGGCGATCTGGTGTCCGGCGGCAAAGGCGATATCACGGTGAAGAGCACGCTGACCCAGAACATGGCCGAGGATTTTGCAGACAGGATGACGGCTCAGTCCCTGTCCGGTGCTCTGTCGGGTCCTAAATCCACGTTTTCCGTCGGAGGCGCGGTGAGTGTTGTGAAGAGCAGCGCAGAGTCCAGCGTGTTCGTCGACGGAGGGAGTGAAAAGAAGAGACAGACCATCAAGGGCGGGAACATCAGTATTGAGTCTACCGATAAATCCAGACTGAACGGCCGGGCAGGCGGCGTGAGCCTGAGCTTTGGCGATACGGTCGGAATCGGCGCATCCATAATGGTCCTCAAGAGCGGGAACAAGGTCTCGGCGAAGATCGGCGACTATGCCAATATCGAAGGAAATTCCCTGACAGTCAGCGCCGAAAAACAGGCAGTCACAGGGGACGACTATAAGAACCTGCTTGCAATGCGAGATAAGGAAGACAACGATGATCTGATCAATGTAAAAGAAAGCGAAGACAAAAAGGAGAATGAAGCAAAGGTCAACATTTATGCCAGCAAGGTGCAGAAAGCCTTTGAAGGTATAAACAAGTATACATTCCTGAATAACTATGCGGAAGCTCTGTCCGGTTCCGCGAAGCCGGCCTGGGGCGGCGCTTCCATTGCGGGCACCCTTTCCGTGGTCCATTCCAGGAACAAGGTGGATGCCGGTCTGGGCAGCAATATGGATATCAGTCTGACCGAGGACAAAGAGAAGGATGGAGCGGATGGTCATATGACCATAAAGGCCCTGTCCGATGCAAACACGCGTGTCATCGCGGGCTCTTTGTCCGCTGGGGCTTCCGCCGGGACCGCGGGCGCTACGATCAGTGTGACGAGCAACAAGGATAAAGTGAACGCTGTGATCGGGGACATGGTCAATGTCAACAAGGCAGGCGACGTGACGCAGAAAGCGGACGTTGCAGGGAAGGCACAGGTGTTCACCGGGGCAGCCGGCGTGGCTGCACTGGCCAAGGATTCCTCCAATGCCTTCAGCGCCACGCTGAACGTGGTCAAGATCGGCAGCGAGGCGAACGCCACCGTGGGGGACAATTCGTATATCAAGTCCCGCGGTAAGGCGTCTGTCACTTCGAATACAAAGCTGGATCTGACATCCATCGGCGTAAATGCTGTGGTGAGTGTCGCCGGTCTGAGCGGCGGCGGCCTGGCCGCCGGCGGTACGCTGAGTGTAATCCACGACAGAGCCGCGGCGAATACGAAGCTTGGCGATCATTCTTCCATAGACGCCAAGGAAGACATAGATGTCTCCTCCGATATCTCGGATCAGATGATTGCCGGCGTGGCTTCCCAGGCTGCGGCATTCAGCAAGGGCGTAGGCGTTGCTGCAGGCTTTAATGTGGTCTCCTCCGCTTCCGCTGCAAAGACGACCCTGGGCGGTGACATAGATTTGTATTCAGGTGATGGCAATATCAATGTCACGGCGGACTCTGAAGCCTGGATGCTGAACGCCACGGCTTCCCTTCCCGGTGCGATCGGCACGGCGATGGGCGGGTCCTTTAACATCAGTCTGTTTGGACGGGAAGCCTCTGTCGAGATGGAGAAAGGAGTTATTGATGCGGGAAAAAATGTTCGTATCCGTTCCAGCGCAAAGGATCACTCCATACTGGCCGGTCTTGTCATGGCGGGCAGCGTGGATGGAGTGGCTGCCGAAGGCAACCTGCTCCTGCAAAGGGAAAAGAACAAGGTACACACAACCCTTGGCGACGTAAAGATCGACGCAGGACATAACGCCCTGATCGAGTCGTACCTGAAAGACGATACAAAAGCCGCGGCAGGCTCTGTCGCCCTGGCCAACGTGTCTGCTGCCGTCGGTCTGACGGACCTCACACTGGACAAGAAAAACGATGTCCAGACGGTACTGGGCAGCAGCACTGTAAATACCCTGACGGCTGGTAATGTTTCCGCTGTCAAAAACATGGACGGAGAGGAGATCACAGGCGTTTATACGGGCGCTGTCGTCAGAGAAAAACAGCTCCTTGCCGGCGCCGGTGTTGCCCTGTCGGGATCGGCAGGCGTTACGGCCACCTCCGTGAACATGAAAAGCAGAAATAAGGTTTATATGGATGCTTCCGCTGCGAGGCTCCGGGCTCAGAAAGGCAGTACCGAAAGCAATGTTGCGGTAAAGGCCATTCATGACGCGAATCAGTCCCTGTTCCTTGGCGGAGTGAATTTCGGTCTGGCTGCAGGGGTCGGAGCAGGCGCTCTTGTCCTGACTTCGGACAATGATGTGAAAACCCTGCTGAATAGGGCAGAGGCAAAAAAGAAAATCGACATCCTTGCATCGAATAATGAAGTCCTTCTTCTGATGAATATCAACGCAGGCGGTTCTCCGGACTATGCTGTGGAGATCGGCGCGACAATCACCGACCAGCGCAGCAAAGTCAATGCTATAACGACAGGCTACCTGCATGGCTCTGATATCAGCATGCGCTCGGAGAATATCACCGATATGACCGATATCGCCGTAGCTTTGGGCATCGCCGGCAAGGTGGCGGCGATTCCGGTGTTTGTCTACAATGGCTTCAGCGGAGAGGCGAATGCCCTGATCAGCAAAGCAATTGTCGTCGCGGACAATAACCTGGACGTCAGCGCTGATTCCGGGAAAACGATCCACCAGTACACCTTCGGTGCAGCCTTCTCTAAAGAGACGGCTCTGTCCGGCGTGGTGGCTGTCAATGTGGCGAAAGACAAGACCAACGCGGTGGTGGACAATGAATCCGATCTGACTGCGAAAAACAACATCACCATTCAGGCGGACAGTGATTACTCGCAGTTTGGCGTTACAGGCTCCGTCTCCGCCTCAAATGAGACTGCGGCAACGGTGAACGGCATCGTGAACATCCTCAAGGCCAGTACGCTGGCGGAGCTGGAGGGCAGAGCGGAGACGACTGCCAGTGGAGGTCTGCTGAGTGTCAATGCTTCTGCACTGCGCGACGTCCGTAATATTGCAGGCAACGTGGCTGCCGGCTTTGAAACCGGCATAGGCATCACGGTGATGGTGCTGGAGGCCGGCGATCACATGGATGAAGAGGCCGCTCACCAGCTGACTTATGGCGGCGCCAAAGAAGGAGAGAAGAAGGCCTTTAAAGTCAATGAAGTAATCGATCACCTGAATCGAATAAACATAGATACTTCCGCCATGTCATCGCTGGAAGAGGATCTTGAGAGCAACGGACAGAAGCTCGATACAAGTAAACTGGAGACGGGTGGAAAACCTCATTTCGATGCTTCTTCCGGTTATAACAGTCAAAGCACCTCGGACGAGGACGACGGGAAGACGGGGCAGATGGCGGATCTTGAAAACGCAAAGGAGATCGGCGACACGGCTTACAAGAACAATCCGCTGGATTCTATAGCAGCCAGGATCGGCGGCAGCGCCAATGTCTATTCCCGCCATGTGCAGGTTCTGGCCGAGCAGGAGACCCTGGCGGATCTCTATGGCGCCACGGTGAGCGTCAGTGGCGAGATGGCCGGCGGGATCAGCTTTGCCACGGCCAGGCTGCGCAGCAATGTTTTTGCGACCTCTCTTGGCAAAATAGACGCAGACGACGGCAATGTGACCGTAAAGGCAGTTTCGAAATCCGGAGAAGTCAGTCCGGAAGAAGGCTCCGACGAAGAAAACCGCATGAAGGGGATCCTGAACAGGCTGGAAGGCGTAAAACCCGATAAGCGCTCCATCCGGGCAGTCGGCCTGGTGGTGAGCGGCGCCGGAGAAGGATCCGCCGCGATCTCAGCAGGCGGCGTACGCCTGGACAATATCACCAGCTCCACGCTGGGCGGAACGATCAAAAACGCAGGCAGGGTTACCGTGAACAGCGATGCGCTCTACCAGGATGTTTTTGCAGCGACCCTGGCCCTTTCCGGATCCGGTACGGCATCCGTAGCCGCCTCGATCGCACTGGCGGTGGCAGATGGAACTGTCAGCTCCACCATCGATCGTACGGCAAACATCAGCGGGAAGACTCCAAAAGTATCGGTCACAACCAATTCCGTCGTCAATGCCGACAGTATCGCTACGGCTGCCTCATTTGGCCTTACCGCCGGCGTGATAGCGGGTCTGTCCCTGGCGAAGAACAATCTGAAGCAGGATACCATAGTCGCACGCGGCGCGAAGATTTCCGGCACCAGCGGCAAGGGCAGCCTGACCGTGCATGGCGAATCGGATACAAAAGCGGAGGCCCTGCTCATGGGAGTATCCGCCGGTACCGTGGCCGTGGGCATGGGTCTGGGCATTGCCAAGTTGAAACCCACTCTGAACACCACCGTAGGTGTGGACGGCGGCAAAGAGACCGACGCTGTCAGACATACAACGCTGAGCAATCTGGGGAGTGTAAACATTACGAACACGGTGACAGGCACGGCCAGGGCCGATCTGCTCGCAGGATCCCTGGGCGGGGTATCGGTGGCCGGGAATGTACTGCTGGTCTTCAACGATACGGTGGCGAAAGCCAAGGCAGCGAACGTAACAGGCAGCGTAAACGGTGACTTCACCATTAACGGGAAGCTCTCAGCCACCGGTACCTCCGAGATCAGCGCCGTTGCTGCCGGCGGAGCTTCCGTGGGTGTCACGGTGAACCATGTGGACGTCAACGCCAAGAATTCGGCCGAGCTGAACACCAGCCTGTTTGACCTCAGTGTGGGCGGCACCCTGTCCGTGACCACCGGAGAAAAACCGGTTACTACAGACAAAACCTCCGGTGGGGATAAGAAAGATAAGACAGATAAGACAGTCTGGGATACCTCAGCCATCGCGAAATCCATCGCGGCTACTCTCGGCGGCGTCGCCATCGGTGTGAACACGGCCGTCGCCCGCAACCGCACTCTGAACAACGCGATCATCACAGGCAGCAGCCTCTCTGTGAATAACGTCGTGCTGGGCAGTTATGGCAACGGTCTGGCCGATGCCTATATCACTGGTGTGACAGAAGGTGCCGGAGAGATTTCCGTCTCTGTGGTATATGCGCTGAATGAAGCAAAAAACCGTGCCTATATGAATCTGAAGGGTGCCATGAACGGTAACCTGACAGCCGAGTCTGACGTTCAGGGCAAGACCAAAGCCCACCTGCTCACAGGGACCGGATCTTTGTTCCTGGGAGTGGATACCAACGTGGCAACGGCCAGGGGCCTGACGGTCGCTCTGACGGATGTACGGATCGGGGCGCCTTCCGAGAAGAAAAACCGCAGCATCTCGGTATACAGCAAAGGAAAGGACGAAATCTCGTCCACCATCGAAAACCTTGCGCAGGTTACGGGGGGCTTAAGTGTAGCGACCATGGTCGGACGCGCTTTCAGCAAGGATGTGTACGATGCGAAGCTGGCGCTTTCCGGCGGTGAATACAACGTGGATAAGGTTTCCGTGAAAACGGATTACACGACGAGTACCGACAGCGACACGACTCCGTCCTCCAGCGGCGTAAAGATTTCCACCGTAGGCGTGGCGGTGAACAAAGCCACTGCGAAGAACGCAGCCTATGCCGGCGCCAGTCTGTCACTGGAAAACGCGACACTGAAGACAGACAACGATGTCGACATCCTCATAAACGGAAACGCCACCGCAAATGCCATCGTCCATCCCGTGGAGTTCAGCTTCGACTTAGGCGTAGGGGTTGGGGTGAACAAGGCCAATGCGGCACTTTCCGGTACCCAGGCCGCGATGCTGCTCCTGGGAGAAGGCGGCGTCGAAAAGGCGAAGAACGTCAATATCAAGAGCCTTGTGAACCAGAGCGATGTCTATGCAGCCATAGGCGGAAGCGGCAACAAAAACACGAACTCGGTCAAGATCAGCGCGGTTTCGGTGGACTGCAACAGCGCCAAGGCTTCGGAGGCAATAGCCAGTACGGCTGCCGTTCTTGGCGGCAAAATGAAAACACGATATGATGAGGTTATGGTGGACCACGGCAAATTCGTGAAAAAGTACAAAGCCCACTTCGACTATGATGTGCTTTTCGAAGAAGAGTATCTTGACAGGGACGAAAATGGAGAACTTATACTTCATAAAATTGACGATCTCTGGTTCATTCAGAATTCAAAGACCGGGAAGATGTACGATCCGTTTGGCTCCTCAAATGACATATATAAAGGCTCTCTACCGGGAGGCTTTGTGACCAAAGAAGAAGCGCAGAAGGCGGCAGACTGGCTGAACGAAGGGAATAAAGATAAACCATGGAAGGTTACCAAACAGGCCGTGAATATATACTCTGGAGGAAATAGCGGGCTCCCGCGTGGGATGGCATACGGCTTCCGGGCCGGTGAACATTACAGATGGGTCACCTCAGAAGTCATGGAATGGGAACCGAAGCTGGTAAAGGTGCTGGTGCCTACAGAATATGTGGATCTGAAAGATGTTGATATTTCAAAGAACATCTTGGAGGCAGAGAGTCTGGATATATATTCAGGCGTGGCTACCAGAACAACGAGTACCAGCGCAACGGCCAGGACCGATGGGGCCAAGAGCTTCGGTCTTGTCACCGTAGGGGATCTGGACGCGAAAGCATCTACGAAAGAAAGCTACAACGCTGTGCTTGAGGGCGTGACGGCCACGATCACAGGGGCGGCCCGTGTGGAAGCACGCGGGAATGCCAGTGCGAGCAGTCTGGGTTTTGTCCCCGGCGGCTGGAAAGCCGTAAATGGAACCACCACAGAGGCGACCGCCGGTGTCGGCAGCGAAGACGGCGCACAGAATGTGCGGGTCATCATCGGCGAACGTTCAACCCTGAAGGCGGGCACGGTGGACCTGATAGCATGGAACGAAGGAAGTGCGAAGTCTGCCATCGATGGAGATACCACGGTATCTCTTCTGGTGAACGTAACGAAGAGCAAACAGCCTACGAAATCCTATTACAACACGCTGATCACTGTCGGTAAGGGCGCCAGCCTGGAAGCGACGTCGGGCGACGTAAGGGTGCTGTCGATCGACGCACCCAAGGCAGAGTCCACGCTGCAGTCCAGCGCATTCACCATTCTGGTGAACTATAACAGCACCAAGGGTGAGAATGAAGTCCATCAAGTGAACAATGTCGATTTTGTGAGAGATTCAAAGATCACAGCGGAGAAAAATGTAGTCGTGCAGGCATTCCAGACCACCAGAGCACTGGCCGAGACAAAGTACGACGGCAAGGGATTCATCCTGGAAGGCTCCAGCGCCACGGCGAATAATACCATCGACCGTATTGTACGCGTCAATGTGGGCGAAGGTGTTCAAATGCATGCGAAGGAAGGCCTCCTGAAACTGAATTCCTTCTCGGGGAGGACGAATTCGGCGATCGTGGAAACAGCCGGCTATCAAACCTATCACCTGGCTGATAATATCGAGACAACCGCTTATGTGGAGAGCGGAGGCTTCATCTCCCTGGCCAACGCCAAGGCCTACGCCGATGTGGCGTCCACCTCGGAGATTACGGTCGCTCCTCGTGCAGATCTGAAGAGCAAGAGGCTTCTGGAGCTGCAGGCTCTGTCAACCAGCAACAGCGGGCCATATATTGAGATTTTCTCCGAGAAAGGGAACGAGCGGGATGGTTATTCCTATAATCATCCGGGCATCTTCACCACAGCTCAGGTGAAGAGTTCAGCAGGTATTCCGCTGCCCAATGCAGTGGCAAAGACTACGCTCAATTTCAACACCTTTGTCAATATCAGCAAAGGAAGCGAGCCGGAAAAAACAAAGCTGCAGGGGGTTTTAAGTTTTGCAAACCAGACCAGTCTGACAAGCGAGCAGGAAGAGCTGAGGATCAGGGCATCAAATGACCGACTGTATGTGCAGAATCTTGCGGATTCGCTGGGTAAAGGCGCTGCCGGCTCAGCCAGCGGAAACGCCTGGATCGGAGCCACACTGACCAATGCCGTGTGGATCGACAATACAAAACTGTCCGCCAAAACCGGCATCGACATCAGTGCAGACACCGGCGGAATGAAAAAAGGCGATAAGTCAAACAGTAACTGGACAAAAAAAATGATCAACGATAACTTCAGGACCCACCTGGTAGCCGGGGGCAATTCCAAACTGAAGGGCATCGGAAGGGCGAAAGCTGTCGCCCGTATCTCCGGTACCCAGATCAACCAGATCCGGACGAATAATAAAGATTATGTCGAATTCTACACGAGTGGCTATGAGAGTCATGTCGCTTCGGATCCGACCGTTGCGGTAAAACTTAGTGTGAAGGCCAACGCCTCTGTTCCGAAGATCCTGGGGATCAAGCTTGGAAAGACCATCAAGAAGAAGGAGACCGAATGGTACTACTACGACCGCTGCGATTTCTGCGGTACCGGAACGCAGTACGACGTGGATCCCACCGAGCAGGAAGATCTGGAGGAACGTTACCAGCAGGCTTATGAAGAAGCGCTGAAGCCCATCAACGAAGTCCAGAGCCAGGTGAACGAATATACCATCTATGATATGGATCCGATCCCGATCGGTTATATCAACGCGATGGGGCTTTCGAATTTTCCTAACGCAAATATACTGGTGTCTTCCGGCGGCACCGTGGCGATGGGACTTTCGAATTCCGCTTACGCAAAGGTACTGGTGCCTGTCGGCGATATCGGCCGTACGTCCGGAGGCACAGGCTCCGCTACCCGCGCCCGCTATGGGGAAGAGGAATATCTGGCGGCAGGATCTGTCTTTGTGCTGGATATCAGGAGTATTCTGAACAAAGATGTGCGGCTGGATACGGACCGGATCGTGCCTTACCACCTGTGGACCAACAGCGAGACCTTCCATACGGTATATCTTCTGCCCAATGCGACGCAGCTGTACGTCGGGGCAGGCGGTCAGCCGCAGTTTGCCGCCGAAATTCTGTACGGCGATGCGTTCGGAGAAGGAAAGGACCGCTATATCGCGCTTTACTCGGCACTGACAGCCAATGCGGCCAGGAAGCCTGTCATCCCCATCGGAAGTACAGGAAAACTGGATCTCCTGACGGGTACAGTGACGGTTCCGTCCTTTGCAGACTTTGAACTGTACCTGCATGAAGTATCAGGAAAGTGGCTGGCGAAGCAGTTTGAAACGGAATTGTTCCTGACATTGACTGCAGACCAGGAGGTTCTGAACAGCTTTGCATTAAGCGGCGCCAGACAGCCTCACGGAGAGATTGCCGAAGGTCTGGCAGACGGAGGGGAAAAGGACGGCTGGAAGATCTACTGGCTGGGCGATACGCCTGAGACGGCTGATGATAAGGATCAGACACTCCTTTACCTGATGTTGAACAATGATACGGATGAAATCGACGCCTTCCGCACCAGCGTGAACATGCTGCAGTCCGGCGAAGAGCCTGTAGATGTATCTCTGTATATTTTCAGAGATGCCCGTTCGGATATGATGGAAGAGGAGAAATACGATGTCTTCTTTTTTGACACACCTGAGGGACAGACAAGCCTGGTGAAGCTGATCACGAACACCCTGGACAGCCGGGATATGGTCATGCCCAAGGCACTGCAGATCGTCCTGCGGGCTTTCCCGATGAAGGACAACACTCCTGCATACAGCCTGAGCGATTCTGCCCTCATCCTGACAGATCGCCAGAACGGAAAGATAAGCGCATTGGGTGGTTCCTACGAAGCGTCTTATGACAACGATACCTTCGACAGCCCGTATACGAGGATTGAAGGTATTTCCGGCAAAGATCCGGTCGTCACCATAAAACAGGGTCAGGAGATATGGCCTGAGAAAACCGCCAGAGACACGGCCGAGACCATCGACGGCACGACGTATCTTCTGATCGACGGCGTGTGGCATCGGGCGGACGAAGCATCGGTCAAAGCTGCATAAACAAAAAAGGAATAGGTGACAGAGGACGGTTCTCTGTCACGTAACCTGAAAAACGGAGGGGGAGCATATCATCTGATATGTTCCCCCTCCGTTTTTTCCCAGAGCCGCGTCATGAAATTTATCCGACTAACGACGGAGCGCGGCTCGGGGAGGGGGTAGAGGTGCGGCTGCGCCTTCCTCTACCCTGTTTTTATCAAAAGAAAAATAAAGTGTTATCATTATGATTCAAATTATGTTATGATTTAAAATGTGTTATCTTGTTCGCACGAATTTACTGCGGAATCATGCCGCCTGCAGCGGCGTATGTTGGTGCAGTAAACGAATCATAATGCTGGCATTTGGTTTGGGAGGAGACACAGAACCGTTTCCTCTTTCCTGACGGTTTCATGATATCGGAGGAATGACATGAAGAAGCTTTTACTGCTGCTGGTCTTTTGGCTGGGATGGTTGACGGTTTCAGTGGGTTATGTCGAAGCTGAGGAAAATGTTTTACCCAAGTGGACGGTGATGTTTTATATGTGTGGTTCCGATCTGGAATCCCGGTACGGTTATGCCTCCACAAACCTGATGGAGATCGCGAATTCGCATGATATCGCGACCTTGTATCAGGAGCAGGCAAAAAAACTGGGAATGGATAACGGAGTCCCTTCCCGGGATGTCAATGTGGTGCTGCAGACGGGGGGGTGTTCTGCCTGGCACAACGATGAGATTTCAGAGAAGACCACGGACAAACAGATCCGGACAGATGTTCTGCAGCGATGGCATTATGATCCTTATGAAGAAACCTCGACCTCGCAGATCCGCCTGAAGGAAGAACTCCCTCTTTCCAGTATGTCTGACCCGGAAACTCTGTCCGATTTTATTCGATGGAGTGCGCAGGAATATCCGGCGGAAAAATACATGCTGGTTCTCTGGGATCATGGAGGCGGCAGCCGAACCGGTATTTTCGTGGATGAACTGTTTGGCGGCGATATCCTGTATCTGTATGAACTGGGGCAGGCGCTTAAGGACAGTGGTATACTCATGGAAGCAGTATTGTTTGACGCCTGCCTGATGGCAAACCTTGAAACGGCGTGTATGATCAAGGACTACGCAAACTGGATGATCGCATCCGAAGAAGTCGTGACCGGAGAAGGTACTGCGATCGGCCAATGGCTGATGGAGCTTTGCAGCCGGCCTGAAATGGACGGAAGAAAACTGGGAAGGATTATCTGCGATACGGCTCAGGAGAAGTGCGCGATGCTGGGAGATATACAGGGCGGGCAGCTGCTCACCTGGTCGGTCATCGATCTTGGAAAGGTAGGCCAGACTGCCGAATGTATGGAAGAATTGTTTGCCGCAACCGCTGCGATTTACACACAGTTTCCGGAGCTGGTGTCCTTTTATATGAAACAGAAGAATCTGGCTGAGAAATACGGCAATGCCGAAGACAAAATGACGGATCTCTACAACATTATCATTTTGTCCCCGGCTTTGCATGAAAAAGGGATCGACTTGCGCAACAGGGCTCTCGAATCGCTGGAGGATGCCGTGGTATACTGCGTGCGAGGTTCCGGCAGGGTCATGGCGCGGGGCTTGTCCTTCTGTTTTGCTACGGATATGACCAATGAGGAATTGGATATCTATGCGAAAAACTGTCCAAGCCCGCACTATCTGGCAGTCCTGGATGCCATTACGCCCTGGACAGCTCCGGATTCACTCTATGATCAAGTCGAGAGGCTGCCGGATATCGATGATATGGAAGCGTACGACATCGTTGTGGAACACCGGGTTGGTCCGGACGGAACACCCGTGATCGCGCTGGCCGGCAGCGATATCAATGTCAACAGGATCAATTGCAACTATTACAGGCTTGATGAAGAGACCGGAAATGTGATTCTCCTCGGCTATGTGCCGACGAAGGAGCTTCCTACACAGGATGGACAGGCTCAGTTCACCATTGACGAGCCCTGGAAATGGCCCTGTGTGGGCGATGAATTCTGCTGTATCAGCCTGATCGAATACGTATACGGGGAGTGCCTGTATGAGATACCCGTTCAGGTCGATATGAATATCTGGCGCTTCCGATGCGGCTACGCAAAAGAAAAAGGGTATGAGATCTACGGTGTCTGGGAGGGTTACAATTCCTCTTCAAATATGTTTAACCGCAATGTTGTGTCCCTGGCAAGCATGGCAGGACAGACCTATCGCCTGCTTTACCCAATCCTCAATACGCGGACGGGACTGCAGGGAGGAGACTATGAATACAGCGAATCCCAGACAATAACGCGTGTTCTGCCGGTAGAATCAAAACCCCTTCCACCGGGCACTTATTATATCGAGTATGTGGTGGAGGATATGTTTATGCGGCGGATCCCTATGGAACGGGTTGCAGTCCACTGGGATGGAAGTATACTGACCCTGGCTGAAGACGCTGTATGGGAGGGGACGGAAACACTGCGGTGGAAATGAGGAAATTCCTGATGCATCTGAAGCGTTAACGCATCTGAACCATAGGAAACAGGTTCATGTATGCCGCTTGCAGCGGTGTAAATTCGGCGCATGCATTTTGTTCGTTTACTATGAGTATGTGTTATTCAGCTTTTTTATCCGCCTCTTCATACAACGCCGAGAGTATCTCCGGGGTGATGGAGCCGATCTTGTTGTAGACAACCTCACCTCTGCGGTTGAGCACGATGGTCTGGGGGAAGGTGTTTGTGCTGCCGACGATCTCCGCCACGGTGTCATCATCGTCGTCGGTGGCGAAGGGCATGGCATAACCCTTGTCAGCCAGATATTCGACAGGGTCGTCAATCACCATGGAGGAGTGGACAATAAGCATGGCAATGTCGCCTTCGTGTGCCGTATACAGATCGTTGAAATAAGGCAGTTCGTTCTTGCAGGGCGTGCAGAAGGTTCCCCACAGATTGATGAAGACGATCTTCCCGCGCTGCTTTGCAAGATGGAAGTCCGTACCGTCGTAACAGGGAAGGGTGAAGTCCGGCAGCTGCTGACCGACCTCCCTGCCCACCGGCGCATCGCTGTCGTAGCTGACAGCAGCCGTTTCCGGCCTTGTGGCTGGTGTTTCCGCAGCCGTGGATAACTCTTCGGCATCAGGAATTTCCGTCACAGAGGACGCTTCCTTGGCGACAGGTGTTTCTTCAGCCGTGGATAAGTCCATGGCATCAGAATTCTCTGTCACAGAGGATGCTTTCTCAGCGATGGAGGTTTCCGCGACAGTGATTATTTCCGCGATGTCGGACGCTTCTGTCTCAACAACGGCTTCTGTCGCTGCCGGGTCGAGGCCTTCGTCGGGCTCAAGAGCCGCGGAGGGTTGGGCGCTGGGAATGATTTCCTCCTTCACGGCGGGATCAAGCACATTGAACCATAGCAGCGCGAAACACAATACCGCCAAGGCGAGCCCCCAGAGAATCCGCCCGAGCTTCCTGTGCCTTTGCAGAGCATCCGGCTCATCGTCCGCGCAGCCCCTTGCCGGAGCTTTGAGGATGAGCTTTCCAGCCTGGATCGAGATCGCACCCTGATTGCAGACCTCCATGCACTTGCCGCAGTTGATACACTCGTGGTCGCCCACATGGCGCACATCCATGCCGCAGCCTCGCACACACGCGCCGCAATGGCTGCATCGGCCGGGGTCTACCTTCACACCGATGATATTGAATCGGTTGAACAGGCCGTAGATCGCTCCCAGCGGGCAGATGAATCGGCAGAAGGAGCGGTAGCAGAATACGCAGGTCAGGGCGATCACCAGCATGATGACGAACTTGCGGGTGAACAGGATCCCCAGCATGCTGAAATAACCCGTGTTGACGGGGCTGGTGTTGGACAGCAGGCCTATCGCACCCTCAAAGGTGCCTGCGGGACAGATGTACTTGCAGAAGCCCGGCAGCGGCAGGTCGTAGTGCAGGCCGTACAACAGCGGCAAGGCGATCACGAATACTGCCAGCAGCACGTATTTCAGCCAGGACAGCGCCCGTGTGACGCAGTTCTTTCTGAGCTTCGGCGTGGGGATTTTGTTCAGCAACTCCTGAATCAGCCCCAGAGGGCACAGCCAGCCACAGATCGTGCGGCCCAGCAGCACTCCGAAAAGCAGTATGATGCCCAACACATACCAGCCAGCATTGTGGCCGGTGTAGGCAAGGGCATTTTGAATGGAGCCTAGCGGACACGCGCCTGCCGCGCTGGGACAGGAATAGCAGTTGAAACCGGGCAAGCAGGCGTATTTTGCCTTGCCCTGATAAATCTGGCCGCTGATGAAGCCCTTCAGGTGCGCGTTGTGAAGAAGGGCCGAATAGAGCTGTATCAGGCGGCGGGTGGTGGGCTTATTTCTTTGCCACCAGGAGATTTTCACATTATCCAAGGCCAACACACTCCGTACAGATATTGATCGCTTTGTATAGCACATCCTGGGCGCTGCCATTGAACACCCCGACGACGATGAGGCCGATCGCGATGGCAATCAGCGCAGTTTGCAGTGCAACAAGGCTTTTCGAAATGGGTACCGCCTTTGTTTCGGGCCTGACACCGGCTTCCTTCTCTTCCTTCAACCGCTCCTGCGCCGCCGCGGTCTCCCGGATGATGCATCGTTCGCGCATCCTGAAGCAGACAGCCAGCGCGCCCAGACCCAGGACGGTCCAGGGAAGAACCACGAGGACCAGGCCGAAGATCATACCCTCCAGATCATCCTGCGGAAAGTGAGCCGGATTGATGATGTAGAACAATATGGGGAGCATACAGAGGAGGAACACGCCCCACCCGATCACCAGCAGCCGCTTTTGCTCGCCTCGCGCCTTGCGCATGGCATCTGAGGGCTTTACCACACGGGCAGCGATAAGATCCCTCTTCAGTTCGGAATCCTCAACCGCTTTGTTCGCTTTCTCATCCCTGATTCCCAGCACCAGGCCCGCGACCAGAAAGCCGACGGCGGTAAAGAACAGCGGCGCAATGGGAGAGGCCTTCTCCGCCACGTTCTCGCGGGTATAGATCGATTCCAGCGGATGCTCTGCCTTACGGGCCGCGCCTTCGCGATAAACAGTCACCGCTGAGACGGACAGCAGGAAGACCAGCAGGATGCACAGTACCGCCTGCGTTATCAGATATATTCGGGTTCTCGTCATAAGCAAAACCCCTTTCCCTGTCATACTGCCAATTATTCGGCTTCGCTGATAAAGATGTTCACATCACAGTAGCTGTCCAGCGTCTTATAGGTTTCATTATTGTTCACATAACCCTCCGGAACCTTGCCCAGATGAACATCGTAGACATTCGGAGTTTCCACCTGGAAGGCAGCCATGCCGTCCTCATCCGTCTTCTGGAAGGAACAGGAGATTTCGTCGCACAACTGTACAATCACGTTTTTGACAGGGCTTCCTTTCATGTCATAGACGAAGATGCGGTATTCATTTCTATCGTTTTTCGTTGCGCCGGTTTCCGGCGATCCCTCAATGGCCTCGCCAGTCAGCAGTTTATCAATAATCAGTTCGTATTCGTCCACAGCCGCTCCTCTGACCGCAACGCTGTACCAGGTTCCAGGATCAAACGGAATTCATAAACGTAACGAACCAGTATCAGAGCCCTAATTCCTGGATAATTTGTCACTTCAAAATTGTATCATACAGGAAAAACAAAAACAATAACCGCTGCCTCCTAAATACGTGTTTGAATAAGATCACATACGGTTACGGCCTATGATGTTGATGGGAATGTGATCAATTGCATTAAGGAAAATTACCTTGACGGAGAGACTCTTATTGTGGATAATGAGAGTGCAGACAATTCTCATTTCCACCATTGACGAGATTATGATACAGGTTCTGAGGAAGATGGCTGGGCGGGATTGGCTGTTGTTGCATAGCCTTTGAATTAAAGTATCAATATAGTATTTAATGGTTGATAAAGGAGGACTAAAATGAAATCAATTCTCAGAAACTACATCGTCGATGCTTTCCTGCTTATTCTTCTTGGCATTTTCATGCTTCTTAAGCCGAATCATGCTATGGATTTTGTGATTCGCGTGGCGGGAGCGGTTCACATCATTATGGGAGCAGCGAAGACTATCCTCTTCATCCGGGATCAGGAGGAGAGGAGTGTTTTTGTTTTGATGTTAGGCGTTCTTCAGATTGTTCTGGGAATCGTTCTCCTGGCGAATCCCGCCTTGTTTGCCGGCATCTACACCATGGCCTGGGGAATTATCATCGCCTATGGCGCGGTGGTTTCTTTGGCGGAGCTGGTCAGAGTGAGGAAGTATGATGTGTCCTTATTTACCCCGGCGATTGTTCTGTCATTGGTAACCCTTGTTCTCGCCATTGTCGTTATCTTACATCCGGGGATTGTAGCAAAGTACATCACTCAGTTGATAGGGATAAGTGTAATTGTGGAAGGGGTGAGCTTGCTGCTTGCCTTGACGAGGTATAAAAGAAGGGATAACTATGTTTCCATGTAACCCTACATTTACTCCATTACGCACTTGTAATGCGACGATAGAAGCCGCACTTTCTGCTGTGACAATGAAGTATCAGTGCTGAGTTACAAGAAAAGTGGCATGATAATGGTTACTTACTTAATCTGAGAATGGGTAAGGAAAACATTTCAGGAGTGATAAAATGCTTAAAATAAGTCACCTCTCTAAACAATATATGCTTGGCCAGATTGGCGGGACAACTTTGCGTGAGGAAATTCAGAGATGGAACGCACTTAGGAGGCATCAGGAGGATCCCACAAAAAAAATCGGAGCTGATGACTTTATATATGGAGAACCATTCCTGGCCCTGGATGATGTATCTTTTGAAGTGCAGAAGGGGGAAAGACTTGGTATTATCGGCCATAATGGGGCAGGAAAGTCAACGCTTTTAAAATTAATATCCAGGATTACAGCGCCTACCTCCGGAGATATCTGGATGAACGGCCGAGTTGCATCCATGCTTGAAGTAGGGACAGGGTTTCATGGCGAATTGACAGGACGTGAAAACATCTATATGAATGGTGCAATTCTGGGGATGAAAAAGAAAGAGATTGATGAAAAGATAGAGGATATTATAGAGTTTTCCGAATGCCGGCAGTTCATCGATACACCTGTAAAACGGTATTCTTCAGGTATGTACGTGAAGCTTGCCTTCTCTGTTGCAGCTCATCTGGACTCTGAAATTATGATTATGGATGAAGTTCTGGCTGTGGGGGATATGTCTTTTCAGAAGAAATGTCTGAAAAAAATGAATGATGTTTCCAGAAGCGATGGACGGACGATTCTCTATGTCAGCCATAATATGAATACAATCCGACAGCTGTGTGACAGGTGTATAGTATTAGAACATGGCCAGCTTAGGTATGAAGGAGATCTGGAGGAAGGAATCAGGATTTATATAGGAACTCAAGGAATCTCAGGGAATTGCGTAGCGCTGGAAAATATGGATAGAGATCCTGAGTTTTCCCCACATACTATTACAATGAAGGAAATCGAATGCCTGGGTGATACTTCTATTGCTGTCGGGTCAAAGCTTGATTTCCGTTTACACTGTATCTCATCTAAGAAAATAGATGAAGTTTTTCTGAGAATAATCATAAGGTCGGATGATAGTACCCCAATTACCATGTTTACCACGCAGAGTGGCATATCGGTCGATGAGAATGAAAACTTTAACATAGAAATGTGTTTGGATGTTTCTAAATTGGCTCCGGGAACGTATACGATCAGTCCTGTTCTGTATGAAGTAAATGAGTTTGGAAATAATATTTATCTGGATGGACTAAAGGAAGTGTTTGTTTTCGAAATTACACAATCGTTAGGTTTTAATAATAATATGCAATGGCAACAGAAATATTGGGGATATTTCTTTAACAATCCCTTACAAATACGAAAAGGATTTGTTGATGGGAAAAATTAAACGCTTTATTGATTGTTATATTCCGACGGAAACATGCAATCTCAGATGTCATTATTGTTATATTACGCAAAAACGCAGGTTTAATGCTGTGATTGCATCATTTACGCACACACCGGCAGAAATACGGACCGCCTTGTCAAAAGACAGATTAGGCGGAACCTGCTTGATGAACCTTTGCGCCGGAGGAGAGACATTGCTGTCACAAGATGTACTGCCGGTTGTCAAAGAGCTGCTCAGAGAAGGCCATTATGTTATGATCGTGACTAATGGAACCATTTCCCATCGATTTGATGAAATCCTGCAATGGGAAGAGGAACTGCTGAAGCACCTGTTCATAAAATTTTCATTCCATTATCTTGAGCTTATAAGGCTGAAATGGTTGGATCGATTCTTTGAAAATGTCAATAAGATGAAGAAAGCAGGCGTTTCCTTTACGGTGGAGGTGACGCCTTCAGATGAGCTGGTGCCATATATTGAAGAGATGAAAGGTGTTTGTCTGAAGAATCTTGGCGCTTTGTGCCATATTACCATCGCGCGTGATGATAAAACGCACGGGATAGAAGTCCTTTCTGCTTTATCCTGGGATGACTATAAGAACACCTGGAACGAATTTGATTCTGCTTTATTTGAATTCAAAACAAGGATCTTTAAAGTAAAGAGAAAAGAGTTCTGCTATGCAGGAGCATGGAGCTATTATCTGGATCTGAAAACCGGCAGGCTGAAGCAATGCTACAAAGGAAATGTCCTGGGCAATATTTATGAGGACATTTCTGCGCCAATCCCTCAAAAACCGGTTGGATCTCATTGCCCGCTTCCGCATTGTTATAATGGACATGCATTTCTTGCCTTGGGAGATATCCCGGAATTGCCTGCGCCTACTTACGCGGAAGAACGCAATCGAATCTGTGCGGATGGTTCTGAATGGCTGCAGCCGGAGGTTAAAGCTTTTATGAGCAGCAAGCTCTACGAGACCAATAAACAGTATGGATTATGGAAGAAAAAAGTCATCGCGTTAAACCAATGGGCAGTTCAGAGGGGAATTCGAGATACGCGTATTTACAGGTTGTTTCATAAGGCTTAGGTTGTTTGCCTGAGAACTGGTGGGGGAAATGAAAACAGACACAGTAATCGAAATGAACGATCCTATTGTCGCAAGCAGAACTGAAATTATGGGATTGGCCATTTTGATGATCATGTTTTGCCATAGCAAAGTAGTCATTTCAAATAGCTATATGGCTAAATGGTATGACATAGTAAAAAATATCTGTCAGTCTGGGGTGGATGTGTTTCTGTTTCTTTCCGGAATGGGTTGTTATTATTCGATGATCAGGCATCGTAATATCTTGATATTTTATAAAAACCGAGCCTTGCGGATTTTTCCGGTTTATATGCTGATCATCCCTTTCAGGATTATGATAGATATGATCTATGACGGCTATACATGGAAAGATGCTGTTTATAGATATTCTTTGGTTTCTTTCTTTATGGATGGCACGCTTGTGACATGGTTTATCGCTGGAATTCTTGTTTTGTACTTATGCTTTCCGGTTATATACTATATTTTGAAGCGAAATGAAAATGCTTTCCTTGTATTTGCCGCCTTGTATCTGGTATGTGTCTGCATGATTCATCATATGAGCCAAAATGGAATAGAGATACCTGGCTGGCTCAGACGGGATGTGTTTTATATCAGGGTTTTGCCATTTTTGACCGGCGCATACTATGGAAAAATATCTCGCAATGACCATGGTTCTCTGGTGAAAATACTATACGAGAAAGCCAATATTCTGATAATAATGCTTGCTTATTTTTTCTGTTTATGTGTCTATGATATACAATACAATACTGTTGATATGTGGTATATTTTGAGACTTCTATTTTTTCCGATTTCTGTTTTAGTCATAACAGGAAGTGCTTTTGTCATAAACAAGACAAACAAAAACACTTTTTTGCGGTTCTTGGGAAAGATGACATTGGAATTATACCTTTTGCATGAATGGATGCTGCATATAGCCAGTAAGCTGCTGTTTCAATATATGGAACGAAATTTCTGCACAACTGTACTTTTGAATATCCTGGTTTTTTTATGGTCGATTTTTCTGGCTGATCTCATTCATAGATTCCTTGGAAAATCAATACTGAGGACCATACGTCCAGGATGGAAGAATTCATAATAAGACACAAAATTATCGCAAACGAACAAAATGCTTGCAGAAGGGGAAGATCATTATGAAGAAACACTTCAAAAAAATGATAGCTCCTATCGTTATTGCTGTCATTTTCCTTGCGTACCTGATTCCCTATGGTTTTATGGTTGCCGCAGCCACAGAATTCAGCCCCTTCCTGATCTTTCTTACCATCCCTCTTATAGCGTTAGGAGTAGGAATGGTCTATGTCTTAATAACCAGACTTCGGGAGATCAGGAGTGGGGAAGAAGATGATCTTGACAAATACTGAAAGAATTAGCGGAATGGCGTGAAAAAGGCAAAAAATAAAAGAAGTCGTTAGAACCTGAAAACCTGGTCCTAACGACTTCTTTTATTATTCTATAGCCGGGTAATGAGCTTTTCCCTGTGCTTTACTCTGCAGGTGCGATGCGTGTCAGTCCTTCGAAATTATAAGTGGCTGTCAGTGTGATCTCGGGGGTATCGGTAACAAGGTCTTTGTATTCTGCCCCTGTATAGTGACCCATTCCACCTACATTGTATACCTTGGACATATCCCAGCCACGTGCTTTCAGAATGCTCATGATCTGGCTGGCACGTCCACCGCCCTGGCACATCACAAACAGTGTCTTATTCTTTGGGAACAAAGGCAGGCAGCACAGTAAAATTGAAAGAGCTTTTTTGATTATGATAAGTATCTCCCTGTTGTATGATAAAAAAATCATAGCAAAAAAGCATAACTTTGTCATTTGATTAGCTCTTTGATTCGGCGTTATTTTTGAGCTTGGCCAGATTTTATGTTTTTTCTTTTGGCTGTTCTGCACATACATCAGTTTCAATTCCATCTTCTTACCCTATCTGTGCCATGGGCTTTATATTACTTGTTATCCAAACGGAGCTTTGCCATATTATTATTGTTTTGGGGTTCCGATTACTCTGCTGTTTGTTCCAAAGAAAAAGATATCTATGATACCCTTCCTGCCAGAGATTTTGACTATAACATTGACTGATTTATCCAGGCAGAATATAATATAGGCCAGAAGGAGAGGAAAGTCATGGTGGAAAGAAATGTGAATCCAGACGGAACGGCTTGCTGTCTTTTCCCTGAATCAGCTGACAAAAACAGTAAATAAAAATATAGAGAGAGATTGGAGGAAATAATGAAAAAACTTGGTTTTGGACTGATGCGTCTGCCACTGCTTGATCCGAATCATGCTGACAGAATAGACATGGTGCAGCTGAAAAAGATGGTGGATCTTTTTATGAGCAAAGGATTTACTTATTTCGATACAGCGATCATGTATAACGCTTTTGCCAGCCAGCGTGCCGCAAAGGAAGCAATCGTGGATCGTTATCCTCGCGAAAGCTTTACTCTTGCCACAAAGCTGCACTTTGAATTCATCCATTCCCTGGAGGACAGAGAGAAGGTTTTTCAGGATCAGCTGGAGCAGACCGGAGCAGGATATTTCGATTATTATCTGGTTCATGGTGTCGAGGACGGCAATTATGAAGCATACGAAAAGTATGACTGCTTTAACTTTGTTTTGACCAAAAAGGCGGAGGGGATGGTAAGGCATGCAGGCTTTTCCTTCCACGGAACGCCCCAGCTCCTGGATCAGATCCTGAAAAAATATCCGGAGATGGAATTTGTCCAGATCCAGTTAAACTATCTGGACTGGGAGAGCGAGTGGATTCAGGCCAGAGCTGTATACGAGATGGCGGTCAGACACGGAAAGCCTGTGATCGTCATGGAACCCGTAAAAGGGGGAACTCTGGCCAATGTGCCGAAGGAAGTGGAAGCTATGTTTAAGGCGGCTGAGCCGGAGCTTTCTGCCGCTTCCTGGGCCATCCGTTTTGCTGCCTCCCAGGAAAACGTCATGATGGTGCTGTCCGGTATGAGTTCTCTGGCACAGATGGAAGACAACCTAAGCTATATGGAAGACTTTAAGCCGCTTACGGAAGAAGAAATCGCACTGACTCATAAGGCGGCAGATGTGATCAACGGCCAGATTGCCGTTCCATGCACAGGCTGTTCTTACTGTACGGAAGGCTGTCCCCAGCAAATCCCTATCCCCAGGTATTTTTCTCTCTACAATGAGGATATGAGGGAGAACCTGGAGGAGAAAGGCTGGACCATTAATTTTTCCTATTACGGAACACTGGCGGAGAGCTTTGGAAAGGCAGCAGACTGTGTAGAATGCGGCCAGTGTGAGGGGGTATGTCCCCAGCATCTTCCGATCATAGACCTGATGAAGAAGGTTTCCGCCCATTTTGATCATTAAGTGCCGGACAGGATTGCCGGAACCGTGGATACATCACTGAACAATGACAATTATCCTGTCACTGTGCTTTGAAGCCCGAATGGGGAAGATATGGAAAGGAGAAAAATATGATATTGACGACGACGGAAGGACTGAGCGGAAAAGAATTGGAAATGCTTGGCCTGGTGAAAGGAAGCACGATCCAGACGGTAAACGCATTTAAAGATATTGGGGCCGGTCTGAAGACCTTGGTTGGCGGTGAACTGACAAAGTACAATGAAATGATGAATAAAGCCAGGGCCTTGGCCACAAAGCGTATGGTGGAAGAGGCGGAGAGTCTGGGGGCAGACGCAATCGTGTGCGTGAGGTATAGCTCTTCCTCTATCATGCAGAGTGCTGCTGAGATTATGGCATATGGGACTGCAGTGAAATTCAGGCAGTGAAGACAAAGCATCTTCTCTTCCCAAGGAACCACCCTTTTTTGATACGTCAAGGATATTTCAAGAATAAATGATCCTCCCGTCTGGCAGGAAAAGCGATAGAAAAGAAAAGCCCTGTGGGAGAGAAAGCCTTCCACAGGGCTTAAAGTATGCATACGAATTTATCAAGTATTTTTTGTTTACTATAAAAATCATTAGCTGATGAACATTACCCTTCAAATTTAGCTAGTTAACAAAGGGGAAAAAATGAGTCAACATTTGGATGAAAAGAATTGAGGCAAAGGGCATCATTATCCTGGAATCCTTGCTCCCCTGGCTATTGGGCTGATGATCTATGTGCCCATTGCCACAAAGTGGGGATTATGGTATGACGAGGCGGTGGAATACTATTTTTCAAAGTTTTTGACGGGACCGGTTCCCGGGAGTCCCGGAACCGTCAATATGATGGAGCGGATACTTCTTACCTTTCAGCCTCCGTTATATAATGTATTGATGCATTTTTGGCTGAGGTTCTTTGACACGGAATTTATGTTCCGGCTGGCCGGTATTCTTACAACAATGGCAGGGGGCGGCAGGTTGTTATTTTTCCATAGAAGAATCTGTTCATGACGGAAAATGGGCTTCAATGGGGAGCTTTTTTTATCTTTTCACACCCGCTGTTTTCTACTACGGTCTGGAATGCGCCGAATATAATCTGATGTTGTGTTGTATGTCATGGACTGTTTTCTTTTATTTCAAAACGTTACATAAAATGAAGTTGTCCGCTCTGACAGGATTTTTTCTTTTTGCCATCCTGTCGGTTTACAGCCAGTATGGTGCGGCCTTTCTGGTAACCGGTATGTATCTTTCCCTGGTCATTGCTTTTTTTCAGGACAAAAACCGTCGCATGCTCATCCGCCTTTTGCTGCTGACCGTTATTACTTTTTTTGCTGCGGTGCTTCCCTTGGTATTTCTGTTCCTGATTCCCCAGATGGCCAATCAGGGCAGCGCCACAGTGTCACATATTCCCTTCTTCGTACATGGAGTTGTCTATGATTTCTTCTGGGGGATTGGTTTAACCTTATCTTACATGTACGACAGGATCACTGTCTGGGGTGTGTATTTCCTCTTCTCGATATGTATTGTCTCATTTTTTCTGGATAGGAAAAAACGGATCAGGCCATTGACTGCCCTCGCTATTACCTGGATGTTGTATTACGTCGCTGTTGCCTGCTCCTTCTACGGATATAACAATTATAATATGTCTTCCATCGGAACGAAAAATATCGGGGGGAAATACTCTTATTTCCTGATTCCTTTTCTGATCCCTATTCTGTTTACCGGTTTACAGGCTTTTACAAAGTGGATGGGGACAAAAATCCCGGATATAAAAAAATATCTGTTTCTGTTTTTTGCCTTGGGGATTACTGTCTTTTGCTGTCTGGAGGTTTACAGAATGGGAGTGAAGGGCTGGAGCAAGGAGGATGTCAGAGAAGCTGCCATGGCCTGGTATGACGAGGATATTCAGGATACAAAAACTCTGATCCACCAATGGAATGACGCTGCCTTTCAGTTTTACCTCACCCATGACAAAAGATATCATCCATCTCTCCAGGAAAACATAGAGACCACCGGCATGTGGATCCGCCATACGGATTACAATGATCTGCGGACTCATCTTAAAGAGATGGGGTATCTGGATAACAAGGATTTCTACCATATTACCCCGGATTTCGGAAGCTATGAGATTTTTTTGGATGTCATGCGGGATGAAGGGTATAGTGTCGATACAATCTACGAAGGGGAAACCCTGCTCCTCCATCTGACAAAACAAGACATATAGAGAAATCTTCAGAATCGGAACAGGATTTTGACAAATAACAGGGTCAGCACGATCAGGATGATAGGTCTGACAATTTTGGTTCCCTGTGTCATCACAAGTCCTGAGCCAAGGTAGTTTCCGGCCATATTGAAGGCGGCTGCTGTGAGACCCAATAGGATCAGAACCTGACCGCTCCTGAGAAAAACGATAAGCGATGTAATGTTGGTTGTCAGGTTAATCGCTTTGGCCTGGGCATTGGATGTGCCAACCCCCATTTTCGCGAAGACAGTAAAGGCTATGATAAGGAAGGTTCCGGTTCCGGGTCCATAAAAGCCATCATATATCCCAATCACAAAAGCTGCCCCGATAGCAGTGAGATATGTCCTCCGGTTTAAGACCAGCTCTTCCCGGGCATTTTCCGGAAACAGATGCCTGTTTAAGACGAAAAATGCCGAGACAGGAAGTACAATAAAAAGGACATTCCTCATCACATCCTCACTCATTTTCAGAGAAAGATGCGCCCCCAGAGAAGCTCCTGCAACAGCGGCAATAATGGAGGGAGCAGCCAGCTTCAGTGAGATCAGTCTCTTCTGAATAAAACGGGCCGTTGCCAGCGCGGTTCCACATGTTGAAGACAGCTTGTTGGTGGCGATTGCATTGTGAATGGGCAGTCCGGCAAAAAGGTAAGCCGGGAGCGAAATGAGTCCTCCTCCTCCGGCAATTGAGTCGACAAAACCGGCAAGAAAAAGGAGGGGGCATACGATGATAAAGGTTCGGATGTTCAGCATGATTTTTGTTTCCTCTTCTTCAACGCGCTGATGGTAATCGCGCAGAATTGATATGAAATTGATGGAATCATGCTATACTATAACAGAGGAATCAAAAAGACTCAACCTGCAGATGATATTATGATTGAATCGACAAAAGGTTGCTTACGGATTGTAGGCTCTTTTGTATTCTTGGTCGATAAAATCCCAATATAGATGACTGAACTATTGTACCTTGACAGTTTCATATTGCTACCCATCCGTCACCCTTGACTGAACCTGCCGGAAACGCTTACCAGTCGATGCCGACGGTGAAG
>JAFWGA010000013.1 GCA_017515325.1 Blautia sp.
CTTGCCGCTTCCACCAAAAGGAAAACATCTCTTCGGAATGGTAACTGTAGGTGATAAAGGGCAGATTGTGATTCCTGCTAAAGCAAGAAAGATATTTGAGATTTCACCTGGAGATCAGTTGGTGGTACTTGGCGATGAAAGACAAGGACTTGCTATTATGAAATCAGAAAGCATCTTAGCCTTTGCCGATGCAGTCAGGAACGGAACAGTCGTACAGTAATAAGTAACGAGGCAATAACAACCTAAGAGGAATCGGGAGACCGGTTCCTTTTTTGATACCGGAGGGAGGTGGTCATTTGTATCCGGTCAGCGAGGCCTTCTTAACTGCAGTGAAGGCGAATACAAGAAAATATTTCTGGAAGAGACAAGGCGGCAGCTCTGCCGGATGGGGCAGGCTGAAGAGCGGAATAGGATGGATCTCGTTGGATTTCGTCCATAAGATTAAAGAATTACGGCTGGTGGAGAGTGAGTTCTCTGCTGGCCGTCTTTTTTTGTTCCGATAATATATTTTGAGTGGTATAATAAACACGACATACAGTTGGCGTGTTTAATGAGAAGATCTTTCCGGGCGGTATAAACGTAAAGGCTCTATTTACGCCGGATATGAAGTGGCGGCTGGTCGAAGAATTCGGACCGCATTGTTTAATGAAACCGATGACGGAAAGCTGCTCTTTACGGCAGATTACACAGACATGGAAAAACTTGTGACATGGCTCATGACCTTTGGGGCAAAAGCAGAGGTAATAGAGCCTGCAGAAGCGCGGGAAATTATCCGCAGGAATGCTGAAGAAACATTAAAAATCTATGTAGGATTAGCATAATGAGATTAGATGGCTTTGGGCTGCTTGTTGAGGACATGGGAAAGATGATCCGTTTTTACAGGGATGTGCTTGGATTTGAGATTAAGGAAGAAGAGAACACGTCTAATGTTTATCTTGTGAAAGACGGAACATTGTTTCTGCTTTATGGCAGGAAAGATTTTGAGAAGATGACAAACCGGCGATATGAGTATATCAAGGGGCTGAACGGTCATTTTGAAATGGCGCTGTATGTGGATACATTCGAAGAGGTGGATGAGGCATACAAGAAGGCTGTTGAAAATGGTGCGATATCTGTGCTTGAGCCTGAGCTTGAGCCCTGGGGACAGAGAACTTGTTACATCGCCGATCCGGAAGGAAATCTGATTGAGATCGGCTCCTGGAATAAGCCTTATGAAGAGAAAGATCTGACGGAGGGATAAAAGGTATGGCGTTTGATTATAAGAAAGAGTACAAAGAATTCTATATGCCGAAGGGCACGCCCTCTATAGTCACCGTTCCGAAGATGAATTATATTGCAGTTAGGGGCAACGGCAATCCCAATGATGAAAACGGAGAATACAAACAGGCCATAGGTCTTTTGTATGGGATTGCTTTTACGATCAAGATGAGTAAGAAGGGTGATCATCAGATCGATGGATACTTTGATTATGTGGTGCCACCGTTGGAAGGGTTATGGTGGCAAGATGGAGTGACCGGTGTGGATTATACACATAAGGATTCTTTTCAGTGGATCTCCGTCATCCGCCTGCCTGACTTTGTATCGAAAGAAGATTTTGATTGGGCTGTCAGAGAAGCAACGGCAAAAAAGAAGCAGGATTTCTCCAAGGTTGAGTTTTTCACCTATGATGAAGGACTGTGTGTTCAGTGTATGCATATCGGGGCATATGATGATGAGCCTGCTACGGTAGAGGCGATGCACAGGTTTATGCAAGAGCAGGGATATGTTCTTGATATTACGGATCAGAGAATGCACCACGAGATTTATTTGAGCGATGCCAGAAAAGTAGCACCGGAGAAGTTGAGAACAGTGGTAAGACATCCGATAAAAATAAAAGGAGATCAGTAGTAATATGCATTTTGTGGATGCGAAAGGACTGCTTACCGGGAGCGGTGGTCACTATGGAATGAATATATACAGAGGATGTTCCCACGGCTGTATTTATTGTGACAGCCGTAGCCGGTGTTATCAATTTACGCATCCTTTTGAAGATATAGAAGTCAAGCAGAACGCTCCGGAACTTTTAGAGTCGGCTCTTCGCTCAAAAAGAAAAAAGGGTATGATCGGAACCGGTGCAATGTCGGATCCGTACATGCATTGTGAAGAAGAGTTACGGCTGACAAGGAAGTGCCTTGAGATCATATTACAATATGGTTTCGGTGCTGCGATACAGACAAAATCGGATCGTATCCTTCGGGATATCGATTTGCTGGATGAGATAAACCGCTCTGCAAAATGTGTGGTGCAGATGACGCTCACGACATGGGATGATGACTTGTGCAGAATTCTGGAACCGAATGTCTGTAATACAAGGCGGCGGATAGAAGTGCTGGAAAAAATGCAGAAAAGGGGAATTCCCACTGTGGTTTGGTTGACTCCGATTCTGCCATTTATCAATGATACAGAAGAAAATATTACAGCTATTCTCAATGAATGCGTTCGGGTCGGTGTAAAAGGCATCATAGATTTTGGTATGGGACTGACACTCAGGGAAGGCGACCGGGAGTACTATTATGCCGCGCTAGACAGACATTTTCCGGGGATGAAGGAGTGTTACATTAAGCGGTATGGAAACTCGTATGAATTGCCGAGTCCCAAAGCCGGGGAACTGACGGAGGTATTTCAAAGAATCTGTAAGTCAAACGGGATTCTGTCAAGTCCGGAGGATTGTTTCTGGTTTATGAATAACCTGCCGGAGAAATACCCGCAGATGAGTATATTTGACCTGTAAAGAGGGAGGCTGAACATATGGAGTATATCAGAGTTACAAAGGATAATCCGGAAAAGGAGCAAACTCTGCTGTGCTATTTCCAATTACGAATGAGCAGATGAACGATGAAAAGTTCCTGAAACTTGTAAACGGATAGGAGGGGAGTATGGCATCGACAAAAGAGTATCTGGACTTTGTCCTGGAACAGTTATCGGATTTAGATGAAGTAAGCTCCAAGGCTATGATGGGAGAATACATCCTTTATTATCGCGGAAAGGTGTTTGGCGGAATATATGATGACAGGCTTCTTGTAAAGCTGGTTCCGGCGGCGGTGAAGCTGATGCCGGATGCAGGACTTGAGTTGCCTTATGAAGGGGCGAAGGAGATGCTTCTGGTTGATGACGTAGATAATCGGGAGTTCCTGTGCGAGCTGGTTCAGAGTGTGTGGGAAGAACTGCCGGAGAAGAAAAAGAAGAAAGATTGAAGTCCTGCGTCTCCTGACAAGTATATTTTTCGGGCAAAGAGGGCTCGTTCGAGCCCTCCTGTGCAGTCGGGTGTTTTGACCCGGCTATTATTTTTTGGCAGGAAGTATGGTTCAGAGCAACGAAATTTTTCCAGATCGTTATTTCTATCGTTGTAGGTATGGCTGCCGGATGTATTCCGGTTGTTGGTTTTAATATGGGAGCCGGAAAGCGGGAACGTGTCAGGAATCTTTTTACGAAATTGCTTATCGCAGAAGCAACCGTTGGCCTTGTGGCACTATTTATTGTGGAACTGTTTCCACAGCAGCTGATTACCATTTTCGGTGCTGCGAATGAAAGCCCATACTATACAGACTTTGCGATTAAGGCATTCCGTATCTATCTTTGCATGATGATCTTCGCTTGTGTGAACAAGGCTTGCTTCATTTTCCTTCAGGCTATGGGAAAAGCTGTGGAATCCACTGTACTGTCTATGGTTCGTGAGATTGTTTTCGGTGTTGGTCTTGCATTACTGCTGCCGCTTTCTTTTGGACTTGACGGTGTTCTATATTCTATGCCGCTGTCGGACATTCTGACCTTTGTGATTGCAATCTTTTTGATCACAAAGACATACAGGCAATTGAATCAGGAGGAGGTTAAACCTGCTTGATAGAGTAATGCTTCCATCGTAGAGATCATTACGAGGCTGGTTTCAAATCCGCGCTTTGCCTCACTCATGCTGACGGAAAATCAATATTTGCCGATGCGCGTTGACAGACATTTCGAAGAGTGCTATACTGAATATCGGCAAAAACATGTAGAATTTGCCGATATGCGTGACTGCCACAAGGGAGATGATATCATGCATTGGTATGAAGAAGTGCTTGATCGCATAGATGAGAAAAAAATATATTGCCATAAAGAGCTCATGGATGAACTGAGAATGCTGAAAACAGACTTGTCTGAAAGCACATATCATTGGGCAATCACTGGATTGGTCCGCGATGGTGCATTAACCAGATTAGGTTATGATTCGTATTCGTTATCTTCGGACATACCAAAGGATGAATATGTGCCGTTATACTCTGACACAGCCGAAGGATTGATAAGGCTTATACCTGAGAAGTATCCTTATGTGCAATTTACGGTCTTTGAAACAGTTTTACTGAACGAGTTTTTAAACCACCTGATTGCGCAGAACACGGTTTTCATACAGGCTGAAAAGGAAAGCAGCATCGATGTTTTCCGGTTCCTTCAGGAACAGGGGATTCAGAATGTCATGTACAAACCCAGCAAAAATGATTTAAATCTGTATTGGTCAAGGGACTGTGTCATTGTAACGGATAGCATCTCAGAGGCGCCGATCCGTGCGGATAAGCCTCACGATATCATGTTGGAAAAAATGCTTGTTGACATGTCTGCCGATAAGCTGATAGCTGCAACCTTCAGCCAAGCGGAATTGCCTGATATTTTCGAACAGGCACAGAGCCGGTATCTGCTGGATAAAGTGAGGATGCTGAGGTATGCCCGCAGGCGCAACCGGCAGGATGTACTATTGAAATATCTTGAAGGGAGTAAATGAAAAGATACTACTTCGTGAAAATGATACAGCGGAACACATTTCAAGGCTCAGGGAAGAAACCGGTGCGGATCCCTCCATACGGTATTCGATTTTGGTCTGCTTGAAGCCATCCGAAGTGTTGATATGCCCTTTTTTCAAGGGCGATACGTCACTTCTGGTCATGCTTAATGTGCCGTGAAGATGAAGCACGAACCTGGGAGGCAGGGAAAGATGACAGAGAGAACATATGAGACCAGTTTGGGCACGATCCATTACTGGGTGAGCCATGAGGGACAAAGCCAGGATCTGACCCTTGTGTTTCTGCCGGGGCTGACAGCTGACCACCGCCTGTTTGAGAAGCAGGTGAGGTTCTTCGAGGGGAAATATCCGCTCCTCGTCTGGGATGCCCCCGGACATGGAGCCTCCCGGCCTTTTACCCTCTCTTTTGACCTGATGGATAAAGCCAGGTGGGTGGAGGAGATCCTGCTTCAGGAGGGGGTTACTGATCCGGTGATCATCGGCCAGTCAATGGGGGGATATGTGGGGCAGGTCTATGCTCAGTTTTTCCCAGAAAGGCTTCGGGGGTATATCGCCATCGATTCCGCTCCTATCCAGAGAGCCTATATGACCGCACCGGAAATCTGGATGCTCAGGCATACGGAGCTGATGTACAGGCTTTACCCCTGGAGGGCTCTTTTGAAGGCGGGAAGTGAGGGGGTGGCTTCCTCCGCCTATGGAAGAGAGCTGATGCGGAAGATGATGATGGACTATGAGGGGAATCAAAAGGGCTATGCCCAGCTCTCTGGTCATGGGTTCAGGATCTTGGCAGAGGCCATAGAGGCAGACCTTCCCTACGAGATCCCCTGTCCGGCCCTTCTGATCTGTGGGGAGGAGGATCATGCGGGCTTTTGCCTCCGGTATAACCGGGCCTGGCATGAGAAGACAGAAATCCCGATCCTCTGGATCCCTGGGGCAGGCCATAACAGCAACACGGATGAGCCAGAGCTGGTAAACCGGACGATCCTGGAGTTTGTGAAGGGATTGCAGGCTTTTAAGGCTGGGTAAGATGGTGGATGCCTGAGCTGGCAGGTGGGTATACAAAAGACTAGCTTCATAAGCTGATGATCCGTTTCTGCGACGGGCCGGTCAGGATGAAGATCGTTTGGGAGGATAAGCGAATGACACGGAAAGAACAGATCAAAAACGTTGTGTTTGATATCGGCGGGGTATTGGCAGATTTCCGATTCAAAGAATTCCTGGAGGAAAAGGGACTGGATGGGCCTATGATTAAGCGTGTTTTGAAAGCATCCGTCATGAACCCATATTGGGGCATGTTTGAGCGCGGCAAGAGGGCGACATAAAGTCAGAACAGACAAGATCGTTCTATTGACAAGATGTCACTTGCTTGCTATACTGACAATGAAAAACGGGTCGTCATCTGGCGGCAGAGGGAGTGTATACATGCCTAAGGGTTCGGTTGGATTAGTCGACGCACGCAGGGAAGAGATCATTTCAGCCTGCGAAAAGCTCTATCAGACGATGAGCTTTAAAGAGATTACATTGAAGGACATCGCCGGGGCTACGAGCTTCACGCGCACTTCAATTTATAATTATTTTCAGACCAAGGAGGAGATCTTCCTTGCCCTGATGCAGAAAGAGTACAAGTGCTGGGTGGAGGAACTGGAGACCATGGCGAACACTTACACAACCATGAGCGCTGAGTCGTTTTCCAGTATGCTTGCCCATTCTCTGGAGAAGAGGAGCATGCTGCTCAAGCTTTTAAGCATGAACCATTTCGACATGGAGGAAAACAGCCGACCGGAGTGCCTGGTGGATTTCAAGCGAGCCTATGGCGCCTCTATCGAAGCGGTGCGCTCTTGCCTCGCCAAATTCTTTCCTGACATGGACGCTAAGGCACAGCAGGATTTTCTGTACGCCTTCCTGCCCTTCCTGTACGGTATCTTTCCCTATACCACAGTATCCGTGAAGCAGCGCCAGGCTATGTCGGAGGCTGGATTAAATTTTGTATATATGAGTGTTTATGACCTTGCCTATAATAACATCCGGGCGCTGCTGGAGGCTACGGTGTGAATTCAAAAATCATGGCAACCATTGATTTTCATGTGCACCTGTCTGCCCTTCTTTTTTTGGTGATCGGGATCAAAGAAGATTTCCCCTTCTTTGTTTTTCTTCCAGCCATATCGCCATGTTTTTTCTTTTCTATGTCAATTTCCATAATTCGTTTATTTTTTTGGGGAGCTGTTCTGCCTGATGGCGGATATATGGATCATCATATCGGTCGCCGATTCCGAAAATCTTTCATGTCATGGCATCGCATTTCTGAAACTCCAGTAAAAAGGCATACAGATCAACAAATGGTATTGACAACGTGTCAGAATTAGTATACACTTAGCAATGACACGATGTCAGTTTTGCATGGACGAAGGAACAGGAGACTGATTGAACAATGAAAAAGGCAATCTCATTTATGATGATTTTTTGTATGCTGCTGGGTGTGAGTACGCTGGCCGTGAACGCGCGGGCAGAACAAGTGAATCAAAACGACACACTGGTGATCTATTTCTCCTGCACCGGCACAACCAAGGGCGTGGCGGAGAAGTTGGCAAACGTGACCGGAGCGGATCTGTATGAGATCGTTCCCGCCGTGCCCTATACCGCTGAGGATCTTAACTACAACGACCGCTCGACCCGCGCCACCTCCGAGCAGGATCATCCCGATACCCGGCCCGAGATCGGCGGCGAGGACATTGACCTGACCGGCTACACCACCGTCTACATAGGCTATCCCATCTGGTGGGGCGAGGAGCCGCGCATCCTGTGCACCTTTGTGGAGAGCCACGATTTCACCGACAGGACCGTGATTCCCTTCTGCACCTCGGGCGGCAGCGGCATCGGCCGGAGCGGCGACGATCTGGCGAAGCTGGCCGGCACCGGCACCTGGCTTAAGGGGGCGCGCCACAGCGAAAGTATCTCCGAAAGCGAACTGAGTGCCTGGGTAGAGGGAATGAAATAATTACCAGGTAAACACATCTGTACTAGAGCAGATCAATAAAGGAGTTGGTCTCTTTTTGCTGAATTCACAACTGATCAATGGTGTGATGATTGACTGGGATAAGATAGACAGAGGCAGTTATCTCCGGGGTATTGATGCGATCAGCGGCGTAGACCAAATTACCTTCACGCATGCGGTCACATTTTTTGTTGGTGAGAACGGGAGCGGGAAATCCACTTTACTGGAGGCTATCGCCGTAGCTTATGGTTTCAATCCGGAAGGCGGAACCAGGAATTATAACTTCTCTACGTATGACTCTCATTCCGAGCTTTGTCATGCCATTCGACTATCGAGAGGTGTTCGCCGCGCCGGATATGGTTATTTCCTTCGGGCGGAAAGTTTTTACAATGTGGCTACGAAGGAAGAAGAATACAGCCGCGGGCCGGGCGGCCGGCCCCAGCATTTTCATGAGAAATCCCATGGGGAGAGTTTCCTGGCATTGATGCAGAACTGCTTCCGGGCAAACGGAATTTATCTCCTGGATGAGCCGGAGGCAGCTCTTTCTCCGCAGCGTCAGCTGACACTGTTTATGGAGATAGACCGGTGCGTGAAGGAGGGATCTCAGTTTATTATTGTGACACATTCTCCTATCCTGCTTGGTTTGCCCTGTGCTGAGATCATAAGCTTTGATGGTGGACCGCTTCATCCGTGTACATATGAAGAGACAGACAGCTATCAGGTAACCTCCATGTTTATCAACAACAGGAAGCAGATCCTTCGCCGGCTGCTTGATGAATGACATCTCCCTCTTTGTGGAGGAGAATACGGAGGCAGAGATTATAGATGAGGAATGTGAGATCCGATAGAAATAAGAATACAGGCAGGTTTATTTCGCTGATCCTGCGCCAAAAACCGGAAACGATCGGGATAACACTTGACGAGCATGGCTGGGCGGATGTGCAGGAGCTGATTGAAGGCATCAATCAATCGGGCTGTCATACACTGGACATGGAGATTCTGGAAGAGATCGTCCGAACTGATGAGAAGCAGCGCTATTCGTTCAATGACGATCACACTTTGATTCGTGCAAACCATGGTCATTCTGTCCCGGTGGAGATGGAACTGAGAGAGAAAATACCGCCTGATATTCTCTGGCATGGAACAGGTGAAAAATACGCTGATTCGATTGATGTGCATGGACTGATTCCGAAGAGCCGGTTCTATGTGCATCTTTCTTCGGATATAGAAACGGCAAAGAAAGTGGCCTGCCGGCACGGCCGGGCGGTCATTTATGGAATTGACTGCCGACAGATGGCAGCGGATGGATATCGTTTTTTTGAATCGGCCAATCATGTATGGCTGACAAAGGAAGTGCCTGCAAAATACCTGAGGAAGGAAGGGAAAGCTTGAAGATCATGGTCAGCGTTTGTCTGGCAGGTGAAAACTGTAAACACAACGCTGGAAACAACCGGAATGAGAAAAAGCCAGCAGATATGCTCTGCTGGCTTTTTCCGGCTGTTTTATGTCTTTCTTTTTATTTTCCTCGCACTTCCTGTCTCATGAAGCCGATATACGAGATCGTAGATGCCGCGAAGGGAAGGGCAAGCAGACAGGCTTTGCCCAAGCGGCAGGTAGCTGCTCAGTGCGCCGACCAGCTGTGCAAATGACACAGAATTGATCGGCCGGGTTGCCGGGTTCAACGGAACTGGCTTCTGAATTCAGAACAGATAGGGTAAAATCGAAAACAGCATTGCCATCGCCGGCTAAACTCATTTTCTGCCGTGTCTGCCCTTGCGTCCGTCCATACCACCGTCACCAGATCTTCCCATGCCCATCTGATTGGGAAGGGAATTCAGCTGCTGACCATTCAGAATGATTGTGCCTCCATTATATTGCCCGTTTCCATCATAATCAAATCCGGAGGAAGCGGACAGATCAATATATCCGCCGTTTATCATCAGGTTACCATTGCAGTCTATGGCATCTGTGTCCCCCGAATTCATGGCAATGCTGATCTGACCGCCGTTAATCTCGACCGTCGGAGTGAATGAATCGGACTTACGGGCGCCGTTTATTCCGTCATCCCAGCTGGCAATATCCACTGTTCCGTCATTGATCTGTATGATGGTGCTCTCGATACCTTCTGCAGCTGAAATAGTAAAATTCCCTCCGTCGATCTGAACAATCGAAGTGCCATGGATACCGTCATCTCCCGACATAATATCAAAGCTTCCATCCTTAATATATACATACCCAAGCGTATCGTCTTCATCATTCTCGGCATGCAGTGCATCGGTCCCTGCTTTCAGATGAAATTCTCCTGAGGCAATACAGATGGAATCATTGGCTTCAAACGCTTTTGATGCTGCCTCAATCTTGTAAGAACCGCCTGTGACCTTCAAATCATCCTTTGATACAATTCCATTGTCAGTGGACTGGATTACGAGCACTCCGCTTCCGTTCAGGGTCAGGTCAGAGCGGGAAAAAATGACCCCATCTGTATTTGTGTCGCCATCCGGGACAAAGTCTCCCGTAACCGTAAAGGAACTGTCTGAAGCCATTGTAAGGAAAACCTTGTCCGCGGATTTAACATATATGCAGGGAAAATCCGCATTGGCAATAGTCACGTTATCCAGTACCAGCTGCACCTTATCTTCATCACCAGCTTCTATATATACGGTTACATTCTGCGCTGCTCCGTTAATAACATAAACTCCTTCTTTTGTGATGTGAATATCCTCTCCATCTGTTACCGTAATGGACTGTGCTTCAGACAGATCTGCTGTCTGCGCCAGATCCCGATCGGTAAAAATCTCTTCTTCATTCAGATAGCTTTCCTGCCCATATACTGAAACTGGAGAAAACCCTCCTGTTAATAGGCTCAGAAGCAAGCCTGATAATGCAGCTGCACCGGTAAATCCTTTCCAAATCCTGTTTCCGTTCATGATGAATCTCCTTTTCTGTAAAAGATGTTTCTATTTCGATTGTCCGGACGCGGTAAGCTCATAATAAAAAAAGAAGTTTAAATGAACCTAAAAACGATCCTGGAGAAATTTGAAGAAAGTGTGAAAAGAGTTACTCCCTTTACAGGGCGAAACATCATTACCGGTGAAGCCTTTGACCCGGCTTCCATCACGACTCTGGGTGATTTTGATTCCTTTTCTCTACTTTCCGTAGGTACCATTTTCTTTGTTCCTGATTTACAATCTGTGCATGGAGGTGAGAACGAATATGAACCAATATGTTACAGGCACGGTTATTAAGGAATTGCGGGAAAAGAATAAGATGACACAGCTTCAACTGGCGCAAAAGCTGGGAGTGAGTGATAAAAGCGTGTCAAAATGGGAAAATTTCAGGGGGTATCCGGATATTACATTGTTGGAACCGATTGCGGATGCATTCAGGATCTCGGTTGCGGAGCTTATATCGGGCAATACCATTCATAATGCGAACGTATCCGCAAATATGCTGCGGTCGACGTTTTATGTCTGTCCGGTTTGCGGGAATGTGATACATAGTATGGGAGAAGCGGCGATTCATTGTCATGGTATTCAGCTTAGGCCTTTAGAGGCAGAACAGACAGATGAAGGGCATATGGCTTTTATCGAGCGTGTTGAGGATGAGTATTATGTGCAGATTGATCATAGCATGACGAAGGAGCATTACATTTCGTTTGTGGCGGCGGCCTCGTCCGATGGTATGCAGATGGTGAAGCTCTATCCGGAAGGAAGCGCCGAAGCACGGGTTAAGATCCGCGGAGTCAGAAGGATTTTCTTTTACTGTAACCGCGACGGTCTGTTTTCGATTGATCCGGTAAAGGGTATCGATGACAAGGAAAGAGGATACGATGATTCGCAGGAACGCAGGGAGCTGGAAAGGGCAGCAGATCTGCTGTTTGGAGGCAAAAAATCCTGCTGAAAGGGACAGGACAAAGACTCCCGCACATTGACAAGGATGTGCGGGAGTTCTCTCTGTCCTTTGGGCACCTTTATCCGGAATGATCCGAATCTCCATGACCTTCTTCAGCAAATGTCTTAGGAAAATGTGCTCCGTTTTTTCTGCGCTGCCGGACACATTCTGTCAGTAGATATTCGATCTGGCCGTTCACTGAGCGGAAGTCATCTTCCGCCCAGGAAGCAATGTCGTTGTATAGCTTTTCGGACAGTCTTAGGGGAATCTGTTTTTTCTTTCCTTCAGCCATTTTAATACAGGCTCCCTGAATTGACAACCGGCTGCGCATCGTGATTTCCACATAATACGACCAGCAGATTAGAAACCATAACAGCTTTACGTTCGTCGTCGAGATCTACGACGTTGTTTTCTTTCAGCCTCTCAAGAGCCATTTCTACCATTCCTACTGCGCCATCCACGATCATCTTACGTGCATCTATGATGGCGGAAGCCTGCTGACGCTGCAGCATGACAGCCGCGATCTCCGGTGCATATGCCAGATAGGTGATTCTGGCCTCCAGGATACGCAGACCTGCATTTTCCACCTTGGTCTGAATCTCCTGGCGGATTCTCTCAGCCACTATTTCACTGGAGCCTCTCAGGGAGCCCTCATCTGCTATGCCGTCCCCTGTCGTGTCCACATTCGGTGCGACATCATAAGGATATACCCTGACGATGTTTCTGAGAGCACTGTCACACTGAAGAGAGAGGTATTCCTTGAAATTGTCCACGTTGAAGACCGCCTTGGCCGTATCCTCCACCTGCCACATGACGGCGATACCGATCTCAACAGGGTTGCCGAGGCAGTCATTGATTTTCTGGCGGTTGTTGTTCAGAGTCATGACCTTCAGGGAGATCTTTTTGCTGACAGGCTGGGATTCATAAACAGTCCCGTTAGTAGAAAAAGAAAACCTGTTATGTGAGGAGACTCCTCCGTCAACATCTCCACTCTGGTTAAGCTTGGTCTTTGCGGCAGGATTTACACTGGTACAGAAGGGATTGACGAAGTAGAAACCTGCATCCTTCAGGGTACCGATATACTGGCCGAAAAGGGTGAGCACCAGGGCTTCCTGCGGTTTGAGTACTTTGAGTCCCATAAAGGGGATCCATCCTATCGACAGGTAAATAATCGACAGAGTCATTAAGGGCCAGATTTCATGGACGGCAGTGATGATACACAATACAGTTGCCAGAATGTAGAGACTGATAAACAGGATCATCATGATAAAACCATTTTTACGATTGTCCAGGATTTTTTCTTTCATGGGAAAGCCTTCTTTCTTCCAAAACATACATTTCAAAGTGATATCATTATAATATCATAGTGAAATAAATGTGTCAACGGCATTTTGGTAGGAAATCTTTTGATTTATCCCCGGATATGATCGAATGCCGCAGGAAAACCCCGCACAGACGTGAGGGACGTCTGTGCGGGGTTTTCCTGAAGATGTGTCAGCTGATATTCTGTTCCTTCATTCCCCAGATGGCGATACGATCCTCGGGCGCTACATACATGCCGTCACCTGGGCGGATGTCATAGGTCTCCTGGAATTCCGGGAACTGGGCGACACCTACGTTGATACGGAGGTGATCCATGGGGTGCGCGTCAAGACGAAGGCCATTGTCAATCACCGTTACGGAGCGACAGAGGCTATTGATTTCTTAATTTTTTCTTGAGTAACCAGCCTTCATGAATTATAATTGATAGCAAACGAATAACATGCCTGCATTTTATTCTTATCCGTGCCGAATTCAGGCCGATATAGGGGGCATAATTCCGCAGTACATTCCTGTGCAGGCTATTGTTTCTTTTATGAATGCGATCAAGGAGGCTTGGAGGTCATGGAAATACTGAGATATTACCAGGCAGACATTATGCTGATTCTCAGCGGCATGTGCGGCATCATTTCGGTGTTTGTCTATATGACAGACAGCATGTCCAGAAAGAGGAAAGGCATTCTGATACAGCTGGAGCTTTGCGCCATGTTCCTGCTGATTTCCGACCGGCGAGCTTACATCTTTCGGGGTAATACGAGACTCTCGGCTGGTGGATGGTGCGCATCAGCAACTTCCTGGTTTTCTTCCTGACACTGGCTGTCATCTACAGCTTCAACCAGTACCTGATCGACCTGTATACCCATGAAGGCAAGCTCGAAGCGGCGCCTGGCCGGTTGAAGATCGTAAAGGCCCTGGCGCTGGTGGGCATGGTGATTGTGATCGTTTCACAGTTCACAGGCTTCTACTATACCTTTGACGAATTAAACCGCTATCAGCGTGCGCCGGGATTCATCATCTGCTATACGATTCCGCTTTCGATTCTCCTTTTACAGTTATCCGTCATATTGCAGTATCGGAAAAACCTGAGCCGGAATATGCGGCTTTCGCTCCTGATTTTTACTGTAGGCTCTGTCATCGCGTCTGTCCTTCAGATATTTATGTACGGCGTCTCATTGAACAATATTGCTATTGTTGCCATGGCGGAGCTGCTCTATATATTTGCTCTCCGGGACATGAACAGGGAGGTGGAGCACGCGCGTAGGGTGGAGATCGAGACCTACAAGGAGGCACAGAAGAAGGAGCACGCGCTGTTTGAACAGACGGCGGAGGCTCTTGCCAATGCCATTGATGCCAAGGACAAGTACACCCATGGCCATTCTGCCCGCGTAGCCATGTACTCTACCCAGATCGCCCGAGAGGCGGGTAAGAGCGAAGAGGAGTGCGAGAAGGTGTATTTTGCCGCGCTGCTGCACGATGTGGGCAAAATCGGTGTGCCGGATGCCATCATCAACAAGGACGGTAAGCTGACCAATGTGGAAGAACTGTATGTGGCGCTTACAGGTGATCAGTGTGCGTTGACGAATATCCGGATTGCGTGAGACAAAGGGACGGTTCTTTTGTCTCATAGAGCAGTACCTTTAATCGGGATTGTGACTGTACTGTGGCTAAAGAAAACATTGTCTGTGTCCGTCACGGTACATGACTCACGAAAAAGGAGTAGTCCCATGAAACGCGATACCTTCGGCATCAACATGAAGCAGTACTGCTGTGCCCATGAAAAATCCGTCGTGGCCTCTGTAGCGGAAAAAAGCATAACGCCAGAACTGATTCGCCTTCACAGGGAGAAGATTGCCATCCTTCAGCATGAGCGGCTTGTTCATCTGATCGTTACAGTTATGGTGGTACTTGTGGAGCTCTTCACGGTGGATCTGGTTCTGCTGCATCCGGAGGTGGCTGGTATAGCCGGAGCTGTGATCATGCTGGGACTGGCGATACTGCTGGGATTCTATTTCTGGCACTACTTCTTCCTGGAGAATACAGTGCAGCGGTGGTATAAACTGCTGGATGAGATGAACAGATGAGACAGGTGGAGAGCTCGGATTGTGCATCCTCATGCTGCGCATAGCAATATTCTTATCAGCATCTGCATAGCAGTAACAACAGAAATGCCCAAGAGACACCGTTTTCCACGCGGATGCCATTTCATGTAACATTCACCGGAGGACGTGGGTCTATTACCGGTGACGGAGAGAAAAGACTGAGCTGCTCCATCATAGGACCAGCTTCTTTTCTGCAGGAATATCCCAGGAAGGAATTATGACAGCATTTCTCGTATGTTTGTATCGCTTGGTTCCTTATCATACGGCCATTCGATCAGACGTACATGATTCAGGGCGCAGAGCCGCCTTTTATTCTGATCCAGTTCCTGCCTGAGCGACAGGGCGTCCTCTCCGCCAAAGAAATCAATGGGAAGATAATGCTGTATCCCCTGATATTCGATAGCCGTACACTGGCTCGGAATATAAAGATCCAGGCTTTGCCTGCCGAGCCAGTCCGGACGGTATTGATACAGGGTATCGGGATATCGCTTTCTCAGCGCATGGAATAGTGACAGCTCGTGCTTCCATTTGGGCTTGATAATTCCTTCCGCAGTAAGCTTTGTCCGGATCTTTGTCCGTTCCAGGCGCCAGCTGCTCTTCAGTCCGTCCTTTTCTTCATAGAGTGTGAGATCCTCATACCACCACTGGAAGAAGGGCATGATGGTTTTTGTCAGACAAAGGAAAAGCTCCAGCTCGGAAGAGAAGTAACCGCATTCGAGCATATGCTCAATATTTCTTCGCACATGAACGGTTTTTACGGGATTGTGATAGAACGGCAGGCCACCCTGATATTTGGCAATCCGATCCGGCAGATACGGCGAGCGGAGGACGATTCCCTGCTCCCATAGATGAGTCTGATACCAGGGAAGGGAATAATCGTAAAGGGAATAGCCCCCAAAGAGATCCTCTGATGTATTTGTGTAGAGCAGGTGATACATCAGGAGGACGTCCTCCATGTTTTCTTTATCAAAAACAGCCAGGTAATGCACCTTCTCTTCATCAGGGAACATGGGGCAGATCGAATGGAAATACTCTGCCCGTTTACACACTTCCATAATCACAAAGAACTGTGAAACAAAGCTTTCCGGGAACAGGAAGCAGGCTTTATGGTCGGTATCCAGAGGTCTGAACTGATTCATGAAAGCCTCTGCATATTCATTTCTCTCCGGGACTTCTGCCTTCTCAATCAGCTGCCGGGTTGCGTACCGGTAAGCCAGATCGGACCAGGACAGATTGACAAGGAAGCGATCGTATTTTTTTTCCACATACTCATTGCGGATTTCGTCATCGAAATCTTTCTGGTAGGATTCATGCTCTTCCAGAAGCGCCTCCAATGTCGAAAAGGTTGTTTTCTCGTGGTGCTGCGGATAACGATCCCAGAGCATGTCGAGCCTGTCAAAGCTGAAGGAGGCGGTTGACTTTTCATGAATTGGGAACAAAATGACCTCCCTTCCTGTAACCATCTGATAAACATGATCCTGCTCTTGCTTTAAGTCACTTTTTCTATGAAAACATCTGTCAATGCGTACCGCACCAGATCCTCAGCGTTATGATCAGGCCTGATCCAGTCTTTGATTTTATTCTCCGGCAGCATAACCGGCATCCGGTCATGTAGTCTTTTCAATTCTTCCGAAGGCTGTTGTGTCAGAACAGAAAAAACGGGATACTTCAGATTCTGGAATTCCTCGATCCGGTAGAGAGCGGCAAGGAAGATGAGGGGTGATCCTTTTGTCTGTATCAGGTATTTTGCTCCGGCTTTCATTTTTCCATCATCTGTTGGGATATGTTCCCACTCATAATACCAGGATGCAGGGACGATGCAGCGGTGACGGTTCCATCCGTCTTTCCACACATCCTTTTTTGAAGCGGATTCTGCCCGTGCATTTACAACCGGATGATTCAAACCGGGAATCCTGTATCCCCAGACCATTGGGAATACCGCAGGGTTCCCGTTCTGATCGGGTGCAATTACCGGTGCCATATCAGTCGGTCTGATTTCCCCTTCTGTTTTCAGGGGCTTTTCCAGTTTGTCGATCATTCTGCCCGCAAGGGTGGTTCTCTTCGCTTTTTCTACAAATGGCCGCAGCTCCGGCGACATTTCCATATAGTATCTTGTACACATTTTTTGCAGCCTCCGGCTGGCTTTTTTCAGGCGGTCTCGTATATTGGTTCGTTCGTCCCGGATCGGTTATGTTGTTGGCAAAACGATATTGTTCTGTACAGATGTACAGACAATGAAAAAAGCAAAAACAGACCAGCAAGAAACCGTATCTTCATGGCGGATAAGCCTGGATGATATTGGCGGTGGGGGATTACGATTTTGTCAGATGGTATTTTTGGCGGAATGTATCGATCTCCTCATGACACAGTTCCCGCAGCAGGCCGTTTTCTTCCGGACCTGGAAAATCTGCTGCAGTGTCTACGACACCAAGCACCCGGCCAATGGTTTCCACACGGTCGTCCGGGAATGTCAATGTAAATGGCGCTTCCGGGTTCAGGGAATAAGGCCCCTTTTCCCCAAGACGTTTGATGTGGAAACCTTCTTTTGAACGGCATATCACGTCTTCTCCTACATCAGGGGACTGTGTGAACTGGACATATACCATATCACCTGAGTGATACATGGGAAGCATACTGTCCCCCTTGATCAGGAGGACGGCATCTGCTTTTTTGTTCACGTCATTAACGAAAACAAACCTGCTGGCCTCCATGGGGATATCACTGAAACCCAGTCCGTCACCGGCGGCTGCAGTGACTTCCAGAACTCCGACAAGATGGGAACTCTCTATCAGACGGCGGTTCCTGTCTTCCGATTCCTCGTAAAGAATGCTTCCTACCATCCGGTCAACAATGCGCCTGCTTAATGGACTGATCTTTCGGTACTGATCCAGGAGATCTTTTTCATGGGATGTAATCCCAAGACTGTGTTCCTGTGTGCCGAAGAGTTCATAGAGAGTAATACCGAAGATAGAGCAGAGGGGGAGAAGCAGGTCAATGTCAGGCCTGTATTTGCCGCCTTCCCAGTTTACCACGGTATTTCTGGTGACGCCGAGCTTATCTCCGAGCTCCTGCTGTGAAATTCCGGCCTTTTTTCTGTACGTGCGGATCATGTCAGCCAGCGGAATTTTCCGAAAGGGTACACTCTGATCGGCAGAACGGTTCTGTAACGGTGTACTGCCGTGGGGGCGGCAGTTTTCTTTATGAATATCAAAAGAGATGACACGCGATTTTCTGCCATTTTTATCTGCCATAACGAGCCTCCTCTACTTTGGTAGATGGATTAAGCCTGGCAGCGCATCCTTGGGATGGTCTGCAGCCGTGTATTGTAAACCGCAGCAGCCGCATAAGCGCGTATCGCGGATTTTGCGAATGCCGTTGGTATCTGTCACTTCAGTGACCACACAGGTCGAATATGATAAAGGATAGCATACAATACATCACATGTAAATGAATAAATGAAAATAAAAAATGACTTATTTTATTGAAATATCTCTCTCTTCCCTGTATAATGACAGTCACTTGTTGATGAAACTGCAAGCTATATATCTCATGTGTATTATGGATGCTGGGAGGCGATGAAAAAATGAGCAGGATCAAAGATCTCCAGAAAAGGGTTCACAAAATATTGAAAGATATGGACGACAATCAGAAATATGCCAATGCTATCGCGCATCTTCATGGTGTCTCTCTTGCAGCGGTAATGATCGCGAAGAAGCGTGGGGAAGATCCGGAACTGGCGGCGATGGCAGGCCTGCTGCATGACCTGTATGCCTATAAGAGCGGATCCTATGATGACCATGCGCATAAGGGCGCGGACTACGCAAGGAAAGTGCTGGAGGATTTGGGGATTACGGACGCAAATGAGACAGACATTATCTGCTCTGCGATCTGGCACCATGACAATAAGGATCAGGTTGATTCCTCTATGGATGAAGTCCTGAAGGACGCCGATGTGATCCACCATTCCCTGGGAGATCCGACAAAAGAAGTGAAGGCGCACGAAAAAGCGAGGTTTGCGAAGCTGTCTGAGGAATTCGGTTTTTGTTGAGAAAAGGGCTATATAAGGCCTTTGGCATTAATGTTAGAACTTCACAGTTCAGCATACGATCCGGCGCTATACAGGAAAAAAGAAAGGAAATCGAAATGAAAATCCTTGTAACTGGGGCACGGGGTTTTGTCGGCGCACGCATTATGGATGAATGGAATGAAGCGATCCCAGCTCCTTCCTTGCGCGGAGCCAATGAAGATGCGATCAGACAACTGCTCGATACCGTTGACCCGGATGTGATCATACATACAGCGGCTATATCGGATATTCCTGCTTGTGAAAAGAATCCTGATGCTTCTTATCAAGCCAATGTAGAGATTCCGGTATGGCTGGCCAAGACCGGTGTTAAGCTCGTCGCTTTCAGTACGGATCAGGTATACAGCGGCTGTAATGACGAAGGACCATATAGGGAAGAAGCAGCTGAACCGGCCAATCTCTACGCCAGGCATAAGTTAGAGATGGAGCGGCGCACGCTGGAAGCTAATCCAAATACTGTCCTGCTTCGTGCCACATGGATGTATGACATGCCGATCTATCGAATAGCCAACCGTGGCAATTTTCTGGTTAATATGTTGCGGAATAAAGAACTCTCCTTTTCGTCCACTCAGCATCGCGCTGTCACCTATGTCCGAGAGGTGGCTTATCATATCATGGAAGCAGCTTCCCTTCCTGGCGGTGTTTATAACTACGGTAGTGAAAACGAATTCACCATGATGGATACTGCACTGTGGCTAAAGAAAACATTGTCTTTGCCCATCATGATACATGATGCGGGACTACTGCACAATCTTTGGATGGATTGCTCCAGGATAAAGAATAACGGGATTCACTTCAATTCTACGCTGGATGGGTTGAGGGAGTGCATGGAGGACTATGGATTATGTGAAATATCTCGTTGATTGAAGGAAGGATATTTGGTATAATTTGTATTACAAATCATACCAAAGGAGAAAGAGAAGATGAAAGCGCCGAAGGGTAAATACGCATGGACGGCAACGGTTGGGGAGAAAGGTCAGATCGTTATACCGAAGCAGGCACGGGATTTGTTTGATATTAAGCCTGGAGATACTCTTTTACTGCTCGGTGACGAGAAACGCGGAATTGCTATTCCTCCGAAAGGAGCGTTTTTGGAGTTGTTTGGTATGGCATTTGAAGATAAGGAGGGAAATGAATTATCATGAAAATAGCATGGTTTTGCATTCCGGCACATGGTCATACCAATCCGACGCTTGGACTTGTCAAAGCATTAACGGAGGCTGGACATAAGATATTCTATTTTTCGTTCGAGATGTTCAGAGAAAAGATCGAAAATGCCGGAGCTTTTTTTATTCCGTGTGACAGTTATAACTTTGAGATGAAAGATAAAGAGAACGCGGATCGTGTGGGTAAGGATCAGGCATTTGCGGTTGAACTGTTGGTCTCTTCTACACTTGCACTTGATGAAATGGTGACTGAAAAGATAGCAGAGCTTGAGCCGGATGTCATTGTGGCAGATTCGGTGGCATATTGGGGAAAGCTTGCCGCATTAAAGCATGGAATACCATTTATCTCATCGACTACGACTTTTGCGTTTAACAGGTATTCATCAAAGTATATGAAGCATGGATTAGGAGAAACATTAAAAATGCTTTTCTCTATGCCCAAGGTCAATAAGCAGATCAGACGATTACAGGAGAAAGGCTATCCAGTGAAGGGACTTCTGGATATCGTGCAGAATGACAATGAGACAAATACGATTGTCTATACCTCAAAGTATTTTCAGCCGTGTTCAGATACATTCTCTGACAAGTACCATTTTATAGGACCTTCTATACGACCTATTATGGAGAAATTTGAAAAAAAGGCTGATAAGACTGTCTATATATCCATGGGGACTGTAAATCAGAACAGGGTGTTTTACCGCAATTGTATCAAAGCTATGGGAAACAGGGATTATCAGGTTATCATATCGATGGGGACAAACCAGGATCATTTTGATGAAGTGCCTGATAACATTGAACTATATGAGAGTGTTGATCAGATGGCCGTGCTTTCTATTGCAGATGCCTTTATTACACACTGTGGAATGAATTCAGCATCTGAAGGGCTTTATTTTGGTGTTCCACTGGTTTTATTCCCACAGACGCCTGAACAGGATGCCGTCGCAAAGCGGACAGAGGAGCTTGGAGCTGGGATAAGGCTGCCGTCAATAGGAGAAGATGATATCCTGAAATCAGTCGCAAGGATTATCGAGGAAAAAAAGTATAAGCATGAAGCGGAGAAAGTATCAGAAAGCTTTAAACAAAGTGGGGGAATCAAAGAAGCAGTTTGTTTTATTGAGAGCATAGGGTATTGAGCTTCATGAAATGGATCATTACCCTACTGGCGTTCCTGCACGATTGTAGCCCGGGGATGCTGTGACAATAATGCTCCCGGCTGTTGGTACGATTCAGCCAATAACCGGGAGTTTCCAGAAGAGGATATCCGCAGAGCCTGAGGAAGACCTGCATAAAACATCAATCACGTGACATGATTCAGACTCCTGGCGGTTGTTTCAGGGGAAAATACATTTGCTTCTCCATTATCAGGTATATCCCGTTTGGATGAATTCAATTCTCTCCGGTCAAAGCAGCCAACCTGGATTGAAATTCTGATGTACTCATTCCAGCTCTTTTGGCAGCATCCGTAACATTCAGGATTCCATCTTTTACAAGGCTATCCAAGGTCTTCAGTACTCCATCTGCCTCTCCTTCCCGCCGACCTTCCTGCCGACCTTCCTGCCGTTCCGTTCTTAAGGCCTTCTTCATAGCTGTATCCTGATCCATAAATATATACATGATCGAAGCCACCTCCTCCTGCTTCAAGTATTCCTGCAAGACATTCTTATCCCGGCATATTCTAAAAGTCTCATCTATAGTCTTTCTGCTTTTCCCGTAATGTTTATACTGCTCTGTGAATACCTTGGAAAAGACGATGTACTGATGTAATATATCTCCCTCATCTGAGTCATAAAGTACTTTTACTTCCAGATCCACAGGACATTCATCCATTCCGGGTATGTCTCTCCTGAAGGAAATTCTTTCCGGATGCCCGCCTTTGTCACCGGTATACACCATATAAAACTCAGGCCGGGGTAATTCAAGCCGTCTGGTAGAATATTCATCCAATCCATTCTGGTCAATGTATCTTCTGTATGTTTCTGCCAGGTACATCAATAACCGCACGATAATGTTGTATGTGAAGGTACTCTGCTCTTCTACAAGAACAATAAGCCTGTTACCGATCAGAGTCAGGGGGACGGTTCTTTTGTCTCAAGACAAAAGAACCGTCCCCCTTGTTATAGTAATTGTCTGCCCTGTTTTCCTTGATGTACTGGTAAATTGCCTGTCAAAAACAGCACGCTTTTTTTGCGCAAAGCGCTTCTTAGGATCGGCTCGTTACGGCAGACTTCCGCTGCCGGTTTCAGCCTGATGCTGCAGAATCTCCGCAACGGGACTATCCGGCTTCTGCATCGTTTCATAGATGGTCATGAAGGCTCCGATACGTCCTGATCCGAAGTTCCTTTTTCCGCTTCCTCAATAACCCTGCCCTCAAATACCACCAGCTCTGGCAGTACATACTGGAATTCATCCTCCGGCACATCAAACAGGTTCACCCCATATACATTATAATTGGCGCTCTTCCCCGGCTCAATGGAACCTGCAATATCGTCAACCCTCAGCTGAATGGCTGAGTTGATGGTATAACCCTTCAGCAGCTTTTCCAGTGACAGCTTTGCATCCTCCTTCTGGCGCATGGGATCCTTGCCTTCCATTGGCCATTCGATATCAATCCGGGTCATGGCTGTCTGCATGCCGAAATAGGGGTTGGCGCGGTTTTCCTCGAACATGGAATAACAGTCGGAGCCGAAGGTTACGATCGCCCCGGAATCCATCATCGGGTTGAACTGGTACATGTTATCGAACCGCTCCTGACCCAGGTATTGCAGGGCGGCATCTCCAAAATAACCGCCGGACCAGTGGGGAGTCCAGTTTACTATGATACCTGACTGGGCAGGCCGGGTCATATCGGCGGGGTCAACATATTCGCAGTGGCACATTTCCACCTGGATATCCAAGGGTCCCTGCTCTGCAATCACTTCCTCTGTTGCGTCACAGATGGTACGGAAGGCCAGGTCTCCTACCAGGTGGAAATGAACATCCAGGCCTTCCTGGTTGCAGCGTCGGATAACCTCTTTGGTCTGCTCATAGTCGAACAGCATAAAGCCATGGTTATCCGGGTCAAGTATGGTTCCGTCTATCAGCGCACTGTCGCCCAGCTCGTTGGTGCCGTCATAGAAAATCTTTACCGTGTCAATCTTCACGTGCTCAGTTCCATACGTTTCGTTCAGCCGGTGCAGGGTCTCAATTACGTCATCCAGGTCGGTATAGTCTGTCAATACATATGACATGTCATAATACATGTTCAGCTCCCCGGCTTCGTCCATATCGTGAATGGATTTCACCTGCAGCTCGTCTTCGATAAAGGCATCGAATACGCCGGTAACCCCCCATTTTTTCATGTCATCTGTGACGATATGCATGACCTGCTCGGTAGGCTCTTCCGGGGGATACCAATCCAGAGCTTCATACATATTATCCATCAGTGGGGCGAGCCCCAGCTCCAGCACCCAGCCGGTAAAATCGCCGTTTTCATCCCGGACAAAGTCATCCAGTAAGGGATCCGAAGGATCCAATTCATAGACACCCAGCAGCTCCAGGCATTTGGAATTGACCCAGCTGGCGTGGTCGGAAAAGTCACGCACCAGGATGGGCCGATCCGGAGCAATTTCATCCAACGGAGCCTTATTGGGACCTTCGGGGCCGAAGAGATCGGACGGATAATATTCAAAATACACAAAAGGAGCTTCCTGGGCGTCATGCTCGGCCAGATAGCTGCTGATAAAGGAAATAATCCCGTCATAATCCGGCACGCCCATCTTCGTGTGCCAGCCGGTCATGCCGATTGTGGCAGGATGCGTGTGAGCGTCAAAAAGGCTGGAGGTAATCATACCCTCGTCATAGGTGATGATTTCACTGCTCTCGTCGATATAGCTCTGAACGCCGGCAGCGTCTCCGACATAGACGAACTTTCCGTCCTCAATCGCCATGGCCTCAGCCCAGGGCTGATTTTCGTCGGAGGTATAGATGCTGCCATAGACGATGGTATTTGCGTGAACAGGACGAGCTGCAGGCACCACCGTCAGTGTAAGAAGCAGAATCAGGGGAATGGTTTTTTTCATTTGTCGATCCTCCTTTTCATAGAGTATTTGATTTGTTGGCAGGAAATCATTCAGGTCCGCAGCTCGCACCTGCTTCGAGCTGCGGAGAAAGGCATAGCCTGGCAAGCTCTTTCTCCAGGGTATTCCCCCTGACAGGTTTTTCCAGGTATCCGTCAAAGCCTTCCAGCAGATATTGCTTTTCCAGCTCTGCTCCGACATTTGCTGTCAGGCAGACTATTTTACTATTGTGGCACAGGCCGTCTGTCTGTTCGCGTATTCTATGCAGGCATTCTATTCCATCCATTTCCGGCATCTGATGATCCATCAGGATCACATCATACCGGTTTTGCGCTGTCATTTTCAGAGCCTCTGCTCCGCTTTCAGCAGTATCGATTCGTGCATCGGTACTCTTTAAGAGCTTTTTCACCACCATCAGGTTCATCGGTGTATCATCCACAGCCAAAATCTGAAGGGCAGACATTTTCCGGCTGCTTTCCGGCTTTTCGAGCGCATTTTTTACATCTCTTTTCAGATCCACCTTGCCGATCATAGTCCTATCCACGATCTTCTGCGGTATTTCGATATGAAATGTTGTGCCTTTTCCGTATACACTTTCGACGTGAACCGAACCCTCCATCATGTCAAGCAGCTGTCTGACAATAGAGAGCCCCAGGCCTGTTCCTTCGATGGTATGGGTTTGGGAAGCATCCACCCGGTTGAAGGCGTCAAACAGAAAGGGAATATTTTCCTGACGGATTCCTATCCCTGTGTCTTTGACATCGTAAGTCATGAGCGCTATTCCCTCCTCGGCTTTTTTGCATCCCAGGGACAATACCACACTGCCTTTCTTTGTGTATTTTATTGCATTTGTAATGACATTCAGGAGGATTTGCCGAATCCGTACTTCATCCCCATGCAGGACCATAGGAAGCGACGGGTCGGCCTCCACCCGAAAGTCCAGTCCCTTCTCCTGCGCCCTGAGCCAGGTCATGTTGACGATATCGGAAAGCATGGCTGTTGTCTGATAGTCCGCGGCTACAATCTCCATCCGGCCTGTCTCCAGCTTAGACATGTCCATGATTTCATTGATGGTCTGCAGCAGGATTTTACTGGCTACCTCAATATTCAGGGAATTTTCCCGTACCTCTTCCGCAAGAGTCTCCCGCAGGTTCATTTCATTCAGGCCGATAATGGCGTTTACCGGTGTGCGGATCTCATGACTCATGCTTGAGAAAAAACGTTTCTGAGACAGATTCAGTTCCAGTATTTCTTTTTTCTGCTTTTGCACAATCCTGTTTTCCGCGCGATAGACTTCCGTCACGAAAGCAAACAAGGAACAAAGCAGCAGTGTCACAAGGCAGACAGACAAAAAAGATTCGATATGCTCCGCCTTTACCGTATGTCTGTCCAGAAGCTCCGGATGCAGATAGGCAGTAGAAAAACATATTCCGCTTACCAGGATACACAGGGAAAGGGATACCACCCGTTCCCACTTTTCCGTTACAAGAAATACGTATACCAGGGCAAAGGCAAACACCGAAGGAGCACCGCCATACATCCCACCGGAGGCAAAATAGGTGATGGGGTAAAGTGAAAAGTACAAAAGGCCGGATACCGTCGCGCCAAACCGCTTTTTTTCAGATCTGGATGTAAATGCGACAGTGGCCGTAAACATGGCCGTGCCGCTTAGCATGATTACGATATGTTCCCGATTGCCGCCGCTTAGAACGGTATAGATCGTGACAATGATAAATTCTGCCAGAGCAATTGCCGAAAGAAGCTGGAAAAGCCGTTGTTTCAGAGGAATGTCCGGGCTCAGAATACGTCCGATGCTGTTTCGCATATGTTTTCCCCCGATACCTGACCGATATTTTTTTTGATTTCTTCCGCCAGTTGAATATAGGCAGCTAAAAACGCGTCATGGTGAGACAATATTGTATCAGGATCGCTTTCCTTTGCTGCTGTTTCCAGCTGTCTTGCTTCCTCCGATAAATCCTTTGCTCCGATCATGCGCGATGTGCTTTTGACGGTATGGACGCGGATACCGTAGCTTTTCCAGTCATGGGAAGAATAATCCTGTTCCAGCTTCGTTGATCCCGTCTGAGCCTCTGCAGCATATGCGCCCAGCATTTCCTCATAGAATTCCGGATCCCCGGCACAGCAGGCCAATCCTTCATCGGTGTCAATGCCAAGCGCCTGTAACCCCTGAATATGCAGCATGTCAGTCCTCCTTCAATGTATAATCCCGGTCCTCGTCTATCATGACCAGCATGATGTCGGCAAACCGGGGATCAAATTGGCTTCCCTTGCATCGTTCGATTTCGGCTCTTACCTTCTCCTGGGGAAGATAGCCGCGGTAGCTCCGGTTGCTGGTCATGGCGTCATAGGTGTCCGCTACGGCGATAATTCTTGCCACCTCAGGGATATTGTCTCCCTCCAGCCCGTCCGGATATCCACGGCCGTCGTAGCGTTCATGATGCCAGCGGGCGCCTACCACCAATTCCGGGATATCCTGAATCTTCTTCAGAATCTCTGCTCCTACGACAGGATGTGTTTTGATCATCGCATATTCCTCCTCGGTCAACCGGGAGGGCTTATTGATGATGGCATCCTGAATTCCGATCTTACCGACATCATGAAGTAAACCCATCATGTAGATTTTATCCTGTTCTTCCTCTGAATAACCGACCCGCTTTGCTATTTCTCTGGAGTAGGCGGCTACGCGGGAGGAATGGCCATGTGTATAGCGGTCCTTCGCGTCCACTGATGCCGCCAGTGCTTCGACGATCTGGATATATGCCCGTGAGAGCTTTTCGGTTTTGATCCGGATCTCGTTGGACATGTCATGATGCAGGCGGTTGAGTTCAATGATATTGCGTACCCTTTTGAGCAGAACCTCGGCGGCGAAGGGCTTGCGGATAAAGTCTGCCGCACCGGCGTGCAGCCCGGCGGTTTCCGTTTTTACATCCTCATCCCCGGTCAGGAACACAACAGGAATATTCCTGTACAGAGGAGCCGCTTTCAACTCTTTCAGAACCTCAAATCCATTGAGCTCCGGCATATGAATGTCAAGCAGGATCAGGTCCGGGATAACTCTTCCGTCAAAAAAAGCAACCGCCTCCTTGCCTGAACTGAAATAAATACCTTGCAGTCCGGCCTTATCAAATACTCTCTTTGACAGACTTAAGCTCATCATGTCATCATCAACGACTACGATTGTATCAGGCATAGCTCACCTCCACTCCACGTTACAGTTCCGAGCTTCTTTGGAATTATTGTAAAGCATTCTTAGACCGCCTGCAAGAAAAGTTTGTCCCTGTTCCGTTATCATCCTCTGGCGGCACATCTTCCGGGTAAATCCGGGCAAATCCGTGCGAATCCTGCCGGAGGTCCCTGCCGTAACCGGAAAGTGCAAAGTGCTGAGCGAGGACACAATGGTTTCAATATTTTTTGTCATCAATAATAGCAATGACTCTGTACTCTGCCCTTCGCAGTTCATATATTCTACCAAAAAACCTCTTTCTTTTTTTGCCGGTTGGTGTATAATGATAGATGTATCATGATGAAGCACTGCAAGGAGCAAACCATCATGATATGACTGTAAGGAAAACCACAGCATAGTTCTGACAAGAAGGAGGGACTGATTATGAAGCTTCATCGTATTTTGGTCGCGCTGTTTTCCGCAGCAGCTCTGCTGGCCGGCACCTGCATGCCTGCCATAGCGGAGGAAGCCGCGGCTGGGGATGCCGAGGTCAAGAAGATCAGGATTATCGGTACGAGCGACCTGCACGGCAAGTTTGTTCCCTATGACTACGCTCTGAACGAAGAAAGCACATCCGGAAGTGTAGCCCAGCTTGCGACGGCCATTGCCGAATATCGTGATGAGGATACTCTGCTGTTCGATGCGGGAGATACCATCCAGGATAATTCCGCCGACATTTTTGTCAGTGCCGACGAGAGCATCCATCCTATGGTGCTGGCTCTCAACGCGCTGGATTATGATGTCTGGGTCACGGGAAATCATGAATATAACTATGGGATGGATGTACTGGAGGATACGATCGGGGACATGGAAGCAAAAACCCTGGTTGGAAATGTCTATGATGAGGATGGCGAACCTGTTGCGGATGACTATACCATTTTCGACGTGGATGGCGTAAGGGTTGCCGTCATCGGCATGGTAACACCGAATATCACCCGGTGGGATGCCGTGAACCTGGCAGACTGCACTGTCACAGATCCACTGGAAGAAACGCGTAAAGCGATCGAAGATCTTGCAGGCCAGTATGACGTTCTGGTCGGGGTATACCATATGGGGCTGGATAACGAATACGGGGTGGAAAACAGTGGCGTGACAGACATCTGCAACGCCTGCCCGGAGTTTGATGTTATGATATCCTCCCATGAGCACGCCGAGGTTCCCGGGACATTGATCAACGGTGTCCTGGTTGTCCAGAACAAAAATATGGCGCAGACAATGAATGTCATCGACCTGACCCTGGAACCGGATGAAGACGGATGGAAGGTAGTTGACAAGACGAGTGAGAGTGTTGCCATCGCCGATTACGAAGCTGATCCTGCTATCGTGGAGTTGCTTGCCGAGTATGACGAAGAAGCCAAAGAAGATGCCGAGACAGTCATCGGTAAATTGGAGGGAGGCGCACTGGCTCCCGAGGATGAGATTGATGGTATTCCTACCGCCCAGATCGAAGATACAGCTCTGATCGATCTGATCAATGAGGTACAGATGTACTATACAGGCGCTCCGGTATCTGCTGCAGCTCTGTTTGTCATGGATGCCAATATGCAGCCTGGTGAGATCCAAAAGAGCGATATGGCTCTCATTTACAAGTACACCAATACCCTGTATAAGCTGCATATGACCGGAGAACAGCTGAAAAAGTATATGGAGTGGTCTTACAACTATTACAATACCTACGAACCCGGAGACCTGACCATTTCCTTCAACCCGGATATCCGTGCCTACAATTTCGATATGTTTGCAGGTGTAAACTATGATGTAAATATCGCTAATGAGCCTGGCAGCCGTATTGAAAACCTGACCTGGCCGGATGGTACCCCCGTAAAGGATGATGACGAGTTTGACATCGCAGTGAACAATTACCGTGCAAACTCTCAGCTTCTGGCTCCCGGTGAAATCTATGAAGAGGACGATATGCCGTATCTGGTAGAGATGGATGTACGTGGCGATATCGGCGGTGTGCGCGAACTGATCCGCGACTACATTATCAATGTTAAGGGAGGCGTGATCACGCCGGAGGTGGATAACAACTGGGATATCATCGGCAATGACTGGGATGAGGAGCTGCATGATAAGGTGGCAGACATGGTTGAGGATGGAGAACTTACGATTCAGTCTTCAGAGGACGGCAGAACTCCTAATGTAGTGCCTATTACAGAAGAGGATGTGAAGTAAAAGGGAGCAGACAAAGAACTCCTGACGGAACCGTTACGAAACAATGCGGAGCCTGTCACTGTGAAAAGCCTTTCACGGTGACAGGCTTTTTATCCCAGAGCCGCGTAATGTAATTTTTCCGACTAACGTCGGAACGCGGCTCGGGGAGGGGGTAGAGGTACGGCTGCGCCTCCCTCTACCCTATTGGCAGGGGCGCCTAAAGATGGGAGGATGTTCTGCAATGCTTTATTCTCATCACAAAAACCTAAAATGGAAGCTTCGGATTCTTGTATCACTGCTTGTGATGATTGGCGCAGCCTTTCTGGCTTTCCTTCTGTGGGCATCAGACTATTATCATGCGGGAGAAATGGCTGTTTCAGCTCTGCAGTCAGACAATGCAGTGACAGTCGAAAAAACAAAAAGCGGCTGGCTGTTTGACGGCCCCTCTGATGATGATCTGCTGCTTTTCTATCCAGGCGGGAAGGTTGAGGAAACAGCCTATGCGCCGCTTCTTCATATCCTTGCAGCAGAGGAGATGGATGTGTACCTTTTCAGTATGCCCCTTCGTCTTGCCATTTTGGGTCTGAATGCTGCAGATGATGTGGTTCGGGAGAACAGATATGAGCGCTATTACATCGGTGGACATTCCCTTGGAGGTGCTATGGCGGCAATCTACGGTGCAAAGCACCAGGAAGAGATAAAGGGAATTATTCTGCTTGCGGCCTATCCGACTAAGAAGACAGGAACTGACACTCTCCTCATCTTTGGCTCTGAAGATGGTGTTCTGAATATGGCTCGTGTGGAAGAAGCGGAAAAGCTGGTTAGCGGCCGTTATGATGCGAATTGTATTGACGGAGGCAATCACGCCCGGTTCGGAGATTATGGAGATCAGTCAGGAGATGGAAAAGCAGGAATATCGGCTCAGAGACAATGGGATCTGACTGTTGATAGAATCTGCGCTTTTTTGTCTTCGGTTCGGTAAAAGACGGAAAGTCACTGGCATAAGACAAAGAATACTGTAGCTGTTCGACCATGTATTTCTTTACAGTTACAGTATTCTTCCCTTTGCCGTTTGCTGTGCATATATCTTTTTATCGTTGACGATATTGGTTTTCTTATGTATTCTTAATCAGATATTCACCCATCGTCGCAAAAAGCTTATCTACAAAAATCGGTTTTTCGGAAAAGGCGTTCATACCTGCTTCCAACGCTGCGGTACGGTCTTTCTCAGACACCTTGGTTGTCATGGCGATGATGGGGATGGCGGCTTTTTCTTTGTCGGAGAGCTGTCGGATTTTCCTTGTCGTTTCCAGCCCATCCATCCGCGGCATCAGGATATCCATAAGAATAAGGTCATAATATCCGGCGGGCATGGCTTCGATCTTCTGAAAACAGATCTGGCCATCCTCTGCCGTTTCGGTTTCGGCTCCGGTATGCTTCAGAACCTCCACCGCTATTTCCCGGTTGATCGCCATATCGTCGACGATCAGGATTCTTTTGCCGGAGAAACCATAGTCCTCCTGTTTATCCAGCCTGGCAACTACTTTTTCATGAAGATAAGCCTCCAGCTCTTTCGGCTCTATCGGATACCCTTCACGGCGATGGGGGCTGTCTGAGCTGCTGTTCTCCTCCATGACGGAATTCAGGAGGGTCATCAGATACTCTCCGGACACCTTGATTCCTTCCAGATAGCGCATCAGAAGCTCCGGATCATCGTAATTTCTCTTTGCGATTTCCACATAGCCAAGCATGATATGCAGCGGTGTTCGGATGTCGCGGGAGACATCAAATATCTGCAGTACTTTGGAGGGACGGCATTCCTCTCTGCATTTGCTCAGGAGATCATTTATCGTAACTCCCAGGACTTCAGCCAGTCTTGGGAACAAAGTGATATCAGGGAAGGATAGATCCCTTTCCCATTTTGAAACGGCTTTATCCGTGACACCAAGCTGTTCGGCCAATTGGATCTGTGTGAGTTGATTCTGGATCCGCAGGGTGCGGATACAGGAACCGAGCGTTATTTGTTTCACTTGTATGCACCTCCCGTGAGAAAGATATCATACAAAAAGATTAAGTACAATCGACTATTGGTTTACCGTGACAGAGCGGTTGCCTTTCATCTTATGTTTGCATTTGGGTGAAATATATGCTATTTTCACATAAAGAAAATTTATAGTAAATGAACAAAACGGTTCATTTTGATTCGTTTACTGCGACGATTTTACGCCGCTGCAAGCGGCACGATTCAGCAGTAAATTTGTGCATACTATAAGCAAAGGAGCAAAAGCAAGATGCAGATTACAGAAGCCTTCAATGGCAAAACCCTTGTGATCACAGGAGGTACCGGCAGCTTCGGGTCAACCGTTCTGAAACATTTTCTCACCTCCGATATCGGAGAAATCCGCATCATAAGCCGTGATGAAAAAAAGCAGGACTGGATGCGGCATACATTACAGGCGCAATATCCTGACTATGCCGGAAAGGTCAGTTTTTATGTTGGTGATGTGAGGAACATTGACAGTGTCAGAGATGTGATGCACGGAGCAGACTATGTCTTTCATGCCGCTGCTCTGAAGGAAGTGCCTTCCTGTGAGTTTTTTCCGATGGAGGCGGTAAGGACAAATATCATCGGAACCGATAATGTGATCACAGCTGCTGTCGAGAACAGGGTGGAAAGGGTTGTGTTCCTCTCCACCGACAAGGCAGCCTATCCCATCAACACAATGGGAATGACAAAGGCTGTCGGGGAGAAGGTCGTCCAGGCCAGGGCACAGAAGGCTTTTGAACGGGGAGGCACGGTTTTGGCCTGTACACGCTACGGAAATGTGATGTGCAGCAGAGGCTCTGTCATTCCTCTTTTCATTGATCAGATCAAACGGAAGGCTCCGATTACCATTACCGATCCAAAGATGACACGTTTCCTGATGAACCTGGACGAAGCCGTAGATCTGGTAGCCTTTGCCTTTGAACATGCTGAGCCGGGCGATCTTTTCATCCAAAAGGCTGACGCCAGTACGATCGGGGATCTGGCTGACGGGGTGATGAAAGTATTCGGGGAAACGGAGAAAAAAATCATCGGTTCCAGGCATGGAGAAAAACTGTATGAGACTTTGATGACGAGAGAGGAGAGGCTTCGCAGCGTTGACATGGGTCATTACTTCCGGATTGCTCCCGATGCCCGCGGCCTTAACTATGATAAGTTTTATGTCGAAGGTACCGTGGCTACGGAAGGGGAAGAGGCCTACACTTCTCACAACACGCATCGGCTTGATGTTGACGGCGTGGTCAGAAAGATTATGGGAACGGACTATGTGAAGGAAGAACTGGAAGGACGGCCGCATACGGTGGAGGTTTGACAGCGGCAGGATTCTTACCAGGAGACTGAAAGGAAGAAGATTTGGGAAAGAAAGCCGCCGGGCTGGCAACCTGGCGGCTTGTTTTGGCAGTGGCGCAATGTGGTTTCACCTGTTATCCGAGCTTTCTCATTTCAACTCCGGTGAGTTTTTCATAGTATTTGAGAATCGCGCTGTGGTCGTCGCTCCCGCAGTCGTTATTGTGCAGCCACTGGAGCATTTCCTGTACGGCGCTTGTCAGGATCATGGGAGTGCCGACGCCATGACCGGTATCGAGTGCATTGTTCAGATCCTTGATATGGAGATCAATGCGGAATCCCGGTTTGAAATTGCCGTCCAGCATCATGGGAACCTTGGCGTCCATGACAGTGGAGCCGGCCAGGCCGCCGCGAATAGCGGCAAACACCTTTTCCGGATCGACGCCTGCCATGGTGGCGAGTTCAAAGGCTTCCGCACAGGCGGCGATATTGACTGCCACGATGATCTGGTTGGCCAGCTTGGTGGTATTGCCGGCCCCGTTTATCTCTCCGCAATGGACAACAGAGGCACCGAGTACGCCCAGCAGATCCTTGTACTCGTCAAACAGATCCTTGGGTCCTCCGCACATAATGGATAAGGTTCCGTCTATCGCCTTGGGTTCTCCGCCGGAAACCGGAGCGTCCATCATACGGATTCCTTTTTCCGCGCATTTTTCCGCAATATCCTTCGACGCCAGAGGGGCAATAGAGCTCATATCGATCACGACCAGGCCGGGCTTTGCTCCTTCGGCCACGCCGGCGGGGCCAAAGATAGCCTCCTTTACATGGGGAGAATTGGGTACCATGGTGATGACAACATCGCTTTTCGAGGCGACGTCTGCATTGCTCTCTCCTCTGGCGGCACCGCAGGAAACCACATCATCCAGGGCATCTTTGGCAAAGGGGTCAAATGCGGTCACTTCATAGCCTGCTTTCAGAAGATTTTTGCACATGGGGCGCCCCATGATGCCGAGACCGACAAAACCGATTTTCATGATATATTCCTCCTTTATATCTATAATTCATCCCCTTGAGATATAGATAAGGATACAACAAATAGCGCTGTCTTTCAATGCCGTTTTACAGGAATCTTTTTAAAGATTCACCTGCAAAAAAATTCCAGGATGTCTATGACGGAGTAACAGGGAGGGGATCCATCACACGGTATAGGCAAAATAGCTAAAAAAATAGTGTTTTCAGCATTTATCTGTGATATAATATAACTACTCAGGTCAGCAGTCTTTCCTTGCTGCCGGCTGCGGGTTATGAGAGCAGCATCCAATCGGATTCAGTCAGATATAAACATATGTTGATAGAGGAGGATAAATGAGATGAGAATCGCTTTGATCAATGAAAACAGTCAGGCCGCCAAGAACAGCCTGATCTATTCCGAGCTGAAAAAAGTAGCGGATCAGCATGGCTATGAAGTGGACAACTATGGCATGTACAGTGCGGATGACCCGAATTCGATCACGTATGTGCAGTGCGGAATTCTGGCAGCCATTCTGCTGAACAGTGGGGCGGCTGATTTTGTCGTTACCGGCTGCGGCACCGGTGAGGGAGCCATGCTTGGCTGCAATGCTTTCCCGGGAGTACAGTGCGGCCATATCGTAGATCCTGCAGACGCTTTTATGTTCAGCCAGATCAATGCGGGAAATGCGGTCGCCTTCCCCTTTGCCAAGGGCTTCGGATGGGGTGCTGAGATCAATCTTCGCTATATGTTCGAACGGCTCTTCGAAGTGGCTCCGGGCGGCGGCTATCCCCCGGAAAGAGTGGAACCGGAACAGCGCAATAAAAAGATTCTTGACGCAGTCAATGAAGTAACCCATCGCGACATGGTGACTATCCTAAAGGAACTGGACCCGGCTCTGGCTAAGGGCGCTGTCTCCGGCAGCCGTTTTCAGGAGCTTTTCTTTGCCAACTGCAAAGATGAAAAGATAGCGGAGGCTGTCAGGGAGCTTCTGGCAAAATAAAGGCTTTGGGGGTTTGTCGCAGCAGGCACGGTATTGCGGAAAGGATGGTTTGAAATGAAAGAATATCCTATGGTCACGATCAGTCGTCAATACGGTACCGACGGGAATGCCATCGGAGACAAGCTGGCCAAAAAGCTTGGCCTGCCTTTCTATGACAAGGACATCATTGCGATCGCTTCCCACGAAACCAGCTATTCGGAGAAGGTTTTTGACGCGGCGGAGGAGACGGCTACCACGAAGCTGGGGTACGCTTTGGCCAATCGTTCCAATCGCATGGTTTATGGTATGCCCTTCAATGATCAGCTTTTCATGGTTCAGTCCGGTATCATCCGTACCGTGGCGGATCGTGGACCGGCGGTATTTGTCGGGCGTTGTGCGGATTATGTCCTGGATGGATATAAGCCTACAATCAAAATATTTCTGCAGGCCAGTCTGGAGGCCCGGATCAAAACAGTCTGCGAGCGGGAAGGGCTTCAGCCCAAGGAAGCCGAAACCCGGATCCGCCGACTTGACAAGGCACGCGCAACTTACTACAACTACTATACCGACAGGAAATGGAGTGATATTGCCAACTATGATCTTGCCTTGAACGTCAGCTATCTGACCTCCGAGGCTGCGGCAGAGATCCTTGCCATGTTCATCCGGGAGGTTGTGGAAAAAAGCGAGATGATGAACAGTCCTACTGCAGACTGACCATGAGATCTGGGTAAAACAAAGGGTATTGTCACTTCCTGTGGCAATGCCTTTTTTGTATCCCAGAGCTGCCGTAGGGAAGCTGCCACCGGATGGTGGCCGGCTTTGATCCCTGAACGGAGGGGGGAAGAGTATGAGGAAACATCTTTCAACCATGTATCTGGACAAGGAGAAGGATATCGTTGTGGATCTGTATCGGGAAGGGGAGAAAATGTTTTACTGTCTTCGGACGCCCAATCACCGTACCGGGAATCTGATCACGAACTTTGCCCGTCTATGCTGTCTTCCTCTGTCTTTTGACGAGGAAGGACGAAAGGTGGTCTGGGGAGAGATTCCCTGCTACTATCATGGCGAGGAAGGCTTGGTTTATGTGTTCCGTCTGGGCAATACGAAGATCGCCAATATTTCCCCGGAGGGGAAGGCACAGAGGAAAGCGTCTATTCCGGCTATCTCCAAAACCCTGATGAGCCAGACAAAGGATTATATGCTTGACGAAATGCGGACCATCGTGAAAACCTACGTGCGCAAGGATGTCAAATTTACGACGGATCTTCATACTCACATGAACGGTATCCTTGATCCGGATGTGCTGATTGCTTTGGGAATCCATCACCAGATCCGTTATCCCCTCTACTATGTGAAAAAGCTGGGTCTTCGTCTGACGGAGGATATGGAGAGAGATCTGAGGGAAAGACAGGAAAAGGTGGAGAGGCAGACGGATCTGAGCGGTCTGACAGGAAAATACAGACAGCGAAGGATCGATGACAATACCTTTATCAATTTCGCTCGACTGATACTGGGGAATCTTTCTGCAGCCGCTTATAATATCGATCGCATCCGGGTTTCTCTTACGGTTCCCAAGGATGGTCAGGCTGTTTTTGCCAATCTGGAAAAGGTTTATCTGTATCGGTACGTGTTTACGAAAGGTCTGCCCGCCGATATTCCCTGGCCGGGAAGGGAAAAGGAAGGCGTGCCAGAGGATGTGGCCGGATATTTAAAACGGATGGAGGAGGATCGCCGTAATCCAGACTATGCGGATAATACCCTTTTCCAGGATAAGCTGTTGTGGATCGCCAGAACGTATCAGAGCCGTGGAATCCACTATGTGGAGATCTCTGATACTTCTTTTTGCAAGGAAGGCGAGGCCATACAGAAACTTTCTGCCATTCATCAGGTCATGCCGGCGGTTACCCGGGAGACAGGAGTCCTTCTTCGCTTTCTGGCGGGGATAAGAAGAATCCCGCTGACCATTGTAAAGGATAAGGTTGAGACGGGGGGATATCTGGCGGAAAGCCTGAGGGTCATCAGTGCGGTCTTTGAGGATCCTTATCTCGCCGGGGCGGATATCCTGGGCGAGGAGATCAATGACATCACGGAGCTTTCTCCGGTCATCGGGGAACTGGTGGGACTTTGCAGAAAGGATCCGACCTTCGTGATCCGCATTCATGCGGGGGAAAATGACGCCCTGAGGGACAATGTGGCGAATTCGGTTCAGTGTGTGATCGATGCCTTGTCTGACGGGCAGGACATGCCCAGGCTGCGGATCGGCCATGGGCTTTATACGGCGAATCTTTCCTCCGGGAAGGGAAAGAAGCTGCTGGAGGACTTGCGCCGATATGGGGTTGTCCTGGAGTTCCAGATTACCTCCAATGTACGGCTGAACAATCTGACAGGGCTGGAAAATCATCCTCTTCGACGGTATCTGAGGGCGGGAGTTTTATGTGTGCAGGGCACAGATGGCGGAGCTCTTTATGGCACAGACAGTGTCGACGAGGAGCTTTCCCTGGAAAGATTTCTGGGATTGACGCATGAGGAGCTTCTGGCTATGCGAAGGACCGATGCGCGTCTGGAAAGAGAGGGAATCTCCGCTTTTGAAGAAAAGACGCGGCTGTTGGCAAAAAGGCTGGGAGAAGAAAAGGAAAAATCTTATCTGACCAGGAGACTGGAAAAAAAAGACTCCCAGGACCAGGAAAAGCTGTGGCTGGGAGGGGAAAAGACAGGGGCGTCCCTGGCATTGGCAGAGGCCATTTCTCAGATTCCCGAGGAGGGAGTTCCCGTCATTGTGGCAGGAGGGAGCTTTTCCAGTGACCGGCACAGGACAGTTCTGCGGGAGGAGGGAAAGCTTTTGCTGGAGAAGCTGGTGGCAGGAGCCGGTGGGACAGGCGCCTTTTTTGTGATTGGCCACAGGCTTACCGGCTATGAGGCTTATGTTCTCAGACTGGCAAAAAAGGCGGGTATACCGGTTTTTGCTTTCGTTCCCTCTATGGTGACCGGAAGGGAAAGAGAAAGGCTTTTAAAGAGTGGAGTAAAAGTGAGGGTTTCCATAGAGCCCTACGGAGTAGGGCTCTATAAAAGTGTTGCCTATGAGGTATTTAAAAGAAGATACAGTATCCTGCTGGCACTGGATGGAAGCGGGGGCGCCGCTAATCTGGTACAGGAGGCAAAAAACGCCAAGTATCCCTGCTCCATCTATGTAGATCCCCACTGCCGGGCATTGCGGGCCAAGGCCAGGTCACTGACCGGCTATGTTTCCCTGCTGGGGGAGCCGGGTGAGGATGCGGCCGGGATTTTGGAGAAGATGAAAACAGGTTATTGAAGATCATCCAGCCAGCATTGGTCTTCCTTTACCTTCATGGTGAAAATTCTACCCGCGTTTTTGGGATCCTTGGCCTGGTGGAATTTAAAGAGCATCTCATTTCCCAACAGACCCAGGATCTCAACCTTTCCCAGAGGATGAGAGAGGGCGTACCGGAAAGCCTTGGCCTGACCGCTCAATGCCTCCTTGGCCTTGTCCACGATCTGGGCTCCCCGAAGCAGCGGAACCTGAAACTGGGTCATAACTCCCCTGGCGGGTCTGCACTGAAATACGTAATAGGGAAGAACGCCAATGCCGACAAGCCCGTTTAAGAGGCTGGCCAGAACCGTAGGATCATCGTTGACTCCTTTTAAGAGCACGGTCTGATTTCGAACCGGACAGCCGGCCTCAAGGAGGGCCTGTACCGCCATTCTGGCCTGAGGGGTCAGCTCCCTGGGGTGGTCAAAGTGGGTGACAATGATAATCTGTTTTTTGGCCGAATAGGTTTTTAAAAGGGACAGGAGTTCCTCGTCCTCATAGATTCGCATCGGCAGAACGACAGGAGTCCGGGTACCGAAGCGGATGTAGTCGAGGTTGTCCAGATCCGTGAGATGATCCAGGTATTCCCGGATGATCTCGTTTTCATTCAAAAAGGCATCGCCTCCTGACAGGAGAACGTTGTTTACCTCCGGGTGATGCATTACATAATTTCTCACCCCCATGATCTGATCCAGAATCTCCTCATTCCTGTAACCTACCATGCGCTTTCTGAAACAATGACGGCAGTACATGGCACAGCGGTTGGTGGTCAGAACCAGGACGGTCTGCGCATATTTGTGCTGGACACCGGTCAGGACAGTGTTATGGCTTTCCCCGCTGGTGTCCTCGGTACCTTCGCTGGCCTGTTCCGATGCGGAGGGCAGGCATAGCTTACGGATAGGATCGTCCTTATCCTTTGGATCGATCAGGCTCAGATAGTAGGGTGGGATACTGATAGGGTATCTCTTTGCGATAGCAGACAGCATTTCTTTTTCTTTTTCCGTAATCCCAGCATCATCAGGTAAGTGACAGGGGTCTGTGATACAGCTGCCTAATAATTGCTCCAGTTTCGTCATAGGCTCCTCCTTCCACAACGCGCTGCAGAGAAATAAAACTTCCTGCATGAATATAGTAGTATGCGCACGAATATACTGCAGAATCATGCCGCCTGCAGCGGCATAAATTCGTTTCCTATATTATGCAATACTAATTATATATAAAACAAACAAGAACTGTCAAGTCTGCCCTGTTTCTGGCTTTCCGTTTTTGTTCTGACGGAAAAAAGAGTAAAAGAGGGCACAGCCTCCGGCAGATAATTTCATACGTTCTGACAAGGGATAAGATTCTTGAGCCATTTTTTTTCTTCAAAAAAAGCGGTACCCAGGAATGGGTACCGCTTTTACAGATCCAGAGTCGTGCAAAGAAAGCAATCGCGGACGCATACGGCTCGGGGAGAGGGTAGAGAGCCGAATGTGTCTTTCTTTGCCCTTTTTAAGGACTGAGTTATCGTTTCGAACGGGTCAGAAAGACCGGAAATGACGGATATCAGCTCACAGAAATCTCCAGAATATCCATAGGACATACGGCTGCGCATTTGCCGCAGGCAATACACTTGAAGGCGACCTCGAAGCCCTCGGGCTTGCGGATCACGTGGAAAGGACAGGCATCAATGCAATCTCCGCAGCCATTGCAGAGCTTTTTATTCACCATATATACACCCTGCTTATTCTGGATGATGGCGTTATTCGGACATGCCTCAGCGCATTTTCCGCACTGAACGCAGGTTGAGGGGCGGGTTTTTGTGGGATCCTGTTTGGTGGGTATGATACTTAAGGCCGCAAAATCCGGGTTGCTTACTTTGAAATAAGTCTCTGCGCATTCCATGACGCAGGCCAGACAGTTCATACATTCAATGCTTTTATTCACTTTCAGCCTTTTCATATGCTATTCTCCTTTCATAACGCACACTGTTCGTTCGCTCAATGCTGTTAAGCAAACGCAACAGACGTTATTCTGTTCAGTCATATTTTCACTGCCATTATTTCTCATCACAGAATTCCTTCAGGATGATCAGATAGGCGCTGGCGGTCCAGGTAAAGATGTTCGGTCCGATGCAGTCTCCGGTGAGGGCATCATAATTCTCGGCAAGGCCCTTTTCCTGGACTAAAGCGATATATTTGGCTGCCTCAGCCTTTGCCAGTTCTTCTTCATGGCAGGCACGCAGACCTTCCAGGATCATCAGGGTAGCAGGAGCCCAGATCGGCCCCCTCCATTTCAGCTTATCCTGATACAAGGGGCTCTTGGGACTCTCGGTAGCCAGGCCAAAGGGTGTGTTGAAGGCCTCTCCCTTGAGGACGTCAATGCAGGCCTTCCGGATTTCTTCCGGCAGCCTGTCACCCAGGATCAGTACCTCATATGGAAGAAGGCTCTGGCATTCTACGATCTCTCCGGTATTGCTGTGGATCGGAACCGGCAGATTGTCGCGGAAGCATTTTTCCAGGAAGAGAGCCAGCAGCTTTTCCGATTCCTTCTTCCAGTATTGGGCGTCTTCCTCGATTCCCAGCATTTCGGAGATTTTGGAGATCATCTCCATCTGGATAATGAGGAAGGCCTGAAGCTCCGGTGTGGCAACGGGCGGGAAGAGGGAGAATACGGTGCTGTTGTTCCAGCCGGAATCCTTGGCATGGTCATAGATATAAAGGCCTTGATGGCGGAAATCACGGAATTTCATCCACCAGGTGGTGGAGCGCTTTAGCACCAGATAGGCTTCGATCAGCTGGTCATTGGAAAGCTCCATGTTTTTCATCATCAAAGAGAGGATAAAGCCGTGGACGGGAGGCTTGGTGTGGTTCCATTTTACGTAAGAATCATTGAAGCTGTCCGGGAGACGGCCTGATCTGTCCATCATATCGAACATCAGGATAAACTGCTCCCAGGCACGGCGCGGCTCCTTATAGGAAAGCGCCAGGGCGTTCAGGCCAAGGTTCCAGCCGGCTTTGTCTGTCAGCCAGTTTTTGGATACCAGCATAGCGTCACGGGAAAGGAAGCCGTTCTGACGCACGATGCTGCTCCACTCCAGATAAGCAGCCAGATAGGCGCGATCCTGATGCTTTAAGGGGTAAGAAGGAATGGAACGGAGAAACTCAAGGAAATCCTCCTGGATTTTGTTGCGGCTGACACCGAAATCATATTTGCCGATCTTGTTGCTCCATTCCCTTTCAACCTCCCGGACGGCAAACATAAAACCATCTGAGCTGGTGACGGCCAGACGGGAGTAAAGAGCGATATTGTCTTCCCACTGCTGGTCCAGAGAGATCTTATCCTTAAGGGCCCAGATCAGGTATCGGCAGTTGTTCTTAAAGCAGTTTGCCATATAGAGGGTATAGGCACGATGCTTGATATCGTAGATATAGTCATTTTTATATTTTTCGGTAAGGAAATCGATCTTCATTCCCGTGCCGGCGGAGCCGCGGAAGAGAAGCGTATCGTCATCGTCAAAGCAGATTTCGATCTTCTGGTCGCCGACGCTCAGGACCAGCGCACCGAATTCCAGCTCTGTGATATAGCTTTCCTCTTTTCCTCCAAAGAGGGGAGTCAGCTTTGCCACGGTGGAACGCTCTGCAGAACCGTGGACTGTCCTCAGATACAGACCGGTCTCCAATTCTGTGGCATACTCCGGCTTTAAATAAGAGATTGCCATATAGGAATTTCTTTTACTGAAGGGGATACGATTGAGATCAATCAGCATAGTCTTTTCCTCCTTTTCTTGTAAGACCCGCACAGTTACCTTGTCTTTTACTATATGCTTTCGTATGTCAAAGTGCAATTCTGATGCGGAAAGAATATATTCCATTTTGGAATAGCAGATAAATGGGATCGGGATATGACAGCATCGCTGCAGGTATCGACTCAACGCTTTATGCTTCGTAGTTGCCATTGTAGTTTTCTTCCCGAAATGATAGAATAGAAATATAGCAAACGACATTATTTTTGTCGTTGACGATAAGCCTTCAGGTAACATGTTATAGGGGGATGCTTTTCTCCGGAACCGATTTGAGGTTTAGTATGCAGATAGAATGGCTCAGGGCTTTAGTCCTTTTGAAAGAATTCGGCAGCTTCACAGAAGCCGCGCAGGAGATGTTTATCTCCCAGTCTTCCTTTTCCAAATACATCAAAGCAGTGGAATCCCATGTGGGAAGACCGCTCATCGATCGCTCCCACCGTCTGGTACAGTTTACGGAAAAAGGAGAAGCTGTCCTTATTTCTGCCCGCAGGATACTTTCTGAATACGACCATATGATGGAGTTAATGAGAAATGAGGGTACGGCCGGTTCGACAGTTTTCCGCATTTCCGTAGATACTGCGGTAGACCCTCTGCCCTTTTTGCGCTATATTCTGGATTTTTTTGAGGAAAACCCAGACCTTGAGCTGAAGCTGCAGGAATATGATCTGACCACGGCCATCAAGGCTTTTGATGCCGGAGAGCTTGATATGGTCCTGGGGCATACCAATGTGATTAAACCCAAATCTCCATACAAGGAACTGATTTTCCAGGAGGACGAACTGTTCTATGTGGGACGCAGGGAGGAGTTAAGCGATATGCAAGGAGAGGCTGCCTTTGCCGCTATTTCAACTGACAGGCTGATCCTTCACCAGAACATGTACCTGGAGATTACCGAGCTGTTGAAGCAAAAAAAGGTTTCCGTAAATCAGAGCCGGACCATTCTGACCACAACAAGCCGGGATGTGATGAAGGCATATCTCTTTGGCGGCCGGGCCAGGTCTCTTCTCACTAAGACTACGGTAACGGCCATGGATCCGGAGGGACATCTTCTTTGTCTCCCCATGGAAGATCATCTGACGCTTCACCTCGGATTGCTATACGGGAAAAATGTAGGGATAAAAGAACTGCTGCTGGTAAAATATCTGAAAGACAGGGTATGGAAGTAACTGGCGCATTTTACATGAGACGATAAGAGCCTGCGCCTGTTTATCCTATTTTGAGCTTGCATGGACTGGTTTTTGTTGTATAATAGAATCTATAAATGCTATAGTCAACGGACAAGGCGGTTTCGCTCTGGTTCGTTTGCTGCGCCGGATTTTTATGATGCATCCATATATAACAAATGACAAGGTATTTTCTTTGTCGTTTACTGCGATGGGTTTATACCTCCTGCGGCGACATATCTGCCTATGCAAATCCGTGAACGCAATATGCTGTCGCCTTAGAGTGGAAATTCCGTAGGGTTCACTCCTGATCCGCTGCTTGTGGCAGAACATATGGTATCGGTAATCTTTACGGCGCGTGATGTAAACCGGTTAACGAAGAGATAACAAAGAAAGGAAGACTAAGATGATAGCCTGGAAAAACCTTGATACTGCAGCATCTTATCAAAAGCTGGTTTCTCTTAAGGATCATGTAGACCTCACTCAGGTTATGCAGGGGGAAAGCGGAGCTGAGCGCGTGGCAAAATACAGTGTGCCTATGGCGGAAGGCCTTTGCTTCAACTATGCGGCGAAGCAGGTGGATTCCGAGGTGCTCGCAGCCCTGGCTGAGCTGGCCAGGGAGATGCAGCTGAGCGAGAAATATGAAGCTCTCTTAAACGGGGAGATGATAAACACAGGCGAGAAGCGCCTGGTTCTGCATCAGCTTACCCGTGGACAATTGGGACAGGATGTCATGGCTGACGGTGTCAACAAGCGGGAGTTTTATGTTTCCCAGCAGAAGAAGGCAGCGGAATTTGCCCAGAAGGTTCATGCCGGACAGGTGGTCAACGCCGCGGGAGAAAAGTTTACCACAGTGGTGCAGATCGGTATCGGCGGAAGCGACTTAGGCCCGAGAGCTATGTATATTGCTCTGGAAAACTGGGCCAGGACCAATGGCTGCCTGAAGATGGAGGCCCGCTTCATCAGCAACGTAGATCCGGATGACGCCGCTGCCGTACTGGGAAATATTGATCTTGCCCATTCCCTTTTTGTCCTGGTAAGCAAGTCCGGAACTACGCTGGAGACATTGACGAATGAATCCTTTGTCAAGAATGCCCTGAAGAACGCCGGATTGGATCCCGCCCGTCATATGGTCGCGGTTACCAGCGAGACTTCACCGCTGGCCAAGAGTGATGACTATCTGGCGGCCTTCTTTATGGATGACTATATCGGCGGCCGTTATTCCTCGACGTCATGCGTGGGCGGCGTTATCCTTTCCCTGGCTTTCGGACCGGATGTATTCGCCCAGTTCCTGGATGGCGCGGCGGCAGAGGACAAGCTTTCCCTGAATTCTGATCCTCTTTCCAATCCCGAGATGCTCGATGCCCTGATCGGTCTGTATGAGCGCAACGTGATGGGGTATCCCGCTACGGCAGTGCTTCCCTATTCACAGGCTCTTTCCCGTTTCCCGGCTCATCTGCAGCAGCTGGATATGGAAAGTAACGGCAAATCTGTCAACCGTTTCGGCGAACCGGTTTCTTATGTCACTGGTCCGGTGATCTTTGGCGAACCCGGCACCAACGGACAGCATTCCTTCTATCAGCTGCTTCATCAGGGGACGGACATTGTTCCTTTACAGTTTGTAGGCTTCAGCAAGAGTCAGATCGGGACGGATGTGGATATCCAGGGCAGCACAAGCCAGCAGAAGCTTTGCGCTAATGTCGCGGCTCAGATCATGGCCTTTGCCTGCGGAAAGAAGGACGAGAATTCCAACAAGAATTTCATCGGTGGTCGTCCCTCCTCCATCATTATCGGTGAGCAGCTTACCCCAGGCGCATTGGGCGCTCTGTTGGCTCATTTTGAGAATAAAGTAATGTTCCAGGGCTTTTTGTGGAATCTGAACAGCTTTGACCAGGAGGGCGTTCAGCTGGGTAAGGTTCTGGCTAAGCGTGTGCTTGCCCATGATACGGATGGCGCATTGCAGGCCTACAGCAAGCTGCTGCATATCTGAAGTATCCTGAAATAAGAAGCTGTTTCGACCTGTATCGGTCACTTTAGTGATCGAACAGATCGAACTGTCTGCTGACGCTGAGGCGTGTTACATAATGAGCGGTTGCATGTTTTGAGGAAAAAAACGGCCGGATCCTAAGGATTCGGCCGTTTTTTCTATGCCTTATGGCAGGCGCGCTGCAGGGAAACATGTCATTCGATCCAGGTGACAACGTTGTTCTTCCGGGGCACAGGCTTTGGCTGCTCGGCTGGATAGCCCAGGGCGATCATGGCCCATACCCTGTGGGTGGCGGGGACGGACAACCGGGAAAGAAGCTGACGGATCTCCGGCTGATCACAGATGCGGGTAAGGCCGTTCAGCCAGCAGGCGCCGAGACCCAGCGCATGGGCGGATACAAGGATATTTTCGGCGGCACAGGCTGCATCCAGTGGACCGTTGTCATTTCTGCTGTCGTTGGTGATGAGGATCAGGGCAGCCGGATTTCGAAAACCGAAAAAGCCGGTTTTCTCTCTCTCGGCAACAGACGAGCCGGTTTCTCTGATTGTCTGAATTATATTCTGATCTGTGATCACGGTAAACCGCCAGGTTTGCCGGTTTTTGCCGCTGGGAGCCTGGATCCCGGCCTGAACCAGGAGCTCAAGGGTCTGTCTGTCTATCGGCTGATCGGTAAAGAGGCGGATGCTTTGCCGGGACAGGATCATCCGGATGAAGTCGGGTACGTTATCCGCAGCCGATTTGCTGGTCCTGGCTTCCCACAGCCCTCTGACAGCCTTCCGATCCAGCTTTTTCATGCGGTTACGGGGAATCTCCCTGACCTTGAGGATATGGGCAGGAAGCTTGAAGGGCTCCATCCGTTCCGCGAGGAAAAGACGAAGCTCTTTCTCACTGCAGGGCTCCTCAGCTTCCACAAACAGGGCAGGAACCTGCCCCATTACAGGATCCGCAACCCCGATACATGCGGCATCGAGGATTTTTTCATATTCGACAGCAATATTTTCCACCTCAAGGGGAGAAACCTTTTCGCCGCCTACGTTGATGATATCGTCCGCTCTTCCGAGCATGTAGACAAAGCCTTCCTCATCCGTATAGACGAGATCATTCGTAACCAGCCAGCCATCACAGAGGGCTTCCTGGTTGACCTCAGGCATCTTATAGTATCCGGCCATGGTCATCTGGCCCTGAATGGCCAGTCTTCCCGCATGGTCGATATCTGAGGCATGAAGCTCTTCACCGGAAGGTCCGATGACCCTGATCCGGGCAGAGGAGACGGGTCTTCCCAGGGACTTCATCTTGTCGGGTCTGTGGCTGACATCCAGAAAGATTACGCCGCCTGTTTCTGAGGAACCCCAGGTGTTGCAGATCTGGGTATCCGGCAGCAGCTTCGGCAGCCTTTTTTTCATATCATAGGACAGAGAACCGGCACCGATCTCAATGAGCCTGAGCTGGCCAAATACTGTGGAAAAATCCGTCAGGTCTCTCGTCAGCTTTTCCATTGTCGCCGGGACACAGACAAAAGCAGTACAGTGGTATTTTTCCAGGTTCAGCTTTAATTCTTTGGGGAAAGCAAAGCCATTCTGGATTACCGCTGTCGCTCCGGTATACAGCGACATTCGGACCAGGCGCAGGCCCAGTGAATGGCACAGGGGCAGGGCGTCAAGCAGTACATCTGTTTCCTGAAAACCGGTGCCTTCTCTGTTATTTTGGGTAATGGAAAGAATGTTGCGATAGGTCAGCATGGCACCCTTGGGAGTGCCGGTGGTACCGGTCGTGAAGAGCATCTCCGCAACAGCGTCAGGCTCCGGGAGGAGGTAGCCGGTAAGAGGGGGATCAGGTATTTCCCTGGCTCTTTGATACAGGCTTTTCAGACTGACGGCAGGGATGTCCTCCCGGCTCAGACCCATATCGGTCAGGATCAGATTCGGCTCAATAAAGTCGTACAGCTTCAGGACGGTAGCTTCCAGCCATACCTTGTCCAGTGGGATTGTTACCGCGTGGAGGTACTGGACAGCCAGGAAGGCAGTCAGGTATTCCGGGCCGGACAGCCCGGTGAGCATGACCCTGTCACCGGAGCGGATCCTGTATTCTTCTTTCAGAATAGAGGCAAATCCTTTCAGCTGACGGACAAGCTCCTCATAGGTAATAACGGTACCTCTTATGACCAGGGCAGGTTTTAGAGGACGGTTTGTGCCATGGCTTAAGACCGCTTCAACCAATGTTTGATAAACCATGAATCTTATCCTTTCCGGCTATTCCTGAAGGCGCTTTACGGTTTCTACAATGGCATCGATGGAATTAAAGTTTTCCGGCAGATAATCCTCCATGACAAATTCTACACCAAATTCCATAGAAAGCTCTGAGATCAGGGTGATCAGGGAAATGGAATCCAGGTAACCGTCGTCAACGAGCGCGTCAGAAGCAGTAATGTCGATTTGGGGCAAGGCTTCAGCAAAGATCTTTTCTATTTTTTCCCTCATAATGATTCTCCTTTTGGGATATATGTTTTTCTGGAAAGCTATACTATACTTTATATATTATTATCAAAAAACGTTCGGATATACAACCGGCATTTATGGAAAACTTGAATTTCACAGTAAGGTGTTATATACTTTTGCTCAAAGAACTGCCCAGGGGAGCCCATTTATCAGCCATGAAAAAGACTTTGAGGATGCGCAGCAGCTGCTTAAAGTGCAACGTATATTTACGAATGCCGTTGGTGTCGGTCAATTGAGTGACCGCACCGTTCAGAATAATGGTATGGTCTGTAGTGGCGACAGGCGGTTTGAATTCTATGCAGGAGGTGGATTATGGATTTTGGCAACGGTGTTATGAAAAAATGTTTTTTGGCAGCTCTATCCACTGTCATGGCAGTGAGCACTGCCATTCCCGTTTCCGCTCAGGAAACAGAAGAACCATATGACCGAATAGAGGAGACCATTTCCGGAATGTCGTTATGGGAAAAGGCAGGACAGATGATTATGGCAGATTTCCGCACCTGGAATGAGGATCCTGAAGGAGAAAACTCCCAGGCGGTTCCTGTTACGGAGCTGAATGAGGAGATCCGGAATGCGATTGAGGACGATTGCCTTGGCGGAGTAATTCTTTTTGCCGAAAACTGCGGCGGAAATGAGCAGACCTTAAAACTGGTCAATCAGATGCAGCAAGCAAATCTGGAGGGCAAGTCCGGTCAGAAGATTCCACTGCTGATTGCCGCAGACCAGGAAGGCGGGGGAGTGTCAAGACTGGGCGAGGGTACCAGATGGATCGGCAATATGGCTCTGGCAGCGACTGCAGATACCCGGAACGCAAGAAAGGCCGCCCAGGTTATCGGCCAGGAGCTTTCTGCTCTTGGGATTAACGTGGATTTTGCCCCGGTTCTGGATGTGAACAGTAATCCGGAGAATCCTGTCATCGGAGTCCGTTCTTTCTCAGATGATCCTGAAATCACCGCCAGGTATGGCATCAGCTATTTAGAGGGACTGAAAGAAAACGGAACCATTTCTGCCCTGAAGCATTTCCCCGGACACGGAGATGTGGCAACGGACAGCCATACCGGTTTTCCTGTCCTTGAAAAGACATATGAGGAGCTGAAGACATGTGAGCTGATTCCTTTCCAGGCAGCCATCGATGCTGGGGCGGACATGGTTATGACAGCCCATATCCAGTACCCGAAGATTGAGACAGATACCTATACTTCTGTTTCTACCGGGGAGGAGGTATACCTGCCTGCCACCCTGTCAGACACCATTCTGCAGGGAATGCTCCGGCAGGATATGGGCTTTGAGGGGGTCATTGTGTCCGATGCCATGAATATGGCTGCCATCAGTGATAATTTCGACCGCAAGGATGTGTGCCGGATGGCTTTGGAGGCGGGCATTGATCTGTTCCTGATGCCTGTGCCGGTTACTGATACAGCATCCGCTCAAGAGCTTGGGGATTTTATTTCCCATATCTGTCAGCTGGTGGAAAACGGAAGCATCCCGGAGAGCCGGATCGATGAGTCTGTGAGACGGATTCTGAAGCTGAAGGAGGAGCATGGTATTCTGGACCTGACCTTTGGCGATCTTACCCAGGAGCAGCTTGACGCCGCCCGTGATACGGTGGGCAGTCAGGAGAATCACGCGCTGGAATGGGAGATCATGCAGCAGTCCGCCACTCTTTTGAAGGATGAGCAGGGACTTCTTCCCCTTCATCCGGAGGCAGGAGAGAAGGTTCTGGTTCTTTACACTGCCGCCAGCCGTATCGCCACAGGGGAGGCTGCCAGGAAGCGCCTGGTGGAGGAAGGACTGATAGGAGAGGATGTTCTCTTCGAGAACCTGGCTCTCGGTGACAAGAGCCTGGAGGAGATCCTGGAAAAAGCTGAAAATGCAGATTATGTCATTGTGGTTTCCACCGTATTCTCTCCGGCAGCCTTGAATCCCGGGGTGGAGGACGGAGCAAATTCGGCAGTGCTGGATCAGGTGATCCAGGCTGTACATGAAGCGGGAAAGCCGGTGATCCTGGTCAGCTCTTATCTGCCCTATGATGTGGCCAGATACCAGGAGGCTGATGTGCTTGTACTGACTTACGGTTCCACGCCCATGGCGGCATTGCCGGAAGGAAAACAGGCCTGGTCTGCCAATATTCCGGCGACAATCTGTGGCATTTTCGGTGAATTTGAGTTCACCGGAAAACTGCCTGTCAATATTCCCAGGCTCGGTGAAAACTACAGCTTTACGGAAGAAATCCTTTATTCCAGGGAGATAGAATAGGATCTGAGGGATATTAGCAGGAGGATACAAAAAGAACTTCAGAAAAAAACAGGGATTTGGATGGTATGCACAATGCATAACCTGGTCGCAATGACTAAAATAGTGCCATATTACAGATAATCTTCTGTAAACTGTAGTTGCAGGTTGTGAAAAATAAGACCCGTCCGGGATATCCTGACGGCAAGGCTTATGCTCGCACCGGTAGTTCTGAAAAAGGAGGAGTAAAAATGGCAAAGGAAAAGAAACCATTGTCGACCGCGTTAAAAACCTTTTTTGGTGTTGGCGACCTGGGGTTTAACTGGATGACCAACATTGAGACCTATTATTATGCTTATTTCCTGACCAATGTCGCACAATTCCCCTTGGCTTTGGTCTCCCTGATTCAGACAGTGGGCAGCGTTGTGGATGCAGCTCTTTCCTGGACCTATGGCATCCTGCTGAACAAGATGAAGCCTATGAAATGGGGACGCTACCGCTCTATGCTCCTGGTCGTTCCCTGGCTGGTGCCCTTCCTCTTCCTCTTCCAGTTCAAGGCCTTTGGAACGGGAATCGTCGGCGCTCTCATCATCATTCTCGGCTGCATTACCAGCCATATTGCCTGGAATATTCCTTATGTGGCAAATATGGCTATCATCAATGTGGCCTCCGGCAGCTCGGATGACAGAAATACCCTGTCTGCGATCAGAACACTGTGGACCTACATTGCCAGAATGACCTATTCCTATGTCGGCCCCGGCCTGGTGGCTTTCTTTACGGCGAAGCTGACGGCGAGCAATGCTTATGCGGCTACGGCCTTCGCCTGCGCTGCGGTTATGGTGGCGGGATACCTGGCACATTTCGTTATGTTTAAGGGCTATGAGGAGACAGGCGAGGAGGAGATGGCTCGTCTGGCAAAGCAGGCTCAGCATACAGAAGCCAAAGGCGGCAAGAAGGTAGGCATCTGGCAGGCAATCGCTGCCAATCCTCAGATCCTCGGCGTTCTTCTTTCCTACCTTTTCTACATGATGTATTCCTTCTGCTATTCCGCTTTCGCCGTATACTATGGACAGTATGTGGCTCTGGATCCGGGCTTTATGACCCGTTTCCTCCTGATCGCCAACCTGCTGGCTGTTCTGGGTTCCATCCTGGTGAAAAGGGTTGCCCATCAGTTCTCCTCCAAGGGAGCGTATCAGATTGCCCTGATCGGTATCGCGGTTTTGTATGTCCTGGCATATTTCTTCCGCAATAATCCGCTTCTGGTTATCATATTTATGTCCATCGGCGGCTTTTTCACAGCATTCGCTACCGCTATGGTTATCCCCATGCTGGGCAACTGCGCTATCTTCAGTGAGTGGAAGACCGGTGTCAATGTCAACGGTGCCGTTATGGGCTTCTTCAATGTGCCGATCAAGGTTGCAGTCATCACCCGTGGTCTTTTGATCTCTGTTGTTCTTGGTATTACCGGATTTGATGCCAGCATTGCTGTAGAGGAAGCAACGGATGCGGTTAAGAATGGCATTTCAGCCGGCTTTACCCTGATCCCTGCTATCCTGTGTGTGATTGCCCTTGTGACCATCACCATCGGCTACAGGCTGAAGGAAGCGGATATCGAGAAGTATTCTGCTGAGATCAAGGCGAGAGGTTAAGCTTTATCTATGCGCACGAATTTACTGTGGAATCATGCCGCTTACAGCGGCGTAAATTCGGGGCAGTAAACGCTTTTGCGGGAGCGCTGAGGGAATGGCCTTCCGCAAAAGCGGACTTGGAAATGTCTGATACCCCGGTTATATGGAGCGGTTCCCGGATTGAGAAGGGGAGCCTGGAATGGAGGAAAAAGAATATGTTAACAGCAAGAGAAAATTTCTTCGAGTGTATCAAAGGTGGAAATCCTGACCGTTTTGTCAACCAATATGAATTTATCCGTCTTCTGATGAATGCCAGCGTGCTTCACAGCAAACGTCCCAAGAGGGGAGAGCCGGACTGCGCCAATGCCTGGGGCGTAACCTATAGCTTCCCGGAGAATGTGCCGGCAGGTTTCCCGGTTCATACGCCGGAGAAGGTCGTCATCAAGGATATCGAGGAATGGAAAAAATACGTAAAGGCTCCATCGCTGGATTTCCCGGATTCAGAATGGGATATGTTCAAGGAGCAGTATGACGCAGTAGATACCAGCAAGGCGTTGAAGGCAGCTTTTGTGGCACCCGGCCTCTTTGAACAGTGCCATCACCTGGGCGAGATTGTCAATACATTGATGAATCTGGCTGAGTACCCGGATGAAATGCACGACCTGATCAAGTATCTGACCGAGTATGAGCTGCGTCTGGCAGAACTGATCTGCGACAAGCTGCATCCCGATGCCCTTTTCCATCATGATGACTGGGGCGGGCAGAAGTCGACCTTTATGTCCCCGGCTATGTTTGAAGAATTCTATGTAGAACCCTACAAGGAAATTTACGGCTACTATAAGAGCCACGGCGTACAGGTCGTGATCCATCATTCTGACAGCTATGCGGCTACTCTGGTTCCGGATATGATCGAGATGGGCATCGATGTATGGCAGGGCTGCTTCTCTACCAACAATATGCCTGAACTGATCCAGAAGTATGGCGGAAAGATTTCCTTTATGGGCGGCATCGAGAATATGCTGGTGGACTATGACGGATGGAGCCGTGAGAAGATCCATGAGGTGGTCTACAAAACTATGGATGAGTGCGGCAACAAATATTTCATCCCCTGTATCGCACAGGGTGGTCCTGGCTCCGTTTATCCCGGTGTATATGTGACCATGGGCGAGGAGATTGACAGGTATAACTGTGAGAAGTTCGGACTGAGCCTGGATGAGATCAAGGCTAACCGTCTGGAAGAGATTATCATGTTCTGATGCTTGGTGAGATCGGAAGTGTGGCTGATATCTGATGTTTGGGCCATGGCCGGGAGTTTTCCTGGCCATGGCTTTTCTCTGTTTGGGGAGGAGGAATACCTTAATGCGGATCAGTGTTCTGACCATGTGTCCGGAGATGTTTGGGGATTTTCAGAAAACTCCTCTTATCTCTCGGGCGATGATATCCGGAAGGCTGCGGTTTGATGTGACGGATTTCAGGGATTTTACAAAGGGCAGCTTCAGAAGGATCGATGATTCCCCTTATGGGGGCGGGCCAGGAATGGTCATCCGCTGCCAGCCGGTTCTGGATGCCCTTCAGAGCCTGAGAGACCCTCAGAGCCATGTTGTTATCCTCTCTCCGGCAGGGACGCCCTTTACCCAGGCAAAGGCTCATGAATTGGCCGCAAGAGAGCATCTGATCCTGGTTTGCGGGCATTATGAAGGCTTTGACGCGAGGATCTATGAGCATGGGGATGAGATTATTTCCATTGGAGACTATATCCTCACAGGAGGAGAACTGCCGGCCATGGTAGTGACGGATGCCGTCGTCCGTTTACTGAAGGGAAGCCTCAGGGAGGGAAGCGCTTCAGAGGAATCCTTTGAGAAGGGTCTTTTGGAGTATCCTCAATATACCAGACCTGCCGATTATAAAGGGCAGAAGGTTCCGGAGGTTCTGCTGTCAGGAAACCATGAAGCGATCCGGAGCTGGCGGGAAGAGGAGGCAAGGAGGCTGACAAGAAAGTACAGACCGGATCTGCTCAGGAAATAAGCCGCCGGAGGCGGCGCAAATCCGACACAGCAAACGACAAAGTGAGGGTTACTTTGTCATTTGGTCTTGACATTATCATGGACAGGCAGTAATATCAATCAGGAATAAGACATACCTAACATATGTCTTGTTCCTGATATTTTTATTTCATAGAACAAACTTCAGGAGGGGATAATTATGCCAGTCACCATGGCTTGTTTAGATGAAGTCGTAACCATTACCAGAATATCAGGCAAAGATGAGGTCAGGCATCACCTCCATGAACTTGGGCTGATAGAAGGGGAGAAGATCACCGTTGTATCGAATAACGGCGGCAATGTCATCCTCCAGGCCAAGGGTGTCCGTATTGCCCTGGATGAAAAAATGGCAAACCGCATCTATATCTGACCGTCACTGTGAAGCGTAAAGTACTGAATGATTACGGTTGGTCTGCAATACCCTTAGGGGGATGCTTCGGAATCATATGTGGAAAGGGGAATGAGAAAGCATGAAAACACTCAAAGACATTGAGGTCGGAAAGACCTGTATGGTCATCAGGCTGCACGGGGAAGGACCGGTTAAGCGTCGGATCATGGACATGGGAATAACAAAGGGTACCCAGATCCTGGTGCGCAAGCTGGCTCCGCTGGGAGATCCTATGGAGCTGAATATCAGAGGATATGAACTCTCTCTTCGCAAAGCAGATGCCGAACTGATCGAAGTAGAATAAGAGGAAAGGACTAAAGGGGCAAAATGAGTGTTAAAATAGCATTAGCAGGGAATCCGAACTGCGGAAAAACGACACTGTTTAATAGTCTGACCGGATCCAACCAGTATGTCGGAAACTGGCCCGGCGTTACCGTAGAAAAAAAGGAAGGTCAGCTCAAGGGACATGAGGATGTAATTATTCAGGATCTTCCCGGAATCTATTCTCTTTCGCCTTACACCCTGGAGGAGGTGGTCTCCCGACAGTACCTGGTAAACGAGAAACCTGATGCCATTCTGAATATTGTCGATGGCAGCAATATCGAGCGCAACCTCTATCTGACGACTCAGCTGCTGGATCTGGGAATTCCTACGGTCATTGCCATCAACATGATGGATATCGTCAATAAAAACGGTGACAGGATTGATATGGCTGCTCTTTCCAAACAGCTGGGATGCCCTGTGCTGGCCATGAGCGCTTTAAAATCTGACGGTGTTCTGGCTGTTGCGGACGCTGTTGTGGAGGCGGCTGAGAAGGGCATGGCAGGAGAACGGCCTCATGTTTTCCAGGGAAGTGTGGAACATGCCATTGCCCATGTTGAGGAATCAATCGAGAATGTCATTTCAGACAGGAAATATCTGCGCTGGTATGCCATCAAGATTTTTGAAAGAGACGAGAAGGTCATGCAGGAGCTTACCCTTAGGCCGGACGTAGCTGAGGAGATTGAGCAGCATATTCTCGACTGCGAGAAAGAAATGGATGATGATGCGGAGTCCATCATCACCAATGAACGTTACAATTATATCACAAAGGTTTGCATGGCTTCTGTTGTCAAAAAAGCACCGGCACACAGTCTGACCATCTCTGACAAGGTCGACAGAATCGTAACCAACCGTATCCTTGGTCTGCCTGTTTTTGCCGGTATCATGTTCCTGATATATGCCATCGCGATGGGGGGGTGGAGCGTATCATTAGGAACCAGGGCAACGGATTTCACCAACGATGTGATTTTTGGCGAATGGGTTCCTGGCGCGATTGACAGTCTTTTGGGATTTTTACATGTGGCAGAAGGAAGCCTTCTTTACGGCCTGGTACAGGACGGTATCGTTGCCGGTGTCGGTGCGGTTCTTGGCTTTGTCCCCCAGATGCTGGTTTTGTTCCTGCTTCTTTCCATTTTGGAGGACATCGGATATATGGCCAGGGTTGCCTTTGTCATGGACCGTGTTTTCCGTCAGTTCGGTCTCTCCGGAAAGTCCTTTATTCCCTGCCTGGTGGCTACCGGCTGTGGCGTTCCCGGTATTATGGCTTCCCGTACCATCGAAAACGACCGTGACAGAAAGCTTACGATCATGACGACGACCTTTATGCCCTGCGGAGCCAAGCTTCCGATTATCGGCCTGATTGCAGGCGCGATCTTCGGCGGGTCGCCTTTGATTGCAGCCTCTGCCTATTTTATCGGAATCGGTTCTATTATCCTTTCCGGCATTATTCTGAAGAAATTCAAGGTTTTTGCCGGTGAGCCTGCCCCCTTTGTCATGGAGCTTCCGGCTTATCATATCCCGGCATGGGGGAATGTCCTGAGGGCGACATGGGAACGAGGCTGGTCATTCATCAAGCGTGCCGGTTCCGTCATCGTGATTTCATCCATCATCATCTGGTTCCTCAACAGCTTTGGCAGTATAGACGGACATTTCGGAATGGTGGAGAATATGTGGGAGGATGAAGCCATCGTCAGCGAGCAGACTGTGGCAGAGCTGGCCGAGCGCATGAGTGTTCCCGAGGAGGATGTCAATGCCCATGATGCCTCCTTGCTGGCGGCAGTAGGCAGCGCTGTCAGTCCTGTCTTCCGTCCTCTGGGATTCGGCGGCTGGAAACCGACAGTTGCCACCATTACCGGTCTGGTGGCCAAAGAAGAGGTTGTCGGAACCATGGGCGTGTTGTATAATTACGATGATTCGGAGGAAGAGCTGGGCGAGAATGGAGAGCAGATCTGGGACCGGGTAGCCAGGGATTATACGCCGGCAGCCGGCTTTGCCTTCATGGTCTTTAATCTATTGTGCGCTCCCTGTTTCGCCGCTATCGGTGCCATCAGGCGTGAGATGAATAACCGGAAGTGGACCTGGGCTTCCATCCTCTACATGACTCTGTGGGCTTATACGCTGGCCTTCATTACCTATCAGTTTGCTTCCTTTTTCAGGGGAGAGATGGGCTTCGGTGTAACTACCGGTGTTGCGGCAGGTCTTCTTGCCCTGATTGTTTTCCTTCTTTTCAGAAAGGGCTATGTAGCGGATAACAGAAAACAGAGTCTGACCTCGGTGCAGGCAGCCAAGAAAAGATAATCGGAAAAGACCCTGCCGGCGGATAAAAATGAATCTGCCGGCAGGGTTCCCTTTGCCTGGTTCGAATTTGGGAAACGAAGGCAGCAGGCCAGGCGCTTTCCCATGCGAAGACATGAAATATGCGTACGAATTTACTGCGGATCATGCCGCTTACAGCGGCGTAAATTCGGCGCAGTAAACGAATCAAAATGCAAGTATTTTGTTCGTTTACGATAAAGCTGTATTGATAGGAGGAGATGATGTGATGAAAGCTATCATCGGAAACGGAATTACGATCCTTTTGATCGCCGGACTTCTGGCATTGGCCATCAGAGAGCTCTGGAAGAGTCATAAGAGCGGTGGCTGCAGCTGTGGATGCGGCGGCTGTCCGGGAAGCTGCTCTGCCTGTGGCCGTTATTCCTCCACGGGGTCTGAATCAGGGGCGGACTCCGTCGATTCCGGCTTAGCGGGTGATGCCAAGAGCCATTAAGGCTTTTTCCTGCCTGGCCTCCATATCCTCTGCCTGTTCTGGTTCTATGTGGTCATATCCTAAAAGGTGAAGCATGCTGTGGGCGAGGAGAAAGCAAAATTCCCTTTTGACGGTATGACCATACTCTGCTGCCTGTGAGATCACCTTCTGTGCAGAGATCATAATATCTCCCAGGAGAAGCTCGCCCGTGTCCAGGTCAAAGCAGGTATCGTCTTCCTCGATCTGGTCAAAACAGGCAGGGGGATAAAAATCATTTTCCGGAAAGCTCAGGACATCGGTTTCTTTGTCTATATTCCTGAATTCGGCGTTTACCTTACGAATCGAAGGATTATCGGTAAGAACCAGGTTTATCTGAGCGTCAAAGGGGCAGCCTTCCTGCTTCAGAACCTGCTCGGCCACCTGCGCGGCCAGTTCTTCACAGGGAAGTCCCAGGTCAATGCTCGTCTCGTTTTCATATAAGATGGTTACAGCCATCGGTCAATCCTCCTTTCAAAATTCCTCATTTCTTTTTTTCAGAATATCAAAATCCCTCATTTCTTTTTTTTTCAGAATATCAAAATCCCAGGTATTTTTCAAGAACCGAAGCTGTTTAGGGGATGGCTCTGTGATCCTGCTTGCCGGCAGACTTACGGGATTGATAACACAAAAAAGCCTACGTCAAAAAACGGAAGGACATTTTGCATGAAGATGCTTGCGAAAAAAATAGAATTTTGGTATAAATAGATTAATCAATGGTAACGGAAAAAGTCGCTGTGAGGATGAGAAAATGTCAGAGATCAAGCTGAGGGTAGAGGGGATTGAAAAATCCTTTCCTGGGGTAAAGGCTTTGAGCAATATCAGCTTTACTGTGCGTAAGGGAACCGTCCACGCTCTCTGCGGAGAGAATGGCGCGGGAAAATCCACTTTGATGAAGGTGCTTACCGGTCTGTATAAGGCTGACGCCGGCAGGATCTACATCGATGAGCAGCCGGTAGAGATCAGAAATCCCATTCAGGCCAGAGAGTACGGTATTTCCATGATCGCTCAGGAGCTGAACTATGTCTCGGAGCTTTCCGTGGAGGAAAATCTGTTTATGGGAAGGCTTCCGGTCAACCGCTTCGGAAAAGTGGATTGGAAAAAAGTCCGCCGGGAGGCAATACAGTTTCTGGAGGAAGAGCATTTAAACTATAGACCGGAGCAGAAGCTGAAGACACTGACGGTGTCGGATATTCAGATGCTGGAGATTATCAAGGCTGTTACGAACAATGCCCAGATTGTTCTGATGGATGAGCCCACCTCCTCTATATCCGAAAGAGAAGTCGGTCTTTTGTTTGAAAAGATCCGGGAGTTGAAGGAGAAGGGTGTCAGCATCGTCTATATTTCTCATAAGATGGATGAGGTCTTCCGGATCGCGGACGATATCACTGTCATCCGGGATGGAGCCGTGGTTTCCTCGGATCGGGCGGAAAACCTGGACATCGATACGGTCATTGCCCATATGGTCGGCCGTAAGATGGAGAATGTTTATCCCAAGGAGCCTGTGCCCATACAGGATACGGTTTTCGAGGTAAAAGACTTCGCCGCTAAGGGCATTTTCGATAATATCAGCTTTTATGCCAGAAAGGGCGAGATCGTTGGTTTTGCCGGCTTGGTCGGCGCAGGGCGTACAGAGGTCATGCGGGCTATTTATGGTCTGGACGGCAAGGATACAGGGAAGATCTTTATCAATGGAGAGGAGGTTTCCATCAAGAATCCTTCTGACGCGATTGACAAGGGGTTGATCATGCTGTCGGAGGACCGAAAGGAGTACGGTTTGATTCCGGTTCGGTCCGTCACGGAAAATGCCAGCCTGGCTTCTCTGAAAAATTATTTTTACGGAGGCAGAAGCCACAAGCGGAAAGAAAAGAAGGACGTTGCGGAGATCTTTCAGAAGATGAACGTCAAGACTCCGACGCTGGATACGCTCATTTCTTCCCTTTCCGGCGGAAATGCCCAGAAGGTTCTGCTGGCCAGATGGATGCTGTGCAATCCGCAGGTCATGATCCTGGATGAGCCGACCAGGGGAATTGACGTGGGAGCCAAATTTGAGATCTATAAGCTGATGACAGATATGGTCAAGGAAGGGAAGACCATTGTAATGGTATCTTCCGAGCTTCCGGAGCTCATCGGTATGTGCGACAGGATCTATGTCATGTGCCAGGGCCTGATCACAGGCTGTCTGGATAAAGAAGAAGTAACCCAGGAAAGAATCATGATGCTCGCCACTGGTCTTTTAGGTAAGTCACAGCAGAAAGGGGCATAGAGGATAATGAAAAGTTCAAAAGCTTCTACCTATTTGCAGCGTTTTTCCATCTACATCGTTCTGATTGCCATGTTTGTGGCATGCAGTCTTCTGAGTCCCTACTTCCTCTCCGCCAACAACCTGATGAATGTGGCAAGGCAGTTATGTGTGGGCATTCTTCTGGCCTACGCTGAGATGATCCTGATCGTGTCCGGCTTTTTGGATCTGTCCATCGGTTCTGTCCTGGCCTTGGCCGGTGTGTTGTCGGTTTCCACCTTCAAGAGCACCCATTCCATGCTGCTGGCTCTTGTGGTGGCATTTGCCGTCGGCGTGGCCTGCAACATGATCAATGCTGTTTTTGTCGCCCAGTTCGATGTGCCGGCCTTTATCGCTACCCTTGGTATGCAGCAGGTTGCCAGAGGCATCGCTCTTTACTATACCGGTGGGGCAAATATCCTTCAGCTGGGTAAATACGTAAAGCTGGGGCAGGGAATGGTCGGAAAGGTTCCGGTTCCGGTCATCATAGTCCTGTGTATTACTGTTGTCGTGTGGTATCTCTTCAACCATACCCGTTATGGAAGAAATCTGTATGCGATCGGCGGCAACCGGAAGGCGGCAGAGGCAAGCGGAATTGATACCAGGAAGAATATTTTTATTTCCTATGCCATCGTGGGTGTGCTGGCAGGTTTGGCCGGTGCCATTTTTATGGCAAGGAACAATTCCGGTATTCCCAATGGCGCGGTGGGGTATGAGATGACAGGTCTGACCGCAGCTATCGTAGGCGGTACTTCCTTCTCCGGAGGTGTGGGAACCGTTATGGGAACGGTAGCCGGTGCCTTTATCATCGGCTTCCTGGAAAACATCATGAACCTGATCGGTGTCAATTCCTACATCCAGAGTATCATTGAAGGCGCTATCATTGTCCTGGCCGTCGCTTTCGATATCCGCAGCAAGAACCGCAAGACTACAAAACAGATCATGGCGGTAAAGGATGAGAAAAAATAATGGAATGCCGTAACAAAGAAGCACAACATTCTGAGTCGTTATGAGAGAGTGTTTTCATCTTCCGGATTACCGGAGGGGTTAACATATTGTTACCATCGTACAGCTTTATGAGATTAAAGAGAGGATGTAAAAGATGAAGAATTGGAAAGCATTATCGGCTGTTGTTCTTTCTGCTGCTATGGTACTCGCTCCTGTCACAGCACTGGCAGAAGAAGGCCCCTATCGTGTATGCTTCGTTGCCCGTGCCAGCGCAGACACATTTGCCGCATGGCTGACCAGCGAGATGCAGAAGGCAGCTGAGGAGTATGATGACATCGAGCTCACCTGCGTCAGCGGTGAGGCTGACGATGCCGAGATGGCAAAGCAGCTGGAAAACTGCATCACCAAGCAGTATGACTATGTCATCGTGCAGTCCAACAACAATGCGGCTCAGGCTCCCTATGTAAAAGCCATTGCAGACGCCGGCATTCCTGTTGTCACGACAAATCCCACGACCCATCAGGCAGATCTTGACGGCGAGACCGGAGATCCTGAGGTTGACAATGCCGTCATGGAAGGAACCGGCACCGTCGATGCCGATCCCGTAGCCCAGGCTGCTGTCGGTGCTCAGCGTGCAGTGGAAGAGGTTCCGGAGAATGCCAATGTTGTTGTATTCCGCGGCCCCTCAGGCAATTATCATGCGGAAAAACGTCGTGAAGCATGGGATACCTATTTCTTCGATGTCCGTGATGATGTCACGATCCTTTATGAGGATTATGCAAACTGGAACAACGATGAGGCAATGGCTCTTATGGAGACCTGGGTACAGGGCGGAACTCATATCGATGCCATCATCTCTATGAATGATAACATGGCAGCAGGTGCCATTGAAGCAGTCCGCAATAACACAGACTATATTGCTGAGGACGGAACCCCCAGCTTCCTGGCCTATGGCGTTGACGGAACCGCTCAGGGCTGTCTGCTGATCAAGGAAGGCCTCCTCACCGCTACCGCGCTTCAGGATGCCGGCGAAATCGCTGCCCTGAACATGAGCTATGCTGAGAAGGTCCTTCATGGAGAAATGGATTATACAGAAGTAAACGATTATGTTGACGCTCCTGAAATCAACGCTGACAACGTCGATGAATTTATCCAGATCTATGTTGCCAACGGAGAGATCTCTGAGAGTGATCTGTAAATCTGCGCCTGACTGGTAATGGCATAAGCTGCGCTGTCCGCTGCGTATGCTGTAATGAAGGATAAAGATCCTGTACGATGGAAAAGGCCGGCGGACATTTTGTCTGCCGGCCTTTTTTAGATTTGGCAGGGGCGCCGAAAGGAAATATGTCACCTGACGGTGACCGGCGCCCCGCCGGGGGTAGAGAGTCGGCTGCGCCTCCCTCTACCCAATTAATAAGGGGACGGATTCTGCTGCTTTGGCTGTTCGGCTGCCGAGGCATCAGACCTTCATCCAGAGAAATGGAGTCAGTGTACAAAATTTTATAACGAGAGGAGAATTCACAAGATGAAAGGTACAATGAAAACAGCAGTCATGACAGAACTCAAGCATTGCGAAATCCAGCAGCGTCCTATTCCGGAGCCCAAGGATGACGAAGTCCTGGTAAAGGTGGAAAACGTAGGGGTATGCGGTTCTGACCTGCACTATTATGAATCCGGAAGGATCGGAAACTTTATCGTGGAATACCCCTTTGTCCTCGGCCATGAAGCCGGCGGAACGGTGGTAGAGGTAGGCAGGAACGTCAAAAAGATAAAAGTAGGAGACCGTGTTGCCCTTGAGCCAGGCAAAACCTGCGGAAAATGTGAGTTCTGTAAGACCGGCAGATACAATCTCTGCCCGGACGTAGTGTTTTTTGCCACACCTCCCGTCGATGGCGTTTTCCAGGAATATGTCGCTCATGAAGCGGATCTCTGCTTCAAAATCCCGGACAATATGTCCACGGAAGAAGCGGCTCTGATCGAACCCCTGGCCGTAGGCATGCATGCCGCGAATCAGGCTGAGGCTCACCTGGGTCAGACCGCTGTTGTTACAGGCAGCGGATGCATTGGCCTGATGTCCCTGCTCTCCCTGAAGGCAAGAGGCGTTTCCAAGGTCATCGTGGTAGATGTCATCGAAAAACGTCTGGCACAGGCGAAAAAGCTCGGCGCAGATTATGTCATCAATGGGAAAGAGGAGAACACCATTCAGAGGATCATGGAGCTCACAGACGGCAAGGGCTTTGACGTAGGCATCGAAACAGCCGGCAACCAGCTTACTGCCTCCCAGCTGATACAATCCGCCAAAAAAGGCGCTACCATCGTCTTTGTCGGCTACAGCGCCTCCGGTGAAATGACCCTTCCCATCGGCACCGCATTGGATAAAGAACTGATCATGAAAACGGTATTCCGCTATCGCAACATCTATCCCATGGCCATCGATGCCGTTGCCAGCGGAAAAATCGACGTCAAAGGCGTTGTCACGGATTACTTCAAACTGGACGACATCCAGGAGGCCCTCACAGCCTGCGTAGAAGACAAAGCAAATATCGTTAAAGGTGTCATCAAAATAGGAGATTAACAGCAAAGGAACGCGGCTCTGAGATAAAAAAAGAAAAGCCTCGCCCCCACTGGCAAGCAAGCTTGCCGTGGGGGAGGCTTTTTGTACAGGAATTATACATAGCTGTTCATCACTTCCCGCACCTCATCTGAGGCATGGATGAAGGCGTCTGCAACATGCGGATCAAAATGAATGCCTCTCCCTTCGCTGATGATAGCCATAGCCTTTTCGAAAGGAAAGCCGTCCTTATAGCTCCGCTTGGAAACGAGGGCATCAAAGACATCCGCCACAGCCATAATACGGGCAGAAAGAGGAATATCTTCACCCTTGAGGCCGCAAGGATACCCCGTGCCATTCCATTTCTCGTGATGGTATTGGGCAAGATTACGAGCTTCATAAAGATAACCGGAATCCTCCTTCGAGACTTTGCTGATGACCCGCGAGATAATCTCGCTGCCGGCAGTGGTGTGAGCCTTCATCTGCTCAAATTCCTCGTCCGTCAGCTTGCCAGGCTTATTCAGAATCGCATCAGGAACCTGAATCTTGCCAATGTCGTGAAGAGGAGCGGAATTAATCACGTCGTCTATGAAATCCTCCGTGAGCACATCCTGGTATATTCCTTCTTTTTTCAGCTGCCGCATGATGATATTGGTATAGGCGGCAGTCTTCCGCACGTGGTCACCTGTATTCTGATCCCGGCTTTCCACGATGTCAGCAAGGACAAGGATCAGGCCGTTCTGCATCTTCGTGATGACCTCACTCTGCTTCTGCATGTGGTCAACGGATTCAGCCATGCCCTTAGTGGTCTTTACAATGGCATCGTAAAGATTTTCAATCTCATTTCCGGTATGAATTTCGAGCTGCTCAATGGTCTCGATCGTGCGAATTCGCGATTCGGCACTGTTGAAATCAAAATGGTTCGTAGTGACTGCCATACTGTTGATGGGAAAGATCACACTGTACTCCGCCATCCATATGGCAAGCGCCAGGATCATGACAAAAAAGGCGAAGAAAAGCGAGATAACTGATGCCAGGAACTGGTAGCCCTCAGTGGAAATATGATTCATATTGATGTCCACGGCTGCATAGCACTGGCAGACACCATTGCTGTCATATACCGGCTCATATACAGTGAGAAGCCAGCCGTAGGACTCATTGGAAATAACCGGTTCAATCTTTTCACCTGCCAGCAGGGCAGGCAGATAATCCCTGAAGGCTTCGTCAAAGGGAACAATGGTACCCGGATCTTCTCCTGGCAGGTCGGCCGAATCCGGGTCAAAGACGACATGGCAGCCATCCTCCAGAATACGGTAGACATAACAGTACTCAACATTATCTGAGCTGTCCATGAGGCGCTTCATGATAGCCTCAGACTCCAGATACCCATCGCAGGCTTCACCATAGGTCAGGTAGTCGTCAACGCGGTCATGGTCAAAACTGTCCTGGATCACGTTGGCAATGCCATAAGCCAATTGAGTCTGTTCCTTTATCGTGGATGTCCTGTAGTGAATGAAGCTGATGGTGGTCACGACAATAGCGGTTACCAATGTGGCAGAGGCAACCATGAGAATAATGGTACGCCTCAGGGACTTATGGTGAGGCAGCTTTTGTTCTTCCTTTTTGAAATTGATGGATCTTTCACCCGGCTGCCAACTGTAGGAATAGAAGAGCCTTTTAAAGGATTCCGGCAGCAGATGCAGGATCAGGGCGACGGTAAGGACAGTGATGGTTTTATCCAGCAGGTCAATCAGCATATCTGCCGTGAACTGTGACCAGAATAAATCAACCTTTCCCGTCGCATAGATGAGACGAGCCAGCGGAGCGGAAATACCTGTCCCAAAATCAAAGCCATAGAGCACCCAGGTCAGAATAGAACCGATTCCTCCTCCGATGAGAGAATAGGTAACGATGATCAGAGGGAGCTTTGAAGGCTTGCCGTAATATCCTCTTCGGGCGAAGTAGGCGGAAAAGACTGCAATCAGCACAGTCAGGGAACCGTAGTAGGTTGTGGTGTAATCGTTGATGCCATTGATCAGGTTGGTAAAAAAGCCTACGATGATACCCGGAATGAGCCCGCCGAGCGCTGCTGTGAGCGCACTTCCGATATTGTCCAGGAATAGAGGCAGCTCCAGCCCAAGTGCGAGCTTAACGCCTGCAATATTGATAAGAAGCCCAACGCAGCATAACAGTAAATCATAAATCTGAACTGTACGTTTTGAGCCGGCAGGATAGTCTGTATTCATAGATGGGAAAACCTCCGTATTATCCCTTATATCAATCAGAAATAGATATGATTCCACTTCTGGCGGCAATAGTTTTTTATTTGTATAGTATACTACATTTTCTTTTTCATAGCAATGAAAAAAAGGGAATTGATGAGCCTGAACTGAAATATACTGAAAAGGAAACCATATGGAGAATAATGAGTATCGATTTTGTCTGGCAGAACAAGAGGATGCGGAAAAGATCGCCGGTCTGATGCATGAGGTCCATGAAGGGATGAAAAACCAGGATCATTTTGTCTGTGATGACCTGGATTATGTCAGGCGGCATATCGAGGAGGAAGGATTTATCTTACTGGCAAAAGACCGGTCGGGTATGGTGGCGGGCTTGCTGATCATTCATATACCGGGAAATGGAGAGGAGAACCTGGGAAGAGATATCGGGCTGGCCGAAAAGGATTGGGAGCATGTGGCACATATGGAAAGCGCTGTGGTACATCCATGTGCCAGGGGCCGGCATCTGCAGACCCGGCTTCTTCTGGAGGCAGAGACTATTCTGGAAAAGAAAGGCTATGTTATTCTTCTGGCAACCGTGCATCCGGAAAACCTTCCCAGCAGGAGAAGTCTGGAAAAAGCAGGCTTTCACCTTGTCGTGATGAAGGAGAAATACGGGGGCTTGCTGAGGGCAATTATGGCTAAAGCTCTGTAGTGCCTAAAAAAGTGCGCCTTTCGATCTGACAGCAGAAACGAAGGCGCACTTTTACCTACAATGACAGAAGACAGGTAATCCCAGGGTGGGATAAGGCTCCTCTCAAGGGCTTGCCGGGATTATCTGTCTTCTCTGAAGAAGGAGAGACCCAGGCTTTTGGGAGGCTGTTTATCGCGCTGGTTGCGGATGCTGGAAAGAATCAGGACAATGATCGTGACCACATAAGGCAGCATTTTGTACAGTTCCTTTACGGCAAGGTTCATCCCGGTAGGGATATACATATGGAGGATGTAAAGACCGCCAAAGAGAATCGAGGACAGAACCCCGACGTTGGGACGCCAGATTGTGAAGATGACAAGGGCAATGGCCAGCCAGCCACGGTCTCCAAATGCATTGCTGCTCCAGATCCCGCTGGCATAATCCATAATGTAATAAAGTCCCCCGAGACCAGCGATCATACTTCCGATGCAGGTGGCGGCGTATTTGTATTTTCCCACCGAGATGCCGGCGGCATCCGCCGTGCCAGGGTTTTCACCGACTGCTCTCAGATGCAGTCCTACGCGGGTATGGTTCAGAACAAAGGAGACGACCAGAGAGATAACGATGGCAACATAGGCCAGAAAGCCGTAGGAGAAAAAAGCCTTGCCTGCCCAGCCGGTGGCACTGGCCCAGGGGAGGGGAGTACAATAGGCAGCGCTGGTAGCGGAAAGTGCCAGGTAGGGCATGCTGTTTCCGGAAAGCTTAATCAGAGATCCGCCAAAGAAATTCCCGAAACCCACACCAAAGGTGGTAAGGGCAAGGCCGGTCACATTCTGGTTGGCTCTGAGGGTGACAGTAAGGAAGCAGTAAATCAGACCCATCAGGAAAGAGCCTGCCAGGCAGCACAGCAGAGAGATCAGTACGGCAAACAGTGGCTGAAAAGCTTCCGGCGAGGGAAGAGAGGATTCATAGAAAAAGGCGCCGATGACACCGCTGATCGCACCCACATACATGATCCCGGGGATACCCAGGTTCAGATTGCCGGATTTTTCCGTCAATGTTTCTCCTGTACTGCCTAACATCAGAGGGATGCCTTGAATGACAGCCCGGGGAAGGAAGGATAGAAAATCAAACATGATGGCCTCCTATTTGGACGAATGCCGGAAACTGAGTCTGTACTGGATAAAAAATTCGCTTCCCAAAATGAAAAAGAGGATAATTCCTGTCAGGATATCCGAGAAGGACTGGTTCAGACCGAAATTCGTGGAGATCTCACCGGATCCTTTTTCCAGGAAAACCAGCAGGAAGGAGGTGGCGATCATCCAGACAGGGTTGAACTTGGCAAGCCAGGCTACCATGACAGCAGTGAAGCCTCGGCCACCGGTGATGGAGGTAGTCAGGGTATGGTCTGTGCCTCCTACCAAAAGCATGCCGATCAGGCCGCAAAGAGCACCGGAAAGCACCATGGTACGCATGATAACCCGGTCAACCTTGATCCCGATGTAACGGGCAGTGTTCACGCTTCCTCCAATGACGGAGATCTCATAGCCATGCTTGGAATAGCGTAGGTAGACATACATGAGAACCGTCATGACTGCTGCGATGATGATGTTTAAAAGATATTTTTGCCCGGCGACAGAGGGCAGCCAGCCCTTCATGGTGGATTGGTTGATGATGCCGATTTTTCCTGCTCCCTTGGGAACCTCCCAGATGATGATGAAATAGGATACCAGTTGTATGGCTACATAGTTCATCATCAGGGTAAAGAGCGTTTCGTTGGTATGGAATTTTGCCTTGAAAAAGGCGGGGATCAATCCCCAGACTGCTCCGGCGACAAGACAGGAGACCACCATAAGGACAATGATCAGCCAGCCGGGAAAAATGTCCTTGAAGCAGATCATGCATGCAGCGCTGGCAAGCCCGCCGGCCAGCATCTGGCCTTCACCGCCCAGATTCCAGAACTTCATGCTGAAGGCAGGAATGAGAGCCAGAGCTACACCAAGGAGCATGGCGATATTCTGAAAAAGAACCCATGTGCGTCGGGGGGTGCTGAAGGAAGCACTGAAGATACTGGAAAAGACGGCCATTGGATCCAGATGAGTAATCAAGGTGGTGATGAGAGCGCATACCAGCAAAGCCAGCGCAATGGCCAGGCCACGGATCAGCCAGGCATAATACCAGCGAAGAGCACCCCTGCGGGAAATGTGAAGGAGGGAATCCCTGTGTTTTGAATTATGCATTGCTAGCACCCCCTGTCTGGGTCATCATGGTTCCGATTTTCTGTTTGTCTGCCTCCGGGCCGGGAACAATGCCGCTGACCTTGCCGGAGCAAAGCACCAGGATTCGATCTGCCAGCGATAAAAGGACGTCAAGGTCTTCGCCGACGTAAATCACGGCAACCCCGGCCTTTTTCTGCTTGTTGAGAAGATCGTAGATGGTATAGGAGGAATGAATGTCCAATCCTCTGACAGGATAAGCCGCCATGAGGACTTTGGGAGAAAAGGTGATTTCACGGCCTACCAGAACCTTCTGTACGTTGCCTCCCGATAGACGGCGTACCGGTACATTGGTACCGGGAGTAGAGATATCCAGGTTCTCGATGATCTGCTCAGCCTGCTCCCTGGGGGTTTTTCTGTCCAGCAGGCCGGCATGTCCCTTTCGGTAGGTGCGAAGCATCATGTTGTCTGTGATGTCCATATTGCCTACCAGCCCCATTCCCAGCCTGTCCTCCGGCACAAAGGCCATGCGGATGCCCAATTCCCGGATCTCCTGGGGCGTCTTGTAACGCAGGTCTACGATCTCATCCTCATTAAAGAGAACGTCTCCCGTCTCTACCCACCGGATGATTTCTTTGTCGCTCATTCCTTCAAAAGAAACGGGCACCATATTGGTATCATGGAAGGTATCGGCAGCTCCCAGTTCCTTTATCTTTTTCAGGCTTTTATGGGTAAAAGTCACAGGACGGTTCTTCTTTGGGTTGTGGAAAACGATTTCTCCGCTTTCCAGTGGATACAGTCCGATAATGGACTCTAGGAGTTCCTTCTGACCGGAGCCGGAAATGCCGGCTATTCCAAGGATTTCCCCGGAATTGACGGTAAATGAAACGTCGTCCAGCTTGAGGACACCTTCCTCATCCTTGACAGAGAGATGACGGATTTCCAGTCTTGTCTGGGGATCGACCGGAGCAGGTCTTTCAATGTTCAGGGAGACGGGATGGCCAACCATGAGATCGGTGAGCTCCTGGGCCGTGGTCTGGGCTGTGGGCACATCCTTGATGAATTTGCCATGGCGAAGGATAGCCACACGGTCAGACAGCTCTTCCACCTCGCTCAGTTTATGGGTGATGATGACGATGGTCTTTCCGTTGTCTCTCATACTCCGCAGCACCGCAAAAAGACGCTCGGTTTCCTGTGGGGTAAGTACAGCGGTGGGCTCATCCAGGATCAGGATATCCGCGCCCCGATAGAGAACCTTGATGATTTCTACGGTCTGCTTCTGGGAGACGTTCATGTCATAGATCTTTTGGTCCGGATTGATATCAAAACCATATTCATTGCAGATCGAACGGATTTTCTGGGAGGCTTTTTTACGGTCAAGCCGTCCTTCCAGACCCAATATGATGTTTTCCGTGGCAGTAAGGACATCTACCAGCTTGAAGTGCTGATGAATCATGCCGATGCCAAGATTGAAGGCGTCACGGGGGGAGGAGATCACGGCAGGCTGTCCGTTCACATAGATGGTTCCGGCATCAGGGAAATAAATCCCGGAAAGCATATTCATCAAAGTCGTCTTACCGCTGCCGTTTTCCCCCAGCAGGGCAAGTATTTCTCCTTTGCGGATACTCAGAGTGATATCATCGTTGGCCCAGGTATTGCTGACTTTGCCAAACCGCTTGGAGATATGCCTCATTTCTATCGCATTGCTAGTATTCAAAGGGCATCACCTCGTTATGGAAATGAAGGAAGGACCCCAGCTGAATGACACCAGGGTCCTTGATCAGGTTAGTCAAGCCTTTCGGCATTGCTGCTAATATGATTAGGGAAGAAACGGATCAGAACGCGGTATCCAGAAGCTCGATGCCATCGATCTGAAGATCGAAATAGGGAGCGGAACGGTACTCTGATTCATGGAAATACCCGTCTGAGATAACTTCAGTATCCGCAGTATAGGCTTCATCTGTATCCACATCGGCCATGTAGCTTTCGAGAGTATTGCCGTCCACGGTGAAGGCGGAGGTATCAAAGACATGCAGCTCGCCGCTCTCCAGCTTGGCTTTGATTTCCTCGATGGTCTCGGCGGTGCCGGGAGCCACAACGTCTTCATTCAGATCAAGGATCTGAACGGAATCGGTGGCGATGCTGCCGGTCCAATCGGTGTCGATCTCTTCTCCGTTGGCGACACAGTTGATCATGTATTCAAAGTAGGGAGCCCAGTTGATCCTGGAGGCAACCATGTAGGTATTGGGGCAGGCATCCTGGGCGGAACCGTTGTAGAAGACGAAGGGAACACCGGCCTTCTCACATTCGGAAGGAGCTCCCATAGAGTCGGCATGCTCGGAAATGAGGACACAGTTGTTGCCGATCAGTTTTACGGCTCCTTCCTGCTCAAGGGCGGGATCATACCAGGAACCGGTAAAGGTAACCTCCATAGTGGCACTGGGGCAGACTGAGCGGGCGCCCAGGAAGAAGGAGGTATAGCCGGAAATAACCTCGGCGTAGGTAAAGGCGCCAATGTAGCCGATTTTGGCCTGATCTGCCGTGATGGTGCCTTCCTCGATCATTTGGTTCAGCTTCAGGCCGGCGACGACACCGCCCAGGAAGCGGCCTTCATAGATGGAAGCGAAAGCATTGTGATAGTTGGGAAGGCCTTCGGTATGGGCTTTGGTACCGGTGCCATGGCTGAACTGAACCTCAGGATATTCCCTGGCTGCCTGGATTATGTAATCTTCATGGCCGAAGCTGTCTGCAAAGACGATGTCACAGCCACTGTCCGCCAGATCTGCCGCTGCCTCGTAGCAGGCTTCTGATTCATCGACCCCTGTCTTCAGGACATATTCGACACCCAGCTTTTCACAGGCTTCTTTGGCGCCATTGATGAAGTTGAGGTCATAGGTAGAATTTTCGTCATGCAGGAAGATGAAGCCAACCTTGACGTCCTCTGTGGCTGCCATGACAGGCAGGGCAAACAGACTCAGACCCAGGGCAAGAAGCGGGACAAACAGTTTTCTCATGCGTTTTTCCTCCTTGTAGGATGATGAAATAGGTTGACAGGATCAAGCCTCTGCCGGCTCTGATCCTGGCGGGCTGCAGATCACCAAAGAGTGATCTTTCCGTATTTAGTACTATATAATGAGCCATACGGCAGCGCTGCCAAAATAATAAATACCCGTTCCCGGTCAATCGTCGGCCAGAATGAGTTTTCCGTCCTTTATCCCCGTAACGACGGCTAAAGATCTGACTTTCAGACCCTGGGAACGAAGAAGGCTGCTTCCGGGCAGGAATCCTTTTTCGATGGCAATGCCGATTCCGACAACGGGGCAGCCTGCCTGGCGGCATAGATCCAGCAGGGCGTTACAGGCACAGCCGTCAGCCAGGAAATCATCGATGATCAGGACACGGCTCCCCCGGGGCAGGTATTGTCTGTCTGCATGGATGATCGTTTCTGTTTTATGGGTAAAGGAGAAGACGGTGGCCGTCAAAAGACCTGTGTCTTGTATGACATTTGATCCTTTTTTGGCAAAGACGAGGGGGATGTCTCCCAGGGCATGTGCCGTGGCAAAAGCAAGAGCGATTCCGCTGGCCTCCAGGGTAAATACCAGATCCGGCTTGTCCTCCCGAAAGGCTTGTGCAAATTCTTTCCCCATGTCAAAGACCAGATCGGTCTGAAGCCGGTGGTTGAGAAACATGTCTACCTTTACAATGTCATCGCCGATGCCCTGTCCGTATCGCATGATCGCTTCCCGTAATTGCTGCATGGCACAAACCTCCCTATGATTTATCGAACTAAGCTTGTCTTTGGGTTCGTTAACTCCGCCGAAAAGACACCGCGACAAGCGGCATGATTCTGCAGGTAATTCAGTCGTCTACTATATAGCAGAGACAAATGAATAATCTTTGCATATTTTATAAACATTCCGTTTCCAAACCTTCTAAACACTGTATAGAAGCCAGGAAAGATCGGCGATCTCTCTCTCAAAGGAAAAGGTATCCACGTCATCGGCAAGAAAGCATAAAAGCAAAGGGTTATTTCCCTCGATGATACCGACGTCATGGGTGATTCCTTTGTCTTCCCCGGTCTTGTGGGCAATGACAGGCGCGGGCGACAGCTGTTTCAGGCGGGCGGGGATCTTGTTGTTGAGCCGCTGGTGTTCCAGGATGGTAAGCATCTGCCGGGAAGCCCGGGGGCTGATCAGGCGGCCATTATAGATCCTCTCCAATAGTGCGGCTGTATCTGCCGCTGTGGTGTAATTCTGGATCCCTTTGGCGGCTTTTTCTTCGTCGAACATTTTTCGCTGATACACAGTAGCGGAAAAGCCAAGGGTTTTATGGATAAAAGTGTTAAGCCTGTCAGAGCCATAGAAATCATAGAGGAGATTGGCGGCGGTATTGTCGCTGACGATGATCATCAGCTCTGTCAGATCCCGAAGAGAAAGTACTTTTCCGTTATCCAGGTAAGTCAGGACGCCACAGGAGGGGACACACTCGCTGCGGGGAACGGCAAGCCTGTCGGAGGGGAGAAAGTCTCCGTCTTCAAAGCCCTGGAATATGGCAGCCATGAGAAAAAGCTTAATGATGCTGGCGGCGACATGGGGGGCTTTTTCCCGATAGGTATAAGTCTCTCCTGTTTTGAGCTCCTTTAAGTATAGGCTGATATTACCGGAAAATGCCTGCAGCTGCTGAGTCAGCCAGCTGTACTTTGAGTCCTGATTTACGCCTTCATCATAGTAGAAGTCTATCACAAATTCCCTCCTCCGTAACTGCTCAGTCATGAGTGCCGCCACAGTTACGGAGACAGGCACTGACTGAACCGTTACCCCTATTCCGATGCTTCGGTTTATGACTTATCCTATCAGAAGGGACAAAAGCTGTCAACTTTTTCTGTGACTTGATATGTGTCTGTCCGACAACGGTGAAGGAAGACATGACTCAACAGTTACGAATGCTTTTGAAATCAATATTCTGTCATCATCAATGATTCTTGACACGGTTAAAGTGACATGTTATATTTAAAAATAATAAAATTTCATATTTTAAAGGAGGTTTTTATGGCAAAAAAAGACAATGGCGGTGGTGCATTTGCCGTCGCCCAGCAAATCGGTAAATCTCTTTTCCTTCCCATCGCGGTACTGCCGCCGGCTGGTATCCTGCTCGGCATCGGCAGCTCTTTTACAAATCCTACCACGATAGCAACCTATGGACTGACGGGCATTCTGCATCCGGGTACCTTTCTCTATGCGCTGATGCAGCTGTTCAATACTGCCGGAAATGCCATCTTCGGCAATCTGGCTCTGATCTTCGCCCTGGCCGTCGCCCTCGGTATGGCAAAGAAGGAAAAGGGCGTTGCGGTTCTTTCAGCCGGTATTTTTTACCTGGTCATGCTCAGCACCATGAATATCTGCCTGCAGATCAGTGGACAGATCGTGGATGGTGTGATTCAGCCCGGAGTCAAAGAAGGTGCGATCGCTGAGGTATTGGGTATCCAGACTCTGCAGATGGGCGTGTTTGGTGGTATCCTGGCTGGTCTCCTTGCGGCTGTGCTGACCAACAGGTTCTACAAGACGCAGCTTCCCAATGCCCTGTCCTTCTTCGCGGGAACCCGTTTTGTGCCTATTGTCTCTATGGTTTGTGCTATCGCAGTTGGCGCTGCCATGTTTATCGTATGGCCCATCATCCAGAACGGAATCTATGCTCTGGGTGGGATTGTTCAGTCTGCCGGTTATTTTGGTACCTTTATCTATGGATGCATTGAGAGGGCATTGATTCCCTTCGGCCTGCATCACATTTTCTATATGCCCTTCTGGCAGACAGGTGTTGGCGGCTCCATGATGATAGACGGTACCCTGGTAGAGGGTGCGCAGAATATTTTCTTCGCACAGCTGGCTTCTCCGGAGACGACCAAGTTTTCTATCGATGCCGCCCGTTTCCTGGTAGGTAAATATCCCTTCATGATGGGTGGTCTGCCGGGTGCTGCCCTGGCTATGTACTCCTGCGCGAAGCCGGAGAAGAAAAAAGAGGCAGGCTCCCTTCTGTTCTCGGTTGCCCTGACCTCCTTCCTGACGGGCGTGACTGAGCCTATTGAGTTTACCTTCCTCTTCCTGGCTCCGGTTCTGTTCGGAATCCATGTTTTCTTTGCAGGCTGTGCCTTTGCGGTTTGCCATATTCTCGGCATCTGTGTGGGTACTACCTTCTCTGACGGTCTGATCGACCTGATCCTTTATGGTATCCTGCCCGGTCAGGAGAAGTCAAACTGGATGACGCTGATTCCGGTTATCCTGGTTTACTTTGTGCTTTACTTTATTGTGTTCCGTACCTTTATCCTGAAAAAGGATCTGAAGACTCCCGGCCGTGGAGATGATGATGAAGAGATGCATCTTGTCACCAAGGATGAGTACCGTCAGGCTACGGGTGTCGGTCTTGCAGGCGGAAAACCGGCTGCTTCTTCCACAGACGCCAAGTCTGCGGCTATCCTTCGAGGTGTGGGCGGTTCCGCCAATGTGGAGGATATCGACTGCTGTGCGACTCGTCTGAGACTGACCCTGAAGGATACCAGTATCATCAATGAGCCTCTGCTCAAATCAACCGGTGCCTCTGGCGTTGTGGTCAAGGGTTCGGGCATCCAGGTGATTTATGGTCCCTCCGTTACCATTGTGAAGTCAAACTTTGAAGAATACGTAGAACAGATCCGGTCTGGCGCTATTGCAGAGGAAGCGCAGGAAGCAGCTCCCGCTGCCGTGGCAGCAGAGGAGAAGGCGCCTGTCGAAAAGAAAGCAGACGCAGTTTACGGAGCCCACATGAATGGCCAGATGAAGCTGATGTGTGAGGTCGAAGACGAGACCTTTGCCCAGTGTATGCTTGGTGACGGCGTCGCCATTGAACCTTCCGAGGGAAAACTGTATTCACCCTGCAATGGTACGGTAGATACGGTCTTCGAGACCAGGCATGCCATCTCCCTGCAGTCCGAGGAGGGATCGGAGATCCTGCTGCACATCGGCATTGACACCGTCCAGTTAGGCGGGAAATTCTTTGAGCCGAAGGTGAAGGATTCCCAGACCGTGAAGAAGGGTGACCTCCTCGTAGAGTTCGATCTCGAAGGCATCAAAGCGGCGGGATATAAGGTGACGACACCTATGATTATCTGCAATACCGATGAGTATGCCGCCGTGAAGCCTTTGAAGACGGGCCCGGTAAAAGCAGGAGAGGATCTCCTCCATGTAATTGGCTAATCAGAGGACAGCTTTTTTGGTCAAACAGACACAAGACGATCCCTGGCAGAGATGTTTGGGATCGTCTTTTTGTGCCTTGAGACTTGTCTTTCCTCCTTTAAAGAGATATAATGTAAAAATATTGATAAAAAAATGTCGGAAACGAGCCAAAGGGTTTTATCTTGTTTCGTTTCCCGCGCCGGATTGACGCCGCGTAAGCAGCGTGTTTCCGCAGAATATTCGTGCGCATGCGAAAAGAAAAGGAGTGGAAGAAGTGGGTAAATATGTCATCAAGCGAGTGATCCTGGCGATTATTACGATTTTTGCCATCAGCGCGATCACATTCTTTGCCATGAATGCCATCCCGGGAGGTCCTTTCAGCGGAGAGAAGGCTTTGAGTCCTGAGGTTGAGAAGGTGTTGATGGAGAGATTCAACCTGGATAAGCCGGTTCCACAGCAGTATGTGATTTATCTGGGAAGACTGCTGCATGGAGATTTTGGCGTATCTCTGAAAACAGGCCGGGATATTGCTGCTACCGTTTTTGAATCCTTTAAGGTCTCTGCCCGGCTGGGAGGGCTGGCTGCGCTGACAGCTATTATCTGCGGCATTGTTCTGGGCAGCGTTGCGGCATTGAATCGGAATCACTGGCCTGACCGTGTGATCGTTTTCCTCTCTACTCTGGCTACAGCTGTTCCCAGCTTTGTCCTGGCGACCCTTCTGCTGCTGATCTTTTGTATCAGGCTGAAATGGTTTCCGGTTTTTTCTACAGGAGAGAGGAGTTATGTCCTGCCTGTGATCGCTCTGGCCATGTATCCCATGGCTTATATTACCCGCCTGACCAAGACCAGCATGCTGGACGCCCTGGGGCAGGATTATGTGCGTACAGCAAAGGCAAAGGGCGTATCCAGAGTCCTGGTTATTTTCAAGCATGCCCTGAGGAATGCCCTGATTCCTGTCATCACCTATGTGGGACCCATGCTGGCTTACATCCTGACCGGTTCCCTCGTCGTGGAGAATATCTTCACCTTCGGTGGACTGGGGGCTAAATTTGTCTCGGGCATTACCACCAGGGACTATCCTATGATCATGGCGACGACGATTTTCCTGGCGACTTTGATGGTCATCATGAATCTGATCAGCGATCTGGTATACAAGCTGGTCGATCCAAGGATTAACTTTGACTGATTAACCCCTTTTGCTGAATTTCGGGAATAGATGAGGAGAAGATTTATGGCAAAGGAAGAATTTAAGAAAAATCCGCTGAGCGTCCAGATCGATCTTGCCAAATTCGAGCTGGCCAGCGAGGAGGAGAAGGCCCAGCAGGAGGTGATGAGTGAGTCCACCACCTTCTTCAGGGACGGGATGCGAAAGCTGAGAAAGAACCCACTGGCCATGGCCAGCATCATTGTCCTGATCCTGATTGTGACATTGGCTGTGGCCGGCCCTATGGTTATCCCCTACAAATATTCCGAGATGATCTCGGTAGATGGGCGCAGAGATAAGACCGCCAAAAACCTGGCTCCTTTTACCTGGTCAAAAAATGAGCAGAAGGCCATAGAACAGGGTGAAAAGCTCTTTCCCCATATTCTGGGGACAGATGAGCAATGCCGGGATTATCTGGTGAGAGTGCTGTACGGAACAAGAGTATCGCTTTTTGTCGGTTTTTTTGCCGCTATCCTGGTTCTGATTATCGGCCTTTTGTATGGCAGTATCTCAGGCTATGTGGGAGGCAGGGTGGATCTGATCATGATGCGTATTGTCGATGTGATCTATTCGCTGCCTGATACCCTTATGGTAATTCTGCTGTCTGTCGTCCTGAAGCAGACGCTGCAGCCCTTGATTGAGGGAACAGCCCTGGCTAAGCTGGGTGTGAATATGATCTCCTTGTTTGTCGTCTTTGGTCTTCTGTACTGGGTGGGAATGGCCAGGCTCATCCGCGGACAGATTCTGTCCATTAAAGAAAATGAGTATGTGCTGGCGGCGCGCGCCATCGGCGCTAAACCGGGCTGGATCATCCGCAAGCATATTATCCCCAACTGCCTGAGCGTAATCATCATTTCGACCGCGCTGCAGATCCCCTCTGCGATATTTACGGAGAGCTTCCTGAGCTTTGTGGGTCTGGGGGTACAGTCTCCCATGCCGTCACTGGGATCCCTGGCCAATGCAGCCAGGGAAGGGATGCAGAGCTATCCCCATAAGCTGGTCATACCTGCCGTCGTGATCTGTCTGTTGGTTCTGTCCTTCAACCTTCTGGGAGATGGACTGAGGGATGCCTTTGACCCCAAGCTAAGGAGGTAAAATATGAGCGAGAATTGTGAATATATGCTGGAAGTAAAAAATCTCCATACCTCCTTTTTCACGGATTCCGGAGAGGTGAAAGCGGTAAACGGCGTGTCCTTTGACCTGAAGCCGGGGGAGATCATGGGGATTGTAGGAGAATCCGGGTCCGGCAAAAGCGTTACTGCCTATTCCGTCATGCAGATCCTGGCGGATACCGGCAGGATCGTGGAAGGCAGTGTCTTCTATAAGGGAGAGGATATTACCCGGTGGGACAAGCGGAGGATGCAGAAATTCCGTGGCAAATGCTGCAGTATCATCTTCCAGGATCCCATGACCAGCCTGAATCCTGTTTTTACCATTGGCAACCAGCTGATGGAAGCGATCCGCCTTCATACGGATAAGAACCGGTCCCAGGCAAAAGCCAGAGCGATAGAAATGCTGGAGCTGGTGGGGGTCAATGAGCCGGCCAGACGTCTCAAGCAGTATCCCTATGAGATGTCGGGGGGCATGCGGCAGCGAGTGATGATTGCCATGGCTCTGGCCTGTGAACCGGACATTCTGATTGCGGATGAGCCCACGACAGCGCTTGATGTTACCATCCAGGCTCAGATCCTGGAGCTGATGCAGGAGCTTCAGAAAAAGATGGGCATGGCTATCATCATGGTGACCCATGACCTTGGCGTGATTGCGGATATGTGTGACAAGATCATCGTCATGTACGGAGGAAGTATCTGCGAGAGGGGAACCGCGGATGATATTTTTTATGATCCCCGGCATGAGTACACCAAGGGTCTTCTCCGTTCTATCCCCAGCGCGACAAACAGCAAGGAGCGTCTTGTCCCGATCAGCGGGAGCCCCATCAATCTTTTGAATATGCCTAAGGGATGCGCCTTCTGCAGTCGGTGCGACCATGCCATGAAGATCTGTATCGAGGAGAAACCCCAGGAACTGACGCTCACCCCGACCCATCAGGCATCCTGCTGGATGAATGTGAAAAAATTACAGGAAGGGCAGGTGAGGCCATGAATACGGAATATCTGGTAGAGGTAAAGGAACTGAAGCAGTATTTCCCGATCCATACGGGATTTCGCAAGGTCACGAATCTGAAGGCGGTGGACGGTGTTTCCTTCTCCATCCGTCCCGGAGAGACTCTAGGACTGGTAGGAGAATCCGGCTGCGGCAAGACAACGGTAGGGAGGACTCTCCTTCGTCTGTATCAGCCTACAGGCGGCCAGGTTTTGTTTGAGGGAGAAGAGGTGACGGATAAGAATATCCTGGAGCTGCGGAAAAAAATGCAGATGGTATTCCAGGATCCCTACTCTTCCCTTGATCCCAGGATGACAGTAGAGGATATCATCGGGGAACCCATGGATGTTCATCGACTGTATAAAAATCGGGCAGAACGGCGGGAAAAGATCCTCAGACTGATGGAGCTGGTCGGGCTTAATGCCGAGCACGCTACCCGCTATGCCCATGAGTTTTCCGGTGGTCAGCGCCAGAGGATCGGGATCGCCAGAGCTCTGGCGGTGAACCCGAAGTTCATTGTCTGCGATGAGCCTGTCAGTGCTCTGGATGTGTCTATCCAGGCTCAGGTTGTCAATATGTTTGAGGATCTGCAGAAAAAGCTGGGAGTGGCTTACCTGTTTATTGCCCATGATTTATTGATTGTCCGTCATATTTCTGATAGAATAGCCGTGATGTATCTGGGCAGGATCGTGGAGATCGGGGATGCGGATGAGGTATATGAACATCCAAAGCACCCTTATACGATTTCGCTGCTGTCCGCAGTACCGATCCCGGATCCCAGGTTGACCCGCCAGAGGCAAAGGATCGTACTGGAGGGGGATGTCCCCAGCCCCATGCATCTGCCCAGCGGCTGCGCCTTCCGTACCCGCTGCCGTTATGCTACAGAGAAATGTGCCCAGGAGCGTCCCGTCCTGGCTGATACAGGGAACGGACACTTTGCTGCCTGCTGGCATCTGCAGTCATGATCTTAAGGTTTCATTGATTCTTATACAGCAAGGGGAAACCCTTGCTGTTGGGAATAGATTACCGGCTGCCCTTCAGACAGCCGAGACCGTTACCAGTTACTATTTTAAGGAGGTACTGAAAATGAGGAAAAAGATTCTTGCAGTCGTTCTTGCGGCGGCTACAGCACTGGCTCCGGCGGCTGGCGTTTTTGCCAAGTCCTCGGAAGCCGCACCGGACTGGGAAGCCTATGATGAGCTGATCTCTGAGATCAAAACCACCACAGACTTTAAAGAGCGTGAAGCTCTCATGCATGAGGCGGAGGATATGTTGATGGATACCGGCGCTATCGTGCCGATCTACTTCTACAACGATGTCTATATGCAGAAGGAAGCTGTTACCGGGATCTACAGTAATGCCTACGGTTTTAAATATTTCATGTTTGCCGAGAACGGCGACAGTGATGTCCTGCGCCTGAACCTGGCCTCTGAGCCTGATAAGCTTGACCCGGCCCTTAACTCCTCCGTTGACGGTGCCTGCCTTGCTGTTACTGCTTTCTCCGGTCTGTTTGCCTATGACGAGGAAAGCAATGTCGTTCCGGAACTGGCAGACTCCTATGAGGTGAGCGAGGATGGCCTGACCTATACCTTTACTCTGCTTCCCGATCTGAAATGGAGTGACGGGTCTGCCCTCACGGCCAATGATTTTGTTTATTCCTGGAACCGTGCAGCTGCTCCCGAGACCGGCGCAGACTATTTCTACATGTTCGATGCCATCGCCAAGAATGAGGATGGAACCTTGAAGGTAGAGGCCAGCGAGGATGGCATGACCCTTACCGTCACTTTGGCGGCTCCCTGTGCTTACTTCCTGGATCTGTGCGCTTTCCCGGCCTACTATCCGGTACCTCAGGCCTCTGTGGAAGGAGCTGAGGGTTATCAGGATAATCCTGGCGCCTGGGCTCTGGAGGCTGGCTTTGTCTCCAACGGCGCTTATACTCTGACCTCCTGGAAACACAATGAGAGCATGGTCTATACCAAGAACCCCAACTGGCATCGTGCAGACGAAGTCAAGATCGAGACCCTTGAGTTCATGCTCAGCAATGATGACACCGCTATTTATGCTGCCTACAATGCAGACGACCTGGACTTCATCGATACCGTTCCCACCGACGAGATCCAGAACCTTCTTGACAATCCGGAATTCCATATCGTTGACAACCTTGGCACTTATTATGTCAGCTTCAATGTCAACAGCCCGCTCTTTGAAGGCAAGACGGTTGAGCAGGCAGCTGATATGAGAAAGGCACTCAGTCTTCTGATCGACAGAGACTATATCTGTGAGAATATCGGCCAGACAGGCCAGCAGCCCGCCTCCACCTTTATCCCGGCAGGAATGGCTGACGGCCAGGGCGGCGAGTTCCGTGTCAATGACGAGGACTATACTTATCCTGTCACCTACACCTACAACGACGAGGAAATCGGCGGTTACTTTGATCCTACCTATGATGCTTATGACAGCAACCTGGAGGAGGCGATTGCCCTTCTGGAAGAGGCCGGTTTCGAGTTTACCGAGGATGGCGTCCTTTCTGACGAGACTCCGCTTTCCATGAATTATATTACCAATGAGACTTCCGGCCATGTCGCCATCGCGGAAGCTCTGCAGCAGGATTTCGCCGCGGTCGGCATCGACATGACGATCGAGACCACAGAGTGGAATGTCTTCCTGAATGAAAGAAAGGCCGGAAACTTTGACATTGCCCGCAATGGCTGGCTTGCAGATTTCAATGACCCGATCAATATGCTGGAGATGTGGACGACCGATTCCGGCAATAATGATGTCCAGTTTGGCAGATAATTCACATCGCCAACTGACGGCGCTGAGTGCCGGTGGCACTCGTTTAGCGCTGACCGAGTCTGAAGACGAGACCAACGCAGCAGATGCCTGCGAGGACAAGTCAGAGAGGGAAGGCTGACTTTCGGTAACCACGAACACAGCGTTATTCCACTGTAAATGCAAGGTGAAAGCCCGGAATGTATCGACAGATATGTTCCGGGCTTTTTTCTATGGCAGGGGCGGGCAGGGGCGCTGAAAGGAAGATGTCACCTGAAGGTGACCAGCGCCCCGCCGTGGGGTAGAGAGTCGGCTGTGCCTCCCTCTACCCTATTGGCAGGGGTGCCGGAAGGAAGAGGCCGTTATTGATTAACAGAGTTACACTTGACTTTTTTTTTAGCACTCACTAAAATTTACAGTATGCTCATAAATTTACTGTAGAATCATGCCACCTGCCATGGCATAATTCCCTATTTTGATATGACAGACCCCAAATCCTCTGCGAAAGGAAAAAAGGATTAGAGATGAAACTTAGCATGTGGATCCTGGCTAACAGGCTTGGTTCTTTTGAACCGAGGATTTCTATCCATTCCCCTTCAAGGCGGTGCCTTTTGAGCGCCAGACGTACCAGTGTTCCGGACTGCGTCTGGGTACATGAAGAAAAGGATGGTGTTTGCATCAGCTGCGATGAGGATTGGATTATTCTTCCCGGGCTTGATCTGGCTACCGGTTTTGAATTGGTGCAGGGGATCTTTGACTTTTTTGACGACTGGGAAGAAGAGCTTTTAGACGGTATGTCAAAATGTGATTATCAAAGAATCGTCGAGCTATGCTGGCAGGTTTTTGAAAATCCGGTTTTTCTATTGAACGGAAACAGGGAGCTTTTGGGGATCTCGGATCATTATCCCTATGAGGAGATGGACAGTGAATGGGTTTATCTGTGCAAAAACAGGCGCTCATCTCCGGAATCTGTCAAAAGATTCCTGCAGAGCAGTTCATACAGTCAATATATCCATGAGGGAATCAATCATTTTAGCCCACATAGTCTGCTGAAATTCGGTGGAATGATGTACAGTATGTTTCATCAGGGTTTTGAGTGCGGCCGTCTTCAACTGATGGAGAAGGATCGGCTCCTGAACGAAGGAGATGTTCAGCTTCTGGAGATGGTTGCGCATAAGCTGAAGCACTGCCTGCTTTCCTCTGCCGGGTTGGGGCATGAGCCGGGCAATATTTATATGCTGGCGAATCTGATCAGCCATACTCCTGTCAGCCGCTCTGCGCTCTCCCGGCTTTTGTCTTACCGGAACTGGGATATCCATGATACCTATCGGATCTGGATTCTACACCCAAGGCAGGAATCCAGGATATCCGCTGCAGCAGCTCTCTCCAGGCTGTTTTTTCTGATCAATTATCCCTTTCCTCACACAGTGGCGGTGGAAGAGGAGGACAGAATCCTGGTAGTCTGTAACGGAAAAAGTGCGATTGACCAGTCCTTTCCCGATTACCTGAGTTCTTATCAGGTTCTGGATTATATATACGCCGCCTGCTCGTTGCCTGTCCGGGGGATCAACCATCTTGGCTTTTTGTATACTCAGGCGGAGTATGCTCTGGAAAACGGGATAGCCTGGAATCCTGACCGGAACATTTTATCGTTTGAGGACTATGCTGTCGATTTTCTGATAGAATCCCCTTCGCCGGAGGAAAGACTGTATGCCGTGCATCCGGGCCTGATCTCTGTTCTGGAGGCTGTTCAAAAGGAACAGTATCCGGTATATGACACTCTTGCCGCATATATGGCTAATGACTGTGCCATATCAGAGACGGCGCATGAGCTTGGGATTCACAGGAATACATTGATCTACCGCATTTCCAGAATCACGGACTACTGCTCACGGGACTTGGCGGAATATCATACCAGGGAATATATGAAGTATTCTCTGCGTGTTCTGGAACTGTACCGGGAAAGGCAAAGACTGCCGGATATGACGGCTGTTCTGGAAAGAATTATGTCGGATCCTTATCTGCTGGAGGGGAAAAATGAAGATAAGCATGTGGATGCTGGCCAATCGTCTGGAGATGCTGTCTCCGGAGCTTCATTTGAGTGAAAACACACCTCGAGTGCTCAAAAGCGCTCGGCTGGCATACGCTACAGACTGTGTTTATGTCTATGCCGAGGGAAATGCTGTTGTGGTGAGGGCAGAGGAGGATTATTTCGTTATCCGGGAGCTTTCCCTGAAGGATGTTTATGCTACCGTGCAGTCGGTGTTTGACAGCTTTGAAAATTGGTGTGCTCAGCTGGAGGAACTGGCTCAGGAAGGAAATTTCCAGAAAATGACAGAAATGGGAAGCGTCCTTCTGAATAATCCCTTGGCTTTTCTGGATCAAGCCTATAGAGTGCTTGGCATAAGTAAGAGTTCTTCCGAAGAAGACTTAGGAGACGAATGGAATTATATGAAGAAATATGGGTTCGCCTCGGTAGACGGCCCCTTTACGAGAGATGCTCAGCTGGTGAATGGACGATCTTTTTTTACCCTTTCGGGAGCGAGGTTTTATCACGGTGTATCGGTCCCTGTTTCTTTTCAGAATGAGGAAAAAGGGAATCTTTGTATCATTGTCAAAGATCGCATTCTTAACTGTGGGGATTTTCAGATTCTGGATATCCTTTCCCGGGCTTTTGGGAGAATGCTCTTTAGTGGAACAATTCAGAAAGACTATTCCTTCAGCTCCTCCGTATTTGAGGATCTTCTTTGTGGGGAAAGGATGGATACGGAGCTTCTGAAGACACAGCTGGAGCTTCGGAACTGGGGGGAAGAAGATGTCTATCAGCTATACCTGCTGGAATTCTTTTCCTCCTCGGCCAGGCGGTGGCAGCTGCGGCTGGTTTTTCGTACGATATGCGGTTGTTTAAAGGAGGCACAGGCTGTTATCCTTGGTTCCCAGATCGCTGTCCTCTATAACTGCAGCAGAGGAAAGCTGGATCATCCGGGAAGAAAACTGCGGTCCATCGCGGAACAAAATCATATGACAGGCTCCTGTTCCCTTTCTCTGGAAGGCATTTGGGTCTGCCCTTATCTGATGTCCCAGGCTGCTTATGTATTGAATCATATGGGACAGGAGGAACAGCCGAGATTTTTCGCTCCCTTTGTTGATTGCGCTCTGGATTATGTTCTCGAGTCTCAGAATCTTGAGGAATGTGTTTACGCTGTCCATCCTAAGATCCGTTCCCTGTATCAGATGGAAGAAAAGGAACGGTCTGTCATGCTGGATACATTGAGAGCTTATCTGAGAAATGACACTTCGCTTGTCAATACGGCAAGGGAGCTTTTTATCCATCGCAATACATTGGTATACCGGATGGCAAAGATCAACGAGTACCTGCACGAATCTCTCGAGGACAGAGGAACACTGGCTTACCTGAGGCTTTCAATCCGAGTTATGGATTTATATAAAAAAAGAGTATGACTGTTGCGTCTCAGCCGTGATGATGCTTGGCGGAAAGGACGGGAAATGAATCAGGAAGAGAAAAAAATTTACGTAAAATGGGGACTGACCCTGACAGGAGTAGTTGTCCTGGGAATCCTTTTTTTCTTTTTTATTTACCATTTTGATAAACTGACCGATTTTTTCGGTATGATCCTTGGAATCCTCAGGGCATTTGTTTTTGGCGCTGCCATTGCCTACATTGTCCTCCCCTTGTGCAAGAAGCTGGAAAGCCTGACAGGAAAGCTTTTGGGAGAAAAACACAAGGGAGCTGCTTCGGCCATTGCCATCATATTGTCGCTTGTCATAGTAGTGCTTATTGTGCTGGCGGTGATTTTCCTCATTGTTCCCCAATTGATCACCAGCATTATGCAGATCATCGAGGCATTGCCTGGGCAGGTTCAGGCTCTGGAAGCACGGATTACCTCCATGCTGGAGGGTATGCCTGAGCTGCTTGAAAAGTGGGAGGAAATATCCGCCGAACTGACGGACTTTGTGAACAGTTTCTTTGGTGGAGGGGAAAACAGCGGAACTCTGCGCAGACTGATTGATTTCCTGAATGGAGCCGCAGTACATGTCCTGGCCATTTTGGGACTGATTAAGGATCTGCTGCTGGGGTTGATCGTTGCCGTTTACCTTTTGTCCAGGCGTTCCCAGCTGGGGGCTCAGGCCGTATTGGTGTTATGGAGTATTTTTAAGCCTGCTCAGGCAAAATGGATTCAAGATGAAACCCGTTATGCCGACAAGATGTTCAATGGGTTTTTTATGGGAAAGCTTGCGGATTCCGCTATTGTTGGTGCCATCTGTTTTGTAGGCTGTGTGGCGATGGGCTGTGAATCTCCTCTTCTGATTGCTGTGATCGTGGGGGTTACCAATATCATCCCCTTTTTTGGCCCCTTTATCGGTGCGGTTCCTTCAGCCTTGCTGCTCCTTTTGGAGAATCCCATGCGCTGCCTGATCTTTATCCTGTTTGTGATCGTTCTGCAGCAGGTGGACGGAAATATAATCGGACCGAAGATTCTGGGAAATACTACAGGGCTTTCGGCCTTGTGGGTTATGTTTGCTATTTTTCTCTTCGGCGGGCTCTGGGGCATTATCGGTATGATCGTGGGTGTCCCGCTGATGGCGGTGATCTATGACATCATACGCCAGCTGACCTACCGGGGCCTGCATCAAAAAGGAATGGAGGAAATGATCGCAAACTATCAGGATACTTTCCATTCCCCGTAATGTTGGAAATAGTGTGCCCATTATATTTGTGAAAATATTGTGTTTACCATAGAATTTCAAGGTCTTCTTACGTATATGATAATATAAGGAAAAAGGAAAAAGGAAAACGGAACCGCTCAGCGCAATACCGTTGTGGTTACGGGAAAAAGGATAGCTGCGAAAACAAAATGCAGGCATTTTGTTCGTTTTCATGAATATAGAAATATAAGGAGGACCCTGAAATGAAAGAAGCATTACAGATCATCAGAATGTGTATCCAGACCCATGTGAATCTTTACGGACGTATCCCTACCAGACAGGAACTGGCGAAACAGGTGGGAAATTTATATATACCCTTCATTTCAGATGTCTTGCAGGAATATGCTGTGGCATAATCATACGACAAATCCATCAGCCGTGATGGAGGCGCGTGATTGTATCGCATAAGTACGTCACGGATGCGGCGTAAGAACCGGATCCATGATTCAGCTCAAACTAAGGGGGACAGTATTCTGTTGGGAAGCCTGACGGAATGCTGTCTTTTTTTATGGCAGGGGTGCCGAAAGGAAGATGTCACCTGACGGTAACCGGTACCCTGCCGTTCATCTTATGGCAGAAGGATTTGCCTGCAAGATAAGTCTTGCGAAGAAAGAGAGACTATGTTAGGCTATATTCATGTAAAATATGACTGAAATCAACAGCTTAGATAGATGAGGAGGAAGAAAATGGACTTACTGGATATTCTGATGGGATCAATGGCAACTGAGGACTCCGTTGAAGCGCTTTCCCAAAAAACAGGCGCAAGTAAAGAACAGGCACAAAAGCTCCTGGTAACCTCACTCCCGCTTTTGGTAGGAGGCATGACAAAAAATGCTGCTGCCTCCGACAAGGGAGCGGACTCTCTGCGAGGAGCCTTGACCCAGCACAGGAGTACCAGAACAGCAGCAGAGCAGATCCAGGAAGCAAATGAAGAGGATGGGGAGAAGATTGTCCGCCATATCTTCGGGGACAAATCAGACAGTGTGGTACAGACCTTAGCGGAACAGACCCAGATGAATACAGATCAGGTAACCAGAGGTCTTGCCAGCATGGCACCTCTTCTGCTGTGTATCCTCTCTGCTGTTACGGGGAAGGCGGCGAAATTCGACCTTTCTGACGGCCTGGACCTGACAGACATTCTGGCTCTTTTCGGTGGCTCTCAACAAAGCGCTTCCAATGGTATTGGTTTGCTTGGCAGCCTTCTGGGCATGGGAAACACACAGGCTTCAGGAAATCCTCTGGGAGGTCTTATGGGTTCAATGCTGGGAAGTCCGAACCAGCAAAGCTCCGGCGGTCTTCTGGGCAGTCTCCTGGGCGGTGGCAGCCAGCAGAACACCGGCAGCCTTCTGGGCATGGGATCTCTTTTGGGATCATTTTTGGGTTCACCGAACAACAGCCAGAGCATCGGCAACATAAACGGAGGCGACCTGCTCAGCATCCTGTTAGGCCGTAGATAAAAACCGTGATGGAATCGTTGCCAGGGAAGGATGAATGAAATGACAGCAATTATCGACTATGATGCCGGAAATATCAAAAGTGTGGAAAAGGCCCTCCTTTTTCTCGGAGAAGAGACCACCATCTCATCTGACAAGGATGTGCTCTATGCAGCGGACAGGGTCATTCTTCCCGGTGTCGGCAATTTCGGAGATGCCATGGGAAACCTGGAACGCTATGGGCTGGTTCCCGTCATAGAAAACATTGTATCCAGAGGAACTCCCTTCCTGGGAATCTGTGTGGGACTGCAGCTTTTGTTTGAGGAAAGCGAAGAAAGCCCGGGAGTACCCGGCCTGGGACTCCTGAAGGGAAAAATCCGGCATATTCCCAGGGGAGAAGGCAGAAAGATCCCCCATATGGGATGGAATTCCCTTTCTCTTTGCGGAAAAGGAAAGCTTTTTGAAGGCATTCCGGATCAGAGCTATGTCTACTTTGTTCATTCCTATTATCTGGATGCGGCGGACAAAAACATGGTGACGGCTGTGACGGAATACGGAACCCGGATCGACGCTTCCGTAGAGCAGGGGAATATCTATGCCTGCCAGTTCCATCCGGAAAAGAGCAGCCTGACCGGCCTGAAGCTTCTTGAGAATTTCTGCGGCTTATCCTGATCAGGAAAGATATGCCGGCCCGAAGATTTGGCGGCATGAGCATAGGAGAAGATAGTATGCTGACAAAAAGAATTATTCCCTGTCTGGATGTCAATAAAGGCAGAGTAGTCAAGGGAGTCAATTTTGTGAACCTAAAGGATGCAGGAGACCCGGTGGAGATAGCCAAGGCCTATGATAAAGAGGGGGCGGATGAGCTGGTATTCCTGGATATCACTGCCTCCCACGAAGGAAGGGACACGGTAGTGGATATGGTACGCCGTGTGGCAGAGAGTGTATTTATCCCCTTTACGGTCGGAGGTGGCATCCGGACGGTGGATGATTTCCGAAGGCTGTTGAGAGAAGGGGCGGATAAAATCTCTGTGAATTCCGCAGCGATAGACCGGCCGGAGCTTCTTAGGGAGGCTGCGGACAAATTCGGCAGCCAGTGTGTGGTACTGGCAATTGACGCCAGGCGAAGGCCCGACGGAGGATGGAATATATACAAGCACGGCGGAAGGCTGGATACGGGGATCGATTGCCTCGAGTGGGCTGTCAGGGGAGTTGCGCTGGGAGCCGGAGAGATCCTGCTGACCAGTATGGACTGTGACGGAACAAAGGCCGGATATGATATGGAGCTGACACAGGCTGTTGCTCAGGCAGTGCCGGTTCCTGTGATCGCTTCCGGCGGAGCAGGGACCCTTGAGCATTTCGGGGACGTTTTGGATCAGGCCGGAGCTGATGCGGCATTGGCGGCCTCTCTTTTTCATTACAAAGAGTTAAGGATTGCAGAGGTAAAGGAGTATCTGGCCGGACGTGGCATACCGGTAAGATGGAATCGGTGACAAGGGGCATTCGCTCAGGTCAGTGGGTGGCATTTGCTGCGCCGGATTTACCTTGCTTCAAACGGCATAATTCCGTAGCTATAGTATGCGCACGAATGGTATGACAAGGATAGAAGGAAGGGCGGGAAAAATGGCACAATTGTCGGGAGACTGGCAGGAAGCCCTGAAGGGAGAATTCAGGCAGCCATATTATGCGAAACTATATCAGACTGTGGCCAGGGAATATCGGACGGCCAGGATATATCCGCCCCCGGGCGAGATGCTCAATGCCTTTCATTTCACGCCTCTGTCACAGGTGAAGGTGGTGATCCTGGGTCAGGATCCCTATCATGAGGAGGGGCAGGCAAACGGATTATGCTTTTCCGTTCGGGCAGATGTGGCAATTCCTCCTTCTCTTGTCAATATCTATAAAGAATTGCAGGAGGATTGCGGGTGCTATATTCCCAATAACGGATGTCTGGAGAAATGGGCTTCTCAGGGTGTTTTGCTGTTAAATACTGTTCTGACCGTTCGGGCGCACCAGGCAAATTCTCACCGGGGAATCGGGTGGGAAACCTTTACGGACGCGGTGATCCGGATCCTGAATGAGCAGGATCGTCCCATAGTCTATCTTCTCTGGGGAAGACCGGCCAGACAGAAGGCTGCTATGCTGAACAATCCGGCACAATTGGTTCTGGAGGCTGCTCACCCCAGTCCCCTTTCTGCCTATCATGGCTTTTTTGGCTGTCGGCATTTCAGTCGAACCAATGCATTTCTTACGGCAAACGGGATTGAGCCTGTAGACTGGCAGATTGAAAATATATGACCCCGCCGTAACGGTTCAGTCGTGAGTTCCTTCACGGTTACTATGAGTCTTCAGATGTGAGCTTGTCATCTGATCCTAGATTGGGAATACTTGAAAATGAGAAAGAATGAAAATACACTGGTAAAGAACGCCTCATATCTGATGGTTGCCGCCTTGGTTTCAAAGATCATTGGGATGCTTTATAAAAGCCCCTTGTCTACGATACTGGGCAATAACAGCTATGCTTTGTTTCAGTATGCGCAGAATGTCTATTTCCTTCTCCTGATGATCTCCTCCTTCAGCATTCCACAGGCAGTATCAAAGGTTATCTCTGAGAAGCTGACCCTGCGTCGTTATCGGGACGCCCAGAAGGTTTTCCATTGTGCCCTTTTGTATGCTGTGATCGCCGGCGGACTTGTCTCTCTGGTCTGTGTATTCGGCGCTTCGCTGTTGGTGCCTGATTCCATGGCAAACGCTCGTCTGGCTTTGCAGATGCTGGCTCCTACCATCTTTCTTTCCGGTATTCTGGGTGTATACAGAGGATACTTTCAGGCTCACAGGAACATGGTGCCCACTTCCCTCTCCCAGATCATAGAACAGATCATGGTGGCTATCGTGGCATTGGTGATGGCCAATTATATGATCAACCGCTATGCCAATGAGGGAGAAGAGGTCATGCGGCGCATGGGCGCGGCAGGAGCGACCATGGGAACCGGGGCAGGAGTATTGGCTGCTTTGCTCTTTATGGTTTTCATTTACGCCCTGAACAGAGGAACCATACATGCCATGGTTGCCCGCGACCATCGGTCATTGGACGAGAGCACGGGGCTGGTCATGCAGGAGCTTTTGATGATTATCATGCCCATCGTCCTGGGAGCCTGCGTCTACAATGTCGACGGCTTTATCAACAGCTATATGTATTCCGGAATCAGTGGAGCAAAGGGATTGGGGTCCGGTACCATCGAGCTGCTCTATGCGGAATATGGCTATTATGGTACGCTGATCAATATCCCACTGACTCTGGCAGGGACTGCGCCTATGTCTATGATTCCCGAGGTGGCGGCCCATTATGTAAAGAAAGACATGAAGGGAACCCACGCTAAGATTGACCGGACAACCTGGATCAGCATGCTGATCTCCATTCCCTCAGCGGCAGGTCTGGCCGTATTGGCCGGCCCCATCACGAGGCTGATTTTCCCGGGGACCAATGGAGTCAGCTCTCAGCTTTTACTGCTCGGCGCAATTACGATTATCCTGAACGGCAATTCCAATATTTCCAACGGAGTCCTTCAGGGAATCGGAAAGCCCAGGATTCCTCTCTATCACTCCCTGATTGCCCTTGGTGTGGATGTGGTAGTAGCAGCGCTTCTGCTGACCTTTACCGATCTTGGCGTATATACGATTGTAATCGCCATTATCGCTTATTCTGTCATCATGTGTCTGCTGAATGATTTTTCCATGAAAAAATACCTGGGCTATAAAAACCCGTGGAAATATGCTTATCTGAGTCCTCTGCTGGCCTCCGTTCCCATGGCGCTGACAGCAGGCGGCATATATTATCTGCTGTACTTTTTGACCCACAGAAATTTCATCAGCCTTGTACCGGCCCTGATTCTGGCCATACTGGTCTATTTTGTTTTCTACCTGATGATTGCCAATCCAAGTGATGAGGATTTTGATCTGATGCCGGGAGGCTCCTATGCCCGCAGACTGGCTCATATGCTTCCGGTAATCCGGGTAAGAGAGAAGGACAGGGATAATACCGATGAGCCAGAGGCGGAAACTGAAGATCAGCCTACCGGCTACCCTTCCGGGCAGGCCGGCCGGAATGAAAGCAGGTCTATGAGCCTGGAAGACTTTGCGGATCATTATGTTCAGTCTATTATGAAGCAAGAGGAGAAAGGCGTCAGACCGGCGGTAAAACCGGTGGTAAATCCGGCTGTAGTCCATCATGAAACGACAGGCAAAAACATGCCAAGCTTTCTGACAAACGTAAAGGCTCCCTATATCTCGAACCCGGAAAGCCAAGCAGCTGAGGGAAATAGCAGGCAGCCATCGCCTTCTGCAGCGAAAGAAGAGCCTGTTCCGCCATCGTCAGCAGCACTGAAAGAAGAGCCTGTTCCGCCATCGTCAGCAGCGCCGAGAGAAGAGTCTGTTCAGCCGTCACCTGACACGCAAAAGGAAGAGTCTGCACAGCCGGCCCAGGAAGCGGCAGAGGGGAAGTCCGATCAGCAGGCAGTGCCGCCACAGAAAACAGACATGCCGGACAAGAATGAAACATCAAAATGAAAAATGAAAAAGAACAGCGGCAGGATTCCTCCTGCCGCTGTTCTTTTTCAATCAGGCATTCCGCCTTTCCTTCCCCAGGTTCTTCATCGCTGTGGAAAGCATCAGCTTAATTCGATTCAGCTGATTCACTTCGCTGGCACCCGGATCATAGTCGATGGCAACAATATTGGCCTCCGGATGAGTTCTCCGGATTTCCTTAATGACACCCTTGCCCACGATATGGTTAGGAAGGCAGCCAAAAGGCTGAATACAGACAATATTCGGACAGTTATCATGAATGAGCTCAAGCATCTCACCGGTCAGGAACCATCCTTCGCCGGTCTGATTGCCGGTAGAGACGATCGGACCCGCCATACGGGCCAGGTCCCGGATATCTGCCGTCGGATGAAAATGCCGGCTGTGGGCCAGTGCCTCGTTGGCCGCAGAACGCAGCCATTCAATCCCCTTGATGCCCATATTGCCAAGCAAGGCCGATTTCTTTTTAAACCCGAGATTTTCCACCTTAAAGTTCTGGTTGTAGAAACTGTAATTCATGAAATCGATCAGATCCGGCACCACAGGCTCGGCTCCTTCCGCTTCAAGCAGCTCAGCCAGGTAGTTGTTGGCCGCCGGCATGAACTTGACCAGAATTTCCCCGACGATCCCCACTCTGGGCTTTTTGATATTGGAGATGGGAATCTTGTCGAAATCCTGAACCAGATCCCGGCACATCTGTTTAAATCGGCTGTGACTGACGCTGCTGCCCGAAAGGAAGGTCAGGATCCGTTTCTCCCATTCTTCATGCTTTCTGTTTACGATCCCCTTCTCCAGCTCATAAGGACGCATCCGATAAATGCACTTCATCAAAAGATCGCCAAAGATAGCCGAATAGCAGACCCGCTTGACCAAAGGAAGAGTCAGCTTAAACCCGGGATTGCTTTCAAGCCCGCTCAGGTTAAGGGAAATAACGGGAACCTGCTCCATACCGGCTTTTTTCAGGGCACGCCGGATAAAGGCGATATAGTTGGAGGCTCTGCAACCGCCGCCGGTCTGAGTCATGATCACAGCAGTCTTGTCAATATCATATTTCCCGGAATGAAGAGCATCCATGATCATGCCTACCACGATAAGGGAAGGATAGCAGGCATCGTTATTGACATAGCGAAGGCCAACATCGATGGATTGCTTATTATCATTGGGAAGAACCTCCAGATGGTAACCGCAAGCCCTGAAGGCTGCCTGCAGGAGGGTAAAATGAACCGGAGACATCTGGGGACAAAGGATGGTGTAATCCTGGCGCATCTCCTTGGTAAAGGGAACCTTCTCAATGGAGGAAGGAAGGATCTGCCGTTTTTTGTGCTGGGCTTCCTTGGCTCTGAGGGCAGCCAGCAGGGAACGGACACGTATCCTGGCAGCGCCGAGATTGTTCACCTCGTCGATCTTCAGGCAGGTGTAGATCTTGTCACTGGATTCAAGAATCTCATAAACCTGATCCGTGGTGACGGCATCGAGGCCGCAGCCAAAGGAATTCAGCTGGATCAGATCGAGGTCTTCTCTGGTCTTGACAAAGTTTGCCGCCGCATAAAGCCTGGAATGGTACATCCACTGGTCATTGACCCGGATCGGACGCTCAACCTTTGCCAGATGGGAGACAGAATCCTCGGTCAGAACCGCTACACCGTAGCTCACGATCAGATCCGGGATACCATGGTGGATCTCCGGGTCAATGTGATAAGGGCGGCCGGCCAGAACAATTCCGTGTCTGCCGGTCTCGGACAGATAACGGAGGGTTTCCTCCCCCTTTTTCTGGATATCCTGGCGTACCACAGCCAATTCCTGCCAGGCGTGATGGGCAGCAGCCTTCACCTGGCTGGCAGGGATATCCGGGAAGATGTCCACAAGCCGTTTGGTGATGATCTCCTCATTGGTGAAGGAAAGGAAAGGATTGCAAAAACGGATGGAGGGATCCCGCAGTTCATCGACATTATTTTTAATATTTTCCGCATAGGAGGTGACGATGGGACAGTTATAGTGGTTGACCGCTTCCGAGAACTCTTCCCTTTCATATGGAACGCAGGGGTAGAAAATAAACCTGATCCCGTTCTTGATCAGCCAACTGATATGCCCGTGGGCAAGCTTGGCCGGATAGCACTCTGACTCACTGGGGATCGATTCAATCCCCAATTCATAGATCTTTCGTGTCGAGGTGGGGGAGAGGACTACCTCATATTTCAGATCCGTAAAGAAGGTGAACCAGAAGGGATAATTCTCAAAGAGGTTCAATACCCGGGGGATGCCCACCTTGCCTCTTGGGGCTAAATCTGCCCGCAGGGGCTCGTAGGAGAAGAGGCGCTTGTATTTATATTCAAAGAGGTTAGGAACGTGATCCTTATTCTTTTCCTTGCCAATCCCTCTTTCGCAGCGGTTTCCGCTGATGTACTGCCTGCCGCCTGAAAATTTGTTGATGGTGAGACGGCAGTTGTTGGTACAGCCTCTGCAGTTGGCCATGGAGGTAGTATATTCCAGGGAATTGATCTGGTCGATGGAGAGCATGGAGGAAAGAGTTCCCTCTTCATAGCGCTCTCTGGCGATCAGAGCGGCCCCGAAAGCGCCCATGATACCTGCGATATCCGGGCGGATCGCCTGGCAATTCGCGATCCTTTCAAAGGACCGCAGAACTGCGTCATTGTAAAAGGTTCCGCCCTGCACGACAATGTGCTTGCCCAGTTCTGTAGCGTCAGAAACCTTGATGACCTTGTAAAGGGCGTTTTTGATAACGGAATAGGCCAGTCCGGCGGAGATATCCGCAACCTCTGCTCCTTCCTTTTGGGCCTGCTTAACCTTGGAATTCATGAAAACGGTGCAGCGGGTACCCAGGTCAATGGGATGCCGGGCAAAAAGAGCTGCCTTGGCAAAATCCTGAACGCTGTAATTGAGGGAGCGGGCAAAGGTTTCGATGAAGGAACCACATCCGGAAGAGCAGGCCTCATTTAACTGAACACTGTCTACCGTCTGGTTTTTGATTTTGATGCATTTCATGTCCTGGCCGCCGATATCCAGGATGCAGTCAACTTCAGGGTCAAAAAAGGCAGCAGCATAATAATGGGAGACAGTCTCCACTTCCCCTTCATCCAGAAGAAGACCGGCTTTGACCAGAGCTTCTCCATACCCTGTGGAACAGGACCAGGCAATATGCGCTTTTGGCGGCATGATGCGATAGATTTCCTGGATGGAGCGGATGGCTGTCTTGAGAGGACTGCCGTTATTATTGCTGTAGAAGGAGTATAAAAGGCTTCCGTCTTCGCTGATCAGCGCTGTCTTCGTGGTGGTGGAGCCGGCATCGATGCCCAGATAGCAGTTCCCCTCGTAGCTGGCCAGATCTCCGGCACAGACATGATACTGGGCCTGGCGGTGAGAGAAATCTTCATAATCCTTCTGGCTGGCGAAGAGAGGCTCCATGCGTTCCACCTCAAAATCCAGATGGATGGACTGGCTCAGACGGTCTTTTAACTCAGTAAGGACGACGGACTTATCCTTCCCGGCATTCATGGCACTGCCCATGGCGGCAAAAAGATGGGAGTTTTTAGGACTGATGGCATGCTCATCGTCCAGCTTCAGCGTTCGGATGAAGGCAGCCTTCAGCTCCGGCAGAAAATGAAGAGGCCCTCCCAGAAAGGCGACATGCCCCCGGATGGGCTTGCCGCAGGCCAGGCCGGAGATCGTCTGGTTGACGACAGCCTGGAAGATGGAAGCAGAAAGATCCTCCTTGGAAGCCCCCTCATTGATGAGAGGCTGGATATCCGTTTTGGCAAAGACACCGCAGCGGGCCGCGATCGGGTAAAGCGCTTTGTAGTGGGCAGCGTATTCATTGAGTCCTGTAGCGTCTGTATGAAGCAGGGAGGCCATCTGATCGATAAATGAACCGGTTCCTCCGGCGCAGATTCCATTCATGCGCTGCTCTACATTTCCCCCTTCAAAATAGATAATCTTTGCATCCTCGCCTCCCAGTTCGATAGCCACATCTGTCTGCGGGGCTATCTTTTCCAGGGCAGTCGACACAGAGATGACTTCCTGTACAAAAGGAATGTCAAGCGCATTTGCAAGGGTAAGCCCTCCGGAACCGGTGATCACAGGAAATAAAGTGAGCTCTCCAAGTTGATCATAAGCCTTTTCAAGAAGATTAGCCAGGGTTTCCTGTATATTGGCATAGTGGCGGGCATAGTCCGCGAATAAAAGTGTATCCTGACCGTCCAGGATCGCTATTTTCACAGTGGTTGATCCGATATCGATTCCCAGAGTGTATCTATCCATATAGTATCTTAGACCTCCATAGCCATTGCACAAAAGCGGCAGCGAAAACAGGCTGCCCCGATCTGTCGCAAATAATCGTGATAGCGTTATAGATAGGAAACGACCAAAATGCCTGCATTCTGATTCGTTTACTGCGCCGAATTTACGCCGATGTAAGCGGCATGATTCCGCAGTAAATTCGTACGCATACTATAAAAAGGTATAATACTCCTTTTGGCCTGATAAAGCAAGAGTAATCAGTAAGCATTCCTGATTCGGCAGATCAGCCTGACTGTTACGAAAGCTTCCCTTGCTCCCTCAAAATCTGCTCTGCCAGGGTCACACATTCATAGACCATGTTATCACAGTGAGGCTTTTTTTCCCCATGATGCTCCTTGTTGATTCTGAGCAGCTCTGCACAGTCAAGGGCACCCTCGTGAGCCTCTCTCAGCTTTCTGTGATAGGCGGAAACAATGGCGGGATCATCCGCCCCAAAAAGACCGAGAACCAGAAGACCACCGACGATAGCGCCACAGGCAGATCCTCTTTTCATTCCTGCGCCCAGATTCGCGGCAATACGGTAGGCCTGTTCCGGTGTAAGACCGGCGTCCTTGGCAAAGGGGACAAGCACGGCCTGGGCACAATTATAGTGAACTTCCGTTACAGCCCGAAGTTCAATGGCTGTGTCAAGATATTTGCTCATAGGTATTCCCTCCTGGTAACGACTCGGCACGATACGCTTCGCAGTCACCCCTGCAGATTCAATTGATCAACCTTTTCCTTAGCTTTATATCACAAAGGAGGCTTTCTTTCAAGACCAGCCACAGAAGCATGTAACGCATAGTTTGCGAATGTCCCTGGTATTTGTCACTGTAGTGACCGCACAGGTCGGAACATTGGATCGGCAGGAAAAAACAGAAAAGGAAATCTGTACAAATCTCAAAAGCTGAGTATAATACCAGAAGAAGCAAGAAATACCTTTTATCCCATGAGACTGTTTTTGTCTTCGGCAGTCTGCCGAATCAGCAAAAGGTCATCCTGAAGGAGGCAAAGATACTATGTTGAAGCAGATATCCATCTACGCAGAAAATAAGAAAGGAACTATGCAGACAATTACCGGGATCTTGTATGAAAATGACATCAATATCCTGGGATCAGTAACGAATGATTCGGCCGAGTATGGGATCATCCGTATGGTGGTATCCGACACGGAGGCGGCCTTGAAGGCTCTTCGCGCGGGAGGCTTCATCTGTAAACAGACAGACGTTCTTGGCATTGAGGTGAAGGATGAGGCAGGTAATCTGAACAAACTGCTGAAGGCACTTCTGGAAAGCAACATTAACGCCGATTACCTCTATCTTTCTTTTAACAGAGACAGCGGAATGCCCATCATGGTCCTTCATACGCCGGATATCTATGAGGTGGAGGCCTGTCTGGAAGCGAAAGGCTTTAAAAGTGTGAAACAATAAAAAATGCCCCAGGGCTTCCGGATGAAAAATGAAGCGCCTGAGGCAGATGAATGAAGACTTCTCAGATAGTTCTTTTATTACCATGTGAAAACCAGCTTTCCCAAACACTTCAAATTGATTCTTTCTCACAGATTAGTCTCTGTTTACGAATTGAGATTTTTGACCTCAAATTTGTACCCGATTCCCCATACTGTAGCAAGAAGCCAACGGGGATTGTCTATATCATCCTTGATCTTTTCTCTCAGCCTTTTGATATGGACATCTACGGTACGGGTATCGCCGGCATATTCATAACCCCAGATGTGATCCAGAAGCTGGTCTCTGGTAAAGACCTGATTGGGAGATGAGGCCAGAAAGTACAATAGCTCAAGTTCTTTAGGCGGCATCTCAATGACATTTCCCTGGTAGGTGACGGAATAATTGGTCAGGTTAATGGTAAGATCCGGATAGCTGACCGATTTTTCTCCCGAGGGAGCGGCTGGAGTACGGACGGAAAAGCGCCTGAGAACGGCGCGTACTCTGGCAATCAGTTCCTTGGAATCAAAGGGCTTGATAATATAATCATCTGCGCCCAGCTCCAGGCCAAGCACCTTGTCGAAGGTTTCTCCTTTGGCAGAGAGCATGATAATAGGGACGTCAGAGAAATGCCGTATCTCACGGCATACCTGGTAACCATCCATTCCCGGAAGCATGAGATCCAGAAGGATCAGGTTTGGATGAAAGACCGAAAACTCACGTAGAGCTTTTTCGCCGTCTGAGACGATTTTGGGTTCAAAACATTCCTTCGTCAGGTAAAGGGCTATCAGCTCCGCAATGTTGATATCGTCATCAACAATGAGGATCTTTTGCTTGGCTGTCATTCCATACTCCTCCTCCCATAAGCGAACTCTTTTTCTTTTTCTTTATATTCATTATAACTCTGTTTTTTTAAAATGAAAATAGTTTTCTAATATTTTCTGATAAGGCTAACAATAGGTAATCTTATTCACAACCTAAAAAGGCCATGCAAGGCGCGCTGTTTTTGCGTGAATCGGCTTTGCATGGCTCTTTTATTACCCTATTATTTTTTCAGCTTGACAATGGTTACCCCCGCGTCACCCTCGCCAAACTCTCCCAGACGATAAGAGGCAACCCGCTTCTGACGCCTCAGATAATCATGGATTCCCTGGCGAAGCGCTCCGGTTCCCTTGCCGTGGACAACACGGACCGTTTCGAGATGGGCCAGAGCGGCATCATCAAGATATTTATCGAGCTGAGATATGGCTTCGTCTACAGTCCGCCCCAGGAGATTGATTTCCTGAGAGACATTGGCGGATTTGGACATACGGATTTTTCCGGCACCCGTTTTGGAGGGAGCCTCTTTTTCTTCTTCGGCAGGCTCCAGATCAGAGATATGGATCTTTGAACGAATACTTCCCATCTGTATAAAAAGAAATCCCTTAGAGTCGGGACGGCTTGCGACGGTTCCCTTCAGATTCATACTCAGGACATGGACCGGATCACCGATGGACAGTTCATCGACAGTAAGCTTTTTGGCAGGCTTTTTGGGTTCGGTTCCCAGAGCACTGCTCTGGGTGGACTTGGAAAGCCTTTCCCTGAGAGCATTGCGTTCTCTTTCCATAGCCGCTGTATCGACGTGATCCTTCTGAAATTTATGGAAAAGCTTCATGGTTTGATCGGCATAGTCTTTTGCTTCCCGTAAGATCCTGGCAGCTTCTTCATTTGCCTGACGGATAATCCTGTCCCTTCGCTTGTCCAGCTGTTCCTGCCCCTTCTGAAGACTGGCCGTGAGGGCGGCGGCCTCCTCCCGGGTGCGTTCCAGTTCAGCCCGTTCCTGCTCAATGCCGACCCGGCTGTTTTCCAGAGAGGATAGCAGATCCTCGAAGGACTCGTCCTGCTCGCTGATCTGTTCCCTGGCTTTCTCTATGATAAAGGATGGCAGACCAAGCTTGGAGGAAATGGCGAAAGCATTGCTTTTGCCCGGGACACCCACCAGGAGCCGGTAGGTAGGCCGCAGGGTGTCAACGTCAAATTCACAGCAGGCGTTTTCCACACCTGGGGTCTGCAGGGCATAGAGCTTCAGTTCACTGTAGTGAGTTGTTGCCATGGTGCGGATCCTGCGTTCATGCAGATAGGAGAGAATGGCAATGGCCAGTGCGGCTCCTTCGGTAGGGTCGGTTCCGGCACCCAGCTCATCAAAAAGAACGAGGGAAGCGGAATCTGCTTTTTCAAGGAAGGAGACGACATTCTTCATGTGGGAGGAGAAGGTACTTAATGACTGCTCAATGCTCTGTTCGTCTCCGATATCGGCATATACCTCGGAGAAAACGGAAAGCTCGCTTCGATCCAGGGCAGGAATGTGAAGCCCGGCCTGCCCCATCAGGGTCAGCAGACCCATGGTTTTTAACGAGACGGTTTTTCCCCCTGTGTTTGGTCCGGTAACGATGAGAAGGTCAAAATCATCCCCCAGACGGATATCGATGGGAACCACCTTTTTTTTGTCGATCAGAGGATGACGGGCCTGCCTGAGACGGATCCGGAAATCCTCGTGGAAGACAGGCCGTGAGGCGTTCATCTCCAGAGCCAGAGAAGCTCTGGCAAAGATGAAGTCAAGAGCGACAAGCACATCGTAGTCGACCCGGATTTCTTCCATATGGGAAGCGGCGGTTTCACTGAGGGAGGCAAGAACCGCCTCGATCTCTTTCCTCTCCGTCAGCTCCAGCTCACGGATGTCATTGTTCAGGCGGACGATAGCCATCGGTTCAATAAAAAGAGTTGCCCCGGTGGAAGACTGGTCATGGATCATGCCGGGAACCTGGGATTTATATTCTGCTTTGATGGGAATACAGTACCTCCCGTTCCTCATGGTGATGACGGAATCCTGGAGATAGGTTCTGACACTTCCGTTCAGCATGGAGGTCAGCTGAGAATGAATCCTGTCATTTGTGGCACGGATGTTGCGGCGCACCTGACGCAAGCCGGAACTGGCATCGTCGCTGATCTCATCCTCCGAGAGGATACAGCGGCGTATCTCGGCGGAGAGAGTGGTCAGCGCAGAAAGCTGGTTGAAAAGATGGGTAAGAGAATCCGTTTCCTCCAGGGCGCGTTCGAAGCGGGCATAGCTTTTCACTTTAGCTGCGGCTTCAAGCAGGGAGGAGATGGCCAGAAGCTCCGGAATATTCAGAGAGCTTCCAATCTCAAGTCTTTTTAAGGAAGCGCCAACCTCCTTGATTCCGGCAAAGGAAATGCTGCCTCTTTGGATCAGGCGCTTAAGAGCATCCTCCGTCTGTTCCTGCAGGATTTCGATCTGTGCTAAGTCCTGCAGGGGTTTCAGCTCACGGCACAGAGCCTTTCCGGCCTGGGAAGAAGCCTTCTGGGCAAGCCATTCCGTAATTTTGTGAAATTCCAGTGTGGATAAAGCTTTGTCATTCATATATATTGGAATCCTTATGTCATGCTTTCAGTGCAAAAAGCCTGTTTCCACGGCAAGCTTGCTTGCCGGTGGGGGCGAGGTTACAATCATTTTTCTTTGGCCAGTTTTATCATACGGATGAAAAGAAGCAAGGAAAGGAGCAGCCCGATGCCGATAATGATATAGTAAGGAGCCATTTTTTTCCCTGCGGAATATTGCCTGGCCTCCTCAAGAAAGGCATTTCCTTCCCTGATGGCATCCTCATTGGTTTCCAGCAGCGGGTTTACGATGGCAGTACCTACGGCTTTGCCATTGAAAAGATAGGTCCTGAGAATACCGTTCGGGCTTTCCTGATCCTCATAGGTTAAGGATGTGCGGCGGGTACCGGCCGGCACAAGGATAATTCCGCCGGAGATGACGTCAAAATTATCCCTGCCCAAATCCTGCAGTTCAAAATTATCATAACCGTAGTCCAGCAGAGAAACCGCATCCGGTTCCGTCTGATTGGGGGTACCGAGCAAGGCTGAGCAGACCAGGGTTATTCCGCCCGATTTGGCGGCGCAGATCAGGGAGCTTCCGGATGTTGCTGTATATCCTTCCTTTCCGCCGATGCAGTCCTCGTAATAGTATGCCGAAGAGGGATTGGTCAGGGCAAAGGAATTGGTGAGGGTTCTCGTACCGCCGGAAAGGTTGGTGGCCGGAATGGTATAGGTCTGGGCGGCAGCGATGGTGCAGAAAGAAGGATTCTGGATCGCAGCCCGCATGATCAGCGCCATGTCGTAGGCGGTAGAATGCTGGGCGGGATCCTCCAGTCCGGTGGGGTTGGTAAAGAGAGAATTTTTACAGCCGAGCTCCTGGGCACGCTGGTTCATCATCCGTACGAACTCTTCTACGCTGCCGCCGATATATTCAGCTACCTGCAAGGCGATGTCATTGGCGGAATAGAGTACGATAGCGTACAGACACTGCTCCATGGTAAAGATTTCCCCCAGCTGAGTGGAGATATTGAGACCGCTGTCCGTTACCCCGCTTACGCCCGTTTGGGTCATTGTTACCTCATCGCTCAGATCGCAATGCTCAAGGGCCAGAAGGGTGGTAAGGACTTTGACCGTGCTGCCCGGATCCACGGTTTCGTCCATGTTGCGGGAATAAAGCAGTGTTCCGGTTTCGCATTCCAGGAGGACGGCGTCCCCTGCTGTGACTGTCGGGCCGGCAGGCCAGCCTTCGATCTGATCCGGCGCTGGTTCTGAACTGACAGTGTCCGAAGGAACACTGTAATCCACCTCAGTCTCGAGCCCGGTATCATCTGTGATAACAGGATCGGCAACGGCATCCATGTCGTTGATACTGTCGGCGTCGGCTTCGGTATTCGGATCGGACTCGATGCCCTGTGTTTCATATACCGGTTCTGTGTATGAATCGTCATAAGCTATGTCTGTGTTGTCAACATATTCTCCGGCAAGGACATCGTAAACCTCCTCGGATGTGTTGTCATAGAGCTCGGTATCCGGAAGAATTTCATATTCTTCCGCACAGACAGAAGAAACCAATACGAAGGTAAGGCTCAAGGCAGCAATTCTTTTGAGCCAAATCCTGGAAGTCGAAGGTTTTGTATCCGAAAACTGTTTACCCGAAGTCTTTTTATCTGCACACACTTTTTCCCTCTTCATCTCTTTCTGAATCTCCCTGTAAACAAGATGTAAACAACAAAGGCTAAAAAAAATCCGGCAAACGGCAGATAGCATTTCCATATCATCTGTCGCTGACTAGAATGGTGAAGGAATATCTAACGGAATAGGTACTGCTATATACCAGGATGTGATTATATCACATTTTTCAGGAATAAGAAACGGAGCAATTGCCGAATCCTTCCGTTTCTTGCAAAAGTGATAAGGGAATGATACAATAATCGTTCAGATAACCTGTAACTGGCTTATGCAGGAAGGATAAGGACATACGACTCTATGACAGGTAAGATTGATTGGAGACGGCAGATCAGTAAACTTTCCCCTTATACGATAAAGAAGGCTATTCTCTATCTGCGCCATTATGGATGGAAGGAGTTTTTCGTCCGTCTGGGTGAGAGGCTGGAGCCGGAGGAGGTGCCGTACGGTCCATGGTATGATGCCCATCGGGCAGATGAACAGACGCTGAAGGCTCAGCGAAGAAGGCCTCCTGCTCCCGGGATAGTTTTTTCCGTCATCGTGCCTGTCTTTCATCCGGTTCCGGAATACCTTGAGCAGATGGTCCGGTCTGTCCTCGATCAGACCTATCCGGCCTGGGAGCTGTGCCTGGCCAATGCAGATCCCGGGGATGAGAAAAGCCTGGACATCCTGAGAAGCTTTCGGGACCGGCCTGAGGCAAAAGGGAGAATCCGTCTGCTTGAGCTTTCGGGCAATGCCGGGATCTCAGAAAACACGAATGCTGCCCTCACGCTGGCTTCCGGCAGCTGGCTGTGTTTTTTGGATCACGATGACCTGCTTGCCAGCGATGCTCTTTATGAGGCCGCCTGGGCAATTCAAAAAGAGCCGGATGTAGAACTGGTCTATACGGATGAGGATAAGGTGACACAGAACGGGGCAGAGCATTTCCAGCCACACATGAAGCCGGATTTTAATCTGGATCTGCTTCGCTCGAATAATTATATCTGCCATCTGCTGTTCGTCAGGGCTTCCCTGGCGGAGCGGGTGGGAGGGTTCCGGGCGGATTTTGACGGGGCGCAGGACTATGACTTTATCTTCCGATGCAGCGAGCAGGCGCAGAGAATTCTTCATATCCCCCGTATTGCCTATCATTGGAGAACCCACCAGGCTTCCACGGCGGATAATCCGGCCAGCAAGATGTCGGCCTATCAGGCGGGACAAAAGGCCATCGAGGAGCACCTGAGAAGAAGCGGGCAGGAAGGAAAGGTGCTTCAGACAAAGGATTTTGGCTTTTACAGGGTAAAGTATCCGGTGAAGGGCGAGCCCCTGGTCTCCATCATCATTCCCAACAAGGATCAGGCAGAACTCCTGGCCAAATGTCTGGCGTCCCTTGCCATGACCATTTCCTATCCGTCATATGAGATCCTGATCGTGGAAAACAACAGCGAAGAGGCTGAGATTTTTTCCTACTATGAGACATTGTCCGATTGTGCTCATATCAGGCTGATCCGATTTGACGGAGCGTTTAATTATGCAGCGATCAATAATTTCGCGGCACGGGAAGCAAAGGGGGACTATCTGCTCTTTCTGAATAATGATGTGACGGCTGTTTCTTCCGGCTGGCTGGAGGAAATGCTGGGTGTATGCCAGCGCAGGGAGGTAGGAGCCGTAGGGGTTAAGCTGCTGTATCCTGACGGGACGATCCAGCATGCCGGTATAGTGGTCGGTATGGGAGGGATTGCCGGCAGCATGTTTGTCGGGATGGATGGAGCAAAGACCGGATATCTGCATAAGGCTTCCCTGCTGCAGGATATGAGTGCGGTAACTGCAGCCTGTATGATGGTGAAACGGTCGGCCTTTTTTGAGGTCGACGGTTTTACCGAGAAGCTGGCTGTGGCCTTTAATGATGTGGATTTGTGTCTGAAGCTCGGGGAAAGGGGCTATCTTGTGGTTTATGATCCTTTCGCTGTCCTTTATCATGCGGAGTCCAAAACACGGGGACCGGAGGATACGCCCCAGAAGGTCAGGCGCTTCCAGGCGGAAATCGAGTATATGCGGACTCGCTGGGACCGTATCCTGAAAAAGGGGGATCCTTGTTATAATCCCAATCTGTCATTGAAAAAGTGGAATTATTCCCTGCGGCCGGCGGAAGGAGGGGAAACGTCATGCCGAAGGTGACTGTGGTTATCCCGAATTTTAACGGATGTTCTTACCTTCCCCGCCTGTACGAAAGCCTGGGAAGACAGACCTGCTCTGATTTCTGTATTATGCTGGTGGACAACGGCTCAAAAGACGAGAGTGTGGCATGGACCCGGGATCATTTTCCCCAGATTGAGGTGGCAGCCCTGCCTTGCAATACAGGCTTTGCCGCAGCCGTTAACGAGGGGATCAGACGAAGCCGTACCCCCTATGTTCTTTTGCTCAACAATGACACTGAGGTCGAGCAGCGCTTTGTGGAGAAACTTCTTGAGGCAATTGAAGCTCATCCCAGGGCTATTGCCGTACAGGCAAAGCTTCTCCGGTTTGATCAGCGAGACAGGATTGATGACGCAGGAGATTTCTACTGTGCTCTGGGTTGGGCTTACGCGAGAGGGAAAGGAAAGAATTTTCGGAAGTACAACAAAGAAGAGAGGATATTTGCCTGCTGTGCAGGCGCCGCCATTTACAGGAGACAGGAAACCCTGGCCCTGGGAGCCTTTGACGAAGAATATTTTGCCTATCTGGAGGATATAGACCTGGGATACCGGGCCCGTATACAGGGCATGGAGAACTGGTACCAGCCGGATGCAATCGTGTATCATGTGGGCTCCGGAACCAGTGGTTCCCGCTACAATGAGTTTAAAGTCCGCTATTCTTCCCGGAATAACGTTTATATGATCGGGAAGAATATGCCTTTGCCGCAGCTTCTTCTGAATCTTCCCTTCCTGGCGGCAGGCTTTATCGTGAAGCAGTGTTTTTTTCTGTATCGTGGTATGGGCAGGGAATATCTGGCGGGGATATGGAACGGCTTACAGCTTTCCCGGAAGGGGAAAAAGGCAAAATTCGAAATTAAGAATTTAAAATATTATATTATGATACAATGGGAACTGTGGATGAATACCATAAGACGATTCCTTTGATATCTTCTTCTTTTTTCTCCTTGCAAAATGAAGCACTTTCTATTATAGTAAACGAACAAAACCTTTTCATTTTGCTCGTTTACTGCGCCGATTTTACGCCGCGCAGCGGCAGAGTTCCGAAGGTAATTCGGGCGCATAGGTAGGAAACGAACAAAAATCAATACCGTGGAAGATATTGGAGGAAATCTTTCAGTGGATAATCAAAAGAACTTTATGCGGCTGTATCTGGTGATTGACGCTTTGACAGCTGTCGGTTCCTTTATGCTGGCATGGGTTTTCCGTTTCATCGGCCCTTTTGCCTTCAACGCTGTCCGAGCCAGATCTTTTTCCCAGTACATGCTGTGTCTGATTGTCCTGGTACCGCTTTACCTGCTTTTGTATCATGCCTTTTCTCTTTATATTCCAATGAGGATGCAGGGCAGAAGGCTCCTTCTGTCAAATCTGGTCAAGGCAAATACCCTCGGCGTTCTGATCATTATTTCCGGACTGTACATGATTGGAGAGGGATATATTTCCCGTACCATGTTCGGAATGTTCTATTTTCTGAATATTGTTCTGAGTTGGGGAACCCGGATGCTGTATTTTATGATAATCCGGGATATGAGGCGCAAGGGGCATTATCTGAAACAGGTATTGCTGGTGGGATACAGCCGGGCTGCCGAAGAATATATAGACCGAGTCCTTGAGAATCCCCAGTGGGGATTGGTGATCCGTGGAATTCTGGATGACGAGGCTGAAGCCGGAACGGTTTATCGGGGAATTAAGGTATTGGGCAGGATTGCAAATCTGGATGTTATTCTTCCGGCAAACCGGCTGGATGAGATTGCCATCACGCTGGGGCTGGCGGAATATTATAGGCTGGAGGAGATTGTGGCCTTATGCGAAAAGTCCGGCGTACATACAAAATTCATTCCCGATTATAATAATATTATACCGACGAAACCCTATACGGAGGATATCCTGGGACTGCCGGTGATCAATATCCGTTATGTTCCTCTGACCAACAACTTCAACGCGCTGGTGAAAAGAATCATGGATCTGGCAGGATCGCTTGTTGCCCTCGTCATTGCTTCTCCGGTCATGGTTTTTGCTGCGGCAATGGTAAAGCTGACCAGCAAAGGTCCTTTGATCTATAAGCAGGAGAGAGTGGGGCTGCACAACCGGACCTTCTGGATGTATAAGTTCCGTTCCATGGAGGTGCAGCCTGAGTCGGTGGAGAAAAAGGCATGGACAACGAAAAACGATCCCCGGGTTACCGGATTCGGCAGGTTTATGAGAAGTACGAGCATCGATGAACTGCCTCAGCTGTTTAACATTCTGAAAGGGGATATGAGTCTGGTCGGCCCCAGACCGGAACGCCCATATTTTGTGGAGAAATTTCGGGAGGAGATCCCCCGCTATATGGTGAAGCATCAGGTGCGGCCTGGTCTGACAGGCTGGGCACAGGTGAACGGATACAGGGGGGATACTTCGATTCGGAAAAGGATCGAATATGATTTGTTTTATATCGAAAACTGGTCGGTGGGGTTTGATATCAAAATTCTGATTTTGACAGTGTTTCATGGATTTATCAATAAGAACGCTTATTAAAAGGGGAATAGCGAAATGCCAAAGCGTAGAATACTCTTCATTTTGGAGATGATCCTGTTGTTTCTGTTTCTCGGAATTCTCTTTGTATATGGCCAGATATCTACACGGATCGAGAATATGGCAGTCTACGAGGAGGCTGAGGCTGAAGAGACGGAAACCGTCGTAGTGAATGAGTCAGCTCCCCGCATGACTGGGTTTATGACCCTTGCCCTTTTTGGGCTGGATCATCGTTCCAAGAATGAGGAGCTTAGCGGCGAGAATTCCGATACCATCATCATAGCCAGTGTCAATAATGACACAAAGGATGTCAAGCTTGTCTCTGTTTACAGAGACTGTCTTCTGAACATCGGGGATGAGATGTATGCTAAGATCAATGCGGCCTACGCTTATGGCGGTGCTTCCAGGGCAGTCAATGCCTTGAATCTGAATCTTGACCTGAATATAACGGATTATGTTTCGGTGGATTTTCAGGTGGTGACAGACCTTGTCGATGCGGTGGGAGGCATTGAGGTCCCACTTTCCTATGCAGAGATGGTGCATCTGAACAACTATTGTGTGGAAACTGCGGAAGAGACAGGTAAGTCTTATATTCCCCTTGAGCTGCCTGATCCGAAGCCCCAGGACGAGGAGGAAAGCCTTGGCTATTTTAAGCTGAATGGAGTACAGGCAACCAGCTACTGCCGGATTCGTTATACCGCCAGCATGGACATGGGCAGAACAGAACGGCAGCGACGTGTCATCCAGCTTGTGACGCAAAAGCTGAAGAAGGCAAACCTGAATACGATTCTTAACCTGCTGGATGATGTGCTTCCCATGATCCATACCTCTCTGACAAAGACGAAAATCATATCCATGATCCCCTCCGTCATGGGCTATTCATTGGATGATACTTCCGGCTTCCCTACGAAATATACTTTCTCAGACGCCAGGGGAGACATCATAGTATGCGATGACCTGGTGGATAATGTAAAAACCCTTCATGACTTTTTGTATGGTACCGACGGAGGCTTTACCCCTTCCGCTACGGTCGGACTGATTAGCCGGCAGATTTTGGCAATTGCCAATGGAGAACCTTTGGAGAACGAATCGAAGGATGAGAACAATCAGGGCGGAGATGTCTTTACCTGGACACAGACTCCTGATGGGGATACCTATGTATGGACGCCGGCATCTGATGATGTGATATGGGTTCAGCCTTATGCTGACAGTAACGTGCAGACTTCTCCCTCAGCCTATTCAGATGATTCTGCTTATACCTACAATCAGCCGTCAGCCGAGAGGGGCGATACAGATAATTACAGTTATCAGTATGGTTTTACCGGTGAACCTGATCAGGATACAGGCTTTATGGATGGCAGTATAAGCCAGGAACAGGGGCAGACGGTTTATCAGGAGCCCAGCCATGATCAGAGCACATATCAGGAGGGTACGCCGGACGTGAGGCCCCAGTATAATCAACAACCCTATGTAGAGCCCGAGCCCGACATAGGCAATTGGGAGACGCAGGGGGCGGAAGAGCCCTATACAAATAATGCGGGCTACAGTGAACCGGACATCGGAACGCTGACTCCGGACAACACGGAAGATGTCGGTAACCAGGGTGACGGGCAGGACGCCGGTGCTTTTCAGGAAATCATTCAGGATGACGTGATCGAGGTGATCCAGGAGGCGGAGGCAGCCTATGGGGAACAGATTTTCTGGGATTATGATTATGCCTGAATTGCCGTATCGTAACTACTCGGCATTTTGTGCTTCGCAGTTACTGCCGCGTGATAAGGTATGGGTGCATAAGACTGTGCCCATACCTTTTTTTCGGCCTGTACGGTGACCGTAAGGTTGCTTTTTTCAGAGCCGTACAATGAGTTGATGACTAACGTTGGAACGCGGCCAGGGGAGGGGGTAGAGGGGCGAATGTGCCTTCCTGTACCCGATTGGCAGGGCGGCTGAAAGGATGAAGTCACCTGACGGTGACCGGCTGCCCGCTGTGTGGGAGAGAGTCATGGAAAATAGGAAAACAGTAGAGATCATTATTCCTTCGTTTAAGCCGGGAAAGGAATTGGAGGAGCTCCTTACCAGGCTCTATCGCCAGACCAGGCAGGTGGACGAGATCAGGGTGATCAATACGCAGAAGGAGTACTGGGATGACAGGCTGCAGGAACGGTTTCCCATGCTTAAGGTGACCCATATCAGGAAAGAAGAGTTTGATCATGGAGGGACACGACGAAAAGCCGCGAATGAGTCGACAGCCGATTTTCTGGTATTTATGACACAGGATGCCATTCCGGAAAATGAGAACCTGCTCGCAGCGCTTTTGTCTGCCTTTGAAGAAGACAATAAGATAGGTGTAGCTTATGCCAGACAGCTTCCGAAGCCGGACTGCCAGAATATCGAAAGGTTTTACCGGGAATACAGCTATCCGGATGTTTCGTCCGTGAGGAGTGAGGAGGATACTGCTGTTTGGGGGATCCGCACCTATTTTTGTTCGGATGTCTGTGCTGCCTATCGCAGGAACTACTATTTGGACTGTGGTGGGTTTCCGGAGCATACGATTTTTAATGAAGATATGATCTGTACCGGCCGTCTTCTGCAGCATGGCTATAAGGCTGCTTATGTGAGTACGGCCCAGGTGGAGCATTCTCATAATTATTCCTGTTCGGAACAGTTCAGACGAAATTTTGACCTGGGTGTTTCCCATTCTTCGTTTCCTGAAATTTTTTCCCGTTTTCAGGCAGAAGGGGAAGGAATTGCCATGGTGGCCAAAAACCTGCGCTGTCAATTGTCTCACGGCAGATTTGGCAGTGCGGTCTATCTGATTTTCCAGAGCGCGTCCAAATATATCGGGTATCGTATGGGAAGGGCGTATCGCCACCTTCCTCGCAGAGTGGTGTTGGCATGTACGGCAAATCCCGGGTTCTGGAGAAAGGAAAAAAAGACAGAACTGTGAAGAAATTCATGAAAGTACAGCTGCGACATTTTGTATCATGAGGAGTACAGCATGGAGGACAGGTCCAAAAAGACGGACAGTATCAGAACCAGAATTGTCAGAACAGTATTTCTGGGTCTTCTGTTTGGGATGATTTCGGCGATAGCCTTTTATGGGACGGGGCTGGCAATCCGTTCCTTTCCTGTGGCTTCTTCCCCCGCCGAGGAGTATGATTCTGAGCCGGCAAACATACCTTCGCTATGGAAGGGGAATTATACTGTGGCTGAAGTGGCCAAAATGGCATTGCCCTGTGTCGTGGCGATCACCTCTGTCAGCATCCAGGAGATTCCGGATTTTTACACCTTTGGCTTTAGCTTTGGTTATCGGGATTATGCCAGTACAGGCAGTGGGTCCGGGATTATTGTCGGGGAGAATGAAAGGGAGTTATTCATTGCCACAAATTATCATGTCATTGAAGACGCAAGCTCTCTGCATGTCTGTTTTATCGGAGACGACGTGGCTGCGGCAGAAAAGACGGCTGCTCAGGCTGTCAACGGAGTCGTGGATCAGGAGCTCGAGGGCATTGTCACGGCGACGGTAAAAGGAACAGACCCGGAAAATGATCTGGCTGTTCTCGCGGTGAAAAAAGAAGAAATACCTGTCGAGACAAGGCAGGAGATTCAGGTTGCTGTGATTGGGAATTCCGATGAGATGGTGGTCGGAGAACAGGTGGTTGCCATTGGAAATGCCCTGGGATACGGGCAGACGGTTACCAGCGGATGGGTGAGTGCCCTGGATCGGTCTGTATCTTTTCCGAATGGAATGGGGGAAGGCCTGATTCAGACAGATACGGCCATCAATCCGGGGAACAGTGGAGGCGCTCTTTTGAATATGAGGGGAGAGGTGATCGGGATCAATTCCGCAAAATATGCATCCTCTTCCGTGGAGGGAACGGGATTTGCCATTCCTATTTCCCGCGCGGTCCCTATCCTGGAGGAATTGATGGAACGCAAAACCAGGGAAAGGATTGAAGATAAAAGCAGGCAGGGGTATCTTGGAGTCTTTCCGGCTGATATTTCCCGCGAGGTCAGCTTCTTCTATGGGATATCGGAGGGAGCCCTTGTCCGAGGCGTTGAGGAAGGGTCTCCCGCAGAACAGGCAGGTCTTTGCGGCGGTGACATCATTATCGAACTGGATGGTCAAAAGATAAACTCCAGGAAAGATCTGACGGATCGGCTGGAATATTATGAGGCGGGAGAGAAGGTAAAAATCAGAATTTACAGGTTCTACCAGGGCAGGTACAGGGACGGATATATAGAGGCTTTGCTGGGAAACAGGCCGGCAAAGGAGGAAAAAACGGCATAAACCGGAACCGGCAGGTGGCCTTGATCGGTGGGAAAAACGGGAGTTAGCCTGAACAGAGGAAGAACAGTTCAGAGGAAAGGATAGAAAATATACCAATGAATGATGAGACCCAGACAAAAGAGAAAAAGGGAGAAGAAAGATTTTGTTCCTTATGCCATCGGTCCGAAAGAATCGCAGGAAAACTGGTGGAGATCCCAGGTAATATGCTGGTTTGCAATGATTGTATGCAGAAAAGCTTTGATGCAATGAACAGGCAGCTGAATCATGGAGGTCTTCAGGATCTGCTGCGCAATGTCACCAATTTAGGGGTGATCGACCTTAGCAATCCCGGCACCTTTGGGCAGGCAAAGCAGGTAAAGCATCGGTCTGAGGAGGCGAAAAAGCCTGTTCTGGATCTCAGGAAGATTCCGGCACCTCATAAAATTAAAGCGACTCTGGATGAATATGTCATCGGGCAGGAGCATGCCAAGAAGGTGATGTCAGTCGCCGTATATAATCATTATAAACGGGTGGCGGCTGACGCTATGGATGAAATTGAGATCGAAAAATCCAATATGCTGATGATCGGACCTACAGGGAGCGGCAAGACATATCTGGTAAAAACCCTCTCTCGCCTTCTTGATGTTCCGCTGGCTATAGCCGATGCTACTTCGCTGACAGAAGCCGGTTATATCGGCGATGATATAGAGAGCGTCTGTTCGAAGCTGCTGGCCGCAGCGGATAATGATGTGGACCGTGCAGAGCATGGGATCGTATTTATTGACGAGATCGATAAGCTTGCCAAGAAAAAGAATGCCAACCAACGCGATGTAAGTGGTGAGGCGGTTCAGCAAGGTCTGCTGAAGCTTCTGGAGGGCAGCGAGATAGAGGTCCCGGTAGGGGCAAACAGTAAGAACGCCATGGTCCCATTGACCAGGATGAACACCAGAAATATCCTTTTTATCTGCGGCGGAGCTTTTCCTGACCTTGAAGATATCATAAAGGAAAGGCTGAATAAACAGGCTTCTATTGGATTCTATGCAGACCTCAAGGATAAATATGATCATGATCCACATCTGCTCGAAAAAGTGAATGTAGAGGATCTGCGGAAATTCGGCATGATCCCGGAGTTCCTTGGCCGGCTTCCTGTCATCTTCACTTTGAGCGGACTGGATGAGGACATGCTCGTCCGCATCCTGAAAGAGCCGCGCAATGCCATTCTTCGCCAGTACCAGAAGCTGCTTGCCCTGGATGAGGTGAAGCTGGATTTTGAAGACGATGCACTGCGCCTTATTGCGGCAAAGGCTCTTGAGAAGGATACGGGGGCCAGGGCACTCAGAGCAATTCTGGAAGAATACATGCTTGACATAATGTATGAGATACCGAAGGATGACAGCATCGGTCAGGTAATCATTACAAAGGAATATATTGAAGGGACCGGCGCTCCTCGAATCCTCTTGAGAGGACAGGACATGTTCCTTCCCGGAAACTGATCTTTGCCAGGAAGGATGGGCTCTGAAGCGCCTTCTGTGCACATGGCCGACCCTGAAAATACATATTACACCTCAGCATGGCCCAATATGGTATAGTCTCCTCAGGAATTGTTCGAAAAAAAAGACATGGTTTGAATGAATGCATCAGGAAACATGACGAGACATAAAGTGCTGAGTTGTTCCTGTTTTAGTATTCTTTTATAGAGAGTGTCATTGGGAGAGAGGTGTATATATATGAGGTCAAAACGATGGCTGTCTTTACTCTTGCCATTGCTGGCAATCCTTTTTATGTTGCCGGCCGGTGCCGCTGCGGGGGAATTGGAGCCGTTGTCTGGAGGCCTGAGCCTGGGCGGTTATGCAGGGGAAGGCGGGGTTTTGTACGCGGACTTCAGCTATGTATATCCCGTCGGTGTAGGGGATTCAGATGTATATTACAGTTGGACCAGGGATGGCATCTGGCTTAGCTCGGAAGGATATTATGTGGTTTCTTCTGCGGATGCAGGAAGTACGATCTCGCTTACCGTTTCGGGGATTGAGGAGCAGGGTTATTTTGGTTCCCTGAGTGCTGCCATTGAAATACCTTCCTTTGCAGTCCAGGAGGAGATAGAGGAAACGGTAGAGGAGCCGGTAGTACAGGAGCCGGAAACGGAGATCACGGATACAGAACAGGTGGAGCCTGCTGCGGAAAATACGGATCAGCCGGAAACAGAGAAAAAAAGTGAGGACGAATCTTCCGAGACTGTCAAGGACGACGAAAAGAGTGAGAAAAGCTCTGGCGACACTTCTGAAGAAGGAAAAGGCAATTCGGGGGAAGAAAAGACGGATGCAAAGAAGGCTGAGGCTGGTGCACAGGAAAAGGAAGCAGTTTCGGAAAAAACTTCTGAAGAGGTAAATGAATCGGGAGACACCGATTCAGAAAAGGAACAGGCAGATCCGGCATCTGATGAGACAAAGGAAGAGCCATCGACAGACACAAAGACAGAGAAGCCCGTTCAGGATGCTGTTCAGGCGGATATTCCTTCCGATGAAGCGCAAACAGAAGAGGCTTCTGCCGAGGAAGACGAAAAGCTTCCGGAGGAGGCCGGTTCTTTTGCCAATTATACGGGTGGAACGGAACCGGATCCCTGGGAAATGGAACCGGAGGAAGAGGCTTCCTATCAGTTTTCCGTTTCGCCTGAGAGCCTGAACTTCGGTACTTTGGTTGAAGGCTACAACGCGGAAGATGCAGTGAGTCAGACGATCGTTATTTCCAACGAAGGAAATCAGACCCTGACCTTTGAAACGCCGTTTTTTGATTACGGCTATTTTGCCGTTTCCTCAACAGGTCCTCAGACACTTGAGCCCGGACAGTCATTTTCCTTTACGATTTCTCCTGTCGGAGGACTGGACGCTGATTTTTATGATGACATGCTGACAATCCGGACAGTTGAGACGCAGGTTCCATCCACTCATCTGATGGCAGATTTCCGTGTGGAACAGCAGGATGCTGATGAGGTTCTGGATGTTGACCTTCCCGAGGAAGTTTATATCACCAATGGTACGGAAAGAAGCTCTGAAGCCTTTGATCTTCCGGATACCGTCATGGTTTATACTCAGAATGCCCAGTTCGAGCTTCCGGTGACCTGGAATATGGATGATTGCAGCTATAATCCCTACGTAGATGAGTCTCAGTCCTTTACCGTGACCGGGAACCTGCATCTCCCCAGTGATGTGTCCGATACGAATGGTCTGGGAAGCGAGGTCAGTGTAGATGTTTATGCAGACGGAAGAGATAACTTTGTGGCGGATGCCAACTACAATGAGATAGTTGGTGTAGATTCAGACGAAGATTATACGACGGAGACAAAGATACGTTTTTCCGCCTATGGAGATGGCATGGACAATGATGCTCCTCTGGAGGGGGATACCCGTTTTTATCCTGCCAGCTGGCAGGTTCTGGAAGAACGCGGTTTCAGTGATGAGAATTTTGAATCCTCCTTCCGTATTGCCCAGGAGGGCGGCTTCGATCTTTCCGTCACATATCTGGAACAGGTATACACGGACGACGGCTGGCAGAATACCGGTGTGACAGATACCAAGAACATCAATTTCAATGTTACCCCGGATGCCGGAGAGCAGGTTGCTCTGACACCTGCTGTTTCCTATGATTCGCTGGCCTATTCCCTGAGCAGCCGTACCGCAGTACAGACAGCGGACGAAGCTCCTGTCCGTGCTTTGCTTTTGGTGCTGGCAGGCGCAGCCGGCCTGATTATATCGATCTTATTAGCCAGAAAAGTCCATTCGTGACATTTTTCTTATCATTATTTTGCCATAAAAAGGTGACAGAGAATAATACTCTGTCACCTTTTTTTATCCCCGAGCCGCGTTATGAGTTTTTCCGACTAACGTCGGAACGCGGCTCCCCTCTACCCTGTTGGTATGGGCGTAGGGAAGATGGAATAAAGCTTGTTGTCAGCACTCAATATAACTGAGTGCTAATTTTGACTTGACTTTTTTCTACTGTAGTATTACTATAACAAATAACGTAACGGTTCAGTCATGTATTTCTTTGCAGCTACAGGACAAGTGCTATCTTCCATCGTCGCATGTAAAGCGCGTCTGTCCTTGGTTATTCGATTTTAGCAGCATGCAGCTTATAGAAAGTGCGATGCTCTGACTGAACAGTTACCAAAAGAAAAAACAGGCTGTCAAAAAAGACAGATAAGAGAGGAGCATGGAAAGATATGACACAAAAACATGGAAATTTGTCTATCAACAGCGAAAATATTTTCCCTATCATAAAAAAGTGGCTGTATTCCGATCATGATATTTTTGCCCGGGAAATGGTTTCTAATGGCTGTGACGCCATCACTAAGCTGAAGAAGCTTGAGATGATGGGAGAGTACAGCTTCCCGGATGATTATAAACCAGAGATTCATGTTGTCGTCAATCCCGAAGAAAAGACATTGAAGTTCATTGACAATGGTCTGGGAATGACCGCAGATGAGGTAGAGGAATACATCACACAGATTGCTTTCTCCGGAGCCACTGAGTTCCTTGAGAAATATAAAGACAAGACGACAGATGACCAGATGATCGGTCATTTTGGCTTAGGCTTTTATTCTGCCTTTATGGTGGCAGACGAGGTGCAAATCGATACTCTTTCCTATCGGGAAGGAGCATCTGCTGTACACTGGAGCTGTGACGGAGGGACAGAGTATGAGATGGAGGACGGCAGCCGTACCGTGCCGGGAACACAGATCACACTCTTTTTAAACGATGAGAGCGTGGAGTTTTCCAATGAATACCGGATGCGTGAGGTGCTGGAAAAATATTGTTCCTTTATGCCGGTGAACATATACCTGGAAAAAGAAAATGCTCCCCAGGAATATGAAACGATAGATGAAGCGGATCTGCGGGACGATGATGTCATTGTCGAGAGAATTCATGAAGACGCTAAGACGGAGGAGAAAGAGAAGGAGAATGGAGAAAAGGAGATCGTCGAAATTTCACCGGCCAGAGAGCGGGTAAAGATCAATAAACGACCGGTTTCCCTTTCCGATCCTAAGCCTCTTTGGACCAAGCATCCCAATGACTGTACAGAGGAAGAGTACAAGGAATTCTACAGGAAAGTATTCCGGGACTATAAGGAGCCTCTTTTCTGGATTCATCTGAATATGGATTATCCCTTTAATCTGAAAGGAATCCTGTATTTCCCGAAGATCAATATGGAATACGAATCCATAGAGGGAACCATCAAACTTTATAACAATCAGGTATTCATTGCGGATAATATAAAGGAGGTAATCCCTGAGTTCCTTCTTCTGCTGAAGGGTGTGCTTGACTGCCCGGATCTTCCGTTGAATGTTTCCCGTTCCGCTCTTCAGAACGATGGCTTTGTCCAGAAGATATCGGAGTATATTACCAAGAAGGTAGCCGATAAGCTTACCGGTATGTGCAAGACCGACAGAGAAGCCTATGAGAAATATTGGGAAGACATCAGTCCCTTTATCAAGTATGGCTTTATCAAGGACACAAAATTTGCGGACCGCATGTCCGATTATATTATTTTCAAAAATCTGGACGGGAAATATCTCACGTTAAAGGATTGTCTGGGGGAGGCCAAAGAAGGGCAGGAAGAAAAGACCGACAGCCAGGCCGCTGAACCCGTCTCCGAAGGTGAGGCTGCGGATAAAGCCCTTGAAGATGCTTCCTCCACCACGGGCGAGGGCGCTCAGGAGGAGACGGCCAAGCCTTCCATTATCTATTATGTGACGGATGAGGTTCAGCAAAGTCAGTATATCAATCTGTTCAAGGAAGCAGGCAAGGATGCCGTGATCCTCAGGCACAATATCGATGCTCCCTTTATTACCCAGTTAGAGCAGAGAAATGAGAAAGTAAAATTCATGAGGATCGATGCGGATGTGATGGATGAGATGAAGGGAGACGCGGCAGATGAAGAAACAGTGTCTTCTTTGACCGATCTCTTCCGCAAAGTACTGAATAAGGAAAAGCTTCAGGTGAAGGTAGAGAAGCTGAAAAATGACAAAATCGCGGCGATGATTACTTTGTCGGAGGAAAGCCGCCGTATGCAGGATATGATGAAAATGTACAGCATGAATGGGATGGATTTCGGTATGTTCTCAGATCAGGAAACTCTGGTACTGAATGCCACTCATCCATTGGTAGAGTATCTGGTTAAGGATGGGAACGCAGAGCATGCCGGTCTGATCTGTGAGCAGCTGTATGACTTGGCAATGCTCAGCCACAAGCCGCTGCCGGCGGATGCCATGACCAGATTTGTACAGAGAAGCAATGAAATCCTGCTGCTGCTTACTAAATAATCGACTTGTGGGTGTCTCGTAAGGCTGTGGCCTTCTGCCTGGATCAATCCAGTCATAAGCTCGTATCCTTATGGTTACCTCAAAGGGTGAATCATGGACTTGGCTCCGGGAGCCTGCATAGCTGCCAACTCATCTTAACGAAGACGATACCCTATGATTTTATTTTTTCGAAGCCGGCAGACCATGCCGGCTTTTTTTTCTGATATGGCAGCGGCACCGTGAAATGGCAGTTACTGCTCAGGCGGCAGGCACTTGATGCCATAAGGCATAGGAAGAGGTATGGCAGATCATCCCTTGTGAATTTATGCCATACCTCCGCTATAGAAGGAGGAATGAAAAAGAAATGAGTGAGAGAATGCGTTATTTTTTGAGTGTGATGGGAGTTACCATGACTCTCAGAGGTTACAGTATTGCAATTGAAGCAGCACAGATTCAGATAGAAGGACTATTGACAAACAGAAGTGTTCTGGCGACGAAGGATATTTATCCCAGACTGGCTGCGCTCCACCATACCAAGCCATCTAATATCGAGCATGCGATCCGGGTAGTGGCCCAGTGCTGCTGGAGGAATAATAAAACCATGCTGTGCAGACTGACAGGAACATCTTTGACAAAGGCTCCGTCAAATTCGGAACTGATCGACATGATGGCACGGTATGCGATAGGCCAGAATCATCATACTGACTGAGAGGTCAAGGATACCGAATACAGGATTTGTCTCAGGTTATTAGATAAAAACTCTTTTCAAGGTATTTATATTGTGCTACTATACAAGTAGTATTTAAAACCACATCATACAGTTCGGGTTGCCCGCAATATACTTTGAAGAGAGGGATAGGACAGTGAGTTATAAAATTGTGATAGACAGCTGTGGCGAATTGCTGGAGGAATGGAAAGGCAAGCCCCAATTTGAGTCAATTCCTTTAACTCTATATGTTGACGGCTACGAAATCGTGGATGATGAGACCTTCGATCAGGCAGATTTTTTAAGAAGAGTGGCACAGAGCGATACATATCCCAAATCCGCTTGTCCATCGCCGCAGAGTTACCGGGATTCCTTTGACAGCGATGCGGATCACATATATGGCATTACCTTATCCGCTGAATTAAGTGGCTCCTACAACAGTGCCATGACAGGCAGGCAGATGGCTCTGGAGGATCATCCGGAAAAACAGATCCACGTTTTCAATTCCCGTTCTGCCTCTATCGGCCAGACATTGATTGGGCTGAAGATTCAGGAATGTGAAGAAAAAGGTCTGCCCTTTGAGGAGATTGTTTCTACCGTCGAAGCATACATCGACAGCCAGATTACCTATTTCGTCCTGGAAAGCCTGGAAGCCCTGCGAAAGAACGGACGTCTGAGCAGAGTAAAGGCTTTTGTCGCCACTGCACTGAAGATTAAGCCGGTAATGCAGTCTACCCCGGAGGGAAATATCTGCCAGATCGACCAGGCTCGGGGAATCAACAGAGCGCTGGAACGGATGGCAGAACATATTGCGAAAAATACCGTCAATCCGCAGAACCGGATTTTGGCGATTTCCCATTGCAATTGCCCGCAAAGGGCTGAGATGGTCAGCCAGATGCTGAATGAGAAGCTGCATCCTGTGCGTACTATTGTTGTCGATACGGCTGGAGTCAGCAGCCTGTATGCTTCTGACGGTGGGATCATTGTTGTCATATGACACATCGGTTGGGAAAAGGTCGTGAATCCTTGAGAAAATGACTTTGCAAGCCCTTGTTTTTGTGCTACAATATGCTGATGGAAATGGCAGCACATAAGGCTGTCTGTATTACCGACAAAGTATACAGGAACGGAAAAGGAGATCAGAAGCTATGAGCCAGAAAAAGGTAGATGCCTACAAGCAGCAGAAAGCAAACCGGGAGAAGATCATGAAAAAAGAAAAGATGATCCTGCGCCTGGAGAAGGGGCTTGCTATGCTTGTCTGTTTGGGCATTGTTTGCTGGGTTGGTTTTTCCATTTACGGAAAAGCGACAGAGAATCGTGTTCAGGAGGTTGTGGACACTCAGATTTCCACGGCTGCGCTGGATGAATATATAAATGGACTCTCGGTGGAACAGGGAGGAACTGCCACGACAGAAGAAGCGGCGGATGAAGAGGCCGTTGTCGAAGATGCGGCTGTCGAAGAAGAAGCGGCCGCTGAAGATGCGGTTGCCGAAGGGGAAGCTTCTGCGGAAGAAGCCGCTGGCGGAGAAGAAGCCTCTGCGGAAGAAGCCTCTGCGGAAGAAGCCGTTGGCGGAGAAGAAGCCTCTGCGGAAGAAACCGCTGCTGAAGAATCTGCCGAGGAGGAAACGGCAGCAGCCGAGAAAGCCGCTGAATAATATCTGTTGAAAAAAGCCGGTTTTTGCGAAGGCACAAATGGAAAAACATAGTGTCTACCATTGAAAAACTACCGTTGAGAAAAAAACAACCCCTCGGGAGACAAGCAGAAGCTCTCCCAGGGGTTTTCTTGTTTTTTATTTTCATGCCGCTAAAGAAGCTAAAGGAAATAATAAACTCACACTTGCGTGATCTTATTTATCTGATTTTATAGCTTTGTTACATTGGCGGCCTGCATACCGCGGTTGCCCTCGGTCAGGTCATAGGTGACGGCCTGGCCTTCATCCAGGGACTTAAAGCCTTCGCCGTTAATCGCGGAAAAATGAACGAACACATCTGCGCCATCTTCGCCAGTGATGAAGCCGTAACCTTTTTCTGCGTTGAACCATTTAACTGTTCCTTTGTTCATGTTGAACACCTCCGTATGATAATGAAAGTTAAAGCAGAGTCTGGAAAAAATCACCAGATTTTACAGATTATCTTCTATGAGGAAGCATAAGCTCTAAAATCCAGTGATTTTATACATCTCTCACAATCGAAATTATATGACCCGGTCAAAAAAATGTCAAGGTAAACTTGACATTTAAAAAAACAACCATTACACACAGAATGATTTGTGAATAATATCAGACAAATTCAAAAATATCTCTTCTTTTGTATGGTGAAAGTGGAATTGTGATGATGTCCATGAGTCCGATTTCTTTTGACCTTACGAGACACCCACCAACGAAATGTGCAGAATGCGGATGCGCAGCAGCCGCATAAGCGAGCAGCGCGGATTTTGCAAATGCCGTTGGGATCGGTCACTTTGGTGACCGCACAGGTCGAAAAGTTTTTCTTTATTTCAGAGAGGATTTCGTGTAAAATAGAAAGATGATATTAAAGCAATGCCTGAGAAGACAGATTTTGCCATCGGCAGTTGCATAGACCCAGGCTGCGAAATTGTCATCGAAGACAGTTTGTCAGATTAGAACATGCGTTCCAGAGGAGGACCGCCTATGGGAATATTGATCCGGGGGGGAAGAGCCATTGATGCCCAAACCCATCTCGACGGGATCAGAGATATTTATATCGATGAGGGAAAGATCATGAGGATCGGACAGGGGCTTAAGCAGGAGAAAGCAGAAGACCGGGTCCTGGATGCCGCCGGCTGTATTGTAATGCCGGGAATTGTCGATCTTCATGTGCATCTGCGTGATCCTGGACAGACCTACAAGGAAGACATAGGCAGTGGCTCTCAAGCTGCTGCGGCAGGCGGCACGACAACAATTGTGGCCATGCCGAATACCATACCGGTTATAGATTCATCTGTTCAGGCAGCCATAGCAAGACAAAAGGCTGCCCGGGAAGCAAAGATACATATCCTGCAGGCCGGTTCACTGACTAAGGGGCAGGAGGGACGGGAACTCTCTGATATGGCAGGTATGGCCAGGGAGGGAATTCGAGTTTTATCTGAGGACGGAAAATCTGTCATGAACGCTGCCCTCTGCAGGGACGCCTTCCGCCAGGCCCATCGGCTGGGAATGCTTGTCTGCGACCACTGTGAAGATATCAATCTCCGTGGAGAAGGCTGTATGAACGAGGATGAAAATGCCCGGCGGCTGGGTCTTCCCGGCATCAGTAATTCGGTGGAGGATGTCCTGACGGCCCGTGATATCCTGTTGGCCATGGAGACCGGCGTCCGGCTGCATCTTTGCCATGTTTCCACCAGAGGCGTTGTCGAGATGCTTCGCCTGGTGAGAAAGCTGGGATATGACAATATTACGGCTGAGGCCTGTCCGCATCATCTGATTCTCTCTTCCTCGGATATTCTTTCCGATGATCCTATGTATAAGATGAACCCTCCTCTGAGACGACCCGAAGATGTTCAGGCACTAAGGGACGGACTTCGGGAAGGACTGATCCAGGCCATCAGTACTGACCATGCCCCTCATGCAGAGGATGAAAAAAAGGGCTCCATGAAGACAGCCGCTTTTGGGATAGTCGGTCTGGAAACGAGTCTGCCTCTTATCTATACAGAATTGGTGGAAAAGGGAGTGCTGAGTCTGGAGGCAATGGTGGAGAAAATGTGCCTGAACCCGGCAAGGATCCTGGGACTTCCTTGCGGCAGGCTTACCCAGGGGGCTCCGGCGGATGTGATTGTGGCAGACATGAAGACAAGTTATCGTATTGACAGGAACAGTTTTGTATCCAAGGGCAGGAACACTCCCTTCAACGGCAGGCAGGTTCGGGGAAGGGTTTTGGTCACCATCTGCCAGGGAGATGTGGTATATCAGCAAAAAACCTTTCCGGCATGCCAGGAGGAGTGAGAGAAAATGATTGATAAACTGATAGCAGGCATCAGACAGAAAAAGGCTCCTGTTGTTGTGGGGCTGGATCCGGCTTTGGCTATGATTCCTCCCTATATTCTGGAGCATGCCTTCAGGGAGTTTGGCCAGACGCTGGAGGGAGTGGGAGAAGCCATTTTTGTCTTCAATAAAGGGATTATAGATGCGGTCTGTGACCTGATCCCTGCAGTGAAGCCACAGATCGCCATGTATGAGCAGTTCGGACTCCCTGGGATGGCAGCCTACAAAAGAACCATCGATTATGCCCATGAAAAGGATCTGGTTGTGATCGGAGATATAAAAAGAGGAGATATCGGTTCCACGTCAGAAGCCTATGCCAGGGGCCATCTGGGAAAGGTCAGGATCGGGGATGCGGTATTTGCCCCCTTCGACGAGGACATTGCGACGGTGAATCCCTACCTTGGGACTGATGGGGTAGAGCCCTTTGTAAAGCTGTGCAGGGAGGAAAAAAAGGGGATTTTTGTTCTGGTGAAGACCTCCAATCCTTCCAGCGGAGAATTTCAGGATCAGCTTGTCGATGGACATCCATTGTATGAGCTGGTTGCCGAAAAGGTTGACAGCTGGGGGAAGGAAGCCATGGGCCAATCCGGCTACAGCCGGGTCGGAGCCGTAATCGGAGCAACCTATCCCAGGATGGGTCAGGAGTTGAGGGACAAAATGCCTCACGCTTTGATTCTTGTTCCCGGGTATGGCGCCCAGGGGGGCAAAGGAGCAGATCTGGCCCCCTATTTTCAGGAATCGGGTATGGGCGCCATCGTCAATTCCTCCCGGGGCATCATTGCAGCCTATAAACAGGAGCTGTATGCCGCCTATGGCCCGGAGGGCTATGCCGATGCCTCCCGGGCGGCCGTTTTGGCCATGCTGGCAGATATTCGCCCTGCAGCCGGAATGGTCTGACAGGAGGGGAGGATTTACAGATGATGCTGAAAGAAAGCTGTACTGTTTTATCCTTGGATGAGATAGAAGAAGATATCTACAGTATGTGGCTGTCTTCTCAGGCAATCGCAGAGGAAGCCAGACCGGGACAGTTTGTCAATGTGTATTCCCGGGACAGGTCACGCCTTCTTCCCCGGCCTATCTCCATCTGTGAGACAGATCCTGCCCAGGGGTGCTTCCGGCTTGTCTTCAGGGTGGCCGGAGCAGGAACCAGGGAGTTTGCCAGCCTGCAGGCAGGGGCACACACGAATGCCCTTGACGTGATCGGTCCCCTGGGAAATGGCTTTCCTCTGGCCGAGGAGAAAGGGAAGAGGGTTTTGCTGGTCGGCGGCGGGATTGGCATTCCTCCCATGCTTTCCTGTGCAAAGGTATTGCAGGAGGATGCCATGGCTGTATTAGGCTATCGCAGCAGAGCCTTTTTGCAGGAAGAATTTCCTCAGGCCTGCCCTGTTTTTATCGCCACGGAGGACGGAAGCAGCGGAAGCAAAGGAACCGTAATCGATGCGATACGGGAGAATTCACTGACGGCAGACGTCATTTTTGCCTGCGGGCCGAAACCGATGCTCCGTGCTGTCTCGGCTTGGGCAGCCAAAGAAGGGATCCCTTGCTTTGTCTCCCTGGAGGAAAGAATGGCGTGTGGGATCGGAGCCTGTCTGGGCTGCGTCTGCGACAGCAATACTTTGGACAGGCATCTGAACGTCTGTAAAAAAAGGGTATGTCTGGAGGGACCTGTCTTTCTCAGTACCGAGGTAAAGCTGTAGCCCGTCAGGTCTGCAGAGCGCGCTTGCTGCAAGCAGAATGCGGGCTTGGATTCGTTTATCATACAGATTTTGATCACGCAGAAAGGATTTGATGGTTACACACAATGAGCCATATGCAGGTAAAATTAGCGGGGATAGAGCTGAAGAATCCTGTGATGACCGCGTCCGGAACCTTTGGCTCCGGCCAGGAGTACAGTCGCTTTGTCAACCTGTCCCACCTGGGGGCGGTAGTGACGAAGGGAGTGTCAATTGTTCCCTGGAGCGGGAACCAGACACCCCGTATCGTGGAAACACCGTCGGGTATGCTCAATGCTATCGGTTTGCAGAACCCTGGCATTGATGTTTTCTGCGAAAGGGATATCCCCTTCCTGCGGCAGTTTGATACCAGGATCATTGTAAATGTCTGTGGCCACAGTATGGTGGAATACTGCGAGGTCGCAGAGCGGCTTTCTATGGAACCGGTGGATCTTTTGGAGATCAATGTTTCCTGTCCGAATGTGAAGGAAGGCGGAATTGCCTTCGGGCAGGACCCGAAAGCTCTGGCAGGGATTGTCAGGCAGGTGAAGAGGGTTGCCCGCCAGCCCATTATCATAAAGCTGAGTCCTAATGTCACTGACATTAAGGAAAAGGCAAAAGCGGCAGAGGCGGAGGGAGCAGATGCAATCTCACTGATCAATACCCTGACAGGAATGAAAATTGACATTTACCGCCGCGGTTTTGTCCTGGCAAACCGCACGGGAGGCCTGTCGGGACCTTGTATCCATCCGGTGGCCGTGCGCATGGTATATGAGGCGGCGCACTCGGTGGATATTCCTGTGATCGGCATGGGGGGGATCTCTGTGGCAGAAGATGCCATAGAGATGCTGATGGCAGGAGCTTCGGCCGTAGCTGTGGGAACAGCCTCTTTTCGGGATCCGCTCGCTCTGGAAAGGATCATTGATGGAATAGAGGAATTCCTTGACAGCCAGGGGGTGGAGCAGATCCAGGATATCATTAAGGTGCTATGAAACTGAATCATGGGGAGAGGTAACTGCGAAGCGCAATATGCCTGGCAGTTACGATTGGCGCACATAAGATAAGGAGTGACTGAAGATGGACAGCTATAAAGAAGAATTCATTACATTCATGCTGGAATGCCAGGTCCTGCGCTTTGGCGATTTTGTGACGAAGTCCGGGAGGAAAACACCCTTTTTCATCAATACCGGCTTCTACCGTACCGGTTCTCAGCTTGCCAGGCTGGGGGACTTTTATGCAAGAGCCATATATGACAACTTTGGCGGGGATTTTGACATTCTTTTCGGACCGGCATATAAGGGCATTCCCTTAAGCGTGGCGGCAGCTATGGCATTGAATGCCCGTTATGGCATCGATGTATCCTACTGCTCCAACCGCAAGGAGGCAAAGGATCACGGGGATAAAGGATCGCTGCTGGGGAGTCCGTTAAAGGATCAGGACAGGATTGTGATCATTGAGGATGTCACAACAGCGGGAACCTCCATCCGTGAGACGATGCCCTTGCTTCGGGCTCAGGCCGACGTGAAGCCTCTGGGACTGATTGTCAGTGTTGATCGTATGGAGAGGGGAAGCGGTTCGAAAAGCGCCCTGAAGGAGCTTCAGGAGGAGTTTGGTCTGCAGACGGCTTCGATTGTTACGATGAAGGAAGTGACGGATTTCCTGTACGGAAGAAGGATCAACGGGAGTGTTCTGCTTGACGACCGGCGCCGGGAAGCCATTGAAGCTTATTACAGAGAGTACGGGGTGGCAAGTGATGAATGAAAAGATTTACAAGATAATGACCCGGTCGGGAATTGCTTCTCTGGTTATGGGCATTATTTTGCTGGTGACAGGAATCGTTACGGGAATTCTGATGATTGTCCACGGAGTTATGCTGCTGAGGGGAAAAAATGAAATCATTTTCTGAATGGAAAAAAAGGATCCGGGGCGGGACTTTCTTTCTGTTCACTGTCTATCTGCTATGCCTGACATACTTTCTGTTTTTTGCTGAGGAATATGGCAGAGTGGCAGAACCTCACAGGTTGCTTCGCTATAACCTGATTCCCTTTGCGGAAATATCCCGTTTCTGGAGATATCGAGCCCACCTGGGCTACCGGGCTTTTATCACGAATGTCCTTGGCAATATTGCCTGCTTTGTTCCCTTGGGCTTTGCTCTTAGTGTGCTTTGCCCCAGGATGAGGTCAACCCTTCTGGCGGCTTTGTCCGGCTTTTTTTCCAGCCTTACGATAGAAACCATTCAGCTGCTGACAAGAGTGGGAAGCTTTGACGTGGATGACCTGATCCTGAATACCCTGGGGGTTGTCTGCGGATGGTGGGTATTCAGTATTGTTAACCGGATCAGACACAGGCGGGAGGAGTTTATGATCCTTTCCTGGGAAGAGGATGAATATCCGGACGAACAGGACTATCTTTTGGAAAAAGAGAAAGGCAAGGAGAGTCCGGTATCGGTGAATGTGTCCAGGGAGAAGAACCAGCTTCAGGCCAGCCGGGGAGCAGCATAAAAAGGAGGATTAAGAGGTGGCTAGAAGATACCGTTATGCGTTTACCAGACAAAAGGAAGCGGAAAAAGGGAAATTTTCGCTTTTTCTTCTGGTCTCATCCCTCCTTTTTTTTGTCGTCGGAGTGATTTTTTCCTGCGTGGGAAAGGAAGAATATCATTTGATTACAGGAGGAATGGGCCTGTTTGGAGCCCTGCTTTCTGTCTATGGGTTTTTGATGGGCCTTGCCGGTTTTTCGGAAAAGGACAGGACCCATTTGTCGAGTATTATCGGTTCCATCGCCAACGGAATTCTGGCAGTCATCTGGCTGGCTATTTATCTGTCTGGTCTTTAGAAGACAGGGTGATGATTCCGGCAGTAGTCCGCACTTCCCTGCGAGGGGACTGCTGCTAACGGGGAATAGCCAAGGACAGGCGCATTTCGTATGCAACGGAAGGAGCCCGCGCCTGTCCTGCTGCTTTGAAGGAATACAGGATTGAACTGTGCAAGAAAATGGTTCAGACGGGATTAGCATTCTAAGAGGAGGAATAGAGTAATCATATATGACAGAGTTTAATGAAGAATGGCTACAGGAACGCTTTGATCTGGCAAGAGGGCGTGTATATGAGCTTGTGCATGAAGAAAAGGCAGCTCAGCCTTTTCGCGGCTTCTTTCAGAAGGAAGCCGCCTTTGTGACTCTGGCAGTGGAGGATATCTTACTGTCAGAAGAGGAGAAGGCAGCCCGTACCCTGAGTCAATGGCAGCTTAGAAACGAAACACTCTACAGGGATGTTTTCCCGGGCTATTATGAAAACAGCTATGGAAATCCTTCCTATGCCTGCGGACAACTCGGTGAGTATGGGCAGGCATTTTCTTTTTTGTATGCAGAGCTTTATGGGCTCCCTGCTTTTGTGGCAGAGAGGAGAATCTGGGACGTCACCATCCTGTTGGAGCTTTTTCTGGAAGTGTATGCCTGTTTTACCATGGAGGAGCTGCCGTCTCCTGACCAGGTCAGGGATATACTGAAATCCTATGCCGAGGATTACTGCCAGGATATTGTCTCAGAACATATCCGGGCGGCACTGGATCCGGCCTGTGACTTTGCCGTGAAGATCATACGGGAGGCTGATCTTTCCGATACCAGGTATCTGTACCGGTTTGGGGAGTATATTGGGAAAAATGAGCTGGAGACAGCGGCCTTTTTGAATACCATGAGTCAGCAGGAGATCAATGCCCTGGCCAGGGTCTTTACCCAGGGCTTTATCAAAGGCTTTGAGGTCTGCCGGAAGGATCTGAAAAAGAAAAAGACCGTAAATATCCGCTATCACCTTGGATTTGAACGAGTGGTCAGGGCAGCCATCCTTCAGTTTGAGGAGGTTGGCCTGACTCCTGTCATCTACCGTCATGCCCTTCACGTACAGGTACGGCCCTCGGACATGAGGGGAGGACTGGAGGGAGGCATGCCAGGCCTTCAGTTTGCCTATGACCATAGGCAGGACGACGCCCTTTTTCTGACGCAGGAGTATGTCCGGAAAAAACTGCGGGCTTTGCAGGTCGCCTATGAGAACTGTCAGGAGCTTGCCGCTGTCCATGCAGGCCCGGCCGTGATGGAGACCTTTGGGGAACAGCCCTTTTATCCTTCCTCTACCCCTGAGGCGCTTGTCTGGGACGAGGCACAAAAGCAGCTCCACCAGCGCCTGATCAGTGAAACAGGGCAGATTTCCAACCGGTATATCCCCCGGGAGGAAAGAAGCTATACCATTATTGCCTTTCCCACTCCGGAGACAGGGGAAAAATACCCTGAGGTTTTCCGCGAGATCTATCGGGTGAATACTCTTGACTATGAAGCTTACCGCAGGATGCAGCAGCTTCTGATCGATCAGCTCGACACCTGCGAATGGGTACAGATCAAGGGGCGGGGGAAAAACGAGACCGATATGATCATCCATCTGCATCCGCTTGCGGATCCTTCCCGACAGACAAATTTTGAAAACTGTCTGGCTGACGTCAATATCCCCCTGGGAGAGGTTTTTACATCCCCTGTTTTGGCGGGAACCGGTGGGATTCTCCACGTTGGCAGGGTATATCTGAACGGTCTTTTGTTTAAGGATCTGAAGCTGGTCTTTGACTGTGGGCAGGTGATCGATTATTCCTGCGCCAACTTTGACAGTGAGGAAGAGAACAGGCGGTATATTGAGGATAATATCCTCTTTCATCATCCCCGGATTGCGCTGGGAGAGTTCGCCATCGGCACCAATACCACAGCTTATGTGGTGGCGGAGAAATATCAGCTTCAGGACAGGATGCCGATTCTTATCGCAGAAAAGATGGGACCCCATTTTGCGGTGGGGGATACCTGTTACAGCTGGGAGGAGGATCATCCGGTATACAATCCCGATGGCAAGGAGGTCATAGCCAGGGACAATGAGATTTCGGAAATGCGAAAAGAAGATCCCGCCCTGGCCTATTTCGGATGCCACACAGACATCACCCTGCCCTACGATGAGCTGGGTCTGATCTGCACCATAGACGATGAGGGGGAGGAAACTCCGCTCCTGGAAAACGGCCGCTTTGTCCTGCCAGGAACCCAGGAGCTGAACCGCCCCTTTGATGAATAGCTGTAACGGGGAAGAAGCACGTGACACAACCGTGATGAAGCATCTAGGAAAGGATAGATAATGCCAACAGTTGGAATTGTAATGGGAAGTGATTCGGATATGCCTGTGATGAAAAAGGCAGCCGAAACATTGGAAAGCCTGGGGATCGACTTTGAGATGAGGATCATATCCGCCCACAGGGAACCGGAACTGTTTTTTTCCTATGCCAGGAAGGCAGAGGAGCGGGGAATCAAGATTCTGATTGCAGGGGCCGGAATGGCAGCCCATCTGCCCGGCATGTGCGCGGCACTTTTTCCCCTTCCGGTTATAGGGATCCCGATGCATACGACATCGTTAGGTGGACGGGATTCCCTGTATTCTATCGTGCAGATGCCCTCCGGCATTCCGGTCGCCACAGTGGCGATCAACGGAGGCACAAATGCGGCTCTTTTGGCGGCAAGGATGCTGGCTATCTCAGATGCCGCCCTGCGCGAAAGGCTGAAGGAATACAGCAGTAAGCTTGAAGCCCAGGTGAAGGAAAAGGATGACAGGCTCGCACAGGTAGGGTACCGGGATTACGAATAAGGAGACTGACTATGGATTATAAAAATGCTGGTGTGGATATCGAAGCCGGCTATCGCAGTGTGGAACTGATGAAGCAGCATATTGCCAGAACAATGCGTCCGGAGGTCCTTGGCGGGATCGGCGGCTTTTCAGGAGCATTTTCGGCGAAGGCATTTCAGCAGATGGCCGATCCTGTGCTTGTCTCCGGGACAGACGGAGTCGGGACAAAGCTGAAGCTGGCCTTTATCATGGATCGTCATGATACGGTGGGGATCGACTGCGTCGCCATGTGCGTGAACGATATCGCATGCGCGGGTGCCGAGCCGTTGTTTTTCCTGGATTATATCGCCTGCGGCAAGAATTATCCGGAAAAAATAGCGGATATTGTGAAGGGGGTCGCTGCCGGCTGTGAGATGGCCGGGGCAGCCCTGATCGGTGGAGAGACGGCAGAGATGCCGGGCTTTTATCCCGAGGATGAGTACGATCTGGCAGGTTTTGCGGTGGGTGTCGTGGATCGGGAGAAAATGGTGGATCCGGCCCGGTTAAAGGAAGGCGATGTCCTGATCGGTATTGCCTCCTCGGGAGTTCACAGCAATGGTTTCTCCCTGGTGAGAAAAGTATTTCCCATGGAGCTTCCGTTTCTTACACTTCCCCGGCCTGAGCTGGGGGCTTCTTTGGGGGATGTGCTTCTGGCACCCACCAGGATCTATGTGAAGGCTTTGAAGGCCTTGAGGGAAGCCGGGGTCGGGATTCATGCCTGCAGCCATATCACCGGGGGAGGCTTCTATGAGAATGTACCCCGTATGCTCCGGGAAGGCACACATGCCATGATCCGGACAGACAGCTATCCGGTACCGCCTGTTTTCAGTCTCCTGGCCAAAGAAGGCGGGATCGAGACCAGGGTAATGTACAATACCTTCAACATGGGACTGGGCATGGTTCTTGCCGTAGATGCCGAGTCAGCCTCTTTCGCCCTGGAGGTCCTGAACCAGGCAGGGGAAGAAGCCTGGCAGGTAGGCCGGATTTGTTCAGGACAGAAGGGAGTGACCTTATGCTAAGGCTGGCGGTTCTGGTTTCCGGGGGGGGAACAAACCTGGAAGCCATTTTGCAGGCCATAGAGAAAAAAACAGTGACCAATGCCGAAGTCTGCCTTGTGATCAGCAATAACGCAGGTGCTTATGCTCTGGAGCGTGCGAAAAAGCACGGGATCAGAGGTATCTGTATTTCTCCCAGGCAATATGCTTCACGGGATGAATTTCATCAGGCGCTTTTAAAGGAGCTGACCGACTGCGGGGCAGAGCTGGTAGTGCTGGCAGGCTTTCTGGTTGGGATTCCTCCCATGATCGTGGAGCACTTTGCCAACCGCATCATCAATATTCATCCTTCCCTGATCCCTTCCTTCTGTGGAAAAGGATTTTACGGACTGCGGGTACATGAGGCAGCGATTGAGCGCGGTGTGCGCGTCAGCGGGGCTACCGTTCACTTTGTGGATACCGGGACAGATACCGGACCGATTATTCTGCAAAAGGCGGTAGAGGTGCTGGAGACAGATACACCTAAGCTTCTCCAGCAGCGTGTGATGGAGCAGGCAGAGTGGATCATCCTTCCCCGGGCAATCCATCTGATCGCCAACAATAGGGTGAGGGTGGAGGATGGCCGTGTCTGCATCGATGATCGAGGATAAAGGAGCAGAAGATGAAGGTTTTGATCATAGGCAGCGGCGGAAGAGAGCACGCCATCGCTTGGAGTGTTCATAAAAGTCCGCTGGTGGATAAAATATACTGTGCGCCAGGAAACGCAGGGATTTCAGAGTTTGCTCAGTGTGTGGCGATAGGCGCAATGGAATTTGAAAAGCTGGCTGATTTTGCCGGAACGGAAGGAATCGATCTTACCATAGTCGGGATGGATGACCCTTTGGTCGGGGGGATCGTGGATGTCTTTGAGGAAAGGGGGCTCCGAATTTTCGGCCCGCGTAAAAATGCTGCGATCCTGGAGGGCTCGAAGGCTTTCTCTAAGGACCTGATGAAAAAATACGGGATACCGACGGCAGCCTACGAGAATTTTTCCGATCCATTGAAAGCTCTTGCATATCTGAGGGAAAAGGCGAGCTTTCCCATTGTCCTGAAGGCTGATGGCCTTGCCCTGGGAAAGGGAGTTCTGATCTGTCAGGATTGGGAAGAGGCAAAAGAAGGAGTCCGCCAGATTATGCAGGACAGGAAATTTGGTGATGCCGGCCGGACCATGGTGGTGGAGGAGTTCCTGACCGGTCGGGAGGTGTCCGTTCTGGCCTTTGTTGACGGTAAGACGATCCGGCCCATGACTTCCGCCCAGGACCATAAGAGAGCCCAGGATGGCGACCGCGGACCAAATACGGGAGGGATGGGAACCTTTTCCCCTAGCCCCTTTTATACGGAAGAGATTGACAAATGGTGCCAGGAGCATATTTTTCAGCCCACTGTGGACGCCATGGCTGCTGAAGGGCGTCCCTTTACCGGCATTATCTTCTTTGGCCTGATGTTGACCGGGGACGGCCCAAGGGTGCTGGAGTATAATGCCCGTTTCGGAGATCCGGAGGCCCAGGTTGTCCTGCCCCGCATGAAGAACGACCTGGTGGAGGTGATGCTGGCATGTCTGGACAGGAGACTGGATGAAATCGAACTGGAATTCGAAGATAATGCCGCCGTCTGTGTCGTCTTGGCCAGTCAGGGATATCCGGTAAGCTATGAAAAAGGGATCCCCATCCATGGCTTCGGAAATTTCCGGGGCAGGGAAGGCTGTTATTGCTTCCACGCAGGGACAAAATACACAGACGGACATATCGTAACCAACGGGGGAAGGGTGCTGGGGATAACAGCTACGGGCAGTGACCTTAAGGAAGCCAGAAGGCGTGCCTATGAGGCGACAGAATGGATCACCTTTTCAAATAAATATATGAGGACGGATATCGGAAAAGCGATTGATGAACAATAATCCGTTCAGCACATTAAGAGGAGACAATCATGTACAGTGTAAGAAAAGTGACGCAGGACATGTACTGGGTAGGGGCAAGCGACCGAAGGCTGGCTCTGTTTGAGAATATTTATCCCATCCCCAGGGGAGTATCCTATAACTCCTATCTCATCCTGGATGAGAAGACGGTTCTGTTAGATACCGTGGATCGTTCGGTGAGCGCTCAGTTCCTGGAGAACCTGGCCTATGCCCTGGACGGAAGGCCGCTGGATTATCTGGTGGTAAACCATATGGAGCCGGACCACTGCGCTACCATTGAAGAGGTACTTTTGCGCTATCCTGAGATAAAGCTGGTGGGGAATGCCAAGACCTTTACGATGATGAAGCAGTTTTTTACCTTCGATGTGGATGCCCATGCCGTGACGGTCAAGGAGGGGGATACTTTATGTGTCGGAAAACACACCCTTTCCTTTGTTATGATCCCCATGGTTCACTGGCCAGAGTGCATGGTGACCTATGATGCCTGTGACAAGGTACTTTTCAGTGCGGATGCCTTTGGTACCTTTGGCGCCTTGAGCGGCAATATCTTCGCGGACGAGGTGGATTTTGAGAGAGACTGGCTGGATGACGCCCGCAGATATCTGGTGAATATCGTAGGGAAATACGGGACACAGATTCTGACGGCCCTTAAGAAGGCTGCAACCTTGGACATCGCTGTGATCTGTCCCCTTCACGGCCCGATCTGGAGGGATAATCTGGGCTGGTTTATCGACAAATATCAGACCTGGGCCAGCTATACGCCGGAAGAGCATCGTGTTCTGATCCTCTATGCTACGATCTATGGGGATACGCAAAGCGCTGTAAACGCCCTGGCCGGCAAGCTGGCAGAGGCAGGGGAGAGGAACATCGCCATGTACGATGTGTCCGTAACGGATCCCTCCTATCTCCTGGCGGAAGCCTTCCGCTGTGACAGGATCGTCTTTGCCTGCCCTACCTATAATGCCGGCATTTTCCCCAAAATGGAAACCCTCTTGTGTGAGCTCGGCGCTCATAACTTTCAGAGACGCAAGGCGGCAGTGATCGAGAACGGGACCTGGGCTATTTCTTCCGGCAAGCTGATTCGCGCTAAACTGGAAGCCATGAAAGAGGTGCAGGTCTTTGATCAGACACTGACAGTGAAATCCTCACTGAAAGAGGATCAGCTTAGCTCACTGGATGCAATTGTCGCTTTTTTGACGGAATAAAGGAATGAAGAGAATGGCTAAGACAACAGAACAGATTGTCCGGGAGCTTCTTCAGGCAAAAAGCATATTTGCCGCCTACTCTCAGGCAACAAAAATGCCCTTTGTAACCTGTGATCCGGTCAGCTTTAACGATCAGATCTGGCTTTTTTCTTCCCAGGATCTGCTGAAGGAATTTGCGAAAAAACAGATGGAGGAAAAGAACATTCTGATGGGAATGAGGTACGATCAGAAGGATTATCGGCACCTGTTCTCCACCCTGCTGTGTATTGATGTCAACAGTGTGATGTTTGTCAATGAAGAGGGGACGGCAGAGCTGCCTCTTTCGTCCTTTGTCCACAGAGCAGATCCCGAAAATGTGCCGAAGGAAAAAAGACCCTTTCTGAATCCCCAGCTGCAGCTTTGCGGCCTGTATTTTATGCAGGAGCTGAGACGGCCGGTGCCGCCGCAGGAGAGAAAGAATCTGAAGGCTCAGGAGGAGGAACTGATTGCTATTTTGAAAAGATCCCAGTTTCTGGTGCCTATGGAGGTTACGGGAGAGGAAGAAAAGAGAATCAGTGTTCCTTATCTGAAGAATAAGGAAGGGGATATCCTGCAGCCGATTTTTTCAGACAGTCTGGAGTTTCAACGCTTTGCCCAGGGAAAGAAGCTTAGGGCTGCCAAAGTGGACTTTGCCAAGCTGCCGGGATTGCTCCTGGAGCAGGCCAAGGGAATGGTGATCAATCCCAAGGGCTTCAATCTCATTCTGAACCGCGATCAGCTCAAACGGATTGCACAGCAGAATTAACCTGATGGTAGCAAACGACAAAGTAAAGTTTACTTTGTCGTTTGCTATAATAGGGGCGGAAGGGAGGAAGTAATTGATGCAAAACCGATGGACGGCCCAGGCATGGCAGGCCCTGAAGGCTGCAGAACAGACAGCCCAGGGCTTGCGTCACAATTATATTGGGACAGAACATCTGCTTGCCGGGCTGCTGTCGCAGAGAGATACGATTATAGGCAGAACTCTGGAGGAGTTTAAGGTAGAGCCGAAGGAGCTGCTGAAGCTGATCCAGAATCTGGTTGCGCCCTATGAAACCGAAGAGGAAGAGCAGGAAAACCAGAAGGAGAATTTATCACAGGATACTTTGGAATCTGCTCAGGAAGAGGAAGCCAAATCCGATCCAGAGGAGTCTTCTCAAGACCAGATGGAAGACGTCCTGTTCCACCTTCTGGAATCCATGAAGGACGCAGAAATCACCCTTGTGAATAAGGACAGCACCGGGGCAGTAGATGAGATACAGATCAAGGCAGATGAGGCTGATCCAACACAAAGGGATCAGGAACCAGGGGAAAAGGAAACAGACACCGAAGCCGAAACAGCCGAGGGAGATTCTATGCCCCAGGATTTCAAAAGCTTCATGGGAAATCTCCTAAAGGAACTGAAACCCAGGATTAAGGCAGTTTCCGGCAGGACTGACGAAAAGAGTGAGGAGGCCTCACAGGGAGGGGAAGACGTCTCCGGACAGGCTCCTCCTCCTTTGCAGGAGGAAAAGAAAGACTGGGAGGAGCTCCTCCGGGAGACTAAAATACCGGAGCAGAGGAGGGAAGACAGGTCCTTGTCCTACACCCCTCGGTTGGAATATGTCCTTGAGGAAGCGATGGAGGATGCCCGGGAGAGAAATGAGGCATTGCCGGGTACGGCACATCTATTGCTGGCCATGCTTCGGGATACCGAATGCCTGGGAACCCGTCTTCTTTATACAATGGGGATAAATGTCCAGAAGCTCTATGCGGCAGTCCTTGGGGCAATGGGCTGGGATCCTGGTGCTGCCTACACGGAGCTGGGTACGGCACAGGGAGGGGACGGAAATTCCCTTACTCCTACTCTTGACCGGTTTTCCCGTGACCTGACCGCCCTGGCGGCAGAGGGAAAGCTGGATCCTGTGGTGGGCAGAGAGCCTCAGATGCTCCGTCTGATCCAGATCCTTTGCCGCCGGACAAAGAATAATCCCTGCCTGACAGGAGAACCAGGCGTCGGAAAGACGGCAATTGTGGAGGCCTTGGCACAGAGGATTGCACAGGGCCGGGTTCCCGAGCCGATGAAGGACAAAAGACTGGTGGCGCTGGATATGGCCGGCATGGTTGCCGGGACAAAGTACAGGGGAGAATTCGAGGACAGGATCCGTAAGCTGCTGGAGGAAGTCAGGGGACATTCCCATGTACTGCTCTTCATCGATGAATTGCACACGATAATCGGAGCCGGGGGAGCAGAGGGTTCCCTTGATGCTGCCAATATCCTTAAGCCGGCTTTGTCCCGAGGGGAATTGCAGGTCATTGGCGCTACGACTCAGGAAGAATATCGCAAATATATCGAGAAAGATGCAGCACTGGAGAGAAGATTTGCTCCCGTAGTCGTGGAAGAACCAACCAGGGAGGAGACCATGGACATTCTTTCGGGACTACGTCCTCTCTATGAGGATTACCATAAAGTCCGGATCGAGGATGAAGCCTTGGCGGCAGCCGTGGAACTGTCGTCCCGCTATATCAGTGACCGCTTTCAGCCGGATAAGGCCATTGACGTCATGGATGAAGCAGCCGCAAGGGCAAAGCTGAAAGAACAAGTAGCCCAAGCCGATACCATGAAATGGGAAAGCGAGAGGGAGAGGCTTCATGCTGAACTGGAGCTGGCCGTTCGTCAGGGAGATCTTGAGAAGGCTTTTTCTGTCAACCAGGAACTGGAACAGGTAAAGGCATATCTGGATGACCTTGAGGGCAAGGCAGAGGAAGAGCCCCTGACAGCTCAGACGGTGGGAGCCGGGGATATTGCAGCCGTGGTTGGCGAATGGACGAAAATCCCGGTTCACCAGTTGACACAGTCGGAAACGGAACGGCTGGCCGGACTGGAACAGGAGCTGCATAAGAGAGTAATCGGACAGGATGAAGCTGTCCGTGCGGTTGCCCAGGCTGTCAAGAGAGGAAGGACAGGGCTGAAAAACCCCAATCGGCCGATCGGTTCGTTTCTTTTCCTGGGACCTACAGGTGTGGGAAAAACAGAATTGTCTAAGGCATTGGCTGAGAGTGTCTTTGGCGATGAACAGAATATGATCCGGGTCGACATGTCAGAATATATGGAAAAGCACAGTGTTTCCAGACTGATCGGCTCCCCGCCCGGCTATGTCGGTTTTGAGGACGGTGGCCAGCTCTCCGAGAAGGTGAGAAGACATCCCTACAGTGTCGTCCTTTTTGACGAGATCGAGAAAGCGCACCCGGATGTTTTCAATATTCTTCTGCAGGTTCTTGACGATGGACACATAACAGATACCCATGGAAGGAAAGTGGATTTCAGGCAGACAATCATTATTATGACCTCCAATGCCGGGGCTCAGGCCATTGTAGAACCCAAAAAGCTGGGATTTGTGGCCCGGAACGACAGCGCCCAGGACTACAAGAGAATGTCCGACGGGGTAATGGAGGAGGTCAGGAGAATATTCAGACCGGAATTCCTGAATCGTATTGATGAAATTATGGTTTTCCATATGCTGAATCATCAGGAGGTAAGGGAGATTGTAGACCTTCTCCTGACAGAGCTTCAAAGCCGCTGTGCTGATGCTTTGGATATTACCCTTGAGATCTCGGAGGAGGTTCGGAATGAAACGGCCAAGGCAGGATTTGACCCGAAGTACGGGGCAAGGCCCATCAGAAGGCTGATTCAGACCTGGCTGGAGGACCAGCTGGCCTCTGCCATGCTCGAAGGGAGCATACATCGGACAGACCACGTAAAGGCGATTTGGGAGGATGGCAAGGTCGTGCTGCAGCCCGTTTTGGCAAATGATCTTGGAAAGGAAGAAAGGTAGCCATGGCAGTAGTAGAGGAATTGATCCGGTCTCAGAGTGATGGGACCTTGAGCTTTGGAAATTACAAGCTGGCAGAAAAGGCGAAGCGGTCAGATTTTGTGTTTCACGAGGATGTCTACAAGATAAAAACATATTTTGAGATCACCCGTCTGGAAAAGAATGAGCTCTTTGCCTATGAATCTGTGCCGGGAACGGCGGTGAGTGATTATAGGCAGGAGGATGACGGCCTTTTCTTCAGAGTGGAGGGGGCAAAGGATGCCCAGATCACGGTAGGGCTTGAACCGGAGACGGAATATATCGTTCTGATTAACGGCAGCAGTACCGGCTCCATGAAAACGAACCTGGGAGGCAAGCTTTCCTTTGGGATAGAGCTGGAAAACGCTTCTGAGATGGTGGAAGTCCGGATCAGGAAGGCATAGGAAGAACAGGAAAATGCCCAAAGCAAAAAAACTAGTTTATTATTGTACGGAATGCGGATTTGAGTCCTCAAAATGGATGGGACAGTGTCCCGGCTGCAGGCAATGGAATACCTTTGCCGAAGAGCCTGTCCCGGTAAAGCAGCCTGCTGTGGGAGGAAGCCGTTCGGCGGAACGCGCTGTACCAAAAACGCTGAGGGAAATTCCGGCTGCTGCCGAAGAGAGGGTCTCGACCGGTATCGTCGAGCTGGACCGTGTTCTGGGCGGAGGCATAGTCGGTGGTTCCCTGATCCTGGTAGGAGGAGATCCGGGGATCGGCAAGTCTACCTTGCTTCTTCAGGTCTGCCGGAACCTGGCTCTGGACGGACGTCAGGTCTTATACATTTCCGGGGAGGAGTCCCTCAGGCAGATCCGGCTGAGGGCTGACAGGCTCGGCGAATTCAGGGATTCACTCAGGTTTTTGTGCGAGACGGATCTGGGGGAAGTGCGTCAGGTGCTGGAAACGATAAAGCCCCAGATTGCCGTTATCGATTCGATCCAGACCATGTATGACCAGGAAGTGGGAGCGGCGCCGGGGAGTGTATCTCAGGTGCGGGAGGCTACCAATGTTTTTTTGCAGCTGGCGAAGGGTTTGGGCATTACCGTATTTCTGGTAGGCCATGTGACCAAGGAGGGTAACGTGGCTGGCCCGCGTGTCCTGGAGCACATGGTGGATACCGTCCTGTATTTTGAGGGTGACAGGTTTGCCTCCTACCGGATTTTGCGGGCGGTAAAAAATCGGTTCGGTTCTACCAATGAGATCGGTGTTTTTGAAATGAAGGATACCGGCCTGGATGAAGTGAGAAATCCTTCAGAGTATATGCTGGAGGGAAAGCCTACAGGAAGCTCCGGCTCCGTTGTCACCTGTGCCATGGAAGGAACACGTCCCCTCCTGGTAGAGGTTCAGGCTCTGGTCTGTCGCAGCAGCTTCGGTCTTCCCCGCAGGACGGCCGTAGGCGCAGATTATGGCCGAGTAAACATGCTCTTGGCCGTTCTGGAGAAAAAGGCCAGGCTTTCTCTTTCAGACTACGATGCCTATGTCAATGTGACGGGCGGCATTCGCATGAATGAACCTGCCATTGACCTGGGGATCATTCTGGCGGTTTTTTCCAGCTACCGTGACAGAGTTATCCCTGATTCTGTTGTCGCCTTCGGGGAGGTCGGCTTAAGCGGGGAGGTCAGGTCTGTGAGCATGGCCGCCCAGCGTGTCCAGGAGGCAAAAAAACTGGGTTTTACCACTGTGGTGCTGCCGGCCGTGTGTAAAAGGTCAGTCAAAAAGCCGGATGGGATGCAGATGATTTATGTCAGCTGGCTGAACGAAGCGATAGCCTATTTCAGCCAAGGATAACAGGAAAACAATGACGGAACAGGTATCGGCAAATCCAGCGTACTGTATATAGTGACATAGCCCCATGACTGCGGATCAGATCTTCGTCCGCTGCATGGGGCTTTTTATTTTCCTCTCTCTTGTTTTTTACTTGCAAGATGGATCAATATGTTGTATGCTTCTGAAAGTTTCTGCGCAATTTTGCAACAAGTTCGACCTGTGCGGTCACTAAAGTGACCGATCCCAACGGCATTCGCAAAATCGTACTTCGGTTTAAACGGCTGCTGAGCAACTGTATTTTGCGTATTGCCTTGGTGAGTGCAGGCTGAAAACCTGCCTTTAAAGTTGAGCTGAATTCTAAGAGGAGAAGTAACCATGCCAAAGTATCTGGTGATAGTCGAGTCACCTGCCAAGGTAAAGACTATCAGGAAATTCCTTGGTTCAAATTATACAGTGGAAGCGTCCCAGGGACATGTCAGGGACTTTCCCAAGAGCCAGTTTGGAATAGATGTGGAAAATGATTATGAGCCGAAATACATCACAATCAGGGGAAAAGGCGAGCTTTTGGCAAAGCTGCGAAAGGAAGCCAAAAAAGCAGACCGCATCTATCTGGCCACAGACCCTGACCGTGAAGGAGAAGCCATCTCCTGGCACCTGCAGCAGGCCCTGAAGGAAGGATCGGAAAAGCTGCAGCGGATTACCTTCAACGAGATAACCAAGACAGCGGTAAAGGATTCATTAAAGCATCCCCGTCAATTGGATATGAGCCTGGTGGATGCCCAGCAGGCCAGGAGAATGTTGGACCGGATGGTTGGCTATTCTATCAGCCCCCTTTTATGGACAAAGGTGAAACGAGGCCTGAGTGCAGGCAGAGTCCAGTCGGTTGCCCTGCGTATTATCTGTGACAGAGAGGATGAAATAGCGGCTTTTATTCCCCAGGAATATTGGACGCTGGAAGGGGATTTCCTGATCGAAGGAGAAAAGAAGCCCCTGACGGCAAAGTTCTATGGGACGGACAAGAAAATGCAGATCCAAAACCAGGATCAGATGGATGAGATTCTGAGTGGCCTGGAGGGAGTGGAATATGAGATCACGGAGGTAAAAAAAGGGGAAAGAATCAGAAGCGTCCCTGCACCGTTTACTACCAGTACGCTGCAGCAGGAAGCCGCAAAGACACTGAATTTTTCTACTTCAAAAACCATGCGGCTTGCCCAGCAGCTCTATGAAGGCGTGGATATCCAGGGCAGCGGGACCATCGGAATTATCACTTATCTGCGTACAGATTCCGTTCGGGTTTCCCAGGAGGCTCAGTCCGCTGCCCAGCAATATATTCTGGACAGTTTTGGCCAGACCTATTTATCAGACAGTAAATCGAAGACAAAAAACAACCAGAAAATTCAGGATGCCCATGAAGCCATTCGCCCTACGGACATTGCGCTGACGCCCACCCATGTAAAGGAATCTCTTTCCAGAGACCAGTTCCGGCTCTATCAGCTGATCTGGAGGCGTTTTCTTGCCAGCCAGATGGCTCAGGCGAGGTATGAGACAACCCAGGTGCATATACAGGGCGGGGACTATGTCTTCACCGTTTCCGCTTCCCGGGTGCTTTTTGAAGGCTTTATGTCTGTATACGTTGAGGATGAGGAAAACAAAAAAAGTAATGTGCTGAGTCAGAGCCTTGAGAAGGGAATGAAATTATCCAAAAAGGAACTGAGACCCGAACAGCATTTTACCCAACCGCCGCCACATTATACGGAAGCCTCCCTGGTGAAGACCATGGAGGAACTGGGGATCGGGCGGCCAAGCACCTATGCTCCTACCATCAGTACCATCATTAACCGCCGTTATGTTTCCAAGGAGCAGAAGAATCTGTATGTGACAGAACTGGGAGAAGTGGTGAACCGGATCATGAAGGAAGCCTTTCCCAGCATCGTAGATGTCAATTTCACCGCTAATATGGAAGGGCTATTGGACCGGGTGGAGGATGGAAGCGTCGCCTGGAAAACAGTGGTCCGAAATTTCTACCCGGATCTGAAGGAAGCGGTAGACGCTGCACAGGAAGAGCTGGAAAAGGTTGATATTCATGATGAGGAGACCGATGTTGTCTGTGAAAACTGCGGCCGGCATATGGTGATCAAATATGGGCCTCACGGCAGATTCCTGGCCTGTCCCGGATTTCCGGAGTGTCACAACACGAAGCCTTATTATGAGAAGATCGGTGTAAAATGTCCCAAATGCGGTGGCGAGGTGGTTTTGCGCCAGACCAAGAAAGGTAGGCGCTTCTATGGCTGTGAGCATATGCCGGATTGTGACTTTATGTCCTGGGCGCGTCCTGTGGATAAAAAATGTCCGGTCTGTGGAAGATATATGGTGGTCAAAGGAAATAAACTTGCCTGCAGTGAGACATCCTGTGGTTATACGGAAAAGAACGAGGAGGATTAAGCTTCTTTGGAAGAAGGCGGGAGCAGCCCTTCAGGCATACATTATCCTCGTTAACGGAAATCATTTCCGCTAACGAGGATATGAGGATAACACGGATATGATGAGTTCATAGTTTGGACATATATAATTCTTGATAAATTTACATATTTTTCTGATGTTCATATGGTTTTTCCTGAATAACCTGTCTTCCTTCTGTGTATTTAAAAAATAACTACAATAGTGTAAAAAATTCCAAAAATCGCTTGTATATTGTCTTGGAAAAGTGTAAGATATATTCACTAAGAATACACTTTTCCCCAGTCCTTCATCGTATACAGGTGTGACGCACAGGGAAATGAATCGCCGCTGGCGATGTGCGGCTTGGGGAGGGGGCAGAGAGTCGGCATATCCTCACTCTGCCCTGAAGATCAGAAGCTTTCCTGCTTACCGCCTGTCCCTTTTTCGGAATGACGTCGGCGTTGCCGCTTAAAACCAGAAGAAGACCCGGGATAAAAGGGCTTTATGGCAGGATACAGGTTCGAAGCAGATGCTTCGGAAAGGAGGCAGTTATGAGTGTACAGCTTCTGGACAAGACCAGGAAGATCAATAAATTATTACACAATAGTGACTCGAGCAAGGTGGTTTTCAGCGATATCTGCCAGGTGCTCATGGAGACACTGGGGTCGAACATCCTTGTATTGAGCAAAAAGGGAAAAATCCTTGGAATCAGCCTTTGCCCGGGCGTGGAGGCCATCACGGAGCTGATCGAAAACGAGATCGGCAGCCATATTGATCCCTTGCTGAATGAGCGCTTTCTGGGAGTCCTCTCCACGAAGGAGAATGTCAATTTGCAGACTCTGGGCTTTGAACAGGTGGAAAGCGATTATCAGGGCATCATCAATCCCATCGATATCGCCGGTGAGCGCCTTGGCACCGTCTTTATGTATCGGAAGGGGATACCGTATGATATTGAGGATATCATTGTCAGTGAGTATGGGACTACCGTTGTCGGCCTCGAGATGATGCGGGCCGTACACGAGGAAAATGCAGAAGAGGACCGAAAAAAGCAGGTGGTCAAATCTGCCTTCAATACCTTGTCTTTCTCTGAGCTGGAAGCCATTATTCATATCTTCGATGAGCTGGATGGGGATGAGGGCATACTGGTCGCAAGCAAAATCGCGGACAGAGTCGGGATAACCCGTTCTGTTATTGTCAATGCTCTTCGAAAATTTGAGAGTGCCGGAGTGATCGAATCCCGCTCCTCCGGTATGAAGGGGACATATATTAAGGTTCTCAATGAAGTGATTTTCGATGAGCTGGATGAGATCAAAGCGCAGAAGGGCAGCAAGAAGTAAAAAACATGGTATATGTTTTGTCGGCAGCCTGCACCAGGCTGATTATTGCTCAAGCCGAATAGTCAGTGACAGGCTGGCTTTGCAGGCGACGATAGGAGCCTCACCTGTTCTGTTGGTCAAAAGCCGTTTCCTTGGCGGTTAAGGAAACGGCTTTTTTTGTCCTGTGCGGTGACCGGCTCCGGATGCGAAAGACAGGCTTTGAATCATTTTGAGATAAAAAAAGGAGAAAAAGAGAGAAAAAAAGAGATATACATAAGATAGACGAGGAAATACTTTATCTACTGTGATTCTGTGAGCTTGCTTAAAAGGAAGGAAATGAATAATATATGCTTCAGTGATTGGCACTCAAATGAAATGAGTGCTAACAACCTTTGAGACATTAAGGAGGAAATAATCATGACGTTAGTACCTTTAGGCGACAGAGTCGTTCTTAAACAGCTTGAAGCAGAAGAAACTACGAAGTCCGGAATCATTCTTGCCCCTCAGGCCAAGGAGAAACCTCAGCAGGCTGAGGTTGTTGCGGTAGGTCCCGGGACAGAGGATGTCAAGATCCAGGTCAGCGTAGGCGACAAAGTCATCTATTCCAAATATGCAGGGACAGAAGTTAAGATTGATGAGGAAGAGCTCATCGTGATCAAGCAGGAAGATATCCTTGCAATTGTTAAATAAGAGATCGAGGAGGATATTATCATGGCAAAAGAGATCAAATATGGAGCAGAAGCCAGAGCAGCACTTCAGGCAGGTGTGGATAAGCTGGCTGATACCGTTCGTGTAACCTTAGGACCGAAAGGCCGCAATGTTGTTCTGGACAAATCCTACGGTGCACCGATGATTACCAACGATGGCGTTACCATCGCGAAGGAAATTGATCTGCCGGACGCTTTTGAGAACATGGGAGCCCAGCTTATCCGTGAAGTGGCGTCCAAGACAAACGATGTTGCCGGTGACGGCACCACGACCGCTACTGTCCTGGCACAGGAAATGGTACATGAGGGTCTGAAGAATATCGCGGCCGGCGCCAATCCTATCATCCTGAGAAAGGGTATGAAGAAGGCTACTGAGGTTGCGGTTGAGGCTATCGCAAACATGAGCCAGAAGGTCAGCGGAAAGTCCCAGATCGCGAATGTGGCAGCAATTTCCGCCAGCGATGAAGAGGTTGGCAAGCTGGTTGCTGACGCCATGGAAAAGGTTTCCAACGATGGCGTTATCACTGTTGAAGAATCCAAGACCATGTTGACAGAGCTTGATCTGGTGGAAGGCATGCAGTTTGACCGCGGCTATATTTCTGCCTACATGAGCACTGATATGGAAAAGATGGAAGCCGTTTTGGAAGATCCCTACATTCTGATCACAGACAAGAAGATCAGCAATATCCAGGAAATCCTTCCTCTGCTGGAGCAGGTTGTCCAGGCCAGCGCAAGGCTTCTGATCATCGCAGAGGACGTTGAGGGCGAGGCTCTTACCACTCTTATCGTCAACAAGCTGCGCGGTACATTCCAGGTAGTCGCTGTCAAGGCTCCGGGCTATGGCGACAGAAGAAAGGAAATGCTGCGTGATATCGCTATCCTGACGGGTGGCCAGGTGATTTCTGATGAATTGGGTCTGGAGCTGAAGGAAACAACGATGCAGCAGCTTGGCCGTGCGAAATCTGTTAAGGTTGCCAAGGAGAACACCGTCATTGTAGACGGACTTGGCAATAAGAAAGAGATCGAGGATCGTATTGCTCAGATCCGCAGCCAGATCGAAGAGACAAAGTCTGAATTCGATAAAGAAAAGCTGCAGGAGAGACTGGCTAAGCTGGCAGGCGGTGTTGCCGTCATCCGCGTAGGCGCTGCTACCGAGACCGAGATGAAGGAAGCAAAGCTTCGTCTGGAAGACGCTTTGGCTGCTACCAGGGCTGCCGTAGAAGAAGGAATCATTGCCGGCGGCGGTTCTGCCTATATCCATGCCGCGAAGGAGGTTGCCAAGGTGGCGGCCAACCTGGAAGGTGATGAAAAGACAGGTGCCAATGTCGTCCTGAAGGCATTGGAGGCTCCGCTTTTCCGCATTGCCGTGAATGCCGGACTGGAAGGCGCCGTCATTGTCAATAAGGTTAAGGAATCAGAGGCGGGCATCGGCTTTGATGTCCTCAAAGAAGAGTATGTGGACATGGTGCAGTCCGGTATCCTGGATCCGGCCAAGGTCACCAGAAGCGCTCTTCAGAATGCGACCAGCGTAGCATCCTCTCTTCTGACTACCGAAGCAGTGGTGGGCATCATCAAGGAGCCGGAACCCGCAGCACCCGCAGGCGGCGCTGGCGGAATGGGTATGATGTAAATCTTGCGCGGCGGAACATGAAGCTGCTGCAGAGAGCATAATCGTAAACGGACAAAACGCTTTCGTTTTGTCCGTTTACTGCGTTGAATTTACGCCGCGGATGAGGCATATTTCCGGAGTTCATTCGTGGGTATGGAGAAGAGGTCATGCTGCTGTTACCGGCATTGACCTCTTTTTTATGGCAAGGGCGCCGAAAGAAAGATGTCACCTGACGGTGACCGGCGCCCCGCCGTGGGGTAGAGAGTCGGCTGCGCCTCCCTCTACCCGATTCGTAAAGGAGAGTACCTGTCATTGCTCAGGAAAGGAGAGAAAAATGAGCGATCAGTTTAAAGAGCATCTGGTAAAAAAAGAGCCAACGGCAATGGACAGACTGACCAGGGCAGCCGCTATAGCTTTTCCGGCTTTGCTGGCGGCAGCAGGTATTGTTCTGTATCCACCGGTACTTTTAGTTGCCATCATCTTGGGGATCATCAGTTATTTTATTATCTTCCCCAGTACAGACATAGAATATGAGTATCTTCTGGTTAACCGTTCTCTGGATGTGGACAAGGTTCTCTCCAAGCAGAAAAGAAAAAAGGTGAAGTCCTTTGACCTGGCTACGGCAGAGATTATTGCGCCTCTGAATTCTCACCGTCTGGACTATTACAACGGAAATTCACAGATCAAAACCCTGGACTATTCCTCCGGCAACCCTCAGCACAAACGCTTTGCCTTTGTGATCCGGGAATCGGGAGAGGCGGTCAAGGTTATCTTTGAACCGGATGAGGATATGGCCCGTATGATGCAGCAGACGATGCCGGGAAAATGCCATCTGGATTAATGGAAATAAGTTTACGATTTATTCATTGACAATTCTTTCACTGTGTGATACACTTTCGGACAATTATCTGTCTGTCATAACTACGAAGCACAAAGTGCTGAACAGTTACGGCACAGGCTACGATCAGCAGGATAAAGAACACGTGACTGACCAGCTGCAGAAGAACAGGGAGGAAATAGAATGGGTAAAATCATTGGCGAAGGTATCACATTTGACGACGTATTATTGGTTCCTGCTTATTCCAAGGTCATTCCCAATCAGGTAGATGTCTCGACCTTTCTCACCCACAAAATCAGGTTGAATATTCCTATGATGAGCGCCGGCATGGATACAGTCACGGAGTATCGTATGGCCATCGCCATGGCCAGGCAGGGAGGCATAGGCATTATCCATAAGAATATGTCCATCGAGGAGCAGGCCGATGAGGTGGATAAGGTAAAACGTTCGGAAAACGGCGTCATTACCGATCCGTTTTTCCTGTCTCCGGACCACACACTCAAAGACGCCAATGACCTGATGGCGAAGTTCCGCATATCGGGTGTTCCCATCACCGAGGGCAGAAAGCTCGTCGGTATCATTACCAACCGCGACCTTAAGTTCGAGGAGGATTATTCCCGCAAGATCAAGGACTGTATGACTTCTGAGAACCTGATTACGGCGAAGGAAGGGATTACCCTTGAACAGGCTAAGCAGATCCTGGCAGCTTCCCGCAAAGAAAAGCTTCCTATTGTTGATGAAGATTATAACCTGAAGGGTCTGATCACCATCAAGGATCTGGAAAAACAGATCAAGTATCCGCTGGCTGCCAAGGACTCCAGGGGGAGACTGCTCTGCGGCGCTGCCGTAGGGATCACCTCTAATGTTCTGGCCCGGGTGGAAGCTCTGATCAAAGCCCAGGTAGATGTTGTGGTGGTGGATTCCGCTCATGGTCATTCCGAAAATGTTCTGCGCGCTGTCAGAGAGATCAAGGACGCCTTTCCGGATCTGCAGGTGATCGGCGGTAATGTCGCGACAGGACAGGCGGCAGAGGACCTGATCAAGGCCGGAGCAGATGCGGTAAAGGTGGGGATAGGGCCTGGCTCCATCTGTACGACCCGTGTAGTGGCGGGTATCGGAGTCCCGCAGATCACTGCAGTGATGGATTGCTATGAGGCTGCCAGAAAGTATGATATCCCCATCATCGCCGATGGCGGGATTAAGTACTCGGGAGATATTACCAAGGCGATCGCGGCAGGAGCGAATGTGGTCATGATGGGCAGTATCTTTGCCGGCTGTGATGAAAGCCCGGGAACCTTTGAACTCTTCCAGGGAAGGAAGTACAAGGTTTACCGTGGAATGGGCTCGATTTCCGCCATGGAAAACGGCAGTAAGGACCGTTATTTCCAGGAGGATGCAAAGAAACTGGTTCCTGAGGGTGTGGAAGGCCGTGTTGCCTATAAGGGAGAGCTGGAGGACACGATCTTCCAGCTGATCGGAGGACTCCGTTCCGGCATGGGATACTGTGGAACCCAAACCATTGAGCAGTTGAAGGAGAATGGCCGCTTTATCAAGATTTCGGCCGCATCCTTAAAGGAATCCCATCCCCATGATATTCATATTACCAAGGAAGCCCCAAACTATAGTGTGGATGAGTAACAGGAGGCGGAAAAATGCAGCTGTCAGACTTATATGAAGAGCTCAGAAGCAATGCTTACCCGGGAAGGGGTATCGTGATCGGGTTGAGTCCGGACGGGACGAAAGCGGTCACCGCTTATTTCATCATGGGCAGAAGTGAAAACAGCAGGAACCGGATCTTTGTCGAGGATAAGGACGGTCTGCGCACCCAGGCCTTTGATCCCTCCAGGATGAAGGATCCCAGTCTGATCATATATTCTCCGGTACGCGTCCTTGGCTCTGACACGATCGTGACCAACGGTGACCAGACCGATACCATCTATGAGGGGATTAAGGCAGGACTGACCTTTGAAGAGTCATTGAGAAGCCGGGAGTTCGAACCGGACAGTCCGAATTATACCCCTCGTATCTCCGGCATCCTTCATCTGCAGGAGGAGGGTTATGCCTATGAGATGTCTATCCTGAAGAGCCGCCGGGGTAATCCCCAGGCCTGCGACAGGTATACCTTCCGGTATAGCCCTCTGCCCTCAGAGGGGCATTTCATCCATACCTATCAGCAGGATGGCAATCCTCTGCCAAGCTTTGAGGGGGAGCCGACTCCTGTGTCCGTGCCGGACGGGATTGACGAGTTTGCCGAAAAGCTCTGGGACAGTCTGAATCCTGATAATAAGGTATCACTCTTTGTCCGATATATTTCTATTGCCAACGGCAGCTTTGAAACCAGGATATTAAACAAAAACAGGTAACGGTTCAGGCATGAGGCGCCGAATGAACCCTTATTTCGGTTCGGCAAGACCGGAACATGTGTTCCAAGAGGAGAAAAGGGCATGAAAGAATTTCAATTAAAATATGGATGCAACCCCAATCAAAAGCCGTCAAGGATTTTTATGGAGGAGGGCGAGCTTCCCATCCGGATCCATAGCGGTCGCCCCGGCTACATCAATTTCCTGGATGCTCTCAACGGATGGCAGTTGGTTCGGGATCTGAAGGAAGCCACCGGGCTTGTGGCTGCCACCTCCTTTAAGCATGTATCTCCGGCAGGAGCAGGCATCGGCCTGCCCCTGGATGAAACCCTGGCCAAAATCTACTGGGTTGACGATATGGACTGGAAAAGCTTTTCGCCTTTGGCTGCAGCCTATGCCCGTGCCAGAGGTGCGGATCGGATGTCCTCCTTCGGAGATTTTATCTCCCTTTCCGATCCCTGCGACAAGGATACAGCCCTTCTGATCAAGAGGGAGGTTTCAGACGGTGTGATTGCACCTGGGTATACGAAGGAGGCTCTTGAAATCCTTTCTCAAAAGAAGAAAGGGGCTTATAACGTCATAGAGATTGATCCCTCCTATCGCCCGGCCCCCCTGGAACGGAAACAGGTATTTGGGATCACCTTTGAACAGGGACGGCAGGAGCTTCCCATCGATGATGCCCTGATCAGCAACCTGGTGACAAAGAATAAAGAGCTTCCTGAGGAGGCAAAACGGGATCTGAAAACAGCTCTGATTATCCTGAAGTATACCCAGTCCAACAGTGTCTGCTTTGTCAAGGACGGTCAGGCGATAGGAGTCGGGGCAGGGCAGCAGTCCCGTGTTCACTGCACCCGTCTGGCAGGCCAGAAGGCGGACAACTGGTATTTGCGCCAGAGTCCCCAGGTACTTTCCCTTCCCTTCCGTGAGGGGATTTCCCGGGCGGAGCGGGATAATGCTATCGATGTCTATATCGGTGAGGAATATATGGATCTTCTGGCAGAAGGGCGCTGGCAGGCAGTCTTTACCAGGAAGCCTTCTGTGTTTGCCAGGGAAGAAAAAAGAGCCTGGTTAGATACTCTGACGGATGTCAGCCTTGGCTCTGATGCTTTCTTCCCCTTCCGGGATAATATCGAAAGAGCCCACAAGAGCGGTGTCCGCTATATTGCTCAGCCTGGCGGTTCCGTTCGTGATGACGATGTCATTGCGGCTTGCGATGAGTACGGTATGGCTATGGCCTTTACCGGGATTCGTCTTTTTCATCATTAATATCGTATGCGCAGAAAAAGCCGCTTCTTCTGAAAACAGAAGAAGCGGCTTCTTTTTCTTTTTTTAGCCCATCTGTACCTTTACCTGGTATTCTTTCTTTCCTTCCTGTGGCGGAATGACGTTTCCGTTGATGCGGACACCGTCCACATCCATATAGAGGACGCCCTTCTGGACTCCGGCAGGATGGTCCACGGTGATATGGTAGACAGCGCCCCGGTATACCCGGTCTATGGTAAAGCTGCCGAAATCCTCCGGAATGCAGGGATCAATCTTCAGTCCGTCCAGAGTAGGCCAGATGCCGAGGATGGCCTGGGAGAGGTTCACAAAGGTCCAGGCTGCTGTACCGGTGAGCCAGCTGTTTTTGGCTTCACCATGGCGGGCTGCGTCGGCGCCGGCGATCATCTGGGAATAGCAGTAGGGTTCGGTCCGGTGGATCTCCGAGATGTCTTCGATATAGGAAGGACAGGTTTTACGGTAGATCTCGAAGGCTCTGTTTCCCCTGCCGATGACTGTCTCGGCGATAGAGATCCAGGGATTGTTGTGGCAGAAGATACCGGCATTTTCCTTGTATCCCGGCGGATAGGAGGAGATCTCACCCAGATTCAGGTAATATCTGGTGTAAGCCGGCTGAAGGATCATGATGCCGTATTTGGTATCCAGTTTTTCTCTGACAGAATTTAAGGCTTTCTCAGCCAGACCTTCCTCCACACCGATTCCGGCAAAAACGCAGAAGCCCTGGGGCTCGATATAGATCTGGCCTTCCTCGCATTCGTGGGAGCCCACCTTCTGGGAATTGGCATCGTAGGCACGCAGGAACCATTCGCCATCCCAGCCTGCATCCAAAACGGCCTGATAAACGGAGGATACGGCGGACAGAGCGTCGTCGGCAAGGGTCTTACGCCCGGTATGGGCGCACAGGTCGGCGTATTCTTTGCCATAGCGCACGAACATGCCGGCGATAAAGACCGACTCAGCCACCGGCCCGTCAGAAGGACCCGTCGTCTGGAAGGATTCGCCTGGTGTCTCGGAGAAGCAGTTCAGGTTCAGGCAGTCATTCCAGTCGGCTCTGCCGATCAGAGGAATGCCGTGAGGGCCTAAGTGGGTGCGGATATAGTTGAAGGATCTGGTCAGGTGCTCGAACAGGGGCTGTTCGCTTCCCGGTCTGTTGTCAAAGGGAACCGGCTCGTCCAGAATAGAGAAATCACCGGTTTCGCGGACATAGGCACTCGTGGCGGCAACGAGCCACATAGGATCGTCATTGAAGCCGCTTCCGATGTCCATGTTTCCTTTCTTGGTAAGGGGCTGGTACTGATGATAGGCACTGCCGTCCTCAAACTGAGTGGCGGCAATATCCAGGACCCGTTCTCTTGCCCGCTCAGGGATCAGATGAACAAAGCCCAAAAGATCCTGGCAGGAATCCCTGAAGCCCATGCCTCTTCCGGTGCCGCTTTCGTAATAGGAGGCGGAACGGGAGAGATTGAAGGTCACCATGCACTGATATTGGTTCCAGATATTGGCCATTCGATTGACGTGCTCGTTCTGGCTTTCTACGTGATAGCGGCACAGAAGCTTATCCCAATAGCTATGAAGGGCTTCAAATGCTGCGTCTGCCTGGGAGGATTCTGCAAAAGCCTTCTGGAGCTTAAGGGCAGGAGCCTTGTTGATGACATTGGGGGCTTCCCATTTTTCGTCCTTAGGATTCTCGCAATATCCCAGGATGAAGATGAATTCTCGGGACTGGCCAGCTTCAAGGGAGACATCAAGCTGATGGCTTGCGATGGGGTACCAGCCGCTGGCGATGGAAGAGCGGGCTTTTCCGTCCACTACGGCCTGGGGGAATTGATTCGAATTGCCGTAGCCTAAGAATTCATCGCGGGAGGTGTCAAAACCATCTACAGGAGCATTGACCGTAAAGAAACTGTAATGATCTCTGCGCTCCCTGTATTCTGTCTTGTGGTAGATCGTGCTTCCAATGACCTCAACCTCCCCGATGCTTAAATTACGCTGGAAATTGGTGCTGTCATCTACCGCATTCCAGAGACAGAATTCGACGTAGGAAAAGACAGAAAAGCTTTTGGCTTCGCTTCCTTCGTTCGTCAGGATCAGGCGATTGATTTCGCAGGGACTTCCGACAGGGACGAAATTGACCAGTTCGGCCTTGAGGCCGTTCTTTTTTCCGGTGAAATGGGTATAGCCCATGCCATGGCGGCATTCGTAAAAGTCCAAAGGCGTGCGTGAAGGCATAAAACCGGGATTCCAGATATCATTTCCATCCTTGATGTAGTAGTATTTTCCGTTAGAATCCATGGGGATGTCATTGTACCTGTAACGGGTGATACGGCGAAGCTTGGCATCCTTATAGAAGCTGTATCCTCCGCAGGTGTTGGAGATCAGGGTGAAGAAGTCCTCTGAACCAAGATAATTGATCCAAGGCAGCGGAGTTTGGGGAGTGGTGATGACATATTCCTGATTTTTATCGTCAAAATATCCGAATTTCATAATGGAAGCCTCCTGGCAAATCTGTTGTTTCTCCGTAACTGCATAAAGTGCTGGGCAGTTACGTCTTTCCTCTTAGAACGCTTGTCCTGGTCTGAAAAAATGTTTTCGGCAGGCAAATCTGCCGAGGACAAAATCAATCTCCTGCCATGCCCGGTGCTTGCGGGCTTGTTTTCAGTATATCTAAGGGAAAGGGGAAAAGCAATAGAGAAAATTACCTTATTTTTCGCTGCAGTTTCGAAACAAGAGAATATTTGTAAGAATACAGACGAAAACCCAGCGAAAATACAGAAGTAACATGCCCTTAATCAACGAAAACTTTCGTAAAAATATGGCTTGCCCGTACTCTTATTTGAAATAATGCATAAAACCAGGATGGGATATTTGTGCAAATAAGGAAAAATGATGACAGACAACCAGTTTTCCTTGATATCCTCTTGAAAAACCATAGAGAAAATAGTATGATAAGGCTACGAAAACGATTAAGTCATGAGAATGGCATGGTTATTATTTCTGTACAGCACTTGGCTTTTCCATATTGTTTAGGGACGTAAGGCTGTTAAATGGGGGATTTGCCGACTGGGGGATGAGGCGAAACATGTTTCGGCATGATTGACGAAACCGATTTAGAGAGTCCTGCCAGGAACCGCCACTTCTGCCACAGCAAAGGACCGAGTCTTACGGGAGCAGGACTAAGACAGAAAGGAGGTTCGACTGAAATGGTGTCAATGAAGGAAATTGCAAAGAGATGCAATGTATCTGTTGCTACGGTGAGCAAAGCACTGAATGGATATACGGATATTGGCGAATCCACCAGACGGTTGGTCATGAGCACGGCCAGTGAAGCCGGTTATCTGCCGAATTCCTCTGCCAGAGCTCTGAAGACGAAGCGAACCTTCAATCTTGGTGTTATTTTTGTAGACCAGGGAATGAGCGGCCTTACCCATGAGTATTTCAATCATGTCCTGGACAGCTTTAAAAAAAGGGCTGAAGCCCAGGGATATGATATCACCTTCGCCTGTACCCGTATTGCGGATAAGCAGATGAGCTATTATGAGCACTGTCGTTACAGGGGAGTTGACGGCGTGGTGATGGCTTGTGTGGATTTTGATTCTGCAGAAATCCGAGAGCTGGTACAGTCATCCCTCCCTATTGTGACGATAGATCATGTTTTCGACGGGCATATATCCATTGTGTCAAACAATGTCCAGGGAATGGAAGCTCTGGTGTCTTATATTTGTGAATGCGGCCATCGTAGGATTGCTTATATCCATGGGGAAAATACGTCTCCGACAAAGGCAAGACTGGCGGGATATTACAGAACCCTGCAGCGTTATGGTATCTCCGCTGTTGAGGCATACGTTCAGGAGGGTTCCTACCGAAATCCGGAGCTGGCGGAGGAACTGACAGCCAAGCTGTTAAATATGAAGGAACCGCCCACCTGCATTATGTATTCAGATGATTATGCTGCTATGGGGGGGATCAATGAGATCCGGATGAGAGGCATGAAAATCCCTGAGGATATTTCTGTGGCAGGATATGACGGCATCGATTTTGTCCGGATCATGGAACCCAGGCTGACGACACTCTGCCAGGATACAGACCGGATCGGAAAACTGGCCGCCGACAGGCTGATTGACCTGATCGAGCATCCCAAGACTGCTCTGGTCGATAAATATATGGTCGATGGTACCTTGTTTAAAGGCGGGTCGGTAAAAAAACTTCGGCAGATTCATATCGCTTAAGCATATTTTAAGGATGCAGTAAGGCGAGGGCCGGCAATAGAATGATGTTTCTGTCACGGCATATCGTGACCAGAGATATAGGAAGACAAAAAAACAAATGGTTCAAGGAGGAAAACAAGATGAAGAGAAAGATGCTTAGTGTTCTTCTTACGGCGGCGATGGTAGCCGGACTGACAGTAGCGGCGGCAGCTCCGGCCTGTGCGGCTGAGGCAGAGGGCGATACCCTGAATATCTATTGCTGGAACGAAGAATTCAAGACCCGTATTACCGATCATTATCCGGGATATGAAGAGGTTGACGCTACCACCGGTAAGATCGGTGACGTAACGGTCAGCTGGAACATCACCCCCAATCAGGACAATGCCTATCAGAACAATCTGGATGAAAACCTTCTGAACGGGAGCGGAATTGATATTTTCCTGGTAGAAGCCGACTATGCTCTGAAGTATGTCAATACAGACTTTACTGTCCCTGTTTCCGACCTTGGCCTTACAGAGGAAGAACTGGCCAATCAGTATCAGTATACCAAAGATATCGTTACGGATTCCAACGGCGCCCTTAAGGGTGTTTCATGGCAGGGCTGCCCTGGCGTTCTGATCTACAACCGTGAAGTTGCCAAGGAAGTGTTCGGCTCCGATGATGTAGAGACAGTTCAGGCCAAGGTCGCTGACTGGGATACCTTTGTTGCTACAGCTGCTGAGCTTAAGGATGCCGGTTACAAGGTAGTTGCCACGGCGAATGATACCTATCGTGTCTACTCCAACAATGTTGCGGTTCCGTGGGTTGACAGTGAGAATATGATCGTTATCGATGACAACATCAAGAAGTGGGCGGAGGATTCCAAGGCTCTCGTTGACGCCGGCGAGACAGAGACCTTTGAGCTGTGGAGCGATGACTGGAGCAAGGGCTTCTATCCGGACGGCAAGGTTTTCGCCTATTTTGGGCCGGCATGGCTGATTGACTTCAGTATGGCAGCTGATACCGAAGGCTCCATCGCCAATATGGGCGGCTGGGGCGCTGTCGAAGGACCGCAGGGCTTCTATTGGGGCGGTACCTGGATCTGCGGAGCAGCCGGGACTGACAATCCTACCCTTGTTGCGGATATTATGCGTCAGATGACCACCAATCCCGATGTCATGAAGGAAATCGTTCTTCAGGACAATGACTTTGTCAACAATAAGCCGGTAATGGAAGAGCTTTCAACAGACGAAAGCTATGGCGATGCGGTTCTCGGTGGACAGAACCCGCTGGCTATGTTCTGTGCCGGTGCAGAAAAGATTGACCTTTCCAATATCTCTGCTTACGATCAGGGCTGCAACGAGGAGTTCCAGCATGCGATGAAGAACTACTTCGACGGAAATGCAAGCTATGAGGAAGCTTTGGAGCTGTTCTATACGGCTGTTCAGGAGAAATATCCGGAGCTTAGCCACAGATAAGCATCTGTCGGGAGCAGAACCCTTTGCCGGTTCCTGCGGCCAGGTCTTATCCTTATGGCAGAGCTGCCGTGAGGAAGATGTCACCTGACAGTGACCGACAACCCGCCGAGAGCGGAAGGTGCGGCTGCACCTTCCGCTTCCCGCTGAAGGCTCTGCCGGGAAAGCTGGATGAGATACCTGCCTGGCTGATGATAGTCAGGCAGGTTTTCTTTTTTATGGCAGGGTTGCCGAAAAAGAAGAAGATGTTACCTGACGGTGACCGGCGGTTTTCATTCCTTATTGGAGGTTAATATGCAAAAAAAAGGAAAAAGCCAGGTAGTGCGATATAATAAATGGGGCTATTTTTTCCTTCTCCCCTTTATTATTGTCTATGTTGTGTTTCAGCTGATTCCGCTGGTAAATACGGTATATAACAGCTTTTTTGAGAATTACCGTTCCGGATTGTCCCAGATTGGACCGAATTTCGTCGGACTGGCAAATTTCAAGACCATCTTTACAAATGGGGATATCCTGAAATATACGCAGAATACCCTGATCATGTGGGTACTGGGCTTTGTGCCGCAGATCATTGTATCCCTGCTTTTGGGAGCCTGGTTCTCAGACCCCAGCCTGAGACTGAAGGGGCAGCGTTTTTTCAAAACGGTCATCTATCTGCCGAATCTGATTATGGCTTCTGCCTTTGCCATGCTCTTTTTCACGCTGTTTTCCGATGGCGGTCCCATCAATTCCATTCTGATGAGCCTTCATCTCGTCAGCTCGCCGTACCGGTTCATGTCCCATGTCTGGAGTGTAAGAGGGCTGGTTGCCTTCATGAACTTCGTCATGTGGTTTGGCAATACCACAATCCTTTTGATGGCAGGGATGATGGGAATAGATACCTCCCTCTATGAAGCGGCTCAGGTGGATGGAGCTACCTCTACACAGATTTTCTACCGGATCACCCTGCCTCTTCTCAGACCCATCCTTCTATATGTCATGATTACTTCTCTGATCGGCGGTTTGCAGATGTTTGATGTTCCGCAGATCTTTACCAACGGAACAGGCGATCCTGTCAGGACATCGATGACGCTGATCATGTATCTGAATAAGCACCTGTTCAGCAAGAATTATGGCATGGGCGGCGCGCTCTCAGTCTTCCTTTTCGTGATTACAGGTGTGCTGTCTCTCATTGTGTTTAGACTGAACCGGATTGGGAATAAGGATTGAGAAGGGAGGGAAAGCTATGCCAAATGATTCTGTAAAAAAAGAAAGTAAAGGAATGGGGATTCACGGGAGAAGAACGATAGCCTATATTGTTCTGGCCCTGGTATCTTTCCTCTGTCTGTTCTGGTTTTATGTCCTGTTTATCAATGCAACCAGATCCCATGCTGAGCTGACCAAGGGCTTTACCCCGGTTCCCAGCAGTTACCTGAAACAGAACCTGAACAATATTATGACCGGCACACTTCCGGTGCTGAGAGGCATGATTAACAGCCTGATCATAGCAACCTGCAGCGCGGTGCTTTGTACCTATTTTTCCACGATGACAGCCTATGCCGTGCATGTCTATGATTTTAAACTGAAGAAATTCATGTCTACCTTTATTCTGGCGGTCATGATGATTCCGACACAGGTTACGGCACTTGGTTTCCTGCAGCTTGTCAATCGCATGAAGCTCGATGATACCTTTATTCCCCTGATTGTTCCTTCCATTGCTGCGCCTGTCACCTATTTTTATATGAAGCAGTACATGGAAAGCTCCCTTCCCCTTTCCCTGGTGGAAGCGGCACGTATCGATGGATCCGGAGAATTCAGAACCTTTAACAATATTGTACTTCCTCTGATGAAACCGGCTATTGCGGTTCAGGCGATCTTTACCTTTGTCACAAGCTGGAATAATTACTTTACTCCGGCCCTGATTCTGCATACGGATACCAAAAAGACCCTTCCTATTCTGATTGCCCAGCTCAGGTCTGCGGACTGGCTCAAATTTGATATGGGTCAGGTTTACGCTATGATCGCCTTTTCCATTTTCCCCGTCATTGTGGTTTACCTGATTTTGTCCAAGTATATCGTCGGTGGGGTGGCACTGGGGGCTGTAAAGGGATGACAAGTCAACGGTGACACATACCTTATGCTCCACCTTGTGGAACAAAAAAAGCCTGTCGGAGTTTTACTACTTCGACAGGCTTTTTTTCTGGCATAGGCCTTCTTTAGGATGGGGCGAAATGATCTGGAAAAGCGGCAGGTCAAAAAATCACTATGGATTTTCCTTTTCTTATCCTTTATAATGTTTCCCGATTTGTAACTGCAAAGAAAGGCAAGGAGGAACAAATAAGAATGAGAGATCGAAAAATATTTTGCCTGAATCAGATCAGCAAGGTAGGCCTGGCACATTTTCGTGAGGGATACAGTGTGACAGATCAGATGGATGAAGCTCACGGTGTGCTTGTGCGGTCGCAGGATATGCTCGACATGGAGTTTTCTCCCCACCTCAGGGCGATAGCCAGGGCTGGGGCGGGTGTCAATAATATTCCGCTGGACCGCTGTGCCGAGGCTGGGATCGTGGTCTTCAATACTCCGGGGGCAAATGCGAATTCGGTGAAGGAGCTGGTGCTGGCGGGGCTGATGCTGGGAGCCAGAGATATTGTGGGAGCTGCGGCATGGGTCAGGAATAACGCGGGGGATCCGGATATCAAGAAGGTGGCGGAAAAGGCAAAGAAGGCCTTTGCCGGGCATGAGATTCAGGGAAAAACCCTTGGCGTGATCGGACTTGGCGCTATTGGCGTCCTGGTAGCCAACGCTGCTGTGGAGCTGGGAATGAATGTTTATGGCTATGATCCCTATCTCTCTGTCCATTCTGCCTGGAGCTTGTCCAGTGAGGTACACTACGCGGCAAACCTGGATGATCTCTACAGGATCAGCGATTTCATCACCATCCATGTCCCCTATATGGATTCCACCAAGGGGATGGTCAACGCTGAAGGAATCGCCAAAATGAAGGATAAGGTAGTCTTTTTGAATTTTGCCCGGGATGCTCTGGTGGATGAAGCGGCCATGGAGAAAGCTTTGGAGACAGGCAAGGTAAAAGCCTATGTTTCAGACTTCCCGAATGAAAAATCGGTACACATGAAAAATGCGGTCATCCTGCCACATATCGGTGCTTCCACAGAAGAGGCGGAGGACAATTGTGCGATCATGGCGGTAAAAGAGCTGCAGGATTACCTGGATAATGGCAATATCCTTCATTCCGTGAATTATCCGGACGTTAACGCGGGAATCTGCAATTGTCCGGCCAGGGTGGCAATCCTTCACAGGAATGTGCCCAATATGCTGTCCCAGATAACCGCTTTCTTTGGCAAGAACGGACTGAATATCGAAAATCTGGCGAGCAAAGTAAAAGGCGGCTATGAGTATACCTTGATTGATCTTTCGCATACGATGCCGGAGGACACAAAGGCTCAACTCAGACAGATCCCGGACGTGCTTCGCGTCAGGCAGATCCGGAATAACTGATTTGCCTTTTGAAAGGGGATAAGTTATAATCAATAGGATTTTGAGAGAAGGGAGCTTTCATTTATGGAAAAAAGAGAACAGTTATATGAGGGAAAGGCAAAGAAGGTATTTGCCACAGAGGATCCGGATATCGTCATCGTCAGCTATAAGGACGATGCAACCGCCTTTAATGGCGAGAAGAAGGGCACCATCCAGGGAAAGGGAGTGATCAATAACCGGATGACAAACCTGGTCTTCGGCAAATTTGAGGAGGCTGGAATCAAGACCCACCTGATCAAGGAACTGAACGACAGGGAGACAGCCGTTAAGAAGGTGGAGATCGTGCCGCTGGAGGTTATCGTTCGCAATGTGGCGGCGGGAAGCTTCTCAAAACGCATGGGAGTAGCGGAGGGCAGTCCTCTGAAGTGCCCCATTCTGGAATTCAGCTACAAAAACGACGAACTGGGCGATCCCTTCATCAATGATGATTATGCCCTTGCCCTGGGACTGGCGACGAGAGAAGAGCTGGACACGATCCGCAGCAGTGCCATGAAGATCAATGAGATCATGAAGGAATATTTCCTGAATGCGGGTCTGAGGCTGATCGACTTCAAGATTGAGTTCGGTCGTTATAAGGGAGAGATTCTTTTGGCGGACGAGGTATCACCGGATACCTGCCGACTGTGGGATGTAAAGACAAATGAGAAGCTGGATAAGGATCGTTTCCGCAGGGATCTGGGCAATGTGGAGGAAGCCTACAATGAGGTGTTCCATCGGCTGGGTCTTGACTGACAAAAGAGATAAAGGAGTCAAAAGATGAGTACAGACCGCTATACCAGCCCCCTTTCCGAGCGATACGCCAGCCCTGAAATGCAATATATCTTTTCTCAGGATAAGAAGTTCTCTACCTGGCGGAGATTGTGGGTCGCTCTGGCGGAAACGGAAAAGGAGCTTGGCCTTCCTATTACCCAGGAGCAGATCGATGAGATGAAAGCTCATGTGCAGGATATCAATTATGAGGTCGCCCAAGCGAGGGAAAAGGAGGTCCGCCATGATGTGATGTCCCATGTCTATGCCTATGGCGTCCAATGCCCCAAGGCCAAGGGAATTATCCACCTGGGAGCCACCTCCTGTTATGTGGGCGACAACACGGACATCATCCTGATGAATGAAGCGCTCCGGCTGATCCGCAAAAAGCTGGTGAATGCCATTGCCCTGCTGGCCAAGTTTGCTGACAGATATAAGGCCCAGCCAACCTTGGCCTTTACTCACTTTCAGCCGGCACAGCCTACTTCTGTCGGAAAGAGAGCTTCCCTCTGGCTGCAGGATCTGCTGATGGACCTGGAAGACCTGGAGTATGTTCTGGGCTCCCTGAAGCTCCTGGGATCGAAGGGGACGACCGGTACTCAGGCCAGCTTTCTGGAGCTGTTTGATCATGATCAGGAGAAGATAGACAGGATCGATCCCATGATCGCTGAGAAAATGGGCTTTGACTCCTGTTACCCGGTGTCCGGGCAGACCTATTCCCGAAAGGTGGATGCCAGGGTACTGAATGTTCTGTCTCAGATCGCGATCAGTACCCATAAGATGTCAAACGACATTCGCCTGCTCCAGCATCTGAAGGAAGTGGAGGAACCCTTCGAAAAATCACAGATTGGTTCCTCAGCCATGGCTTACAAAAGAAACCCCATGAGGTCGGAACGGATTGCTTCTCTTTCCCGTTATGTGATTGTGGATGCGCTGAATCCGGCCATTACGGCAGCAGTCCAGTGGTTTGAGAGAACCCTGGATGATTCAGCCAACAAGAGATTGTCAATCCCGGAGGCTTTTCTTGCCGTGGATGGTATCCTGGATCTTACTTTGAATGTCGTGGATGGTCTTGTCGTCTATCCCAAGGTGATAGAGAGACATCTGATGGCCGAACTGCCCTTTATGGCTACGGAAAACATTATGATGGATGCTGTAAAGGCCGGCGGAGACCGCCAGGAGCTTCATGAAAGGATTCGACAGCTTTCCATGCAGGCTGGCCGTCTGGTGAAGGAGGAAGGAGAGGAGAATGATCTTTTGGAGCGGATCGCCCAGGATCCTGCTTTCCCCTTGACCCTTGAGGAGCTGAAAGGGGCAATGGAGCCTTCCCGCTATATCGGCAGAGCCAGGGAACAGACGGAGAGCTTCCTTGTAAAGGTGGTCAAACCTGTTCTGGATGAGCGCGCCGACCTGCTGGGGATGAAGGCTGACATAAAGGTATAAGGATGCACACGAATTTACTTTGAATGGATGAAGGAGGTACATTATGGTTTTTGCAATTGTCGGAGGTATTATTCTTCTGATCGGTATCTGGTTTCTGACCTCTTATAATGGATTCATACGTCTGCGGAACAAGGCGGAGGAAGCTTTTTCCGCCATGGATGTTTCTCTCAAAAAGCGCTATGACCTGATCCCTAATCTGGTAGAGGTGGTGAAGGGATACGCCAGGCACGAAAGAGAAACGCTGGAAGCTGTTATCGCTGCCCGGAACATGGCTGCGAGCGCTTCCTCTGCAGAAAAAAGGATTGAGGGGGATTCCGTTTTAAGCTCTACCCTTAAATCGCTTTTTGCCGTAGCTGAGAGCTATCCTGAACTGAAGGCCAATCAGAACTTTACAGAGCTTCAGAATCAGCTGAGCCGTATTGAGGAGGAGATTGCCGGCGCCCGCAGATATTACAATGCGGTGGTGACGAAATACAATACCCGCACGGAAATCTTCCCTTCCAGTATCGTTGCCGGAATCTTCGGCTTTGAAAGAAAGCCCCTTTATGAAGTGAACGCAGAGAACGAGAGGGAAAGCGTCAAAGTGTCTTTTTGATTAACTGCGAAGCGCAGAAGACTGAGTGGTTATCATTTTGACAAATGACTCTGGTTTGCGGCCCGCACCGGCTGCGGGCTGCAGATGCGACAGCATGGGTAGTCAGTTACGAAAGGATTGCTATGGAATTGAGAAATATGCCGTCTGTGAGTGGCAGGCCGCTCAGAAAAAGGGCATGGCTTTTCCCTGCTTTTTTGCTGATTCTGGCTGGGATATTCTTTGGAAGACTAGATCCGGCCGCGGCAGCCACCAGGGCGAATTATGACGGCAACATGAGAACCAGCCGTTTTTCCACAGAGATTCAGGTATTGAGGGATTGTTCCTATTATGTAACGGAAACGATAGACGTGGAAATGCTTGAGCCGCGTCACGGGATCTACCGTTACATCCCTGACAGAGGCTCAGTGGTGGGGTATTCCGGATCAGGGGAAGCCAGATCCGTCTTTTTTTCTTCCGACATCATACTGGAGTCTTGCTCAGAAGAAGTTTCCACCGAGCAGGAATACGGCAATTTCTGTATCCGGATGGGAAGCGAGGACCAAACAGTCTATGGAAGGCATACCTATAAGTTTTCCTATCATATGAAGCTTCATGTGGATGACCCTGGCTTTAGCGCGGCCTATTTTAACCTGTTCCCCACAGAATGGAGAAATGAAATCCCGGCAGGCAGCAGCTTTTCCGTCCAGTTTTTTTCCGATTTCGATCCGGATGAGCTGAGGTTGTATTATGGAGAATACGGCCAGAATAAAGATGCCCGGGATCTGTTTGACCTGTCCGTGAAGGGAAAAAAGCTGGTAGGAAAGCTGAAGAAGGATCTGGCCTTTGGTCAGGGCGTGACCATGTACCTTTCGCTCCCGGAAGGCTATTATCAGAAGATCTCTACCTTCTCAGGGTTAAAAAGAATTCTGGCTGCAGTCGGTATTGCCGTATCCCTCTTGGTGCTTATTCTGTTTCTTCTGTTCGGGAGGGAAGAAGGCCTGATCCCTGCCATCCAGTTCCAGCCGCCTGACGGTCTGGACAGTGCTGCGGCGGGCTATATCATTGACGGCTCTGCTGAGGACAGAGATATCCTTTCCCTGATTATCTACTGGGCGGACCAGGGCTATCTGACCATTGAGGAGGCGCAGGAGGGAGAACTGATTCTGCATCGAACCGGGAAAAGCTTCCCCCAGACCATGCCTATGTATGCCAGAAATTTTTATGATAATCTTTTTGCCGGCAATAGGGACGATTGTGAGCTTTCTTCCCTGGAGGAGACAAGCTATGCGGCAATCCATTCTTCCAGGGAACTGGTCAAGGCATTCGTTGACGTAAAGGGAGGCCTGTATACAAAAAGCTCTGTCATTTGCCAGGTGGCAGGCCTTTTCCTGACAGGCCTGCTTCCACTGGCTTATCTTGGAACATTGGTTGTGTGGGCTTATCTGCCTCCCAGTATGGGAATACTGAACGTGATCAGCATTTTGCTTTTTATGGTCGGCGGTCTGGGGCTGGTCTGGACAAATGTTACCTGGGCCGGAAGAAGCATTGCCGGACGCACAGTGAAACTGATTGGGGCTTTGGCGCTTTGTGCGGCAGGCCTTTTGGGCATTGGAGGAGTGAATCTTTTCCTGATCGGCAAAGGATGGTGCCCGGTTTTATATCTGCCTTTGGCTATCATATTGGCCGGTATGGTCTGGAGTCTTGCTTTCAGCGTTTTTATGAGAAAACGGACGGATCAGGCAAGAAAATGGCTGGAGCATTTGCTTGGCCTTAAGGATTTCATCGCCACGGCAGAGCTGGACCGCATGAAGATGCTGGCTCAGGATAACCCGGAATGGTTTTATCATATTCTGCCTTATGCCTATGTGTTTGGGCTCTCCGATGTATTTGCCCGCAAACTGGAAAAGCTGGCAGTGGCTCCTCCCCGGTGGTATGTCTGTGGATATGATCCAGGCTATCATTCCTGGAATTATCATACCTTCCATCATAGTTTTGCCAATGGTATGGGCAAGGCAGCCGTAAAGCTTACGACTCCTCCGCCTCAGCAGGCCTCCGGTACTTCGAAATCCTTTGGGGGAGGCTTTGGCTCCGGACATGGAGGCGGTGGATTTTCCGGTGGTGGTTTTGGCGGCGGAGGCGGCGGGAGCTGGTAGAGCCCGGCTGCCTGCCGTCATGGTTCGGGTAATGGAGTTCCGATGCATTAGGAGGAGACGAATATGGTAAAAGCAATCGTAGGAGCGAACTGGGGAGATGAAGGCAAGGGGAAAATAACGGATATGCTTGCCCGAGAGGCGGATATCATCATTCGCTTCCAGGGCGGAGCAAACGCCGGACATACCATAGTGAACAATTATGGGAAATTTGCCCTTCACACCCTTCCCAGCGGTGTTTTTTATGATCATACTACCAGTATCATAGGAAACGGAGTGGCATTGAATGTTCCTTTGTTTTTCCGGGAATATCAGGAGTTGGTATCCCGTGGCGTTCACAGCCCAAAGATCATGATCTCGGACCGGGCTCAGGTGGTCATGCCCTACCACATTCTCTTTGACCAGTACGAGGAAGAGCGGTTGGGAGGGCATTCCTTTGGCTCCACGAAATCGGGGATCGCGCCCTTTTATTCAGATAAATATGCCAAAATCGGCTTTCAGGTCAGCGAGCTTTTTGATCGGGACAGTCTGAGAGAAAAGCTTGACCGGGTTCTGGTTACGAAAAACATTCTGCTTGAGCATCTGTATCATAAGCCGCTGCTTCAGACGGAACCGCTTCTGGAGGAACTGCTGGAATACGGCCGTATGGTGAGCCCCTATGTCTGTGATGTCGCTTCCTATCTGGATCAGGCCATAAAGGAGGGGAAAAACATCCTTTTGGAGGGACAGCTGGGAACTCTTAAGGATCCGGATCATGGTATCTATCCCATGGTTACCTCCTCCTCCACCCTGGCCGGCTTTGGCTCAATAGGGGCAGGGATTCCTCCCTATGAGATCCGGCAGGTGATTGCCGTATGCAAGGCTTATTCCAGTGCCGTGGGAGCCGGTGTTTTTGTCTCTGAGATTTTCGGGGCAAAGGCGGATGAGCTGCGGCGCAGAGGAGGCGATGGCGGAGAGTATGGGGCCACGACAGGAAGACCCAGGAGGATGGGATGGTTTGACTGTGTGGCTTCCCGATATGGCTGCCGGCTGCAGGGAGCTACTGACGTGGCCTTTACGGTTCTGGATGTTCTGGGATATCTGGATGAGATCCCCGTCTGTGTCGCTTATGAGATAGACGGAAAAGAGACGACACAGTTCCCGCCCACTGCTGCCCTGGAGAAGGCAAAACCGGTCTGGGAGACCCTTCCGGGTTGGAAAACAGACATCCGGGGGATCAGAAGCTATGACCGGCTGCCTGAAAATTGCCGCAGATATATAGAGTTCATTGAGGAAAAGCTGGGTTATCCGATCACGATGGTTTCCAATGGACCTGGCCGGGAGGATATCATTTACAGATGATAATTCTCTGTCGGGACACATGGCATGGAGGAAGAAAGAATGAAACGATGGAAACAGGCTGCAGCGATCTGTGGAGTGATTATCCTACTGGCGGCAGCAGTCCTCCCGATGTTTTTCGCCTTTGGCAGTGGGAAAAACGCCCAAGGAAGGTTTCGCGCTTCGCTGGGAGTGGCGATCATGGTTCCCGTTCTGGCCTATGGGATGCTGTTGGTCTATCGCCTTTTTGACAAAAGACGGGACAAGTCTGGAAGCGTTTACCGGAACATCGTTTTTGATATAGGAAACGTTCTTCTGGATTTTGGTTGGGAGGCTTACCTTGACAGCTTTTCTTTCCCCCCGGATAAAGCCCGCCGGATTGCGGATCATGTGTTTCGCTCTCAGTTGTGGAATGAAAGGGACAAGGCTTTGTACCCCGAGGAATACTATGTGGAGCAGATCGTGAAGGAGCTTCCGGAATATGAGGAGGATGTCAGACTGGTTATGGAGAACAGCTCTTCCTGCATGCACGAGAGGGATTATGCTCTGACCTGGGTACAGTATCTGAAAAATAAAGGATATCACCTGTATATCCTTTCCAATTACAGTGAACGGGGCCTGAAGGAGACAAGGGATCTGATGACTTTTCTTCCTTATATGGATGGGGCTGTCTTTTCCTGTGAAGAAAAGCAGATCAAGCCGGAGCCGGAAATATATGAGACCCTGCTTTCCCGGTATCAGCTCGATCCCACCTGCACGGTTTTCCTTGACGACAGAGAGGACAATTGTGAGGCCGCCAGACGCAAGGGGATGAAAGCGATCCGTTTTGAATCATTGAAACAGGCGGCAGCGGAGCTTAAGAAACTGGGGATCGAGTAATCCGGGGTAAGAAAGGAAGCGGTTGTTTTTCATGGCTGAAGCAGTTGCAGTATTGAAAAAAGGAGAAGGACGCCTTTTGAAATCCGGGGGATTCTGGGTGTTCGATAACGAGATTGCCCAGATCATGGGAAGCTGCCAGGACGGGGATGTGGTTCATGTCCATGATTTTGACGGGTATTCTTTGGGGCAGGGCTTTGTCAATCGCAAATCAAAGATAACCGTGCGGATGTTGACACGTTCCTCCGAGGAGCTGGTGGACGAGGCATTTTTCCGCAGACGGTTAAAGGCGGCCTGGGAGTACCGGAAACGGGTGATCGACACCACATCCTGTCGTCTGGTGTTCGCAGAGGCGGATTTTTTGCCGGGGTTGGTGATTGATAAGTACTCGGATGTGCTGGTAATCCAATCCCTGTGTCTTGGCATCGACCGATGGAAGGAAACCATTGCTGCACAGATAAAGGAAATCCTTGCCGAGGACGGGATCCGGATTCGGGGCATGTATGAAAGAAGTGACGTTAAGGTTCGCCTGCAGGAAGGGATGGAAATGGCCAAGGGCTTTATCGGTCCTTCCTTCCCGACACAGATCGAGATCTGCGAGAACCAGGTTCACTATTATGTTGACGTGGAAAATGGCCAGAAGACAGGCTTTTTTCTCGATCAAAAGGAGAACCGAAAAGCAATACAGCGCCTTTGCCCGAAAGCCAGGGTGCTGGACTGCTTTACGCATACCGGTTCCTTTGCCCTGAACGCAGGCCGGGGCGGTGCTGCCTGGGTCATGGGAGTGGATGCGTCTGAAACAGCGATCATCCAGGCAAGGAAAAATGCTGAGTTGAATGGAATGTCTGACAGGGTTTTCTTTTCCTGTGAGGATGTATTTGAACTGCTTCCCCGACTGGAAAAGGATAATGAGCGGTTCGATCTGGTCATATTGGATCCTCCTGCCTTTACAAAGGCCAGGAATTCGGTGAAAAATGCGGTCAGAGGATATCGGGAGATCAATCTGCGCGCCATGAAGCTGGTAAAAAACGGTGGTTTTCTGGCCACCTGTTCCTGTTCTCATTTCATGGATGAAGATCTGTTCGCACAGACGATAGCCCAGGCGGCAAAAAATGCCCACTGCCGTCTCAGACAGGTGGAATTCCGAACCCAGGCGCCGGATCATCCGATCCTGTGGAACGCTGAGGAATCTTATTATCTGAAATTTTATATTTTCCAGGTCTGCCAGAACAGATAGAAACGGCAACTCTTTCGTCAGCAGGACGCACTTTTGTTATGGCAAACGACAAATTATTTTTGTCGTTGACTATAAAACCAAACTTGCAAAACCGGGAAAAGAAGGGTATACTATAAAAAATAAAAGGCAGGTTTCTGCAAGGAGAAAGGAGAACAGAAACGATGACGATCCAGAAGGAGGCCAATGGCGATAAACTTGTTTTGACACTTGAGGGGAGACTGGATACCACCACAGCCCCACAGCTGGAAAGTGTGGTTAAGGAAAGTCTTGCCGGCGTGGCAGAGCTTGTATTTGACTTGAAAGACCTGGAGTATATTTCAAGTGCCGGGCTGAGAGTTCTTTTGGCTGCTCAGAAAGCGATGAACAGGCAGGGAACTATGGTTGTGAGAAATGCAGGAGAAGCGATTAAAGAAATATTTGATGTTACCGGGTTTTGCGATATTCTGACCATTGAATGATAGCATGCACACGAATGTATTGTGGCTTCATGCCGCTTGCAGCGATGTTAATGCAGCGCAGGAAACGAATCAAAATGCAGGCATTTTGTTCGTTTGTCAAAAAATCAAGCAGTGAATACTGCCGTCGTCCTCTTAGGCTAGGAAGACGGCAGTTTTTTCGACCTGTGCGGATTTTGCGGATGCCCTTGGTATCGGTCCCTTTAGTGGCCGCACAGTTGCCCATCGTTTAGTAATGATAGAAAGCGGGAATGATTTTGTTTCACAAGGAAAAGAACGCAGAGTATTTCCGGCAGCTGCTGGGAGAAGAGAATGTATTGATCAATGAGAGAATGAGCCTGCACACTTCCTTTCGTGTGGGAGGAGAGGCAGATCTCTTTCTTGCCCCTGCCTCAGAGGAAGCCTTCTGCAAAGCTGTCATGGCTTGTCGGTCAGGGGGGCTGCCCTTCTTTGTTCTGGGAAACGGAAGCAATCTTCTGGTGAGTGATGCAGGCTACAGGGGGGTTGTAATCTGGACAGGCAATTGCTGCCGGGAACTAAGGGTCAATCAGGGGCAGCTTTACGCAGGAGCGGGTATATCCCTTGCAAAAGCCGCCCAGGCAGCAAAGGAGGCCTCGCTGACAGGCCTAGAGTTTGCCGGCGGGATTCCGGGAACGGTGGGAGGCGCTGTCTGGATGAATGCGGGAGCCTATGGCAGTGAGATGAAGGATGTCCTCTCCACAGTTCGTCTCCTGGATTCAAATGGAGAAATATCCCTTTGCCCTGTCCGGCTGATGGAATTGTCTTATCGATCAAGCCGGTTGAAAAAAACCGGAGAGATTGTGCTTGGAGCGGATTTTTCCCTTGTGGAAGGAGATAGAGAAGAGATTCGTAAGAAGATGAAGCTCTTGATGCAGAAACGCCAGGAAAAACAGCCTTTGGATTTGCCAAGCGCAGGCAGCACTTTTAAGAGGCCGGATGGGTATTTTGCCGGAAAACTGATCCAGGATAGTGGCTTGGCCGGGTTTTCCATAGGTGGTGCGAGGGTGTCTGAAAAGCACTGCGGTTTTATTGTCAATGCAAAGGATGCTTCCGCTCAGGATATCTATCAGCTGATCCAGGAGGTCAGGACTCGTGTTCAGGAGAAATTTGGGGTGGAACTGGAACCGGAAATAAGGTTCCTGGGGGAGTTTTAGGCTATGTCCTATTCATCTGCTGTGAAAGATGAGCTTGTGCTGAAAATGGATGAGGCTCGTCATTGCCGGATTGCTGAGTTGGCGGCCATTCTGAGCTTTTTTGGCCGTTTGTCCTATGAAGAACAGGACGAAGTGACCATAATCAACAAGGAGAAAGAGCCTCTTCTTGAGATTGTGACAGAAAATGAGGCAGTTTTAAGAAAATGCTTTACATTGATAAAAAAAACCTTTAATATAGAGGCGGAGGTTTATTTTCGATATAAAAACGGAACAGATAAGGTTGATGATCATCTGAGGATAAAGTCAGGCCTGGAGGGTAAAAGAATTCTGGAGGGTACGAAGCTCGCCGTCAAAGCCGGCACCCCATGCTTTCTTGATTTTACATCCAGGACGGTGCTCCAGGCGGATTGCTGCAGGAGGGCTTTTATCCGAGGAGCTTTTTTATGTGTCGGTTCAATCAGTGATCCGCGCAAAGGATACCATTTTGAATTGGTTTGTCCTACGAAGGAAAAAGCAGTGCTTCTGCAGGAAATGATGGCTTCATTTCATATATTTGCCCGGGTGGTGGCCCGCAAGAAATCCTTTATCACATATGTAAAGGAGGGATCACAGATTGTGGATCTGCTTGCGGTGATGGGGGCCAGTGTCTCCCTGATGAATCTGGAGAATATCAGGATCGTAAAGGAGATGCGCAATAGTGTAAACCGCCAGGTAAATTGTGAAACTGCCAATCTGAATAAGACAATCAGCGCTTCCCTTAACCAGGTGGAGGATATTCGTCTGATTGAGGCGCGTCTTGGCTTTGAAAATCTGTCAGAACCTCTTGCACAGCTTGCTGTTTTGCGCTTGTCATATCCGGAGGCTTCTCTGAAGGAATTGGGAGATATGTCAAAGCCTCAGATCGGTAAATCCGGAGTGAATCACCGCCTGAGAAAGCTTAGCATGATCGCTGATGAGCTAAGACATAGGTGATGCCTTGTCTTTACTCTAAGGCTGTATCCGTTGCGTTTGGCAGTGGACAGAAATAACCTTCGCGATTCCATGTTATTGTTCAGTCAGCACCTCGCACAACAGGTGTATGCCGCTAAAGAAGAATAGCCGAGGGCAGGCACACGTTTTCCTGACAACAGGAGCCTGTCCCGAGACTGTGAAGTAACGCATGAGTGAACAGTTATGATTCCAGGAACGGCTTCGAATCCCGTTCATTCAGTTTAGGCATTGGCGTTGCCTAAGAGGAGGAAAAAAATTATGATTAAACAGCCAGTCACGATCAATCTTACGGCAGGTTTGCAGTCTCGTTCTGCAGCTACTTTAGTTCAGGTTGCCAGCCAGTACGAAAGCGAAATATTTGTTGAGATTGGTCGCAAGAGGGTGAATGCAAAAAGTATTATGGGTATGATGGCTCTCGGACTGGATGCGGGGGAGGAGATTACTCTTTCCGCCAATGGACAGGATGAGGAAGCGGCGATGGATAGCATCGTTACTTATCTCAGTGCTCGTAGCTCGTGATTTTTTTCGGGTTTCAGGATGATAATGAAAGCTTGCAACGGTTCATTCAGCACCTCGTAGATCTGGTATATAGCCATAGTGATTTTGTGCGCATACGATAAAAGAACATATAGGGGGGAGTTATGTCGAGGTTTCTGAAGTTTATTGTCAATTTGATCGTGATTTGTACCATTTTATGCGTAATCGCTTTGGTAGTGCCGCCTTTCTTTGGCGTGACAACTGAGATTCAGAAGGACTCTTCTTCAAAGAGCAACCTCCCGTATGCTTCAGTAACCTATGCGATTCCTGTAAGTGCGGAAAAGATCCTTTCCGGCGACAAGATTCTTGTGACGGAGCAGGATACAACTTACTGCTACAGTGTAGCCAGCCTTGATCTTACCTCTCATCGCGGCACGGTCATGGATACATCATTGGATCCTGCTATCCGTCAGGCAGAGCCGATTTTCGTTGCCTTTGAGGACTATCTTCCCCGTATCGTAGTCACTGTTCCCCTGATCGGTTATCTGATGATCGCCACCCAGAGGATTGAAGGGATGATCATACTTGGGCTTGTAGCCCTCTTCCTGATTATCCTTTATGTTATCGCCGAGCTTTGGAAACCAGGCACGACCGAAGAGGAAGAGATTCCGGATACGGAGCCTGGCTATGTCAAATCGGAAAAGGAATTGAAAAAAGAAGAGAAGGTGCGAAGGCGCCAGATGGAGGCAGAGGAGCTTAGACTTCGCCAGCAGGAGAAGCTGCGCAAAAAGAGCCGCGACGGAAAGATTCGCACCGGTGGCTTTGTCGATGAAGTTGATGAGTCTGATCTGGTTGAATATCCGTCCAACCGTTCCAAACCGGAAAGCTATGTTTCCGCCACCAGCGAGGCTCAGGCAGAGCTCAAAAGAGGAGTCCAGGAAACCACAGGGAATCAGTACCGAGGCTATGACCGTTCAGACCGCCGTGGATATGATGAAGAAGACTATGACCGGGGTCAGAGGCAGTATAGAGACAGTTATCGTGACAGCGGCCGTGATCCGGAAGAAGCCCAATACCGGAGCAGCCGTCGGGATGACCGCAGCCAGGATGAAAGGGGTTATCGCGACCGTTACGACAGGGATTATCGGTCGAGAGGTCGTGAGTCGTATCCTGAGGAGGATGACCGTGGTTATGATGAGTATTCTGCCGGCTCTAAGCGTGAGCGCAGAGGGGGATACAAGACCGGTATGGAACGGCAGGCTTCCGATGACTATTACCGTTCAGAGGATGGACGTCGCTACAAGGAGTATCAGGAAGCCGATGATGCTGCCTATGACAATAGGCGACGTCGCAGCCAGGAAATGAGGGGGATGGAAGAAAGACAACCGTCTGCCTCAGACACAGATCACCCTCAGGACAGAAATGATTTTGAAGAGGGAAAGCAGAGGGAGCCTGAAAAGTCCCCGAAAAATGGGTCTTCCCGAAATACAGGAAGCGCACGCAGACAGATTCGGATGATGGATGAAGAGATTTCCGAAAAGCCTGCTGAAGAAGATGTCTTCAGGGAACAGCAGGGCGAAAGAAGGATGGCTATCCCCCGCTACAGTGCGCAGGAATTATCGCGCCGTGCCCAGGACGCCGGAGATGACCCTGAGGTCATGAAGGATGATATCACAAAGGTTACTTTCCTGGATTATTCAGACATAATTGCAAATGCTCGCTCCAGCATGAATGATGAAGAGGATGATATCTGACAATCATTCATTACCTGCGGTGTGAGTGAATCCGTAAAGGTTGCCCAAGAGGTGCCGGCATAGCAGACAGTTATGTCGGCACCTTTTCTATGACAAGGACCCCTTTGCGAGAATGATTTGTTCCTTTACAAGACAAAAAAGAAAGGATAAGAGAAGTTTATCATGGCAAATAAAGAAGAACTGATCCGGGTATTTTTTGATACCTATGATTGGTGTCGGTCTACGGAAAAGCTTCGCAGAAGCATAAAAAAAAGTCAGGGGAAAACCATGATATACCGGCCTGAAACAGAGCTTGAGCTGCCGCAGAGAAAAAGGGAGGCAGCCGGGACGGTTACTGTTACAGAGGAAAGAAGCTTTGAAGCTGCCATGCGGCTTCACAGGCAGTATCCCCAGGACAGGATCGCGGTCCTGAATTTTGCCTCAGCGACTCATCCTGGTGGAGGGGTGAGAGCAGGAAGCTCAGCGCAGGAGGAGTCGCTCTGCCGCTGTTCTACACTGTATCCTCTTCTCAATACCCAGGAGTTGAAAGAGGGTTTTTACCAGATTCATAAAGATAGCGGTGACTGCAGGTACTCAGATACCTGTATCTATACGCCCAACGTAGTGATCTGCAAGACCGATGCCATTCTGCCTGAGCGCCTTCCTGAGGGGGACTGGGTGATGACGGATGTATTGACCTGTGCCGCCCCGAATCTGAACCGGGTTTATCAGCCCGGAAGAAATCCGGACACAGCTGAATCCCTTCAGATTTCCTCAGAGGAACTGTATGAGATTCACATTTCGAGGGCCAGACGGATTCTGACGGTGGCTGCCCTGCATGAGATAGACTGTTTTGTCAGCGGAGCCTTTGGCTGTGGCGCTTTTCGGAATGACCCTGCAATTGTAGCCGGAGCGTGGAAGAAAGTGTTGCCGGAATTTGACGGTTACTTCCGTGAGCTGGTGTTTGCTGTATACTGCGGCCGCCAGAAAAACAATTTTCTGACTTTCCGTGAAATCCTGGGAAAGGGAAGGGAGTGCTGCTAGGCAGGAACAGTGTGCCTGGATAGAGGCAATAGGAGCTATGTACGATAAGAAGGAAATAGAAAGTGGGATGAAAATGGGACTTCTGGAAGAAACGATACGGGCGGTCCGGCCTTTGGATGAGAGCGCAATGAAAACAGCATCCGTTCGTTGGGACAGTATTGCGAAACCTCTTCACTCCTTGGGACAGTTGGAGCAGCAGATCATTACCATTGCAGGGATCATGGGGGACCCGGATGTGGTGGTCAGCCCTCGTGCTATCGTGGAAATGTGTGCCGACAACGGCGTGGTGGAAGAGGGTGTCAGCCAGACTGGCCAGGAGGTGACTGCTATAGTGGCTGAAAATTTCCTGAGTGGAGACACCACCTCCTGCGTGATGGGGAAATGCTGCCAGGCGGATATTATCCCGGTTGATATCGGTATGGCTGTCGATACAAAGGTACGCAGGGACAAAAAGATCCGTTATGGAACTGCCAATATGGCTAAGGAACCGGCAATGAGCCGGCAGGAGGCAGTAAAGGCCATAGAAGCGGGCATTTCAATGGCCTTTGAGTGCCGGGAAAGGGGCTACCGTATCCTGGCTACCGGTGAGATGGGCATAGGAAATACGACCTCAAGCAGTGCAATGGCCAGTGTTTTGCTTAAGCTTCCGGTGGAAGCCGTGACAGGAAGAGGGGCGGGGCTTTCCCATGATGGTCTTTCCAGAAAAATACAGGCGATCAAAAGAGCGATAGAGACCAATCATCCTGATCCCCATGATGCTATTGATACCCTGGCAAAGGTGGGAGGGCTGGACATTGCAGGGATGGCTGGCCTTTATTTAGGGGGCGCAGCCTGCCGGATTCCGGTAGTGATGGACGGGTTCATCTCGTGTGTCGCGGCTCTGACAGCGTCTTTGGTCTGTCCCTTAACAGTAGATTATATGCTTCCCTCTCATGTATCCGGGGAGCATGCAGCCCGGAAAATTCTGGAGTATCTGGGGAAAAAGGCACCGATTCATGCGGATTTGTGCCTGGGGGAAGGAACCGGAGCGGCCGCTTTGTTCCCGCTGCTGGATATGGCTGCGGCAGTCTATCGCAGCATGAGTACCTTCACGGATATCAAAGTAGAGCAGTACAAGGAGCTTTTATAACAATGCTTATTCTGATAACAGGGGGGAGCGGAAGCGGTAAATCCGCTTATGCCGAGAAAAAAGCTGTCAGTCTGTCTGGGAAAAGACTCCTTTATCTGGCTACCATGGAGCCTTACGGAGAAGAGGGTGCCAGAAGAATTGCCAGACACAGAAAACTAAGGAAGGGAAAGGGCTTTGAAACTGTGGAACGCTCTTCCCATCTTGGCTTACTTGCACCGGATTTCTGGAGGGGGGCAACCGTCCTTTTGGAAGACCTTTCCAATCTGCTGGCGAATGAGATGTTTTCGGGGGAGCCGGTCGGGGAGGCGGACCTTGGGCTGGCGGACCGAATCTTTGAGGACATTCTTGCTGTTGTCGAGAACTGCGATCATCTGGTGGTTGTGACCAATGATATTTTCTCTGACGGGGAGGAGCTTACGCAAGAAACAGCTCTTTTTTGCTCCGGCCTGGGGTATCTGAACCGGCTCCTGGCTGAAAGGGCGGATGAGGTGACAGAGGTGGTATATGGCATACCGGTAACAGTCCAGTCACGTGTACCTTCACAGTTACGAATATCAGTTTATGATAAGGAGCCGGACAATGAAAAAACTGATTCTTAAGCTGTATGGAAATGACGTTATACGCTATATCTTTTTCGGAGTGTGTACGACGCTTGTAAACCTTGTCAGTTTTTACCTGCTCCGAAAAGCCGGGATTGGCCTGAACATAGCAAATGTCATTTCGATTATCATAGCGATCTGTTTTGCCTATATCGTGAATTCCAAATACGTTTTTCGAAACCATGTGGATTCTCTGGGAGGCCATATTGCTCCCTTTGTGAAATTCGTCAGTGCCAGAATACTGTCCATGGGAGTAGAGGTCGGCGGAGTATGGCTGATTGTAGAAAAACTGGGTCAACCGGATATGGCGGGAAAATGTGCGACACAGGTGATCGTCATGGCTATGAATTATGTATTCAGTAAGTTTTTTGTTTTTATCAATAAAGAGGAAGGCGCCTGAAGGAATGATAAGAAATCTATGGAATAACTGTAAGGCCGCTTTTGCCATGTTTTCCCGTATCCCAACACCGCCTGTGGATTGGTCTGAGGAAAACATGAGGTACATGCTTTGTTTTTTTCCCTGGGTAGGGATCGTGACCGGGCTTCTGGCTCTTCTGGCGGCAGGACTGATGGACCGGCTTGGCTATCAAAGCTCCTTCTCATCAGCGATCCTGCTTCTCCTTCCCATCGTGATAACCGGAGGAATTCATGTGGACGGTCTCCTGGACACAGCAGATGCGCTCTCTTCCTGGCAGGAAAGAGAGAAACGCCTTCAGATTCTGAAGGATTCCCATGCAGGTGCCTTTGCTGTTATTACGGCCTGCAGCTTTTTCCTGCTGACTTATGGCTCTGTAACACAGTTTTGGCAGCAGCCACGTCTGAGGGAACTGATGGCAGTAACCTTTTTTCTTTCCAGGTCTCTGTCCGGTCTTAGTGTAGTACTTCTGCCCAAGGCCAGTGAGAAGGGAACGGTGGCGCAATTCTCCCGCCAGGCTTCATGGCAGCAGGTAAGAAACGTTCTTACCGTCTATGCCTTGGCCGGGATACTGGTTATGGTGCGGATCCATCTTTTGTGCGGAACCCTGACCGGGGCAGCCTGCCTTGGCGTTTTCGCCCTGTACCGGCATATTGCGCTAAAATACTTTGGTGGTACCAGTGGGGATCTTGCCGGCTTTTTCCTGTGTATTTGTGAAGGCACAGTAGCAGTCCTGCTGGCATTTTTGGCTCTCATTTTTTGAGGAGGGATGGAATGGAGATGATCATAGGAGGAGCCTTTCAGGGGAAGGAAGCCTTGGCCAGAAAAAGATATCCGCAGATTGCCTTTTTGCGGGCAGGTCAATTGACGGAAAATGCCTTGTTTGGAGCCGATGGTATCCTGGATTTTCAGGATTATATCCGGAATAGCTTAAATGAGGGAAAAGATCTTCAGAATTTCGCCAAAGAGCTGATCCGCAGTAATCCTGACCTTGTCATGACAGTCAGGGAGGTGGGAAGCGGCGTGGTGCCGGTGCGGGAGGAGGATCGAAGGTACCGGGAAACAGTTGGCCGGGTCTGCACGGAACTGGCTGATTTTTCGGACATTGTCATCCGTGTCGTCTGTGGGATCCCGATCGTGCTGAAGAACTCCCACAAGTCTGTGGGAGGCAAGACCGGATCAATTGCATAGGAGGAAGAGGAATTGCAGGAGTTTTACCTGATCCGCCACGGAGAAACCCGGGGAAACCAATTACGACGTTATATCGGGACTACTGATGAACCCTTGTGCGAGGAAGGAATACAAGGACTGAAAAGGAAACCTGCCCTAAATCCCCAGCTTGTTTTTAGCAGCCCCCTGCTTCGTTGTCGTATGACGGCAGAGCTTTTATTTCCCTCCTGTGCTTTTCGCCTCATAGAGGAGCTGAAGGAGTGCAACTTTGGTGAGTTTGAAAACCGGAATTATCTGGAACTCTCAGGAAATCCAAACTTTCAGGCCTGGATTGACAGTGGAGGAACTCTGCCTTTTCCGGGGGGAGAAAGTCGGGAGGCATTCCGGGAACGCTCACTGAAGGGCTTTGACCAGGTGCAGGCGCAATGTGCTGCTGAAGGGGTGATCCGTGCGGCCATAGTGACCCACGGTGGCGTGATCATGAATATACTGCAAGCCTATTCCCCTGGCCAGAGCGATTTTTATGACTGGTATGTGAAAAATGCAGAGGGATACAGAGTATGGCTGGATGAAAACCAGTGGAAAAGGCAGAAAAAGTCTTTTGCATCTGTCAGTCCGCTGTGAGATGCGTGCCGATACATGATTTTAGGAGGAGTACATAGATATGGCTATATTAAAGCCTTTTCGGGCAGTGCGCCCGTTACCGGAGTTAGCACAGAGGGTAGCTGCCCTTCCATACGATGTCGTTGATCGTTATGAAGCGAGACAGATTGGGGAGAAAAACCCTCTGTCTTTTCTTCATGTAGACCGGGCGGAGATGGATCTGGAGCCTGGGATTGATATCTATGGGGAGCGGGTATACCGCAAAGCCAGGGAAAACCTGAGAGCAATGCGAGAGAAAGGGATTTTGATTCAGGATAAAACGGAGAACTACTATATCTATGAACTAAGCAGACAGGGAAAGACTCAGGCTGGCGTGGTTGGCTGTGCTTCTGTGGAGGAGTATCTTAACGGCACGATCAAAAAGCATGAACTGACCACCGAGGAAAAGGAAAAAGACCGCATCCGTCATGTCGATGCCTGTGATGCCAATACCGGACCGATATATCTGGCTGCCCGATATCCCGGGGAATTGAAGAAACTGATCGGCAGCTATCGGGAGAGTCATGCACCGGTATATGATTTCCTTGCTGAGGATGGAATCGGGCACAGGGTCTGGGTGGTGAAGGAAGCGGAAGAAAGGAAAAAAATAGAAGACCTGTTTGGGCAGATTCCTGCCTTTTACATTGCGGACGGCCATCACAGGGCGGCTTCTGCCGTTAAGGTAGCCCTGATGAGACGGAAACAGGCACTGGCCTGGAAAGGAACAGAGGAATTCCAGTTCTTTCTGAGTGTTGTTTTTCCCTTTGATGAGCTGACTATCCTTCCCTACCACAGACTGATCAAGGACAGGAATGGGTTAACGGTTTCGGAGCTGATAGACAGACTGAAGGAACACTTCATTGTCGAACCCGTTTCCATCGCCTGCTTTCCCCAAAAAAAGCATGATTTCTATATGTACACAGATGGGTGTTGGTATCGGCTTCGCGCCATGCCGGAGCTCTTTGATCAGAAAGACATTGTTTCCCAGCTTGATGTATCCATACTTCAGGAGAGTATTCTCGAGCCTGTTTTGGGGATTGAGGACGAACGAAGGGACAATAGAATCCGTTTTGTGGGAGGAGGACATAGCCTGGAAGAGATGGCTCAGATTGCAGATCAGACACAGGGGCTTGTTTTCGCCTTGTATGCCACAGCCATAGATGACCTGATGCAGATTGCCGATGAGGGAAAGCTGATGCCGCCGAAATCGACATGGTTTGAACCAAAGCTCAGAAGTGGGCTCTTCATTCATCCCTTGTCCTGAAATAGGGGCTGCGCACGAATTTACTGCGGAATCATGCCGCTTGCAGCAGCGTAAATGCGGTGCAGGAAACGAATCAAAATGCAAGCAATTTGTTCGTTCCCTATAAAAAAATAAGCATAGACTTGCAATCATAGTAAAAATCAAGTATTATATCAACAAGCGGCAGCTTTTGCCAAGCTGCGAGGCATACAGGAGGAGTTTTGAATGAAGCGAGCATGTTTTCTTGGATTTATCCTGGCTGCAGCCCTTTGCCTTCCTGGTTGTGGTTTTACCGAAGGAGCAGGTGCCACAGTAACAGTAGTTACTCCCACACCTATGCCCACCCCCACACCGGAGCCTACGCCTACTCCCGCACCTACACCGGTGCCCCAGGCAGAGACAGAGCAGACTGCGTCTGGAGTAACAGTGACCAAAGGCGTTAGCGCAGCCACTGCTTTGGCGGATGTGAATCTGCGCTCTGATGCAAATGTTGATGCACAGATTGTTGCCAGTGTAGCCATGGGGACAGAGTTGACACAGACCGGTGTTTGTGACAATGGTTGGGTTCAGCTTGAGTACAACGGTCAGGTGGTTTACGCTTTGGGTGAGTATGTAAATTCGGCAGCAGCACAGTAGGAATAGCCTGGTCGAAAAGGTCATGTCACATTTTGGCATGGCCTTTTTACCTATTATCCCCAGAGCCGCGCCTCTCTCTACCCTATTCTATCGTTTATAACAAAATGTGGTGCGCAAAAAGCGCTCGGCGCTTTGGGCCGGCCAATGCCGTTGGTATCGGTTGTTTCAGTGACCGCACAGGGCGCATTTTTCAGGAGGAGAATAAGATGAAAAAATTGGAAGAATATGTCAGAAGCATCCCTGATTTTCCGGAACCGGGTATCATCTTCCGGGATGTAACCAGTGTGCTGCAGGATGCGGATGGACTGCATCTGGCTATTGATGAAATGCAGGCCTGCCTGGATGGTCTGGATGTGGATGTCATTGTAGGAACGGAGTCAAGGGGATTTATTTTTGGCATGCCGATTGCCTACAATCTGCACAAACCATTTGTACTGGTCAGAAAAAAGGGGAAGCTTCCCTGTGAGACCATATCCCGCAGCTACGACCTGGAATATGGCCAGGCTACCATCGAGATGCATAAGGACTCCATCAAGCCCGGCCAGAAGGTTGCAGTGATTGATGACCTGATCGCGACAGGCGGGACCATTGAAGCAGCAATCAAGATGATTGAAGAGCTGGGAGGAGTAGTCGTAAAGGTAGTCTTCCTTATGGAGCTGGCAGGCTTGAAGGGGAGAGAAAAACTCAAGGACTATGACGTCGCTTCCGTTATCTGTTACGACGGCAAATAATAAAAGCCGAACAGCCAAGCAAGGACAGGCAGGTTTCCAGCCGCTGTTCCTTATGCCTTCACTGTGAAGATCTCGTGCGAGCAGGTAAGGATTTCAGAATAAGGCACTGTAATGACAGAGCCTAAGGTAAAGGGGGGATGTAGATGACAGAGATTGCAGCAGCGACACAGAACAATAGTCAGGAACAGGTGACGGAAAAACAGAAGCTTGAGTCTGTGCGAAAGGCTGATGCGGCGATTCGTTCCATGAAGGACTTCACCAGTCCGGAAGTCCTTTATCAGGAACTGATCAGCAGTGTCCTCAAGTATCATCCCTCCACAGACATTTCCATGATCCAGAAGGCCTATGAAACGGCCTCCAACGCCCATAAGAATCAGAAGCGTAAATCGGGAGAGCCCTATATCATACACCCCTTGTGCGTCGCGATCATTCTGGCGGACCTGGAGCTGGATAAAGAGACCATCGTGGCCGGGATTCTCCATGACGCTGTCGAGGATACCTGGATGACGCTGGATGAGGTATCCCAGGAATTTGGCGAAGAGGTTGCCCTGCTGGTCGATGGCGTCACAAAGCTGGGTCAGCTGTCCTACTCCACGGACAAGGTGGAGATTCAGGCGGAGAACCTCAGAAAGATGTTTTTGGCTATGGCCAAGGATATCCGGGTGATTCTGATCAAGCTGGCGGACCGGCTGCACAATATGCGCACCCTTCAGTACATGCGCCCGGAAAAGCAATTGGAGAAGGCAAGGGAGACGATGGATATCTATGCTCCCATTGCCCAGCGCCTCGGTATTTCCAAGATCAAGGTAGAGCTGGATGACCTATCCTTAAAATATCTGAAGCCCGATGTGTATCATGGCCTGGCAGAGAAGATCGCACTGCGCAAGAGCACCCGACAAGAATTCGTCAACGGTATCGTCAGTCAGGTTGTGCTGCATTTGGAGGAGGCCGGAATAAAAGCCCAGGTCGACGGAAGGGCCAAGCATTTTTTCAGCATTTATAAGAAGATGGTCAACCAGAACAAATCGATTGACCAGATTTATGATCTTTTCGCGGTAAGGATATTGGTGGATTCTCTCAAGGACTGTTATGCGGCGCTTGGAGTGATTCATGAAATGTATACTCCGATTCCCGGCCGCTTTAAGGATTATATCGCCATGCCCAAGCCAAACATGTATCAGTCTTTGCATACGACTCTGATCGGGCCGAACGGGCAGCCCTTCGAGATTCAGATCCGTACCTATGAGATGCACAGAACAGCTGAGTATGGTATTGCCGCCCATTGGAAGTACAAGGAAAGCTCCGACGGAAAGCAACCCCTTGGCAAGAGCGAAGAGGAGAAACTAAACTGGCTGAGGCAGATTTTGGAATGGCAGAAGGACATGTCGGATAACCGGGAATTTATGAGCCTTCTGAAAAATGACCTGGATCTGTTTGCCGACAGCGTCTACTGTTTTACCCCTCAGGGAGACGTTAAGACTCTGCCGAATGGCTCTACCCCCATTGACTTTGCCTACTGTGTGCACAGCGCTGTGGGAAATAAGTTTATCGGAGCCAGGGTAAACGGAAAGCTGGTACCCAGGGACTATGTAATCAAAAACGGAGACCGCATTGAGATTCTGACCTCTCAGAATTCCCAGGGACCCAGCCGGGACTGGTTAAAGATCGTTAAGAGCACACAGGCCAAAAACAAGATTAATCAATGGTTTAAGAAAGAACTCAAGGTCGACAATATTGCCCGGGGAAGGGACGCCCTGATGCAGTATGCCAAGGCCAGAGGCTATAAAATCAATGCTTATCTCAAACCGACCTATCAGGAAGCAGTTTTGCGCAAGTATGGTTTCCAGGACTGGGATTCTGTCCTGGCGGCCATCGGACATGGCGGCCTGAAAGAGGGTCAGGTCTTTAATAAGCTGGTGGAAGCTTATGACCGGGAGAATGCCCAGAAGATCACGGATGCACAGGTGCTTGAGGCGGTTCAGGAGCATGAGGATGGCCTTAAGATCGCCAAAAGCAAGTCAGGGATCATCGTGAAAGGGGTTCATGATGTGGCTGTCCGCTTTTCCAAATGCTGTAATCCCATACCAGGAGACGAGATCGTAGGCTTTGTCACAAGAGGCCGTGGTATTACCATTCACAGGACAGACTGTGTCAACGTTGTCAATATGACAGATGAGGATCGCAACAGACTGATCGAAGCGGAATGGCAGGACTCCAGCCAGGAAAGCTCTGAACAGTACATGGCAGAGATCAATGTCTATGCGACCAACCGAACCGGTCTTTTGGTGGATCTTTCGAAAATCTTTACGGAGAAAAAGATTGATCTGAGGTCAATCCATTCTACCATGAGCAAACAGGAAAGGTGTACCCTTTCCCTTAGCTTTAATGTATCCAGTAAAGAAGAACTCATGTCGTTGATCGAAAGGATCAGGCAGGTTGAGAATGTCATAGATGTTGAGAGAACCAGGGGGTGAGTCGGTTGGATATCAAATGTCAGGTCGTGGGAAATGTCATGACAAACTGTTATTTCGCTGTCAACAAAGAGGCAAAGGAATACTTTATTGTTGATCCCGGGGGAGAAAAGGATAGGCTGATCGCCCAGATGGAACAGCTTGAGGAAAAGCCGACGGCAATTCTTCTGACGCATGGACATTTTGATCACATCCTTGCCGTGAAGCCTTTAGCGGAAAGGTATCAGCTTCCTGTTTACGCCTGCCGGGCGGAAGAGGAGCTGCTTGGGGATGCTGCCTGGAATATGTCCTCGGAAGAGGACATAGCCTGTGAGATCAAAGCAGACCGATATCTGGAGGATGAGGAGGAGTTTACTGCCTCACATTTTGTATTGCGTTGTCTTCATACCCCGGGACATACTCCGGGGAGCTGCTGCTTTTACCTTCCGCAGGAAAAGGTTCTGTTTAGCGGAGACACCCTCTTTTGCGGTTCTGTCGGCAGGACGGATTTTCCGGGGGGCAGTATGCGGCAGATGCTTTCAAGCCTGCATCGGCTGCTGGATATTCTCCCGGAGGATACGGCTGTATATCCCGGTCATGACAGGCCGACGACGATAGGCTATGAAAAGAGGTACAATCCCTTTGTCTGAGATATCGATTTTATTTTGCGATACTACATTTGAGCATGATGTCTACGAATTGATCCGTGCCTTCTATGCCGGCTGGGAAGTTAAGACGGTTTATCCCGGGACGATTAAAGCTCAGGAGATTATGGCTGTCTGTTCGGCCGGGCAGGAAGGCTCTTTGTCTGTTCTGCCCCAGGATACCCTTTTCTTTATGGTAAAATGGACCGAGGACGAATATCGAATCCGGTTTTTTTATGCTCCTGTCCGGGATGAGGCAGTGACAAGGACAGATTCCTTTGGGCTGCTTCATTTTTCTTTTGAGGAAGTGGGTATTTCCCATGCGGAATTTGCTTCCCACGCTCTCAGAAAGCGCTGTAAGGATCATATCAAGCTTTCCTTATACCAGCTTCTCGTGCGGAATACAGGCAGAAGTCTGCCGTGGGGAAATCTGACAGGAATCCGTCCGGTCAAGCTGGCCATGGGGATGCTTGAGCAAGGATTTTCCAATGTGGAGACGGCCAAAGTCTTCCGGGAAAAATATTGCGTCAGTCCGGGCAAGACCGCCCTCGCCGTAGCCATAGCCAACCGGGAAAGGGAACTGCTGAAAGGAGTGGATGTCAGGAATGGATACAGTCTATATATCGGAATTCCCTTCTGCCCCAGCATCTGCCTTTACTGCTCCTTCAGTTCCTATCCCCTGAGCCAGTGGAGAGACCAGGTGGAGGCTTATCTTGATGCGCTGTTTTTTGAGATGGAGGAGGTTTCCGGGCTGATGAAAGGCACAGGTCGGAAGCTGGATACTATTTACATCGGAGGAGGGACTCCGACTACCCTTGAGCCTGAGCAGCTGGATCGTCTCCTGCATCAACTGGGCAAGTGCTTTGGTTATGATGGAATAAAAGAATTTACCCTGGAAGCCGGCCGCCCAGACAGTATCACGTCTGACAAGCTTGCTGCCATCCGGCGGTATCCCGTGAGCCGTATTTCCATCAATCCTCAGACGATGAACGATGAAACGCTGTCTCTGATCGGCAGAAGACATACCTCCCGCCAGATCATAGAGGCCATGGCACAGGCCAGAGCCTTGGGCTTTGATAATATCAATATGGATATCATTATCGGACTGCCGGGGGAGAATGCTCAGATGGTCGCTCATACACTGGATGAAATCCAAAGCCTTGATCCACAGAGTCTGACTGTTCATACCCTGGCCATAAAAAGGGCAGCCCGGTTGAACATGTTTCGGGACCAGTATACAGAGCTGACCTTTGAAAGTTCCCAGGAGATCATGGATATGACCCTTAACAAGGCCAGACAGATGGGAATGGAGCCCTATTATCTGTACCGTCAGAAAAACATGAAAGGAAATTTCGAAAATGTGGGATATGCAAAGCCCCACAAAGCCGGACTTTACAATGTACTCATCATGGAAGAGAGGCAGTCGATCATTGCCCTGGGAGCCGGAGGGGCTTCAAAGCTTGTTTTTCCGGAAGAAAACCGGGTAGAACGGGTGGAAAATGTAAAGGATGTCAAAAGCTACATATCCCGGATCGAGGAAATGATCCAGAGAAAAAAGGATGTGTTATGAAGCCTGAACAGGCTGGCTGTAATCATATGATATGGAAAAAAAGACAAATATAGACAATAGATCCAACAGTATTCTGTCCTTTGATCTTCTGTCAGAGCTGCGACACGGCATGGATGTCAGCAATCTCGCCTATGATGTGGCGGCGGAAATGGGCCTTTCCCAGGAATACTGTTATGAGCTGGCGATAGCCGGTATGGTTCACGATATCGGAAAGCTCCGTCTGAAGGGGTATATCTATGGACAGGAGAAGGATCCGATGGTGATCGAAGAAATGAAATATGTGAGGATGCATCCCTGGCTTGGCTATGAGGAGTTAAAGAATCAGGGAGAGTATTCGGACTTTGTACTGAAAAGTATTTTGTACCATCATGAGAATTATGATGGAAGCGGTTATCCGGAAAACCTTTCCGGGGAACAGATTCCGCTGGGGGCAAGGATTCTCAGGATCTGTGATGTGTATTGTGCTCTGAGCTCTGACCGCCCCTATCGCAGAGCTTTTGAGAAAAAGCAGGTGCTTGAGCTGATGATAGAGGAAATCAAGAACTTTGATATGGAGGTTTTTCTGGCCTTCCAGCGGGTGGTTCACAGATATGAGACCATGAAAGACAGTAGACTGCTCAAGCTCGGATGATAGGAAAGGAAACAAAAAAAGAATATGCCTTTGAAAAAAAAGCCGGTAACCGGCATGAAAGATATTCTGCCCCGCGAGATGCAGATCCGGGACTATGTCATGGGAAAAATCCGTCAGACCTATGAAGGGTTTGGCTTTACCAATATAGAGACGCCTTGTGTGGAACACATTGAAAATCTCTGCAGCAAGCAGGGTGGCGATAATGAAAAGCTGATTTTCCGTATCCTGAAGCGAGGGGAAAAACTGAAGCTGGATCAGGCTGTGAACCAGGACGATCTGGTGGATCTGGGCTTAAGATATGACCTTACCCTTCCTTTGGCCCGGTTTTATTCCAACAACTCGAATGATCTTCCTGCTCCTTTTAAGGCTTTGCAGATGGGAAACGTTTGGCGGGCTGACCGGCCTCAGCGGGGACGTTTCCGCCAGTTCATGCAATGTGATATTGACATTTTGGGGGAGCCGGGAATCCTGGCGGAAATCGAGCTGGTTCTGGCCACAACTGCCCTTCTGGGCAAACTGGACTTCTCCGGTTTTTCGATCCGTATCAATGACCGAAGGATTCTGAAGGCTATGGCACAGTACAGTGGCTTTTCTCCGGAAGATTATGATACGGTCTTTATCATATTGGATAAAATGGACAAGATCGGCCTGGAGGGGGTAAGGAAGGAACTGGAAGAAGCGGGCTTTGCCACGGAGAAGATCGAAAAATATCTTTCCCTCTTCCAGGGGATGCCTGAAGGAATTGAGGGCGTGCGTGAATGTTCCCGAAAGCTCGATGGCGTCCTGGAGCCTGACATAGCCCAGGATCTGGAAACCATCATTTCCGTTGTGGAGGCTTCTCGCACGGCAGATTTCCGGATGGTTTTCGATCCGACACTGGTGCGGGGAATGTCCTACTATACCGGCCCTATTTTCGAAATCTGTATGGATGAGTTTGGGGGAAGTGTGGGTGGCGGTGGCCGCTATGATGATATGATCGGCCGCTTTACCGGTACTCCTGCCAGTGCATGCGGTTTCTCCATCGGCTTTGAGAGAATCGTCATGCTGCTTATGGAAAAGGGGTTTGAGCCGCCGCACTCAGCCGGGAAGAAGGCTTATCTGATTGACAAAAAGATTTCTTCCGAGGACCTGTTAAAGATCCTGAAGAAGGCACAGGCAGAGCGGGAAGAGGGCCGTCAGATTAATATCAGCGTCATGAAGAAGAACAGGAAGTTTCAAAAGGAACAGCTTCAGGCAGGCGGCTACCTGGAGATAGAAGAATTTTTCGCGGAATAAACCAAATCTATATTTTGGGAGGAGAAGCAGGCAATGGCTGAAAGCATAAAGGGACTCCATAGAAGCTGTCGTTGTGCAGAGCTTACCGAAGCTATGATCGGCAAAGAAGTGACTTTGATGGGCTGGGTGGCAAGAGCCAGAAACAAGGGCGGAGTGGTTTTCGTTGATCTGAGGGATCGTTCCGGCATTATTCAGTTGGTTTTTGAGAATGCAGACATCGACGAACAAGGTTTTGAAAAGGCAGGAAGGCTGCGCAGCGAGTTTGTGATTGCTGTGACAGGCGTGGTGGAAAAACGTCAGGGTGCAGTGAACGATAAACTGGCCACGGGCACTATCGAAGTGAGGGTCAATCATCTGCGCGTTTTATCCGAAGCAGAGGTTCCTCCCTTCCCGATCGAGGAGGACTCCAAGACGAGAGAAGAACTCCGTCTGACCTACCGATATCTGGATTTGCGCAGACCGGATATTCAGAAGAATCTGATGCTGAAAAGCCGGGTGATGCAGCTTACCAGACGCTTCTTTACAGACGAAGGTTTTCTGGAGATCGAAACTCCGATGCTGGGAAAGAGTACGCCGGAAGGAGCCAGGGACTATCTTGTACCATCCCGCATTCATCCGGGCAGTTTTTATGGCTTGCCTCAGTCTCCCCAGTTGTATAAGCAGCTGCTGATGTGTTCCGGATATGACAGATATATCCAGATCGCCCGCTGCTTCAGAGATGAGGACCTGCGTGCGGACAGACAGCCGGAGTTTACCCAGATCGATATGGAGCTTTCCTTTGTGGATGTGGATGATGTAATCGATGTGAATGAACGCTTCCTGGCCTTCCTGTTCAAAAAGACTCTGGGGATCGAAGTTCAGCTTCCCATCCAGCGAATGACCTGGCAGGAAGCCATGAATCGTTTTGGCTCGGACAAGCCGGATCTTCGTTTTGGCATGGAGCTGAAGGATATATCCACGCTGGTCCAGGGCTGTGGTTTTGGTGTATTTACCCAGGCTTTGGATAATGGAGGAAGTGTACGCGGGATCAATGCCCAGGGACAGGGAGCGATGCCGAGAAAGAAGATAGATAAACTGGTGGAGTTTGCCAAAGGATACGGCCTGAAGGGACTTGCCTATATCGCCATCGCTTCGGACGGTACCATCAAATCCTCCTTTGCCAAATTCATGTCTGACGAGGAGATGGCCGGCCTGGTGGCAGCTATGGAAGGCAGACCCGGGGATCTTCTTTTGTTCGCCGCAGATAAGACCAAGCTGGTGCTGGACGTACTGGGAGCTCTCAGGCTGGAGCTGGCCAAACAGATGGATCTGATTGATAAGGATGAATTCCGCTTCGTCTGGATTACAGAGTTCCCGCTTCTGGAATGGAGCGAAGAAGAGAACCGATACACGGCTATGCATCATCCTTTTACTATGCCGATGGAGGAGGATCTGGCCCTATTGGATACTGAGCCGGGGAAGGTCAGGGCAAAGGCTTATGACATCGTGCTGAATGGCAATGAGATAGGCGGAGGAAGTGTCAGAATCCATCAGAATGATATTCAGGAGAGAATGTTTAAAGAGCTGGGCTTTACCCGAGAGGATGCTTATGAACAGTTCGGCTTCCTGCTGGATGCTTTTTCCTATGGGGTTCCGCCCCATGCCGGTCTGGCTTATGGCCTTGACCGCCTTGTCATGCTTATGGCAAAAACAGACAGTATCCGGGATGTCATCGCCTTCCCCAAGGTTAAGGATGCATCCTGCCTGATGACGAAAGCACCTCAGACAGTCAGTCAGGAACAGCTGAAGGAGCTGGGATTGGCGGTTGATGTTCGGGAAGAGACACATCAATCATCGGCAGAAGGTAACTGATCAGCATTGAAAGGGGTATAAAAGAGCCTATCCTGAAAGGAAGGGACTTTTATATCCCTTTATTTGTTTCCAAAGAGGGCAGGAGCCAGACTGTTCATAGGATCCTCCCATTTCCAGGACCTGCCATCATTGACGAGATGAAAATCGGACACAGTAGAGAAAACCTTCTGATTGCCCCTGATAAGGGCCAGCATTTTATCCTTTGCGGTCTGATAGCGCCCGGAGGGACCGTCACAGACGGCCTGGGCAGAAGAGAGATAGTCCTCAAGCCAGGATTGGAAATCTTCCGCAATGGCCTGAATATCCGCAGAGATGATCTCTGCCCGGACGGTTGCTTCGCTGCCGGATACGGTGGAGCTGATGATTTGGTAACGGAAAAGCTGGTCGATTTGTGTAAGCAGGGCGCTGGCATAGATGGTGCTTTCAGGGAAGTCAGCAGTCTCTTCCCCCGAAAGGATGGAATCGGAGCCCATAAAGCAGCCAAGCTCTTCAGGGTTCATTTGGGAGAAAGTGTCGAGGTAGATATCCAGTGTTTCCTCTGCAGATAAGAGAAAGGGGTCCGACATGTACTTCACCAGTCCGCCGATCAGCTTGTCTGCAAGCCGATGACTTTTTTTAATGACCCATTGGCCCTTTTTTAGTACAAGCTTGATGACGGCAGATATTTCAACTGATGGGGAGACATCCTCTGCCAGACAGGCAGAAAAGACAGCCTGTTTTTGGGCAAAGGAAAAGCTGGCAGCTTCTGGATTCTGCCGGGATGCTGCCAGAACCTGTTCCGAGAGCAGACGGGATTTGTATTCTCTGGCCAGATGCTGGGCATCCCTTGTCCATAGTTTGACCTTTACTGACGCCGTATCCTCGGACACCTGAATCATCTGGATCCTATAATCAAAATCCTGAAAGTATAGAGCAAGCATGGATGCCAGCTCCTGACGGTTTGCTGTCTGGTCCGTCGGATCCGTATATAGGCCTTTTTCCGGAAGATATTTTTTGAAAAGCTCAGCGTTCGGTTTTTTCAGCATCCCCAGCTGTGAATTGACAATACCTTTGATATCCGATTCGGCGGATGAAGTACAGCTGGTACAAAAAAGGGGCAGGGAAAGAACAAAAGCCATAATCAGTTGTTTTGAGATTCTCATAAAGGACATCCCCTTCCGTAAACTGGAGTTATTGTACCATATTTAACCCAGTTTGTCAAAAATAACACTGGTTTTTTGCAAAGACTTCCTTTTTTCACATTTTTCTGTTATGATGAGGAATAGCGTACGGATTTACTGCGTAAGATTTATCGCTGACGCGGCGCTCTACCACTGCGACGATAGGAGCCGCGCCTTTTGCCGGAACGACGAAGCACGAAGTGCCGGGGAATTCCGTGATCAGGCACTGCAATGAAATCATTTGGCCATATCATTACAGGGCCTAACAAAATGAGAGGAGGTTCCGATGGCAAAAAAGGGCTGGATCATATTTGGCATGATTGCCATATTGGGGACGGCCGGGTTAGGATCCTGGCAATTTTATTTTAAGGATAAGTTTGCGTCATCCTCTGGAGGCGACGAGATCGCGTTTGTGACTAAGGTGAGTAATCTTACGGCTGAGAATCTTGGAATCCAGAACTGGTATGCCGGGGTGGTCGAGGCCCAGAATACGGTAAAGGTGAATATTGAAAGCGGAAGGACTGTCTCTGAGACCAAGGTATCCGTAGGAGATTCGGTGAAGGTGGGGGATGTGCTTTTTGAGTATGATCTTTCAAACCTGCAGGATGACCTGAAGAAGGCTACCATTGAGATGGAAAAGCTGAAAAACGCTGCCGTGGGTCATAATCAGATGCTGGCAAGCTATCAGGTGCAGATCAGGACACAGACACCCTCGGAACAGCTTTCTACGCTTATCGCCATTGAAGACGAGCGGATGTCCCTGAGGCAGAATGAGCTGGATCAGATCAAAAAGCAGGCGGAGATAGACAAGCTGTACGCTTCCTCCGGTAATGCCCAGGTATTCTCTACGGTAGACGGAGTGATCCAGAAAATCGATACCTCCAAGCTGAGCAGCTCTGACGGAAGCACAACCTCGGACAATTTCAGCTTTGGTGCCTCAGGCTCGGATTCAGATGCCTTTATCACCATACTGGGAACCGGTAATTATCGGGTCAAGGGTACTGTCAATGAGCAGAACCGCAGTGATATTGTCATGGGAACACCGGTCATCATACGTTCTCGGGCTGATTCCACACAGATCTGGCACGGCGCCATGGGAACAATCGATGAGAGAAATGCCTCTTCCGGTGCCACAGACAATTGGGGAATGACATCATCAGATTCCTCCAGCAACTCCAGCAGCTATCCCTTCTACGTCAATCTGGAGAATTCTGACAATCTGATGCTTGGCCAGCATGTCTATATTGAGAGAGATGAGGGTCAGTCCGACCGTGGCGAAGGTCTGTGGCTCAGTGAGTATTATATTGCCGATGCCGATACGGACGCGCCATATATATGGGCGGTTGGGACAAACGGAAAACTGGAGAAGCGGAGCCTTGTTCTGGGAGAATATGATGAGGGGACACTGGAATACCAGATTCTTAAGGGGCTTGATACGACGGACAGTGTAACGGCTCCGACAGAGGATCTCAGGGAAGGGATGCCTACGGCAGACATTTCGGAAAGGCCTGAGATCGAAGAAATTGAAGAATATTCGGATGAGGAATACAATTTGGAATCACAGGATGAATTTACCTTTGACGGGTATGCCTTTGGAGACGGTGATTTTATAGACGATACGGGTTTTACTGACGATTTTTCAGATTTTGATATGGACTTTGGCGATGAGGAATTCATGTCAGATACGAATGTCACCTTATATTAGTAGATGCTCATTCAGCAGCTTGCACCGGGCTGAACAGTTACTGTAAAGGGTTTTACCAGCAGAAAGGGTTGCAGGATGATTTTGGAATTGCGGGGAATCTATAAGGATTACATACAGGGCAAGATGAAGGTTCCTGTTCTGAAGGATGTGAATTTTTCCATGGAGGAAGGGGAATATGTCGCCATCATGGGTCCTTCCGGTTCCGGAAAATCGACATTAATGAATATCATCGGCTGTCTTGACCAGCCTACACAGGGAAGCTTTTTTCTTGACGGTGTAGATGTGAGCCGGTGTACAGAGAACCAGATGTCGGAGATCCGGCTGCGCAAAATCGGATTTGTGTTCCAGAGCTTTCACCTGCTTCCGAAGACTTCCGCCCTGGCCAATGTGGAGCTGCCTCTTACCTATGCACATATTCCAAAAAAAGAACGCCAGGAAAGGGCGCTGAGGGCATTGGATCGTGTAGGGCTTTCCGAGAGAGTCAATTTCCAACCCAATCAGCTTTCCGGCGGACAGATGCAGAGAGTGGCTATCGCCCGGGCCATCGTAAACAGCCCCAAGCTCCTTCTGGCTGATGAGCCTACCGGAGCTTTGGACAGCAGTTCGGGTACACAGGTGATGGAGCTCTTTCAAAGCCTGAATGACGAGGGAGTTTCGGTCCTGATGATCACCCATGACGCGGAGATCGCTGAACATGCCAAGAGAGTCGTGACGATCCGTGACGGAATCCTGGCGGAAAGAGAGTGGTAATATGGGACGGGCAAAAAAATTTATTGCTGTCGTGCTGGTTACCTCTTTGGTGGTGGGAGCAGTAACCGGTGGTCTTTTGTATATGCGGACTCAGAATGTAAAGACAGTGAAGGTATGCTCGGTTCAGAACCTTTTGAGTACCTATTATTCTTCTGATGAAGCGACCCTTGATGCGCAGATCGCGACATCCACGACGCAAAGTATTTCCTTCCCCAAGGATACCTATGTAGATGAAGTTTTTGTGGCAAAGGGGGATTTGGTTACAGTTGGCCAGCCCTTGGTATCTCTGGATACTTCATTGATTGAAATGAGGCTGCGAAAGGCACAGCTGGAACGGATACAGATGGAAATCAGTCTGAGAACTGCCCTGGGCCGCCTGGCCTACATCGAACATGGCGGTGATATCTCGGCAGATGACATGGCGGGCTATTCCTATTCAGGGGGAGGCTTGGAGGGCTATATTGATGATGCGGGTTCCTCCTCCTCCTCTTCTGGCTCCTGGGACGAGCTGGACAGTCTTTCCATGAGTGAGCTTTCTTCCGTGGGCGGTAGTTCGGGACGGCTGTTTGCTTTTGCCCAGAAACCGTTTCTGCTTCTGGCTTCTTTGACGACGGATCTTTTTGCCTCCGGAGAGGAAGAGCCCCGGCTCAATCAGGAGGAGGCCTTTATCTCCGGAAGTCAGGATTCCATAACCTACGGAGACGCTGGACAGAACCAGATGCAGGGAGCATTTACAGCTGAGGATGCCATTCCCATTCTCTCGGAGGTCAGTTCCGTGGAGGATGCGGATGGGAATGAAGGGGAAGTCTATTCCTCTCTGGCAGGGCAGGATGATGGCAGTGACTTTTATACATGGGATGGGGGTTCTGTGTTTGTCAGCGGAGGCGGCAGTGGCAATGAGGCTTCTGCCTCCGTCTCGCAGACCGAAGACGGAGCCGTGTCTCTTTTCACCTCCGGAGAAACCTATGTCGAGCCGACCATCGCCCCTGATTATCCGGAGGAAGAAGATGACGATGATTCTTTTTTTGACCCTGATCATGGAATGAATAATTATCTGGAGGATATGGAAGGCATCGAAGATTTTTCTTCCGAAATGATGGATGAATTTTCGGACGGAGATTATTTCCCCTGGCTTTCGCCAACTCCGGTTCCGGCGGATCCTTATGCCTGGGAGGAGGGAAAGGCTCCGTTTTACCAGATCCTGGATTGGGATACGTTGCCCTATCGCGGATCGGGAACAAAGGTAAATCCTTTTGTTTACCTTTGCAGCTCCTCGGCCGGTGGGGTTACGGTTACGGGCGGGCTTCTCAACATTATGGCCGGCTACAACCGGGAAGGCACAAAGGTTCTTAAGCCGGGTGGCTACTGGTATCGACTGGAATTCCATAAGGATGATGCGATTACTGATGCGGCAGATCTGTCCAAGGATCGTATCGGCTATTATCTGATCAAGGGAAATCTCCTGATCGATACGATAGACCCAACCTGGACCACCTACTTTTCGCTGGAGGAAGCCACTGGCTATGAACCGACGGATATAGATACCGAGATCACAGATCAAATCGATACCGGTCAGACCGGCTTTGACACGGGACTGGATACGGATGGTTCATCTTTTCCCACACTGGATGACGGCACGTCTACAGGCGGCAATGATGACTGGAGCATGACGGATGACGGCTATGTCAATGATGCCCCCACCTCTCGCCTGGAGGTGCTCTATAATCTGCGCAAGGAGATCGATTCCATGAGAATCAGCATCCAGGAGAAGGAGCTGTCGATATCTCAGTATGAAAAACAGGCGGCAAATAAAGTTTACTATAGCAAGATAGACGGGATCGTTTCAAAGGTTTCTGACAACCCGGAGAGTTCACCCTTTATGACAATCAAGAGTACGCAGGGCTTTTTTGTACAAGGGAAGGTGAATGAACTGCTCCTGGATGAGATGGAGGAAGGCGCCCGTCTTGAATGTACCGACTATTATACCAATACCAAGTTTGAGGCGGAAGTATTGAGCGTAGCGGATTATCCGGAGAACTCTGACAACGGTATGTTCGGTTTTGGCAGCGGTACCAACCCCAACGTGTCGAATTATTCCTTTACAGCAACGATCGTCGATAAGGATGTTCACGTGAATGATCAGGATTATCTTTCTGTCGCTTTGAAGCGAGACGCTTCTTCTACGAAGGGAATTGTATTGGAAAAGGCTTTTGTCCGTTCGGAACAGGGACAATACTATGTGATGAAATCGGAAAATGGCTATCTCAAAAAGCAGTACGTTCTGGTAAAGGACATTGTTAACAGCGGAACAAGTGTTCTGATTGGAGGCGGCGTCAAAAAATCTGATCTGATTGCCTTTCCTTACAGCTCTGACGCGGTGGAAGGGGCACCGACGGTGGAGACATCGAGTGATAATTTGAAGGGGTGGTAAAAAGTGCTTGAAAATATACGCCTTGCCTTTCAGGGAATCTGGGCTCATAAAATGAGATCCTTTTTGACCATGCTGGGTATCATTATCGGAATCGCGGCGATCATTGCCATTGTTTCAACGATCAAAGGGACAAGTGAGCAGATTAAAGAGAACCTGATCGGGGCGGGAAACAATACCGTCAGCATTGATCTGTATGATGGCGACAGTGTGTATAATCCCAATTGGAGTATGTCAAACGCAAAGCCGCCGCTTTTGACGGATGAACAAAAAGCAACCGTGCTGACGATAGATCATGTGGAGAAGGTTACCTTTTATTATAAGCAGGATAGTGTATACAATATCTACTACGGGGATAAAACCTTCCAGGGTGGTACCGTCCTGGGGATAGACCAGGAATATCTTGAGACAAACGGCTACAGTATCCGCTCCGGCAGAAATTTTATGCAGAGGGATTATGATACCTATAAAAAGGTCTGCCTGCTGGACAGCAATGCGACGGAAAATATTTTTCTGGGGAAGAATCCCATCGGTCAGGTCATAGAGATCGGCAGTGAACCCTTTACCGTAATCGGGGTGATTCAGCAGAGCGAGAACTATGCGCTGAAGATTGAGTCTTATGAGGATTACCAGAATTATTATACCTCTGTGGCGGGAATCGTGATGATTCCCGATACGGACTGGCCTATTGTCTATCAGTTTGATATGCCGCAGAATCTGGTGATTAAAGCTGACAGTACGGACAACATGAGCAAAGCCGGCACGGATGCGGCGAAGCTGTTAAACGGCTATATTCCGATGACAGGGACAAAGAAAAGCAATTTTACCTATAAGGCCAATGACGTGATGGAACAGGTCAGGAACCTGCAGCAGCTTTCGGACAGTACCAACAATCAGCTGATCCTGATCGCCAGTATTTCTCTTCTGGTCGGTGGCATCGGCGTTATGAACATCATGCTGGTATCTGTTACGGAGCGTACCAAGGAGATCGGACTGAAGAAGGCGATCGGAGCCAAGAAAAGTGTGATTCTGGGGCAGTTTTTGACCGAAGCCGCCGTGCTTACCAGCCTTGGCGGCATCATTGGCGTTGTCCTGGGCATAGGCCTGTCTTATCTGATGTCTCGGGTGAGTCAAACGCCTACTGCCATCAGTATGCCGGCTATTATGGTATCTGTTGCCTTTTCGACATTGATCGGTGTCATATTTGGGCTTCTGCCTTCGGTGCAGGCGGCCAATCTGAACCCCATCGATGCGTTGAGGAGTGAATAAAATGCCTGCCTGTGGATTCGTTACCCGTGCCTGTGATACGGTTGCAAGAGAAAAGGGTGCGAAGCCACAGACAGTGTATGGAGGTTTTTCATGAGCTTATTATGGGAAATGATGGAAGAGGAGTTGGCGGGAGCCTTTGAGAAAGCCGGATACGATCCCGCCCTGGCAAAGGTTGTAGTTTCTAACCGGCCGGACTTATGCGAATTTCAGTGCAACGGGGCTATGGCCGGCGCAAAAGCATATCATAAAGCTCCTCTGGGAATTGCCCAGGAGGTGGTAAATGGGCTGGCCGGCAGCCGGGTTCTGGAGAATGTCCAGGCAGTGAAGCCGGGATTTATCAACTTTGACGTACAAGGGCAGGTTTTGGCAAAGCTTCTGGATCGCATGGAGAAGATGGACCGCTTTGGGGCGGCAAAAGAAGGAGAGCCGGAAAAGATACTGATGGATTACGGCGGTCCGAATGTGGCCAAGCCTCTTCATGTAGGACACCTGCGCTCGGCAATTATTGGCGAGAGCATCAAGAGAATTTGCCGTTACATGGGAGACGAAGTGATCGGGGATATTCACCTGGGAGACTGGGGGCTTCAGATGGGGCTCATTATTGCCGAGCTGGAGAGGACAAACCCTGAGCTTCCCTATTTTGATGCCGCCTTTGAGGGGGAGTATCCCGAGGAAGCGCCCTTTACCATTTCAGACCTGGAGGAAATCTATCCCAGAGCCAGCGCAAAATCCAAGGAAGACGAAGAATTCCGACGGACGGCGATGGAGGCGACGCACAGGATGCAGCAGGGAGAGCGGGGATATCTCGCTCTTTTCCGGAAAATTGTCAAGGTGTCTGTTGAGGATCTGAAGAAAAATTATGATGCTCTGAATGTTTCCTTTGATCTGTGGAAGGGCGAGTCTGATGTTCAGAAGTACATCCCGGATATGATCAGAAAGATGCGGCAGAAGGGTCTGGCCTATGAGGACCAGGGGGCGTTGGTAGTCGACGTAAAGGAGGAAGGGGATAGCAAGGAGGTTCCTCCCTGTATGCTGTTGAAATCAGACGGGGCAGCTTTGTATACCACTACCGATTTGGCTACTCTGGTGGAGCGCATGCAGCTGTATGCCCCGGACGAGATTCTCTATATCGTGGACAAGAGACAGGAGCTTCACTTCGTCCAGGTTTTCCGCTGTGCGAGAAAGGCGGGGATCGTTCCGGACGGAACGCATCTGCAGTTTCTTGGTTTTGGCACCATGAATGGCAAGGACGGTAAACCTTTCAAGACCAGAGAAGGCGGTGTCATGCGGCTGGAGAATCTCATCCGGGAGATCGAGGAGGAGATGTATGCCAAGATTGTGGAGAATCGCAGTGTGAAGGATACGGATGCCGGAAAGACTGCGAAACAGGTGGGACTGGCTGCGATAAAATACGGTGATCTTTCTAATCAGGCGTCCAAGGATTATGTCTTTGATGTGGAGAGGTTTACTTCTTTTGAGGGAAATACGGGGCCCTATATTCTGTATACCATTGTTCGGATTAAATCGATCCTTGCCAAGTATGAGGAAGCTGACCGCAAGATCCCGGAAGAGGATCTGCTTGCGCCGGCCAGTGAAAGCGAGAAGGCTTTGATGCTTGCCTTGACGGGATATCCGCAGGCGATCGAGAGTGCCTATGCCGAAAGGGCGCCTCACCGGCTCTGTGCTTATCTGTATGAGACCGCAAATGCCTTTAACCGCTTTTATCATGAGACGAAAATCCTTTCGGAGGAGGACGAGAAGCGGAGAGCATCGTATATCAGGTTGATCATTCTGACAAAGAAGATGCTGGAGATCGGCATTGATCTGTTAGGATTTTCTGCGCCGGAACGGATGTAGGGGAAAACCGGCTGTTATTTTCGAGGGACAGAGAACTGTCCCTCTTTTTTTGTGCCTTATTGTGAAAAGGGAGAGCTCAGGATCATTATCGTACTGATCACGCGGTTTTTGTCGTTTCTCGGTCGAAACCGTAAATCATTCCGATCATTTGTTAAATTCTGAATCAGTTTGTGACCGGTGAAGACAATGATAGTAAAATAAGGTAACGGCAAAGCGCCGGCAGATACAGATAGAGAAGGATAAGGTCAGGAAGCAAAGCTGAGGAAGGTGGATTGTGAGGGATCGAATTGGGCTTGTGCTGAAGGATAGGTTTTGCCTGGTGGAGAAGCTGGGCCAGGGCGGTGGGGGGAGTGTGTATCGAGCCAGGGATCTGGAGCTGGGAGTGGAATGGGCGGTGAAGGAAATTCCTGGCCCGAAAAAAACGGAGGGCAGGATGCTCTGCCGCCTTTCGCATCCTTCTATTCCCAGAATGGTCGCCTTTGTCCAAACGGAGGAGGCTTGCTTTCTGGTTATGGAGCTGATCAAAGGCAGAACCCTCCAGGCCATTCTTGAGGAAAGGGGAAGCCTTTCTCCGGAAGGCTGCATACTCTGCGCACAGACGATCCTGGAGCTTCTGGTCTACCTCCATGGGCACAGACCGCCTATTATTTTTGGTGATATCAAGCCTGCGAATATCATGCTATCCGATGCGGGAAAGCTATATCTGGTTGACTTCGGCAGTGCGGTTCTGGATTATCAGAGGGAGAACCTGGTCTGTGAAGGTACTCCCGGGTTTGCAGCTCCGGAGCAGTTTGAGGGGAACATACAGCCGGCCAGTGATCTTTACGCACTTGGCAAGACGCTGCTGTGCCTTTCGGGAAAGGCAAGGTGGAGCATAGCCTTTCTCCATCCTCGCTGGTACGGATTTATCCGTAAGTGCAGCAGGATAAAGCCGGAGCAGCGTTTTCGTGATGCCGGTTCTGCCCTGGCGGCACTCAAGCGGCTGAAAAGTGCCAAAGACAGCAGAAAATTTGTATTAAGCGGAATGGCAGCAGGTCTGGCTTCCGTCATTTTGGCCGGGATATATCTTTTCACTTTTTCAGGAGAGGAGACCTTTTGGGAGGGACTGAAGAAGGCAACGGAGTATTATATCGAAGCAGAAGCCTGTGATGAAAAAAACAATACCATGGAGGAGACGGAGCCGTCAGAGCAGTCCGGACATCCGGCCGGGTATACCGTGGATTTCGCCGGGATACAGAAGCAGCTTCAGGACTTGCTGAAAATCTATCCCCAAGAAAAAGAACAAAGAAGGCTCCTGCTGACGCTCGCGGCAAATGCAGAGCTTTCCGGTGACATGGGCCTGGCATCCTTTTACTATGAACAGCTCCTGTTGTATCATGAGCCTGACGCAGAGGCTTACACTGCCTATGGCCTGTTTCTTCTGCGCCAGGGACAGACCGCATTAAGCCACCAGCTGTGGGATCAATATCAGAACAAGCAGGGGGAAAAGGGAGAAGGACACGAGTATGACCTGTGGAAATCCAGGCTTCAGAACTGATGCTTCAGGCTATGGGAAACGGACAAAAGGGTTGTATTCTGAGCCGTTGCTCTGTAAATGGGTAAAAAATGAAAAGAGAAGAAAAAAAACATAGCATCGAGACGGCAATGGTCGCCTTTGCCGCTGCGCTTATCTTTTTCTTGACAGGGACTAACGGAAGAACGCAGGAATTAGGAGGCTTCGAGGTAGATATATCTCCAGGAGATTATCAGGGAGACGGCTCAGGCTGGTATGAAGGTGACGGGGATCAGAACGGACAGGAGATCTTTCAGGCGGGAGAAATGTCTCAGCCGACAGAAGATACAGCTTTATGGGAGAGCGACCAGTCTTTCGAACCGCTCTATTGGGCGGACCAGGAGCCGGAATATCCTGCCGAATGGGCAGAAGAGGGAGAAACAAGGGATGGGTCAGAACTGTCATACGTCACAGAGTGGCAACAGACAGATGATACGGCCGCCTGGATGGAACTCGAATCTGCAGCTACAGTCTGGCAGGAAAATGGTGACGCAGGCAGGGGGGAAGAATCGGCAGCAGACATCACCTTCTGGCAGCCGGCAGACACAACTGCCTGGCAGCAGGAAGAAAACCCTGCCGGGTGGCAGGAGGCGGAAACCGATGATATCAGCATTCTGATCATCAGTCCTGCTCTCTTTCCCCGGGAAGAGAAAGAAAAAGAAAATGCCGAGCCATTGATTCTTCAGTTGAAAAAGCCGCAGTCTTATCATGATCCTTCCGCTTCCGATCATATCCCAACATCACCACCCCTCCTTGCTTCCTCAGATCCGACGAGATCTCCCGAGCAAGGAAACGAGGATAGGGATCTCATCCTGTCACCCATCCCCAGAGTCTTGTCATCTGATTCGCAGGAAAATGAATCTTCACACTTTGTTCCGTCTGCCCAAGCAGAGTATTCTTTCCATCTCCCGTTTCCGGAAATATCCGACAAAATAAAAATATCTGTGAACACAGACTGTTCTGTATTCCCGGTCTCTTTCCGAATAGACGACAGGGAAATTCCCTGGTATTGGGTGGGTCATACCCTGACAGCCGACCTTGATTCTGCAGAGCATCCCAGGCTTGTCACCCTGACGGCAATTGTAGAAGGAAATGCATTGTATCGCCAGACCTGGTCATTAGAGTAATTTTGCCCCGTTTATGGCAGCCTGCTGCCCGGGGAGGATCGTGCCTGCCCCTTTTCCGCCTGTTCGGTGACCATAAGGTTGCGATGCTATGACTGGCTCGATCCAGGCAGAACATCGCATCCTTACCAGGCCACAGGTCGAACTTTTTGAAAAAGACTTGACTTCCTGCACCGACCTATGCTACTATAACCCGGTGACGATAAAGAAGGTCTTTTTTTTATGCCCAAAACCGGGAGCGGATACCCGAAAAGCAAAAAGAAAAGACCTCAGAACGGATAATGGAAAATGGAGGTGGAAAACGTGCGTGTAAGGATTACATTGGCATGCACTGAGTGCAAACAACGCAATTACAATACGACTAAAGAAAAGAAAAACCATCCGGATAGACTTGAGACAAAAAAATACTGCAAGTTCTGCCAGAAGCACACCATGCATAAGGAAACAAAATAAGCTTTTCCCGTCAGCAAATGCTTACCCTTTGCCATATCGGTAAAGAGTCGGACAATAAGAGGTGAAATATGGCAGAAGAAAAAAAGGCCCCTGTCAAAAAGAAAGACCAGGGTGCCAAAACCTGGTTTGACGGCCTTAAGGCCGAGTTTAAGAAAATAGTCTGGACGGATCGCCCGACCTTAGTCAAACAGACCATCGTTGTAACGGTGATCACCATCATCATGGGCGCCCTGATCAGTATCATGGACGCAGGGATTCTGGGAGTCCTGAATGTTCTTATCTGAAAAGGAAAGGGTGGGTCATATGGCAGAAGATCTCAGAGAAGAAAGCCCCATGGACAGTCTGACGGCAGAAGATGCCGCAGAACCGGATGAATGGCAGGCAGAAGTCTTTTCAGAAACAGATAAAGCACAAGAGAATTTTTCGCAAGAGAATTTTTCGATAGAAGATTTCTCTCAGGAGAATATCTCCGAAGAAAATGCTTCCCGCAAAGAAAGTAAACTGCCAGAAGATCCGGACTCAAAAAGCCCTCAGTCAGAGGATGTACCTCATCTGGTACCGGAATGGTTTATTGTGCATACCTACTCCGGCTATGAGAACAAAGTGAAACTGAATATTGAGAAGACGATCAAAAACCTCGACAGAACCATCGATGGACGCAGGCTGGAGGATTGGATTCTGGAGGTCAGGGTGCCGCTGGAGGATGTAACAGAGTTCAAAAACGGAGTGAGAAAAGAGATACAGCGGAAACTGTATCCCGGATATGTATTTCTCCGGGTCATGGTCAGCTCACAAAGCAGATCCATGAATGATGATATCTGGTATATCGTTCGCAATACCCGTGGCGTGACAGGCTTTGTCGGCCCCGGTTCCAAACCTATCCCTTTGACGAAGGAAGAGATCAATGCTCTTCTGAAAACCAAGAAGGAGATAGAGCTTGACTTCGAGCCGGGTGATACCGTAGAGCTGATCAATGCCGGCGTAGAAAATATGACGGGGGTAGTGGCTTCCATCGACAAAGAAAATGAAAAAGTCTATGTATATGTCAGCTATTTTGCAGGCCGCGAGACCGAGGTTGAGCTGAGCTTCTCAGATGTCAGGAAGATCTGATCATCACTACCCGTATTGTCCCTGACAAGGCTTCCTTACGACAGCCCGAAGACAGGGAAACGAAAGTGGGAGGGATTTACTCCCGCCAATACCACATAGGAGGTGCCTAATATGGCAAAAAAAGTTACAGGTTATATCAAATTGCAGATTCCGGCAGGCAAGGCTACTCCTGCTCCTCCGGTAGGCCCGGCCCTTGGCCAGCACGGCGTCAATATTGTACAGTTTACAAAGGAATTCAATGCCCGGACAGCAGATCAGGGTGATCTGATCATTCCGGTAGTCATTACCGTCTATGCCGACAGAAGCTTTTCCTTTATCACCAAGACACCGCCCGCAGCTGTTCTTCTTAAGAAGGCAGCCAACATCAAATCCGGTTCCGGTGTCCCCAACAAGCAGAAGGTGGCAAAGGTCACAAAGGCTCAGGTGCAGGAGATCGCTGAGCTGAAGATGAAGGATCTGAACGCAGCGTCTGTGGAAGCCGCTATGAGCATGATCGCAGGTACCGCACGCAGCATGGGTATCGAGGTCGTCGACTGAGTTGTCAGACTGCTTCCCGTCCAAAAGGCATAGAAGAGTGGGAGGGTTTTTCCCGCCAATACCACAGGAGGATAAAAAATGAAACATGGAAAGAAATACGCAGAAGCTGCAAAGGCAGTTGACCGCGCTACATTATATGACACCGCAGAAGCCATCAGTCTGGTAAAAAAGACAGCTTCGGCAAAGTTTGATGAGACCATCGAAGCCCATATCCGCACTGGCTGTGATGGCCGTCATGCAGATCAGCAGATCCGTGGAGCTGTTGTTCTTCCCCACGGTACAGGCAAGAAGGTCAGAGTCCTTGTTTTTGCAAAGGATGCTAAGCTCGAAGAAGCTCAGGCAGCAGGGGCCGACTATGTGGGCGGCCAGGAGCTGGTTCCGAAGATCCAGAACGAAGGCTGGCTGGATTTTGATGTCGTTGTGGCCACTCCCGATATGATGGGTGTTGTTGGCCGTCTGGGCCGTATCCTTGGCCCGAAAGGACTGATGCCCAACCCCAAGGCCGGTACCGTTACGATGGATGTCACAAAGGCTGTCCAGGATATCAAAGCCGGTAAAATCGAATATCGTCTGGACAAGACAAATATCATCCATGTTCCGATCGGAAAAGCATCCTTTACCGAAGAACAGCTGAACGATAATTTCGAGACCCTGATAGGCGCCATCATCAAGGCGAGACCTGCAGCGGTTAAAGGCCAGTTCTTAAAGAGCGTTGTAGTCGCTTCTACGATGGGGCCTGGCGTTAAGATCAATCCGGTTAAGCTGGCATAATCCATTTCCATTAGCTCTTGAAAAACATCCTCCCTTTTTCGGAGGATGTTTTTTTATCCCCTATTCGTAACAATTTAGGCCCTGTCATTACAGGCAGCGACAAATGTAATATGCCGTTGCCTGTAAGCCTCCGGCAGATGCGCACGGATTTGCTTCGTAGTTACTTTTTGTCATATTATACTTGTGAAATCGATGATTATGGTCTAAAATAGCAAGTAAAAAGAGGAAAAGAGGTTGAAAGGATGAGTCAGGTATCTGCAGATGTGATGACAAAAATGCGGTATATCATGAATATGAGGCCGGTGCTGAATATGGAGGCTCTCTTTTCAGATGGAAGTGTGTATTACCGTCAGCCGGCACAGCCACAAGCTGGAGACACTCTGACAATTCGATTCCGCACACAGAGAAATAACGTAGATGCCGTTTTCCTGGTATCCTCCGACACCAGGCTGGAAATGAGGCTGTGCGGCACAAGCAACGGGTTTGATTATTTTGAAGTGTCCCTGGCTATGCCGGATGAGGTTTTCCGTTATCATTTTGAGATATTGTATGGATGGAAGGTTTGCTATTATACCTACAATGGGCCCGGGATTGAGTGGAACCCGGACAGTGAATTTGAGATATATCCCGGCTTCGATATCCCTGATTGGGCCAAGGGCGCGGTAATGTACCAGATCTTTGTAGACCGTTTTTGCAATGGCGACCCCTCCAATGATGTGGAGAACGGGGAATATTATTATATCGGAGACCTGACAACCAAGGTCGAAGACTGGGCCAAGATCCCTGAAGTGATGGGAGTGCGGGAGTTTTACGGAGGTGACCTGGCCGGAGTGCTTCAGAAGCTGGATTATCTCAAAGATCTCGGTGTGGAAGTGATCTATCTCAATCCCATATTTGTATCGCCCAGCAATCACAAATATGATATCCAGGATTATGATTATATCGATCCTCACTATGGGAAGATTGTTTACGATACGGATGAGGGCATTCTTAACAGAGAATACCATGAAAACAGCAAAGCAAAGAAGTTTATCCGGCGCGTGACAGATAAACGGAACCTGGAAGCCAGCAATGAGTTCTTTATTCAGCTGGTGAAGGAAATTCATAAACGGGGAATGCGGGTTATCCTCGACGGTGTTTTTAATCATTGCGGTTCCTTCAACAAATGGATGGACAGAGAAAGGATCTACGAAAACGAAGCAGGCTATGAAAAGGGAGCCTATATCAGCGCGGATAGCCCTTACCGCCATTACTTCCAGTTCAGTGATCCCAACCAGTGGCCCTATAATCCCTCCTACGACGGGTGGTGGGCTCACGATACCCTCCCTAAGTTAAACTATGAGGAATCACCAAGCCTGTGTGAGGAGATTCTCAGGATCGGCCGGAAATGGGTCAGCGCGCCCTTCAATGTTGACGGATGGCGTCTGGATGTAGCGGCAGATCTCGGCCACAGCAATGAGTTCAATCATTCCTTCTGGCAGAGATTCCGCCAGGAGGTGAAAAAGGCGAATCCTGAAGCCCTGATCCTGGCGGAACATTATGGCAATCCGGAATCCTGGCTGCGTGGAAACGAGTGGGATACGGTCATGAACTATGACGCTTTCATGGAACCGGTTTCCTGGTTCCTGACCGGTATGGAAAAGCACAGCGATGAATACCGGGAGGATATGTGGGGAAACAGCGAGGCTTTGATCTTTGCCATGAAGGTGCACATGCGTTTTCTGCATATGTCCTCTCTTTATGCCGCCATGAACGAGCTGTCCAATCATGATCACTCCCGTTTCCTGACCAGAACGAACCATCATGTGGGAAGAATTGCCTATTCCGGGGCTTTGGCGGCTTCAGAGAATGTCAATCCTGCCATCATGCGGGAAGCCGTTGTCTTCCAGATGACCTGGCCGGGTTCCCCTACGGTATACTATGGAGATGAGGCAGGGGTCTGCGGTTTTACGGATCCGGACAACCGACGCACCTATCCCTGGGGCATGGAGGATAAGCAGATGCTTGCCTTCCATCGGGAAATGATCGCTCTCCACAATCGATATGATTTCCTGAGAGACGGTTCCGTCCGCTTCCTTTGGAATGACTATCAGGGTCTGGCTTTCGGGCGTTTTTCCCACACAGAAAGGCTGATCGTGATCGTCAACAATCAGCAGACGGAGAGAGAGGTGGAGATCGAAGCCTGGAAGACGGGACTGAGCAGGCTCACCACCTCGACTTTGACCCGCCTGATGTTATCCTGGTATAATGGCTATACGATGGAGCCGGCGCAGTATCCTGCGGAAGGTGGGATTGTGAGAGTCTGTGTCCCGGGATATGGGGCGCTTGTCCTCTACCACAAATGCGAAAATCCAACACTTTTTGTGTCTGACAGGAAAAATGAGAAAAAATAAAAAAAAGCTTGCAATCCCTTAAAAGATGTGATATAGTCTTTTTTGTCAAATGACAAGGCCAGTTGGTCAAGGGGTCAAGACGCCGCCCTCTCACGGCGGAAACACGAGTTCGATTCTCGTACTGGCTATGATAAGCAATCAGGGATTTTTTCCTGGTTGCTTTTTCTTTTTGTGCCGGAGCTGTTCCTGATAGTATGCAGTCCCGTGACTTTTCAGGCAGTGACCGCACAGGTCGAAATTTTCGGATCAGCAGCCGTAGTACCTATGAGCTGCGTATGATTCCGTGGGAACAGGCTTTTTTTACACTGGAATCATATACGTTGACTTGAAAGGCAAGTAGCTATGACAAAAAAAGAAACCTACGATGCCGCCAGTATATCCGTTCTGGAAGGACTGGAGGCTGTTCGCAAGCGCCCGGGTATGTACATCGGCAGTCTTTCCCGCAAAGGGCTGAATCATCTTGTTTTTGAGATCGTAGACAATGCCGTAGATGAGCACCTGGCAGGATACTGCAGTGAGGTCACCGTTGTCCTTCACCGGGACGGAACCTGCACTGTCACCGACAATGGCCGGGGGATCCCTGTAGATATGCATGAAAAAGGTGTTTCGGCGGAGAGACTGGTATTCACGACACTGCATGCCGGCGGGAAATTTGACAATTCTGTCTATAAAACCAGCGGAGGCCTGCATGGGGTAGGCTCCTCCGTTGTCAATGCTCTCTCAGCCTCTCTTGATGTTGAAATCATGAGAGACGGATATGTTTTCTACGATCATTACGAGAGGGGTGTTCCCACCATAGAGCTGGAAGAAGGACTTCTCCCCCGACGTGGACGCAGTACAAAGACGGGGACAAGCATCACCTTTCTGCCGGATCCTGAGATCTTCGAAAAGACCTGGTTTTCCGCACCGGAAATCAAAAGCCGTCTGCATGAGACCGCCTATCTGAATCCGGAGCTGACCATTCACTTCAGCGATCAGCGTCAGGATACGCCGGATGAAGAAAACTACCATGAACCGGAGGGGATTGTCGGCTTTGTCAGAGATCTGGACCAGAACACGCCTGTTCTGCATGAACCCGTTTATCTGAAGGGAGAAGCGGAAGGGATCCAGGTGGAGGCGGCATTTCAGTATGTTGATGAGTTTCGTGAGAACGTTCTGGGCTTCTGCAATACCATATTCAATGCAGAGGGCGGCACTCATCTGACAGGATTTAAGACGGTTCTCACCAGCGTCATGAATAATTATGCCAGGGAGATAGGGCTTCTCAAGGAAAAGGATCAGAATTTTACAGGGGCGGATATCCGCAATGGCATTACTGCTGTTATCTCCATCAAACATCCTGAGCCTCGTTTTGAAGGACAGACCAAGACAAAGCTGGACAATCAGGACGCGGCCAAAGCAGTCAGCAAGGTTGTGGGGGAGCAGCTGGTTTTGTACTTCGACCGTAACCTGGAGACTCTCAAAACCGTCCTGTCCTGCGCAGAAAAATCAGCGAAGATCCGCAAATCTCAGGAGAAGGCAAAAACAAACCTTCTTTCTAAGCCAAAATATTCTTTTGATTCCAACGGTAAGCTGGCTAACTGTGAAAAGAAGGATCCTGCCCTGTGCGAGATCTTTATTGTTGAGGGGGATTCTGCCGGCGGCAGTGCGAAAACGGCCAGAGACCGCAGCTATCAGGCTATTCTGCCCATCAGGGGGAAGATACTGAATGTGGAAAAGGCTGCCATGGATAAGGTGCTTGGCAATGCGGAGATCAAGACTATGATAAATGCCTTCGGCTGCGGCTTTTCCGAGGGCTATGGCAATGATTTTGATATCACGAAGCTGCGCTATGACAAGATCGTCATCATGGCGGATGCAGATGTGGACGGTGCACATATTTCTACTTTGCTTTTGACCCTTTTTTACCGGTTTATGCCGGAACTGATCTACCAGGGACATGTGTACATTGCCATGCCGCCCCTTTACAAGGCTATGCCGAAGAAAGGGGCAGAGGAGTATCTGTATGACGACAAAGCCCTGGAAAGGTACCGGAAGAAACATAAACCCGGCAGCTTTACCCTGCAGAGGTTTAAAGGACTGGGAGAGATGGACGCACAGCAGCTTTGGGAGACTACGCTGAATCCTGAGACACGCCGTATGCGGAAGGTGGAAATCGAAGATGCCAGACTGGCCTCTTCCGTCACTCAGGTCCTGATGGGAAGCGAAGTGCCGCCCAGAAAAGCCTTTATCTATGAACACGCCCAGGATGCGGAACTGGATGTGTGATGATTCGGGGCAGCAGCTATCGCCGTCGGTGTATGTGACAATATCAGAGAGTAACGAATAAAGCGAGGAAGCCAAAACAGACATGGAGACCAATCAGGAAAATATTATACGGACCGATTATGCCGAGGTGATGCAGAAATCCTATATTGATTACGCTATGAGCGTGATTATTTCCCGAGCTCTGCCCGATGTCCGGGACGGTCTGAAACCCGTCCAGAGACGGACTCTATATGATATGTATGAGCTTGGCATCCGTTATGATCATCCTTACCGGAAATGTGCCAGGATTGTGGGTGATACCATGGGTAAATATCATCCCCACGGAGACAGCTCCATCTACGAAGCCCTGGTTGTGATGGCCCAGGATTTCAAAAAGGGTCAGACACTGGTTGATGGTCACGGCAATTTTGGCTCTATTGAGGGAGACGGGGCAGCAGCGATGCGATATACGGAAGCCCGTCTGGAAAAAATCACCCAGGAGGTTTTTCTGGCAGACCTGGATAAGGATATTGTTGATTTTGTTCCGAATTTCGATGAAACAGAAAAGGAGCCATCCGTCCTTCCGGTGAAAATTCCCAATCTCCTCGTGAACGGGGCAGAGGGCATTGCCGTTGGGATGGCCACCAGCATTCCCCCTCATAATCTGGGAGAGGTCGTGGACGCAGTCAAAGCCTATATAAAAAATAACAGCATCAGCGTCAAGGGACTGATGCGTTACCTGAAGGGTCCTGACTTTCCGACGGGGGGGATTGTAGCAAATGCCGACGAGCTTCTTACCATTTACGAGACGGGCATCGGTAAGATAAGGCTCCGCGGCCGGGTAGAGGTGGAAAAGCAAAAAGGGGGAAAGCAGCTTCTTGTCGTCACGGAGATCCCCTATACCATGCTGGGAGCAAATATCGGGAAATTTCTGAATGATGTGGCTATGCTCATCGAGACCAGGAAGACCACGGACATCATTGATATTTCCAATCAGTCGTCAAAGGACGGCATCCGGATTGTCATGGAGCTCAAGCGTGACGCGGACGTGGAAAATCTGATCCAGCTTCTCTACAAAAAGACACGGCTGGAGGATACCTTTGGCGTGAATATGCTGGCTGTCGCAGACGGAAGGCCGGAAACCCTTAGTTTGAAGCAGATCCTGGAATGCCATGTGGATTTTCTCTTTGATTTTACCACCCGCAAATTTCAGACCCTGCTGGCGAGGGAGAGAGAAAAGCGGGAAATTCAGGAAGGTCTGATCCGGGCGGTGGACGTCATCGATCTGATCATCGAGATCCTGAGAGGAAGCAAGAGCCGGGAACAGGCAAAAAACTGTCTGGTAGAGGGTCAGACGCAAGGGATCCGCTTCCGGACAAAGACAAGCGAGAGGGAAGCGGCAAAGCTGAATTTTACGGAGAAGCAGGCTACGGCCATCCTTGAGATGCGCCTTTATCGGTTGATTGGTCTGGAGCTGGAAGCTCTGCAGGCAGAATATGCCAAAACCCTGGCCGATATCGAGCGCTATGAAGGGCTTTTGAATAGCTATGATGCCATGAGCCAGTATCTTGTGGGAGAACTGGACAAGATAAAAAAGGACTATTCCGTCAAACGGAAAACCTCACTTGAAAACGTAGAGGAAACGGTTTATGAGGAGGAAAAACAGGAGGCCTTTCCGGTGGTATTCCTGATGGACCGTTTTGGCTATGTGAAGGTGGTGGAGCCGGCAGTATTTGAACGGAACAGGGAGGGCATAACGGCAGATTACCGCTATGTTTTCAGCTGTACCAGCACGGACCGGGTCGGATTATTTACGGATACCGGCAAGCTGCATTATGTGAAGATAAAAGAGATTCCCCTGGCAAAGATGAAGGATAAAGGGATTCCGGTGGATAATATCAGCAATTACAACAGTGAGTCAGAAAAGATCCTGCTGGCTGCGCCCATGGAACAGGTATGCTCTTCAAAACTCTTGTTTGTGACAAAAGCCGCCTGGTGCAAGCAGGTGGAGGGAAATGAATTTGAGTCTTCCCGCAGAACGATTGCCGCTACAAAGCTGGGAGAGGATGACAGACTGGTCTTTGCAGGCTTCCTTGAGGACTATGAACAGATTGTTCTGCAGTCTCACAAGGGTTATCTGCTTCGCTTCCTGATCAAGGAAATATCTACCATGAAGAAGGCATCTGTCGGGGTCAGAGGGATGAAGCTCTCAGACCAGGATCAGATTGATTCGGTTTACCTTATGGCCGCGGAAAGCAGCTTCAGCATTCAGCTGAACGATAAGGAGTATCTCCTTTCCAGACTGAAGCTTACCGGCCGGGATAGTCGGGGAAGTAAACCCCGGGTTTAAAAAAAGTATTGCATTTTCATTTCCAGGGTGTTAATATATACTTAATTTCATGATGATAACTTGTCGGCAGGAGTGAATCGGTTGATTCACTCCTGTCTTATTACGTAGGAAAGGATAGACAGATCGTTGAGCAAAAAGGATGAATACGAAAGCAGAGCAGAAGCTTTGCTTTCCTCTATTGTTGCAGAAGCCGGTTTTGAGCTGGTGGATGTAGAGTATGTAAAGGAGGGCGGGAACTGGTATCTGAGGGCTTATATCGATAAGCCCGGCGGCATTACAGTCAATGACTGCGAGGCCGTCAGCAGGGTTTTCAGCGACCGCCTCGATGAAGAGGATTTTATCGAAGACAGTTATGTGATGGAAATCAGCTCTCCGGGGCTGGACAGGCCGCTGAAAAAGGAAAAAGACTTCATTCGCAGCATAGGGAAGGCAGTTGAAATACGCACCTATCGTCCCATAGATAAACAAAAGGAATTCACAGGAATCCTGGCAGCCTATGACACGGATACAGTGACGATCCGGGAGGAAGACACCCTTAGAACCTTCTCCCGCCAGGATATCGCCCTGATCCGCCTCGCGGTGCTGTTTTAAGGGTTCCGGGAGGACAGACAAAAATGAACAAAGAGTTAATCGATGCACTGGATCTGATCGCAAAAGAGAAGAAAATCAGTAAGGATACCCTGATAAAAGCGATTGAGCAATCCCTGGTTCAGGCATGCAAACAGCATTTCGGAAAATCAGACAATGTCCATGTGAATATTGATCCCAAGACAGGAGACTTCAGCGTTATTGCCGACCGGATTGTAGTGGATGAGGTGACGGATAAGGCAGAGCAGATCTCTTTGCCGGAGGCAAAAAGGATCGTGGCTACGGCAGAGCTGGGAGATATCATACAGATTCCCATCCATTCGGATAAGTTTGGCCGCATCGTTGCCCTGAACGCAAAGAATATCATTCTTCAGAAGATCAGGGAGGAAGAAAGAAAGGTCCTTTACGGAGAATATTACAAAATCGAGAAGGACGTTGTTACCGGCATTGTCCAGAGAAACATCGGGAGAAACATCAGTGTTAACCTGGGCAAGGTGGACGCCATGCTCAACGAAAACGAGCAGGTAAAAACGGAGGTCTTTCAGCCGACAGAGCGGATCAAGGTGTATATTCTGGAGGTGAAGGATACATCCAAGGGTCCCCGTATCCTCTTGTCCCGAACGCATCCGGGACTGGTAAAGCGGCTTTTTGAAGAGGAAGTGGCAGAGGTCAAAGACGGCACAGTCGAGATCAAGGGAATAGCCAGAGAAGCCGGTTCAAGGACCAAGATCGCAGTATACAGCAAAGACCCGGATGTGGATCCTGTAGGCGCGTGTGTCGGCCCGAACGGGAGCAGAGTGAATCTGATCGTCAATGAACTGCGTGGGGAAAAGATCGATATTGTGACATGGAGCGAGAATCCTGCCATTTTAATCGAGAATGCGCTGAGCCCCGCAAAGGTCATAGAAGTGCTGGCGGATCCTGACAATAAAGAAGCCCTGGTGATCGTTCCGGATTACCAGCTGTCTCTTGCCATCGGAAAGGATGGGCAGAATGTCAGGCTGGCTCACCGCCTGACAGGCTTTAAGATTGACATAAAGAGTGAATCCCAGGCCAGCGAGATGGATTATTACTATTACGATGAAGACGACGACGAGTATTACGATGACGAGGAGCCGGCAGGGGATTACCAGGACCAGGAGCAGCTGGTTCCTGCAGACACTGACGGTGAATCCATGGATACGGAACCCGAGGACAACGGTAGGGAAGAGTATGACGAGAATCCTGGTCAGGATGATGAGGAGAAAGACCAGACCGGGCCGGATCCGGAATATACAGGCTACTATAGAGAGGACTATCGGCGTTACGGACAGGACGAGGATGAGCCGGAAGGATTTGATCCTTTAGCGGAAATCGCCCCCGGTCTGCCTCAGTGACGGACGAGAGTGCTGAGGGTTTTTATGAAGGCCGAAAAAAAGATTCCCATGCGCCAATGTATCGGCTGCAGAGAGATGAAAAGCAAAAAGGAAATGATCCGCGTTCTCAGGACTGAGGCGGGTGGAATAGGATTGGATGATACAGGCAGAAAGAACGGAAGAGGTGCATATCTGTGCCGGAATCCGGAATGCTTCAGACTGGCAAAAAAGAATCACGGATTGGAAAGATCCCTGAAAATGCCAATCCCTGATGAAATTTATGACAGTCTGGAAAAGGAGATGATGGAGATTGGACCAACGTAGGTTTCTGTCTATGTTAGGACTGGCTGTGAAGGCAGGCAAGGCTGTCAGCGGCGAGTTTTCCACAGAAAAAACAGTTAAGGAAGGAAGGGCGAAACTGGTTTTGATTGCAGGTGACTCTTCCGAAAATACCAAAAAGAAGTTTTCCCAGATGTGTGAGTATTACCATGTCCCTTTCTTTATTATTTCTGATAAAGAGGCACTGGGCAGGGCAATGGGAAAAGAACAACGTGCATGTCTTGCAGTAGAAGATGAAGGACTTGCCAACGCCATCAGAGGAAAAATGTAGGATGCAGAGAATTCCATCAGGGAAAGGAGCTGGATATAACATTGGATAATCCCAACAAAGAGGAAAAGCTGACTTCAACAAAGAAGACCGCCTCCACGAAAGCGGATGGAACTGAGAGTACACTTCAGACGGGAGGAGATGCTCCCCGGAAAAAGAAAAATATCTTTCGTGTCTATCACGCAGAAAATATGACAGAAGGCGTCCGTCCCAGAAAAAGGCCTGAGGGTGTCAGAAAGACCAGGCCTCAGGGGGCAAAGGCGGTGAATCCTGCGCCTGAGGACACAAAGCAGACGGAAAAGGTTCAGACTCAGGCTGCCGGATCGGATGTTGCCGTGGCCGCTGCCAAGGCATCAGAGCCTGTTCGTGAACAGTCACCTCAGCCGATGAAGGAAACCCCCAAGGCGGCTCCGAAGCCGGAAGCCATTGTGGCGGAAAAGAAACCGGAAACAGCTTCGGTACCACAGAAAAAGCCTGCGGAAGCACCGGCTGAGGAAGAGAAGAAATCACAGGCAGAGCCCGTCCGGCCCCAGGTGGATAAAAAGCCGGTTGAGACGGCAGGACAGACGATACCGGAGAAGCAGCCGGAATCTGTGCCGGTGGCCAGGCAGGCGGCTCCTGCTCCTGCAAGTCGTTCCCAGTCCGCACCGGTATCTTCGGTATCTTCCGAGAAGAAGGAGCCGGATGCCAGGAGCCAGAAAACGGCTTCGGCCGGTGTTCCCCGGGCAGGTAAGCCGGCGGAGGCGGGGACAGCCCGTCCGACGAGACCCTCTCAGCCCGGACAGGTCAGAAAAGATCCCTCCGGACAGCAGGCAGGACGCTCTCAGACAGGGATCCGTCAGGGGACAGGAACCCGTCCTTCCCCGGATGGGAGAAAGCCTGCCGATGTGAGAATGGGGCAGCCGGGAACCCGTCCCGGAAGGACATTGGAGGGAACAGGCAGGACGCGCACATCGGATTTTGTGGGTTCCCGCCCTGGAATGGCACGCCAGGCAGAGGGCAGCCGCGGTCCAAGATTTGGAACGGACTCTCAGCTTTCCCGTCCGGGGGCAGGAAGAACAGGGATGTCTGCCGGCCAGGCAGGCCCCGGCAGAGGAGATTCCCGCACACAGGGAGCCCGTCCGCTTGCGCCCAGGGGAGCTGCTCCCCGCAGAGGCGGCGACAGCTTCACTCCTGAGCTTGGCAAGAACGCAGGCGCTCCCAGCCGCAGGGACAGAGATAAAAACAGGAAAAAGGATTACGATAGGACAAACAACCAGGGGAATAATCGTTTCCAGGGACAGGGGAACCAGAAGGGGACAAGACCTTCGAAAACGGTTTCCAAACCTGTTGCCGCGAAACCGGTAGAGAAAAAGCCGGAGATCAAGGAGATCACGATCCCGGAGAAGCTGACCATTGCTGAGTTGGCGGCTGCCATGAAGAAGCAGGCTTCTGAGATTATCAAGAAGCTCTTCCTGCGGGGGGAGATCGTCACGGTCAATTCCGAGATCGACTTTGACAAGGCAGAGGAGATAGCCTTAGAGTACGAGATCATTGCGGAGAAGGAGGTTCCGGTGGATGTCATCGAGGAGCTCCTGAAGGAAGAAGAGGATGATCCCGAGAAGCTGGTTCCCAGACCTCCGGTGGTCTGTGTTATGGGCCATGTCGATCACGGAAAGACTTCTTTGCTGGATTATATCCGTAATACCCATGTGACCAAAGGAGAAGCAGGCGGTATCACACAGCATATCGGTGCATATGTTGTCTCTGTCAACGGACAGAAGATCACCTTCCTGGATACCCCTGGCCATGAAGCATTTACCGCTATGAGAATGCGCGGTGCCAACGCGACGGATATTGCGGTTCTTGTGGTGGCTGCTGATGACGGCGTCATGCCGCAGACAGTGGAAGCCATCAGCCATGCCAAGGCGGCGGGGGTAGAGATCATCGTTGCCATCAATAAGATCGATAAGCCCGGAGCAAATGTTGAGCGCGTGAAGCAGGAGCTGACGGAACATGGCCTCGTGGCAGAGGACTATGGCGGACAGACGCCGATGGTACCGGTTTCCGCTCATACGGGAGAGGGAATCGATGACCTTCTTGAGATGATCCTGCTCACAGCAGAGGTCAGCGAGCTGAAGGCGGATCCCAACAGGGCGGTACGCGGCCTGGTTATTGAGGCTAAACTGGATAAGGGCAAGGGGCCGGTGGCTACCATTCTGGTTCAGAAGGGTACTCTCAGGCAGGGAGATTTCATAGCGGCAGGTGCCTGCAGCGGCAAGGTACGTGCTATGATGGACGATACCGGCAGCAGGCTGAAGGAAGCAGGTCCTTCCATGCCCGTAGAGATCCTGGGTCTTTCTGACGTTCCCAACGCCGGTGAAGTACTCATGTCCTTTAAGAATGATAAAGAAGCAAAAACCTTTGCGGATACCTTTGTGGCAGAGAACAAGAAGCATCTGCTGGAGGAGACCAAGGCCAAGCTGTCTCTGGATAATCTCTTTGACCAGATCCATGCCAGCGACCTGAAGGAACTTCCCATCATTGTCAAGGCGGATGTCCAGGGCTCTGTGGAAGCGGTACGCAACAGTCTGCTCAAGCTCTCCAATGAAGAAGTCGTGGTGAAGATCATCCATGGCGGCGTTGGTGCGGTGAATGAATCCGATGTCAGTCTGGCTGCCACATCGAACGCAATCATTATCGGCTTCAACGTTCGCCCGACAAATCTGGCCAAACAGCTGGCGGAGCAGGAGAATGTCGATATGCGCCTGTATAAGGTGATCTATCAGGCAATCGAGGATGTAGAATCCGCCATGCGTGGCATGCTGGATCCGGTCTATGAGGAAAAGGTTATCGGACACGCCCAGGTACGTCAGCTTTTCAAGGCTTCCGGCATCGGCACAATCGCCGGCAGCTATGTGCTGGATGGGGTTTTCCAGAGAAACTGCAAGGTGCGTATTACCCATGAAGGAGAACAGATCTATGAGGGTGCTCTTGCATCCCTGAAACGTTTCAAGGATGACGTCAAGGAGGTTCGTGCCGGCTATGAGTGCGGCCTTGTCTTTGAGGATTTCAATGACCTTCATGAGGATGATCTGATCGAAGCCTATATTATGGTAGAGGTTCCCAGATAACGGTTCAGTCAGCAGTTCGTGGCATGGCCTGGGGCTGTCAGGAGCCGGGAGGAGGAATTTTGAGAAAGAACAGTATAAAAAATACACGGATCAATGGCGAGGTTTTAAAAGAGCTGAGCCAGATTATCAGAAATGAGGTAAAGGATCCGCGCATTCACCCGATGACATCTGTGATGGAGGCAGAGGTTGCGCCGGATCTGAAATCCTGTAAGGTCTATATCAGTGTATATGGGGATGATCAGGTGAAAAAGGATACCCTCGACGGCCTGAAGGCAGCCGAGGGATATATCCGGCACCAGCTTGCCCAGGGATTGAATCTCCGCAATACTCCTGAGCTCAGGTTTATCCTGGACCGTTCCATTGAATATGGGGTGGAGATGTCCCACAGGATCGATGAAGTCATCGAGGCGGATCAAAAGGCAGAACTGGAACGCCGGGAGGTACCGGAGGATGCATAATCTTGAGGAGATCCTTGATGGCGTCACGACAATGGCGATCACCGGGCACCGTCGTCCGGATGGTGATGCTGTAGGCAGCGCCATGGGTCTGTACCTGTATGTCCTGAAGCATCATCCTGAGATTACTACAGACATCTATCTGGAGGAACCCAAGCCTGTTTTTGGCCATATTGACCATATCCAGGATCTGAGACAGAGGGAACGAGAATCCACCTATGTATATGACCTTTTTGTGACCTGCGACGTAAGCTCCTACGATATGATGAGTGTTGGCCGGACACATTTTGACCATGCCAGGAAAAGAGTCTGTATTGATCACCACAAGAGTAATACCGGGTTTGCGGATATCAACCATATCTGTGGAAGCATCGGCTCCTGCGCAGAGGTTCTCTATGAGCTGATGGATCCGGAGAAGGTGGATCTTTCTGTGGCTACTGCCATCTATACCGGGATAGCGCATGACACCGGTGTTTTCCAGTTTGCGGCAACGACTCCCCGAACACTTCGGATCGCTGCCGATCTCATAGAGAAGGGCGTGGATTTTTCCCGGATCATAGAGGAATCCTTTCATCAGAAAACCTATGTCCAGAATCAGGTTTTGGGCAAGATCCTGACGGAGAGCACTCTGGTCATGGACCGGAAGATGATTATCGGCACCATGATTCGGGAAGAAATGGAATCCTATGGGATAACAGGTCAGGACATGGAAGGAATCGTCACTCAGCTGCGCTACACCCAGGGGGTGGAAGTGTCTGTTCTGGCCTATGAACTGGAAAAGATGAAGGTCAAGGTTTCCCTGCGCTCGAAGGGAAATGTGGATGTCGGTCTTGTCGCCTCCTATTTTGGCGGCGGCGGACATAAGGTGGCTGCCGGCTGTGACATGAAGGGATCAGTGGCTGATGTCATCAGCCGGATCAAGGAGCAGGTCGCCGTACAGATGGAAGGGCTGGGTTGAGAGCTGATAACAGATGGATGGAATAATCATTGTTCATAAGGAAGAAGGCTATACTTCCCATGACGTCGTTGCCAGGCTAAGGCATATCCTCGGCATGAAAAGGATCGGTCATACGGGAACTCTGGATCCCATGGCGACAGGCGTCCTGCCTGTGGCAGTATCCCGCGCGACCCGGTTGGTGGAGCTATTGGCCGACAAGGACAAAAGCTATGAGGCACTGATGCACCTTGGAGTTGTCACAGACACACAGGACCGGACGGGAACTGTTTTGAGCGAAAGCCCGGTTCTGGCAGACGAAAGACAGATCGAAGAAGCTTGCCTGTCCTTTATCGGAGAAAGGGATCAGATCCCGCCGATGTACAGCGCTCTGAAAATAGAGGGGAAGCGACTGTATGAGCTGGCCAGGGAGGGAAAAACAGTTTCCAGAAAGCCGCGCAGGGTGTGCTTTTACGACATAAAGGTGAAGGAAATATCCCTTCCCTTCGTTCGCCTTGAGGTGACCTGCAGCAAGGGTACCTATATCCGGACGCTTTTACACGATATCGGTCAGGTCTTAGGCTGTGGCGCTATGATGGAAGCTCTGGTTCGGACCCGGGTGGGGGAGTTTTCCCTGAGTCAGGCCCACACTCTGGATGAGATCCAAAGCTGTGTTTCAGCGGGATGTGACAAGGAGCTTTATATCGGGATCGAGGAGGTTCTGAAAGCTTATCCGAGAATGGTCTGCCCTGAGAGTCAGGACAAGCGGCTGTTGAACGGCAATCCTCTGGTTCTGGAAGGAGGACAGGAGGCGGAACGGGTAAGGATGTGTACCAGTGACGGTGTTTTTCGAGGCTTATATGAATACAATGGCAGTCAAGGCTTATTCAGGCCGGTGAAAATCTTCTGAGTCCTTATGATCAAGAGGGAGCTGCATATGGAATATTTTAAGATCAAGGGTGAGTATCCTCATCTTTCAGGGACGGCTCTCACCCTTGGCAAATTCGACGGGATCCACAGAGGGCACCAGAAGCTGGTCTCCCATGTCCTGGAAAAAAAACAGGAAGGAAAAAAGGCTGTCCTGTTTTCCATTGAAGCCTCTGACAGATTGATCCTTTCTCATGAGGAAAGAGCTGCCATGCTGGAGGATATGGGGCTGGATGTTCTGATTGAATGCCCTTTGGATGATAAATTCAGACGGATGAAGGCGGATGTTTTTGTCCGGGAAATCCTCGTCGGCGATCTGGGAGCGGAGTGTGTTACCGTGGGTGAGGATTTCCGCTTTGGATTTGAGAGAAAGGGAAATCCTGAATTGCTGCTCAGGCTTGGGGCAAAGTACGGATTCCAGACCATAGTTGTTCCCCGTATGATGGACGCCCACCGCAAGATCAGCAGTACCTATATCAGAGAAGAACTGAAGCGCGGCAATATGGAGAAGGTGGGGCAGTTGATGGGAGCCTGCTTTTACGCAACGGGGAAGGTGACGCATGGAATGGGATTGGGACATCGCAGGCTTTTGCCTACCATCAATCTGATTCCTCCCGCCGAGAAGCTGATGCCACCCCATGGAGTATATTTTACCCGCACCTGGATTGCAGGAAGAACGTATGAAGGGATCACCAACGTAGGGATCAAACCTACGGTAGGGGAGAACATGGTAGGGATCGAGACTTATCTGTTCGATTGTAAGGAGGATTTATATGGCCTTCCCTGTAAGGTTGAATTTCTTCATTTCAGCCGCCGCGAGGAGCGGTTTGACAGTCTGGATGCCCTTCGATGCCAGCTGTTTGAGGATGTCCGGGCCGGGAGACTGTATTTTGAATAAAATGAGATACCCATGAAAAATCTGTTCTTCTGTCAGAAATGACAGGAGGACATTTTTTATTTTATTCCTTTAATCTCTACCCAACAGAGAAAATATACTTGACTATCCCATGAAAAATTTATAAAATAACTATGTGCGTTTAAAATCAGGGTTTTCAATCAGACATTTTTGTGGTAAACGAAGGCTGCATTTTCGTTTCATTCGTTTACTGCGCCGAATTTACGTCGCTGACGCGGCAGTGTTCCCCTGTAAATTCGTGCGCATACTATTATATTATTTTTTAGGAGGATAGTACAAAATGGCAAAATGGGTTTACATGTTTACAGAAGGTAACGCTGATATGAGAAACCTTCTCGGAGGCAAAGGCGCGAACCTTGCTGAAATGACAAACCTTGGCCTTCCCGTACCGCAGGGCTTTACCATCACGACAGAGGCCTGCACTCAGTATTATGAGGATGGCAGGCAGATTAACGATGAGATTATGGCTCAGGTCCAGGAAGCGATTACGAAAATGGAAGGCATCACCGGGAAAAAGTTCGGTGACAAGGAGAATCCTCTGCTTGTTTCTGTACGTTCCGGTGCCAGGGCTTCCATGCCTGGCATGATGGACACGATCCTCAATCTCGGACTGAATGAGGATGTTGTGGAGGTTCTCTCCGCGAAATCCGGAAATCCCCGCTGGGCTTGGGACTGCTATCGCAGATTCATTCAAATGTATTCCGACGTTGTTATGGAAGTCGGCAAAAAGTATTTCGAAGAGCTGATCGACAAGATGAAAGTCTCCAGAGGCGTAAAGCAGGATGTGGAGCTCACCGCTGACGATCTGAAGGAACTGGCCAATCAGTTCAAGGCTGAGTACAAGGAAAAGATCGGATCCGATTTCCCCACAGATCCCAAGGAGCAGCTGGTAGGCGCTATTAAGGCTGTATTCCGTTCCTGGGACAACCCGAGGGCGAATGTTTACCGCAGGGACAATGATATTCCCTATTCCTGGGGCACCGCAGTAAATGTACAGATGATGGCCTTCGGAAATATGGGCGACGATTGCGGTACCGGTGTTGCCTTCACCCGCGATCCCGCTACCGGAAACAAAGGACTCTTCGGCGAGTTCCTGACCAATGCCCAGGGCGAGGATGTTGTTGCCGGCGTCCGTACTCCCATGCATATCACAGAGATGGAGCAGAAGTTCCCCAAAGCTTTTGCCCAGTTTAAGCAGGTATGCGAGACCCTGGAGAGCCATTACCGCGACATGCAGGACATGGAGTTTACCGTCGAGAACGAGAAGCTTTACATGCTCCAGACCAGAAACGGCAAGAGAACAGCCCAGGCTGCACTGAAGATCGCCTGCGACCTTGTAGACGAAGGAATGCGTACGGAAAAAGAAGCGGTTGCCATGATTGACCCGCGTAACCTTGACACTTTGCTGCATCCGCAGTTTGACGCTGCTGCCCTGAAGGCGGCTACTCCGATCGGCAAGGGTCTGGGAGCTTCTCCCGGCGCTGCCTGCGGCAAGATTGTTTTCTCTGCCGAGGATGCCGAGGCCTGGGCAGCTAAGGGAGAGAAGGTCGTCCTTGTCCGTCTTGAGACCTCACCTGAGGATATCACCGGTATGAAGAGCGCCCAGGGAATCCTTACCGTACGTGGCGGCATGACTTCCCATGCGGCAGTTGTTGCCCGCGGTATGGGCGAATGCTGTGTCTCCGGCTGTGGCGATATCGTCATGGACGAGGAAAACAAGAAGTTCACCTTAGGCGGAAAAGAGTTCCATGAAGGAGACTTCCTTTCTCTGGACGGCTCCACCGGCAATATCTATGACGGTGTGATTCCCACGGTCGATGCTTCCATCGCCGGAGAGCTTGGCCGCGTTATGGCATGGGCAGACAAATACAGAACCATGAAGGTCCGTACCAATGCCGATACTCCCGAGGATGCCCGCAAGGCTCGCGAACTTGGCGCAGAGGGAATCGGTCTTTGCCGTACCGAGCATATGTTCTTCTCCGGAAACCGTATCGAAGCTTTCCGTGAGATGATCTGCTCAGAGACTCCCGAGGAGAGAGAAGCTGCATTGGCGAAGATCCTGCCGGAGCAGCAGTCTGACTTTGAAGGCCTGTATGAGGCTATGGAAGGAAATCCGGTCTGCATCCGTTTCCTGGATCCGCCTCTGCATGAGTTCGTTCCCCAGGATGAGGAAGACATCAAGAAGCTGGCCGATACCCAGGGCAAGAGCGTAGAGACCATCAAGGCTATCATTGAGTCTTTGAAGGAATTCAATCCCATGATGGGTCATCGCGGATGCCGTCTGGCTGTCACCTATCCCGAGATCGCTGTGATGCAGACGAAGGCTGTTATCCGTGCTGCCATCAATGTGAAGAAGGCTCATGCTGACTGGGATCTGCGTCCGGAGATTATGATCCCGCTTGTTGGCGAAGTAGAAGAGCTCAAGTATGTCAAGAAGATTGTTGTTGAGACCGCTGATGCTGAGATTGCCAAGGCCGGATCAGACCTGAAATACGAAGTGGGAACGATGATTGAGATCCCGCGTGCTGCCCTTACAGCGGATGAAATCGCGAAGGAAGCCGATTTCTTCTGCTTCGGAACCAATGATCTGACTCAGATGACCTATGGCTTCTCCCGTGATGACTCCGGCAAGTTCCTTAGTGCATACTACGATGCCAAGATCCTGGAGAACGATCCCTTTGCTAAGCTTGATCCCATCGGTGTAGGCAAACTGATGGAGATGGCCATCCGTTTAGGCAAGCCGGTGAACCCGAACCTTCATGTGGGTATCTGCGGCGAGCATGGCGGTGACCCGGCTTCTGTAGAGTTCTGCAATAAGATTGGTCTGGATTATGTCTCTTGCTCGCCCTTCCGTGTTCCGATTGCAAGGCTGGCAGCAGCCCAGGCAGCAATTAGCCAGGCAAAATAATCATCATAGTACCGGTTAGCCGGTATGCCTGATAAACGCCAAAGGGCTGTTTCCTGTGTGAAACAGCCCTTTGGCGTTTTGCGTTTTATGGCATGCCGTTTTCAAAGCGATATTTGGGGAGGAAAGGACCATGAAAAAGAGAATCATACATAGGACGGTAGGTCTTGCTCTGGCAGTATTATTGATTCTGAGCGGGGCGCTTCCGTCGATGGCAGCGCAGGCGAGAATTTCCAGAAGCACGGCAGAGATTGTCGTGTCACAGTATCTTTCGCTCAGTACATCTGGGCTAAAGGGAAAGATTGTCTGGAGGAGCAGCGCCCCCCAGATCGTCCAGGTCAGCCAGCAGGGAAAGATCAAGGGGGTCAAGGCCGGACAGGCCGTGATCACAGCTTCTGCCGCCAATGCCAAGGTGAGCTGTAAGGTAAGGGTTTTCAATATCGGATTTGACAGGAAAAGCTATACCATACAGACGGACAGGCTGATGAAGCTTACCCTGAAAAGTAATGCAGCAAAGGGGATTGCATGGCGTTCTTCCGATCCTTCCGTTATCCGGATCATGCAGACAAACAAAGATTATGCCATCCTGAGAAGTTTTGGAAAAGCCGGCAGTGTTATGGTCTACGCCAAGTTCCGGGGGAAAGTGTATCAATGTCGGATCACAGTGAAAAAGGCTGCTCTGCCAACGCCTGTACCGGTTTCACCTTTTATTCCGGTTACGGTCACGCCGACACCCATACCGACTCCGATGAGGGCGGCATATGTTCCTCCGGTGACGGACTCGGTTGTGACCGGTCTGGAAAAACCGTTGGTATTTAAGAAGGGAGTATCCCATTCCTTCCGTGTCACAGGGGCTAATGCAAGTCAGAAATACGGAAACAGTCTTTTGGTTGGAGATGGCGGCTGGAGCCCGATCTACTGGGCTATGACTCCTAATCCCGGCGATTCACAGAAGCAGGCAAGATGGGCTATTGCCGCCACACAGGATGTGAATGCATCCAGAACCTATCCCATGTATATTTTTTTCCGCCTGTTAACCTGGGACGGAACAGCTTGGGTGAATACAGACAGGATAGAGAGTATTACTGTGACACTTCGTACCGCTGCCTTTTGATCAAAGGAGAGTCGACTGACTGGAAAATGGCAGGTTTTTGTGCAGAGTGACGAAAATTGTTGAGATAATTTGGATAAACTATTCTTTTCGAATAAAACGGGATGTGATATTATCTCTATGGTTCTTACTACGATACGCAAAGGGTATAGTAGTTGTCCGTGTTTTCAGGAAGAATAGTTGTATAGCATCCTGCCGGAGGCTTATCGTCAACGATACATTCCAGCTGTCGTTGACGATAAGGGGGGCAGCCAACCTGTGGCCTTTGACAGGCGGGAGGCGCCAGTGATTCAGGTCAGGATCTCAACCTGCGGGCCAGCGCTTTGCCGACAGGTCTTTAAAGACGGGGACGGAAGGGGAAGATAACATGTATCGATTGCTTCTGGTGGATGAGGACAGGAAGAGCAGACAGGAACTGCATTACCTTCTGGAACAGACAGAAAAGGAGTACCAGGTACAGGAGGTATCCTCAGGAAAGGAAGCCCTGGAGATTCTTTCTCGGCAGGCTGCAGATATTATGATCACTCAGATTCGGCTTTCTGAGATGGATGGACTGGAGTTGATCAGGCAGGCACGTCAGATTGCTCCGGATATGGCGATTATGGTCATCTGTTCGTATACGGACTTCGCTTTGGCCCAGAGAGCAAAGCAGTATGGTGTAGAGGAGTATGTTCTGACACCAGTGGATCAGAATGAGTTTGTAACTGCCCTGAATCAGACGCAGGCAAGAGTAGAGTTCGGGCATGAAAGAGAAAAGATCGAGATCAGTAAGGACCGCTTTCTTCACCGTCATTTTTTACAGCAGTATCTGTATTCAGGCAGCCGTGAAGTACTGGAAAGGGCTTCGCAGAGGATCGACCTGGAGAAATGGAATGCCTGGCATTGTGCTATTCTTGTCGAAGCAGAGCAGCCTTTTTTTGACGATGGTAAGGATTTTTTCTGGGAAGAGATCGAGACCCAGCTTCGACGGCCTTTTTTTCATCTGAACCTGAATTCTTTTCAGACTATTCTTTTTTTTACAGAGGTTTATTGCGATTATACTCTGGTGGCCAAAAGCCTGCATGTGTATCTGAAGCAGGCTTTTATCGAAAGGTTTTATCTGGCAGTCAGCTCTCAATTTGATTCCTGTCAGGCTTTGCCGGAGGTTTTTCATTCCCTGCTGTCTCAGATGGACGATAGATTCTGTCATCCGGACCAGCGGATTTTTACCAGTGATGAAGATAAGGAGAGATATGTTTCCGAGGAAACACAGGATTCTTTAATGGTACAGCTGATCTCTGAGGATATCAGCCGGAAGGATATCGGTCGTCTGAAAGGACATTTCGGCACTCTCCAGGATAAGTATATCAAGCAGACACAGTTTTCAGCCATGTATGTCAAGTTTGTTTTTTCCAGGGTGATCCAGGAGCTCTTCCAGGATAAGCATTTCACCCAGGGAAGAGGCCTGGAGCAGGAGATAGACAGACTGTATGCCTGTTCCGATCTGGGGCAGATCCTGGAAATAACACGTCAGTGTATTCTGGAATATGAGATTTACCTGGAACAATCGATACGCGAATCGGCCAGAGATGTCGAGGCGGTCAGGGTTTATATCGGAAACCATCTTGATGAGGCGCTGAGCCTGGAAGAGCTGGCGTCCAAAAGCCGTTTTTCGCCTGGAGACCTAAGCTTCCTGTTCAAAAATAAAACAGGAATTGATATCAACCGATATGTATGGGTCAGGCGAATGGAGGAAGCAGCCAGACTTCTTGGCAGGACGTGCCAGAGAATTCCCTGGATCAGCTCTCAGATTGGCTTTTCCCATCTGTCTTATTTCAGGAAAAGCTTCAGGATTTATTATGGGTTAGATCCCGAGGAATACCGCAGCCAGACACTTCAGGGATGATGGTCTTCCTTATGGCCTCACGCATCGATTGTGGGAGCGCTGCGCGGAACAATCCGTAAGAATCAGTTTGCAGTAGTATTATAACAGGAGGAAAAAGAATGGATATGACGTCGCTGAACCTGGAAAACATCCAGGGTATTTTAAACAAGGGGATTTCTCAGGCCATGGATATGATGAAGTCTCCATCCCAGATTGATGAATTTCTGAAAGGCTTTGAAGAAATGCTCAAGACAATTCCTGTGACAGGAGAGCTTCTTTCGGAGATACCGGTAATGATTGCCATGGTCAAGGGATATATTACCAAGGAGTATACGCCGGTTTCGCCAAAGGTGATCGCCACAATTCTGGGAGGATTTATCTATCTGGTAAAAAAGAAGGATCTGATCTCCGACGCTATCCCGATCCTGGGCTATTCAGATGATCTCGCTGTATTGACTATGGCGCTGAAATTTGTGGAGCCGGAGTTGGCTGCCTTTAAAAAATGGCGCAGCGAGAGAGGAAATCAGTCCACCGGTTCAGAAGACCAGGATATTCCGGGAGAGCGGTTAGCCCTTACAGACGGCAGTGAAGTGCCTGTATCCTGATTTTGAAACAGGTTTTAGCGCTCCTGCCATAAAAAAGCATATAAAAAAGGATCGGTATATACCGATCCTTTTTTCATGAAGCATCGGGGATTCGAACCCCGGACAACTTGATTAAAAGTCAAGTGCTCTACCACCTGAGCTAATGCTCCATATAAAACCCTTCTGCGATAAAGGTAAAGTGAAATATTTGAAGGAAACTTCAAATATTGACTGGGCTAGCTGGATTCGAACCAGCGAATGCAGCAGTCAAAGTGCTGTGCCTTACCGCTTGGCGATAGCCCAAGGGTATAGGGTGGATACAGGGACTCGAACCCTGGGCCTCCAGAGCCACAATCTGGCGCGCTAACCAACTGCGCTATACCCACCACAACGTGCCAGAAGGGATTCGAACCCCCGACCCACGGCTTAGAAGGCCGTTGCTCTATCCAGCTGAGCTACTGGCACAAACTCCTCTGGAAACGTCTGCGGAAAAATGGACGATTTCCGAAAGAAGCGGGTGATGGGAATCGAACCCACGTATCTAGCTTGGAAGGCTAGTATTCTACCATTGAACTACACCCGCAAAAGCAAACAAACAGGAATCGGGGTGACAAGATTCGAACTTGCGGCCTCCTGGTCCCAAACCAGGCGCTCTAGCCAAACTGAGCCACACCCCGTTCTGAAAATCGCCATGCCAAGAATGAACCTGTCGTTTGACGCGTTTGATATTATAGAATAAGTCTCTTTCCTTGTCAAGCTAAAAATGATAAAAAAATAAAAAATCCATTCGCATCCTGCCGGAGGCTGAAGGCCAATGCCAAATTACATTTGTCTTTGACTATAGCTTTTCTGCTGTGTATCTGATAAAATATTATTTCTATATTGGCAGTATCTCATGAATATCATGAATAAGAGATAAAGGAAGAGATAAAGGAGACACCGACACATGCAGATTGAAAACGGCAGAGACTATCTTAGCTTTGTCACAGAAAAACTGAAGGAGCGGATCCGTTCACTGGGCTTTTCCCTGGAGGAAGGGGAGAAGGACATTGAAAAGATGCATGAATACTATTGGGATAATTACACGGAGATGGATGAGTATGGCTATGAGAATTTTGATAACCAGCAGGCACTGCTGACATCCATAAAAGCGAATGAGGAGACCTATAAGCTTTTACGGCGCTTTCACAAAATGCTCGATTCTCCTTTTTTCGGTCGTGTGGATTTCCTTTTTGAGGATGAAGATGAAGCGGAAATATTATATATCGGGATAGGAAATTTTTCGGAAGGTCCTGGTATGCAGCCTCTGATCTATGATTGGAGAGCACCTGTCTGCAGCCTTTTTTACGATTACGATAAGGGAGAGGCCTCCTACGAAGCTCCGGATGGCAGGGTATACGGAGAGATCATGGCCAAATGGCAGTACAAGATTCGCTATGGCAGGATGATCTATGAGTTTGAGAGTGATATCAAGATTGATGATGAGATCCTCAAAGAAGAGCTCGGAGCCAGGGGTGAAGACAAGCTGAAGAATATTATCCGGACCATCCAAAAGGAGCAGAACGCAATCATCAGAAACACAAAAGATCGCATTCTGGTGATTCAGGGCGCTGCCGGCAGCGGGAAAACCTCTATTGCCCTCCACAGAATAGCCTACCTTTTGTACCATGATCGTCAACGCCTGAAATCCTCCAATATCCTGATTCTTTCTCCGAACGGGATTTTCGGGGATTATATCTCACAGATTCTCCCGGAACTGGGAGAAGAAAACATCCGGGAGATGACTTTCGATCAGTTTGCCCTGGGCAGCCTGGACGGGATCGTGGCAGACTGCGAAGAGCGCTTTGATCAGATAGAAAGGGAAATATCGGCCGCCCTGCTTCCCCCGGAAAAAAGAGCCAGAGCCCGCAGGCAGATTGATCGCTGTCATAAAAAGCAGAGCCGGGAATTTGCCGGGAAGCTGGAGGGCTATTGTGCCCTGCTTGAGGATGAGCTGATGAATTTTCATGACGTGGAATACAAAGGTTCTGTCTTTACGGAGGAAGAGATCGTCACGTTTTTTTATGACAGGTTTACGGATGTCCCTCTCCTGTCAAGGATGAATGAAGTGGCGGAGTATTATATTGACCAGGTGGAAACCCTGAAGGGAAAGAATCTGCCGGATGAGGAAAGAGAGCTGTTACGGGAAACTTTTCTGGGGATGTATGAGACAAGGGATATCTATATCCTTTATAGCCGTTTCCTGAAGAGTGAGGGGATGAAACCACTCCCTCACCTTGTTCCGGAAAAGAGGATCCTTCCCTATGAGGACGTATATCCCCTGCTGTATATGAAATACAGGTTGACACGATATCGCCCGGACAATTCTGTCCGTCACCTGGTCATTGATGAGATGCAGGATTATTCCTGGATTCAGTATGCCATCCTGCAGAAGCTCTTCTCCTGCAGGATGACCATCCTGGGAGATAAGGCCCAGACCATAGAGGAAAAACAATCGGATGTGCTTTCCTTTCTTCCCAGGATTCTGGGAAAGGAGATCCGTCAGATCCGGATCAACAAATGCTATCGCAATACGATGCAGATTGCTCTTTTCGCGAATGCATTGCTGGGGATAAAGGATATGGAACTGGTGGAGCGAAGGGGAGAGGAGGTTCATCAAAGCTCATACCCCGATGAGGAAAAAGCAATCGAACAACTGGCAGAGGACATCTGGGCCAATAAAGAGCGTTTCGAGACCGCAGCGGTAATTACCCTGACAGAGGCTGAGGCGGCTGCGGCGGAGAAAATGCTGAAAAAACTCCTTTCCGAAAAGGGGTATGATGTCAAGAGGAGACTGAACTATCTCCACAGATACAGCAAGGGATTCAAAAGAGGGCTTACGGTGACGACCTTCTATCTGGCAAAGGGGCTTGAGTTTGACCATGTGTATGGGATTCTTCCTCAGGGAGCTGCAAAGGAGCCCTTGCTTCGGCAGGCAGAGTATATTATGGCTACCAGGGCGATGCATCTTCTGTATTTTTATCATTACGGCGGATAAGGAAGCCTGCTGCCCCTGGTTCCGCCAGCGCTCGTCCTGTCCTCTACTTGACATCAAAAGGGGGAGAAGGTAAAATAACGGTGTCTATTGTTGATAGGGGGAGAATAGAGTAATAAGGAGATAAGGAGGTTTTACATGAAGAAAAGAGCGATACTATCTGTTTGCTTGTCGATATTGTGTACAGTCTCTGCATTGCTGACTGGCTGTGGCGGCCCTGTCAAAGAACCGGCTCAGACGATTCTGACGACTGTTACGCCCACTGAGACGCCTGATGCACCAACGGCTACACCTACACCGGTTCCGAATCTGATCGGCACGACCTATCGGTCTCCGGACGGTACCTTTACCATAGAAGTACCGGATGAGGGCTGGAGAATCAAAGCAGAGGACACCAATCTTGCCAGTTTTGAGCTGGCGAATGTGGGTACGATCCGGATTTTGCATGGCCAGGGCGAGGGAGCTATGTCGGCTGTCGTCATTCCGGATACCTACGATCTGGCAGTTTCTCTGGAGCAGGCCGCCGGTTTGGACGCAGGGATTGACTTTGAGATTCCGGATTACAGTGCGGATGCGGTCGGCAATGCCTATATTTATGACTACACGGTACACTATATGGATGCGATCAAGAGTGATGGCAAGCACTATACGGTAAACCGGTATCTGGTGTCTGACAATGAGTATTACAGTCTGCTGGGAACCGTCATGGATGAAAATTCTCTGGCAGAGATTCGAAAATCTCTGGAGTCTTTCCATATCCTCAATGGGACTGCGCTTTCAGACGCGGCTCCGGGAAATGAAAAGCAGGAAGCGGCGGATACTCCGGTTCAGACGCAGACAGTCGGTGATGACAGTGTCCAGTCACCCTCCGCTGACGTGAGTCAGCCGTCGGCTTCTTATTATGCGCAGGACGGCAGCAATTATACCGAGGAGCAGCTCTGGGATACCAATCAGACCCGTACCATCTACCGCAATTCGGACGGCACTCCTATCGTGATCGTCCCGGATGGGTACGGCGGCTGGAATGACTCCTTCGGAAATTCCTACTACTTTGTAAACGACCAGGATGTCTATGATCAGAATGACGTGGATTTCTACTGGCACGGAGAAGCCGGTGATGTGGCGTTTATGCCCATTGAGTAAAAAATGCCGCCGGTGCGGTCGCCCAAGTGACCGATAGCAAGGCCGAAATGTTTTGGAAAGCCCAGGTGTCAGGACGGATTTTCCCTCGTTGATGCCTGGGATTTTTTTTGCAGGGCGCCGAATGGAAGAAAGGAAAAGAAAGGTAGGACAGATTATTTATGGAGGATCAGTATCAGGAATTTGCATCGGTCTATGACCTTTTTATGGACAATGTGGACTACGAAGGATGGGCAGAATATCTGGTGGGTATCCTCTCCCAGGCAGGCATCCGAGATGGGCTGATTCTGGATTTGGGCTGCGGAACCGGCACCATGACAGAACTGCTTGCCCAGGCCGGCTATGATATGATCGGTGTGGACAGTTCTGCCCAAATGCTTTCCGAGGCCTTGAGCAAAAGGGAAAGGACGGGCAGCAGTATCCTTTATCTGGAGCAGCAGATGCAGGACTTCGAGCTCTATGGAACAGTCAGAGGCATTGTCAGTGTCTGTGACAGCCTGAATTATATCCTCAGCGAAGCCGAACTGCTGCATGTTTTTTCCCTGGTTGATAACTATCTTGATCCCGGCGGTTTCTTTATTTTTGACATGAATACACCTCGGGCTTATGAAGAGATAGCGGATCAGACCATTGCAGAAAACAGGGATGATTCCAGTTTTATCTGGGAAAACGCCTACGATTCGTCCACCAGGATCAATGAATGCCTTCTGACCCTTTTTATCCGGGAAAAGGATGAGAGATGCTCCGCCGGTAAGCCCTTTTTTACCAGAACGCAGGAATATCATGTCCAGAAAGCCTATGAGCTTGAGGAGGTCTGCCGCCTTCTCAAGGAAGCCAGGCTTCAGGTCCTGGGAGTCTATGATGCCTACACAGACCTTCCGGCGACAGATTCAAGCAAAAGAGTAAGCTATATTGCCCGGGAGATGACAAAAAGCTTACAGGAAAAGGAGTAGGGGAATATATATGGAAGATTATATGGTACGTGCAGTGGCTGCCAACGAGCAGATCCGGGCTTTTGCCGCAGTCACGACAAATCTGACAGAGGAAGCCCGCCGTCGTCATAATACCAGCCCTGTCGTCACGGCAGCTCTGGGACGCCTTCTGACGGGAGGCGCCATGATGGGCATTATGATGAAGGGAGAGAAAGATCTCCTGACGATCCGGGTCAAGGGGGACGGTCCTGTCGGAGGGATCACTGTCACTGCGGATTCGAAAGGCAATGTGAAGGGATATCCGGAAAATCCCCAGGTCATGATCCATGCCAGACCGGACGGGAAACTGGATGTAGCCGGGGCAATAGGCCGTGGCATCCTCACGGTTATCAAGGATCTGGGTATGAAGGAGCCCTATAGCGGGGAGGTAGACCTTCAGACGGGGGAGATCGGCGATGATCTGACCTATTACTTCGCGGCAAGCGAACAGATCCCCTCAGCGGTGGGAGTGGGCGTGCTGATGAACCGCGACAATACGGTCCGCCAGGCAGGCGGCTTTATCCTGCAGGTAATGCCCTTTGCCCAGGAAGAGGTGATAGCCAGGCTGGAGGAAAATGTAGGAAAGGTGAAGTCTGTGACGGCCATCCTGGAAGAGGTTAAAACACCGGAAAAGCTTTTGGAAACTCTGCTTGCCGGCTTTGACCTGAAGATCAACGAAAAAGTTCCTGCCTTTTTTTCCTGCAATTGCAGTAAGGAAAGAGTCGAGAAGGCCCTGATCAGCATAGGGTGCAAGGAACTGAATGAGATGATCCAGGAAGGAAAGCCGATAGAGCTGAATTGTCATTTCTGCAATACCCAGTATGAGTTTACGGTAGAGGAACTCAAAAAAATCCTGCGCCAGACCAAGAGAGCTTGAGACTGCTGGTTCAAAAGCTTTCATCTTTTCCGGCAAATCCCGATGCCGTGACCCGTGGAAAGCTCTCAGAAAGGAAAGATCATGCCTGTGACATTTATTGTAGGTAGCTCCGGTGCAGGAAAATCCTTCCATGCTTATCAGACCTTGATACAGGAAGCTGTCAGAATGCCCTCCCGGCAGTTTTATGTTATCGTACCGGAGCAATTCACCATGCAGACCCAGAAGACCTTAGTGACCATGCATCCGGGCGGAGGCATTCTGAATATTGATGTATTAAGCTTTAAGCGCCTTGCTTACCGGGTATTTGAGGAGGTGGGGTCAGACACCGGTCAGGTTCTTGAGGATACGGGAAAAAGCATGCTGATCCGGCGGATTTCTCAGGAAAAGAAAAAGGATCTCCCCTATCTGGGCAGCCAGATGAAAAAGCCCGGATATATTGACGAGGTAAAGTCGCTGCTGTCAGAATTCATGGAGTACGACATCCGGCCTCAGGAGCTTTCTCATATCATGGAAGCAGCCAGGGAGGACTCCCTGCTGGGGTTAAAGCTGAAGGACCTGGGAAAGATTTATGAAGTCTTTACCGATTACTTAAGAGATCACTATATCACAGCCGAGCAGCTCCTTCAGCAGCTTCCCATGGCCTTGTCCCGTTCCGGCAGGATTGCGGGAAGCATAATGGTATTTGACGGGTTTACCGGCTTTACGCCGGTACAGCTTTCGGTGATTCGGGAGCTTTTATCGCTATGTGCCCAGGTCAGGATCACCGTTACCATGGATCTGGGAGAAAACTATCTGTCTGCAGGAAAGCTTCATCAACTGTTCTATATGAGCCATAGAATGATCAGCGCGGTAAACAGGCTGGGGCGGCAGGAAGCCCAGATTGTCCGGGTCAGTCCCGGAAAGAGCAGCCGTTTCGGCCATGCTCCTTCCCTTCGTTTCCTGGAAGAAAATCTCTTTCGATACCGGAAAACAGTCTATGGGACTGAACCGCGGGAGATCAGGATGTTTGCAGCCCAGACTACCGTTGACGAGCTCTACGAGGTGGCCAGGAGGATCAGCCATCTGGTACGGACGCAAGGCTGCCGCTATGGGGACATCGCCCTGATCACCGGGAATCTGGAGGAATATGCCGATCTGGTATCCCAGGTCTTTTCCCAGGCAGATATTCCTTTTTTCCTGGATCAGAAGAGAAGTGCATTGATGAATCCGGCAGTGGAATATCTCAGGGCTGCGCTGGACATGGTATATCAGAATTTTACCTATGTCAGCGTGATGCGCTTTCTCCGCAGTCAGATGACTGACTTTTCCCTTGAGGACGTGGATCGGCTGGACAATTATCTCCTTGCCCTAGGAATCAGAGGATGGAAGGCATGGCAAAAGCCTTGGGAGAGAACCTGCCGAGGGTATACGGCAAAAGACCTGAAGGAACTGAACAGAATGAGGGAGACCTTTATCGGTATGGTAAAAGGCCTGGTAGAGGGCTTCGCGGGAAAAGCAGGCAGAGTAAAGGAATATGCAGAATGTCTTTACGATTTTTTATGGAGAAGCAGGCTGCAGCAAAAGCTGAGCGATCTTGAGGTAATGTTCCTGACACAGGGGAGAAAGGATCTGGCCAGGGAGTATGCCCAGATTTATGGTGCCATCATAGGACTCCTGGACAAGATGGTTGAAATCCTGGGCGAAGAAAGTGTCAGCCTGGAGGAGTTTCGCCAGCTTGCCCAGACTGGCCTTTCCCAGATCGAAATTGGCCTGATTCCGGCCAGCCAGGATCAGGTGATGGTAGGAGACATGGAGCGCACCAGGCTCAGAGATGTCAAGGTGGTTTTTTTTACCGGCGTAAATGAAGGGAATATTCCCAAGAGCTCTGACGCGGGAGGCTTTTTGACGCAGACGGATCGGGATTTTTTCCAGAAGGAGGGAGTTGAGCTGGCACCTGGCCCCAAAGAGCAGGTAAGCATCAGTCGCTTCTACCTTTATCTGAACATGACCAAGCCTTCCCGGCTTCTGTGCCTCTCCTACAGTCTGTCCAACAGCAAGGGAGAACCCCTCCGCCCGGCTTATCTGGTCGGTATGATATGCCAGATGTTTCCCCTTTTGAAGACGGTGTCTGTCAGTGACGGCCAGGAGCAGGCAGAAAACAAAAGGGCGGGAGTGCGCTGGCTGTTTTCAAAGATGCCACAGATGCCAGGGAAGTCCCCGAAAGAGCAGGAGGAGTTTGCCGGACTGTATCGATGGTATCTGAAAGACTCTTATTATGGTCCCTTGGTCAGGAAACTGGAGGAGGCGGCTTTTGCAGAAAGACCGAAGGACTATCTTGGCCGCGCGGTGGCAGCAGCCCTTTACGGCGAGATCTCGCCTAACTCTGCTACCCGGCTGGAACAATATAGTGCCTGTGCCTTTGCGCATTTTCTCCAATATGGGCTGCAGCTGGAGGAAAGGGTGGAATATGAGTTTAAGGCTTTGGATATGGGAAGCGTCATGCACCAGGCATTGGAACGCTTCAGCGAACAGATAAAGGAAAAGGGCTTATCCTGGGTCGGAATAGAAGACCAAGAGAGAGATACCCTGCTCAGGGACTGTGTAGAGCAGGTATCCGCCGAATACGGAAATACCATTCTCGCCAGCAACGAGAGAAACCGCTATATGACGGAACGGATCCAGAGGATCCTTCTGCGCACGGTCAAGATCCTGCAGGCGCAGCTGAAAAACGGTTCTTTTGAGCCGGAAAGCTTCGAACTGGCCGTTGAAGGCGGTCGGATCGACAGGGTGGATATCGATGAGTCGGACGGCAGGATTTGGATAAAGGTGATTGATTATAAAACCGGAAGCACCAGCTTTGACCTGGCAAGTGTCTATCATGGCCTGCAGCTTCAGCTGATGATTTACCTTGAGGCGGCCCGAGCCGTGGAGGCAGAGGCGCATCCTGGCTGTGAGATCCTTCCGGCAGGTGTCTTCTACTATAACATCCGTGATCCCTATGTGGAAGGCAGCCTGGATACGACGCCGGAAGAGGCTCAGGAGGCTATTGCGAAGGCCTTGAAAATGAATGGCCTGGTCATGGCGGATGTGGAGATAGCCCGTCGTTTGGATTCTACCTTTCAATCCCTGCCCCTGGGGGTGACGAAGGACGGGAGATTTACCAGGTATTCCAGTGTGGCAACAAGAGAGCAGTTTACCCTGCTGGGGGATTATGTAAGGGAAAAGATCCGCCGGTCCATCGAAGAAATCCAGGCCGGAAATGCCCTTATCCAGCCTTATGAATGGAGAAACCGGACTGCTTGTGACTGGTGCGCTTATGCTGGGGTATGCGGCTTCGACCAGAAGATTCCCGGTTTTTCTTATCACACTCTCGCCGATTATCCGGATGAAGAGATATGGGAACTGCTGGTTCAGGCTGATAAAGATAATAAGAGGTAATGGTGAGCAGATACGGTTACGATACAGTAAAGGAAAGGAGCAAGAATGAAACATGGATATATCCGGGTGGCCTGTGCAAGCCCAGCTGTGACGGTAGGGGACTGTGCTGCTAACGAAAGGGCTGTCTTGGCCTGCATCAGACAGATGGAAGCCCTGCATGCCAAGATTATGGTGTTTCCGGAGCTTTGTCTGACAGGGTATACCTGCCAGGATCTGTTCTGGCAGCGGCAGCTGATTCAGGATGCCCAGAAAGCTCTGATCGAACTGGCCCGCAAAACACAGCGGGTAGACGCCCTGATCTTTGTCGGTCTGCCCTTGCGTGTTTGCGGGAAACTTTACAATGTGGCGGCGGTTCTTAACTATGGAAACATTCTGGGATTTGTGCCTAAGACTCACCTGCCGAATTACAATGAATTCTATGAGCAGCGTTGGTTTGTATCCGGGCAGGATATGGATGAGGTGATTACCATTCAGGAAGAGGATGTGCCGGTATGTCCTGATATGCTCTTCACCTGTGATACGATGCCTGAGCTGAAGATCGGTGTAGAGATATGTGAAGATCTTTGGGTTCCTCAGCCGCCCAGCATTGTCCTGGCCCAGTCTGGCGCCAATATCATCGTCAATCTGTCCGCCAGCAACGAAGTGATCGGAAAGAAGGCCTATCGTCAGGCTCTGGTGCAAGGACAGTCCGCCCGGCTGGTGTGCGGCTATGTGTATGCGGCTGCCGGTGAGGGGGAGTCTACTCAGGATTTGGTCTTCGGCGGACAGAATATGATAGCTGAAAACGGAAGCATGTTGACCCAGGGTCGACAGTTCGAGAATCAGACAGTTTATGCGGAGATAGATGTTCACAGACTGAATGATGAGAGACAGCGGCTTTCGACTTTTCCGGGGGGAGGGACAGAATGGCTTGTGCGAGAGAACTTCTTTGGACTGAAGCTGGAGCCGACGCCTCTGTCCAGGAATTATCCATCCTATCCCTTTGTACCCTCTTCCGAGGAGGAAAAGGAGGAAAGGTGTGAAGAGATCCTGAATATTCAGACTATGGGACTAAAAAGGCGCCTGGTTCATATCCATGGGACCAAAATGATGGTAGGACTATCCGGCGGCTTGGATTCTACCTTGGCGCTTTTGGTCATGGCCAGGACGGCAGACCGGATGGGGCTTTCCAGAGATCAGTTGATCTGTGTGACCATGCCCTGCTTTGGCACAAGCGGTCGGACCTATGCCAATGCCTGCAGCCTGGCTCGCTGTCTGGGTGCCCAGCTCAGGGAGATTCCGATCCGGGAGTCTGTCCTGATGCATTTTAGGGATATCGGTCATGACCCGGCAGACATGGATGTGACCTATGAAAATGCCCAGGCCAGAGAAAGAACCCAGGTGCTGATGGATCTTGCCAACCAGGAGAATGCCCTGCTGGTAGGCACCGGTGATCTGTCCGAGCTTGCCCTTGGCTGGGCGACCTATAATGGCGATCATATGTCTATGTACGGCGTTAACGCCTCTGTTCCCAAAACATTGGTACGACATCTGGTTCGCTATGTGGCTGATCGCTGCCAGGAGGAATCTCTGAAGGGGGTTCTGTATGATATTCTGGATACACCGGTAAGTCCTGAGCTTCTTCCGCCCAAGGACGGCGAGATCTCTCAGAAGACAGAGGATCTTGTCGGCCCCTATGAGCTCCATGACTTTTTCCTCTATTATATGCTGCGTATGGGCTTTGAGCCGCAGAAGCTCTTTCGGATTGCCTGCCGGACCTTTGCGGGAGTCTTTGAAAGAGAAGAGATCCTGAAATGGCTGAAGGTATTTTATCGAAGGTTTTTTACCCAGCAGTTTAAACGCTCCTGCCTGCCGGACGGTCCAAAAGTCGGCTCAGTCGCCCTTTCTCCGAGAGGGGATTTGCGTATGCCCAGTGATGCCAGCTGTGAGGCCTGGCTTTCACAACTGGAAAAACTGTAATGGGACCTTAGGTGACATCTGTTGTCTTGCCATAAAAAAACAGATACAGGATTTCTCCTGTATCTGTCAGGTTCACTTGATCCCATTGATCAGAAAATTATAGAGACGGGTGCTGGTATTGCGAGAATAATGAATGCCATCCTTTGAGGGACAAAAAGCGAATCCACTGGTATACATCTTTTCGTAAAAATTAAGCCATGTGTAATGTCGACTTATGTAAGGATAGAGACGCTCATTAAACGAATAGATAATACGGGAAGACATTCTCCCGGAACTCAGCACATCATTGGCAGGAGCTACGGATGCATAATAAAGCTTTACGTTGTAATCCTTTAAGGTATCAGCCAGCTCATAAAGAATACGAATCGAGTGATACGCGTTTTTGGAGATATCACTCAGCTGATATTTGTTCAGATCTGTTTCTCCCACACCCAGATTGAGAATGATGGCAATCGGTTTGCCGGATGGCTGATTGAGACGCTCGACCAGTTGAAACAGTTCGCCTGATGGTCCGAGGGGATAATACTTGCCGGGCTGATAATCTGAAATATTCTCCAGACAATTTATGATCCCGCCTCCCGTCCTTGTGACGAAATACACATTGTTGATCCTTCTTTTTCTCCTTTGCTGATACGTTGCGATTTCAATGTGCCAAGTACGGGAATCACCTACCATGATTACGCTGCTGAACTGAGATGGCACATGCTGGGGAATGGACACAGTATCATTGGCCAGGGGAAAAGCCACATCATAGAGCTTGAGGTTGGATGTAATCTGGTAAGGCTTTCCGGGAATGTAAGAAGGATGATCCTTTTTTCCGCGAACCTTGTCCCATCCGAGAAAATTATACATACTGTAATTAAACCTGGATTTTGGGGGAACAGGGATAATAAAACTGCTATCGTAATCAACCGTGCAATAACCGATCTGCTTTCCGGTAATACTGGAATACAAAAGGATTTTGCATTTTCTCGTAGCAGCTTCTGCCGAAAAGGAGGAAAGCACATGGCTGCTGACCAATAATATGGCAAGCATAGCGCAAATCAGTTTTTTTCTGATATGATTCTCCATAAGAAGCCTCCATATAATTTGTTTGGCTTTTTTAACAATATTGTAATTATATCATAAAAACAAAGAAAAGAAAATAGTCAATTCAGTGGTTTTTGAGGAGCAGAGGATGTAAAATGGCCATATCATGGACAAAGGAACAGGAACAGGTGATCACGCTTCGCAACAGCAGCCTTCTGGTCAGTGCGGCAGCGGGCTCCGGTAAAACAGCGGTGTTGATCCAGCGCTTGATTGAAAAGATTACTTCGAAGGATTGTCCGCTGGATATGGATCGCCTACTGGTTATGACTTTTACGCGGGCAGCAGCAGGGGAGATGAAGGAAAGGCTGATGAAAGCACTGGAGGAAGAGATATTCCGTCATCCTGAGGATGAGCATCTGCTGCGGCAGATGAATCTGGTGCATACGGCACAGATCACAACGATAGACGGTTTTTGCTCTTGGATCCTGGCGAATTATTTCCACCGGATTGGTCTGGATCCCGGATTTCGGGTTGCAGAAGAAGGAGAACTGCGGCTTTTGAGGGAAGAAGTGGTGAATGAGCTTCTGGAGGAGCTCTTTGCCGAAAAGGATAAGGACTTTCTCTTTCTGGTTGAATGCCTGGCCCCGGGGAAAAATGAAGATAATATCGGGATACTGGTGCAGAAACTGTATGATACGGCTATGAGCTTTCCTGACCCGGAAGGCTGGCTCGATTCCTGCCAGGAGGCTTTTGACCTTTCTTCCCGGGAGGAGCTTGAAAAAAGTGCCTGGTATGATCTGATCTGGGAAAAAAGCGTGGCAGATCTGGAAGCGGCAGGTTCTGTGACAGCCCATGCATTAAAGCTGTGCCGGGAACAGGGTGGGCCATATCTGTATGAGGAGGCCCTGAAGGAAGACGTCCTGTTCTGGGAGGATCTTTCGCGGATGATCGGAGAGCGGGACTACGATGGGATATTTCAGAAGGTTGCAGAATGGAAGTTTCCCGCCCTGTCGAGAAAAAAAATGACGGATGTCGAGGAGGAAAAGAAAGAAAGGGTTAAAAGCCTGAGGGATGAAGCAAAGAAGCTGTTTAGGGAGTCATTTGAAAAGACCTTCGCCGGCGGACAGGAAGAGCTTTTGAGGGAGCTGTCGCTGACCGGGGTTTTGGCTCGCCAGCTGGTGAAACTGGTAAAAAGATTCCGTCTGGCCTTTGCCGCAGCCAAAGAAGAGAAAAACCTGCTTGATTTTTCCGACATGGAGCATTTTGCCCTGAAAATCCTGGTGGATGAGGACGGGAAATATACTCAGGCAGCCAGGGAGCTTTCGGAAAAATATGATGAAGTACTGATAGACGAGTATCAGGACAGCAATTATGTCCAGGAGCATATTGCCCAGGCTGTAGCCGGGTGGGCCGAAAACCGCAGCAATCTTTTTATGGTGGGAGATGTAAAGCAGAGCATATACCGCTTCCGCCTTGCCTGCCCTGAACTGTTTATGGAAAAATACAGGTCTTTTGCCGGCAATTGGTCTGAGGGAGCCAGGGAGTTCAGAATTGACCTGCACCAGAATTTCCGGAGCCGCAGTCAGATCCTGGAGGCGGTCAATTTCCTTTTTGCCCAGATCATGGGCGAGGATCTGGGAGGCATTACCTATGATGAAACCGCCGCCCTCTATCAGGGAGCTTCCTTTCCGCCCCTTGACCTGGCATGGCTCCAACCCCTCAAGAGGAATGGAGACAATGGGACAGAGAGTGAAACTGATCCGGACGGTTTGGCGCCCGAGATTCTGATTATCGATAAGGACGCTCCGGAATACGAGGAGGAAGCAGCAGGTAAGAAGCTCCGGGAACTGGAAGCCCTTGCGGTTGCGCAACGAATCAGGGAACTGGAAGGCAGTTTTCCTGTACTGGACAAACAAACGGGCGGGTATCGTCCGGCAAGGCTGGGAGATATGGCGGTTCTTCTGCGCACCGCTTCCGGTTGGTCCGAGGTTTTCTCCGAGGTTTTTGCTTCCCGTCAGATCGCCAGCTATACGGCTTCTCGGACCGGCTATTTCTCAACGGTCGAGGTAAAGACAATATTAAATTATCTTCGTATCCTGGATAATCCTCTGCAGGATATTCCTCTGGCAGGAGTCCTTCGTTCTCCCATGGTAGGATGTACCAGTGAAGAATTGGCCATCCTGCGTGTGAAGAAAAACCGGGGAAAACTCTATGATTGTATCCGGACCTATCTGCAGGAAAGCATTGCCGAAGAAGGGCAGGCTCCGGAACTCTATCGCAAGCTGGATGACTTTTGCAGTCGGATGGACCGATTTCGTTTCAGGGCTGTCTACACGAATGTTCACCAGCTGATTCAGGAGATACTGATCGAAACGGGGTATCTGTATTATGTCAGTGCCATGCCGGGAGGCCCCCAGCGCAGTGCAAACCTTCAGATGCTTTCGGAAAAAGCCAGGGAATTTGAGAGAAGCAGCTACAGTGGCCTCTTTTCCTTTGTCCGTTATATGGAACATCTGGAGAAATATGAGGTGGATTTTGGCGAAGCCAGCCTGGCAGCAGAAGCAGAGAATTCAGTCCGGATCATGACGATCCATAAGTCCAAGGGGCTGGAATTTCCTATCGTATTTGTCTGCGGTCTGGGTAAATCCTTCAATCTTCGCGATCTCAACGAATCGGTTCTGATTGATCCGGATTTGGGTTTGGCCATGGACGTCCTGGATCCCAGGCTGAGGATCAAAACGCCGGGAATCAGAAAAGGGCTGATCCGGAGAAAACTCCTTTCCCAGACCTTGGGAGAAGAGCTTCGGGTTCTGTATGTTGCTCTGACCAGGGCAAAAGAGAAGCTGATTATGACAGGAAGCCTGGGGAATCCGGATAAAAAACGTCAGGCTCTGGCTGAGCTGGCGCAGGAGGATAGGGAGCTTTTACCGCTCAGACTTCGCCTGGGGGCGAGAACCTACTGGGATTTTATTCTGCCTGCCCTGGCAAGACATCCTTGCCTTTCTCCCTGGTTTTTGGCGGATGGTATTCTTCCGCCGGCTTATGGCCATAACCTGTACTGTTCCCATGCAAAATTTATCTTCCGGATTCTGAAGCCTAAGGATCTGGTGGCGGAAGAAATCCAAGGCCAATCACAGCGGGAGCTTTTCAGACAGCTGCTGGATCAGACGAAGCCGGTTGATGATACCGTCATGGCAAAGATAGAGGAGAGGTTCGCTTATGTATATCCCTACTCCTATCTGCAGCAGCTTCCTGTCAAGCTGAGTGTTTCTGAATTAAAGAAAAGGAGCTTTCAGGAAGAGGAGGCAGCCCTGGAGCTTTTTGAGGACAGGCAGGTCATTCCCCTGATCCCGGAATTCATCGAAAGGGAAAGGGAGGGAGGAAAGAAGGAAAGCTTTGCGGAATCCACAGAAGAACTTCTTACTGGCCCACAAAGAGGGACTGCCTATCATCGGTTGATGGAATGCCTGGATTATTCCCAACCATTCGTGCCTGTAAAGACCCAGCTTTACCGTCTGGTGGAGGAAAGGCGGATGACCCCTTCCCAGGCAGCCTGTATCGGCCTGGAAGACATACAGCGTTTTCTGGACAGCCCGATTGCCGAAAGAATGGCAAGAGCGGCATCTGGCGGTCTGCTGAGAAGAGAACAGCCTTTCGTTTTTTCTCAGAAAGCCAGAGACCTGAATCCGGAATGGGATACCGAGGAGAGCATCCTGGTCCAGGGAATTATTGACGCCTATTTTCAGGAGGGAGAGGACCTGGTTCTTGTCGATTATAAAACAGACCGCCTGCGTAAAGGGGAGGAGGCAAGACTGATCGAACTGTATCGGATTCAGCTGAAAGACTATGCCGCTGCCCTGGAACGTTTGACAGGAAGGAGGGTCAAGGAAGCCCTTTTGTATTCCTTCTCCCTGGGAAAGGAGATTCCGGTCTGTCTGTCATAAACGGGAAAGCAGCAGAATTATTTTCGCCGCGAAGGGGGCAATATCCCGCTGCAAATATGTGCGCATCTATCAGTCATAATGACAGGAGGAAGCCGAAATGGCGATTGATGATTATTCTGAAGCATTCCAAAAGGAAGAAGTCCATCTGCCGGAGGCCTTCCTTTCTCGCATGAAATGTATGCTGAAGGAGGAGTATCCGGCCTTTCTTGCCAGCTACAGCCAGCCTCGCAGCTATGGCCTTCGCCTGAATCCTCTGAAGGTCACACCCGAGGAATTTGAGGAAATGGTTCCCTTTCCGGTGGAACGGATTCCATGGGCGCAAGGCGCGTATTTTTATCATGAAACAGACCGTCCTGGCCGAAGCCCCCTATACCGGGCAGGCTTATATTACCTGCAGGATCCCGGAGCCATGCTTCCTGCTCTTCTGATGCCCCTTGAACCGGAGGACATGGTTCTGGATCTGTGCGCTGCCCCGGGCGGAAAAGCCACGGCAGCAGGAGCCAGGCTGTCCGGCAAAGGCTTCCTGGCTGCCAACGATATCAGTCCCTCTCGGGCAAAAGCCCTCCTGCGGAATATCGAACTTTTCGGCCTGTCAAACACCTTTGTGTCGGTTCAGTCCCCTGAAAAACTGGCCTCGCAGTGGCATGGGGTCTTCGATAAAATCTTTCTTGACGCTCCCTGCTCCGGAGAAGGAATGTTCCGAAAGGAGGAAGCTCTGGCCAAGGACTGGTCACCCCAAAAATCCCTAAATCTGTCCGAAATCCAGGCAGGGCTGATAGACAACGCCCTTACCATGCTTCGACCCGGAGGCCTGCTTTTGTATTCCACCTGCACCTTTGCTCCGGAAGAAAACGAGGGTGTTATCGCAAAAGCCTTGAAAAAGCACCCGGAGACAGAGCTTATCCCCCTGATTTCAGAAGAAGGAGAAGCTCTTCTGCCATTGACCAAGGGTTCTCCCTCCTATGGAGACGGAAACCCGGCTCTTTACCGCTGTCTGAGAGCCTATCCCCATCGCATGAGAGCTGAGGGGCAATTCCTGGCCTGCCTGAGAAAGGCTCCGGAAGGTCGTGCCGAAAGCTTTTGTGCCGCCCTGCCCCAAACAAGTCCGGCTGTGGTATTTTCAGGCAGGAAAAAAAAACGTAGCTCCCTTTCTCCGGAAAAGGCCTCTCACAGAAAGACATCTGAAGGACTACTCTTTGTCAAGGCATTCCTGGATCAGACCGGCATCACCCGGATTGCCGGAGCTCCATATGAAAGCAGTCGTGTTGAAATCCGCCAGGAAAAGGTCTTTTACTCCCAGGAAAAAAACAAAGATCTGCCGGACTTGACCGGTATCCCTTTCCTGAGAAAGGGATTATACCTGGGAGAACTGAAAAAAAACCGCTTCGAACCATCCCAGGCCTTTGCCCTGTCCTTCAGAAAAACAGACCCTGCCAGAAGCATCAGTCTTTCTCTCACAGACAAAAGACTCCCTGCCTTCCTGGCTGGTGAATCCCTGATTCTGACGGAAGAAGAGCAAAGTCTCCCTGACGGTTGGTATCTCATATGCGCCGAAGGCTACCCTTTGTCCTTCGCAAAGAAAACAAAAGCTACTTTAAAGAATAAAATTCCTGAAAGCTGGGGCCTGATTCCTCAAACCGGGCGTCCGTAGTCCCACCTTGACAGAAGCGGAATTTCCGCTTATATTAAACCAAACGTCACGACTTGGCACTTTGTGTTTCGCAGTGACTACCAGACAAATAGATAATAGGAAATACGAAGCAAAGAGGAAAGGAACCCCATGAGCAAAGAACTCGCAAAAACCTACGATCCTAAAGGAATCGAAGACCGCCTCTACCAGAAATGGATGGACGGCGGCTATTTTCATGCAAAAGTAAATCCCGACAAAAAACCCTTTACCATTGTTATGCCGCCGCCCAATGTCACAGGGCAGCTACATATGGGCCATGCCTTGGACAATACCATGCAGGATATCCTGATCCGCTTCAAACGGATGCAGGGCTACGAAGCCCTGTGGCAGCCAGGCACCGATCATGCCGCCATAGCCACAGAGGTAAAGGTCATTGACAAGCTCAGGGAAGAAGGAATTGATAAAGACGCCATCGGCAGAGAAGAATTTCTCAAGCACGCCTGGGCCTGGAAGGAAGAATACGGAGGAAAGATTATCAACCAGCTCAAAAAACTGGGTTCCTCTGCCGACTGGGAAAGAGAGCGCTTTACCATGGACGAAGGCTGCTCTGAAGCAGTCAATGAAGTATTTATCCGTCTCTATGAAAAAGGCTGGATCTATAAAGGCAGCCGCATTATCAACTGGTGTCCCCTCTGCCAGACCTCCATCTCAGACGCGGAGGTGGAGCATGAAGATCAGGACGGCTTTTTCTGGCATATCAATTATCCCGTTGTCGGGGAAGAAGGACAATATGTAGAGATCGCGACGACCCGTCCGGAAACCCTTCTGGGTGATACGGCGGTAGCGGTCAACCCGGATGATGAACGCTATACTCACCTGGTGGGCAAAATGCTGGAGCTTCCTCTCACGGGACGGCAGATTCCTGTTATAGCAGACGCCTATGTGGACAAGGAATTCGGGACAGGCTGTGTCAAGATCACGCCCTCCCATGACCCCAATGACTTTGAGGTGGGACGCCGGCATGGCCTGCCCGAGATCAATATTTTAAATGACGACGCTACGATCAATGAACAGGGCGGGAAATACGCCGGAATGGATCGGTATGAAGCCCGCAAGGCTGTTGTGGAGGACCTGAAGGAGCTGGGGCTTCTGGTCAAGGTGGTGCCCCACAGCCACAGTGTCGGTACCCATGACCGTTGCCATACTACTGTGGAGCCTATGATCAAACCGCAGTGGTTTGTCCGGATGGATGAGATGGCAAAGGCAGCGATCCAGGCACTCCAGGACGGAAGTCTTACCTTTGTTCCCTCCCGCTTTGACAAGATCTATCTGCACTGGCTGGAAAATATCCGGGATTGGTGTATCTCCCGGCAGCTTTGGTGGGGACATCGCATTCCGGCTTACTACTGTGATAAATGTGGGGAGACCGTGGTGGCTCGCAAGATGCCAAAGATCTGCCCCAAATGTTCCCATACCGGTTTCCGCCAGGATGAGGATACCCTGGATACCTGGTTCAGTTCTGCTCTGTGGCCCTTCTCGACTCTGGGATGGCCGGCCAAAACACCGGAGATGGAGTATTTCTTCCCGACAGATGTGCTGGTCACAGGCTACGATATTATCTTTTTCTGGGTGATTCGTATGGTCTTTTCCAGTCTGGAGCAGACAGGGAAAACGCCCTTCCACCATGTACTCATCCATGGCCTGGTGAGAGATGCAAAGGGACGAAAAATGAGTAAGTCCCTGGGCAACGGCATCGATCCTCTGGAGGTTGTCGATCAATACGGGGCAGATGCCTTGCGAATGACACTGATCACCGGAAATGCTCCCGGAAATGATATGCGCTTTTCCTGGGACAGGGTGGAAGCCAGCCGGAATTTTGCCAATAAGATCTGGAATGCCTCTCGTTTTGTCCTCATGAACCTGGAAGGCAAAACAGTAAGGGAACCCAAGAGTCTTGAGAACCTGTGTGCCGAGGATCGCTGGATCCTTTCCCGGATCAACAATGTTGTCCGGGAGGTGACAGAAAACATGGAAAAGTACGAACTTGGCATAGCAGTATCCAAGGTATACGATTTCCTGTGGGAGGAGTTGTGCGACTGGTATATCGAGATGGCAAAGGTTCGTCTCTGGAAGGCGGCCGAGGAGCCGGAGAAGGCCAATGAGGCTCTTTGGACGGTTCGTTTTGCCCTGACCACCGCGTTAAAGCTCCTTCATCCCTTTATGCCCTTTGTGACAGAGGAGATTTATTGCACCCTCCTGCCGGATGAAGAGACCATCATGACAGCTCCCTGGCCTGTTTATGATGAGGCTTTGAATTGGCCTGAGGCGGAAGAGACCGTTTTTGTTTTTCAGGAAATCGTCAGAGGCATCCGTAATCTGCGGGTTCAGATGAATGTACCGGCATCTCGCCGTACGCATGTCTTCCTTGTGGCCAAGGATGCCCAGACAGCCGCTTGCTTCAAGGCAGCGGCCGGCTCCTTTGTCAATCTTGCCTCTGCCTCACAGATCGCGGTGGGAACGGATAAAGAGGGGATTGCCTCTGATGCAGTGACGGTAGTGACATCTGCCGTTACGGCTTATCTTCCCCTGGAGGATCTGGTGGACAGGGAAAAAGAGCTTGCCCGTCTGGGCAAGGAAAAGGAGCGGCTGCTCAAAGAGATCGCACGCTGCCAGGGCATGCTGGATAACCCGAATTTTGTCGGCAAGGCTCCGGAAGCCAAGGTTGCGGCAGAGAAGGAAAAACTGGAAAAATACCGGAATATGCTGACAAAGGTGGAGCAGCAGCTGCAACAATGAGGAAACCGTAATGACTCAGGACAGCAACGAAGAGCAATGTGCTGAGTTGTTACAGGTAGATTTGGAGGTAAGGATGAAGGTGAGCAGGATCTTCAACCGGCTGTCTCTTTTGATGCATGCACTTTTGAGTATCAGTTTGTATTTCGTGATTGAAGCTCTGAGCCGTCATTCCGTAGGACTGGCATGGAGCTTTATGATGGAGCGTCCCTTGGTTTTCCTTTATAACGCTTCCTATATTTTTGTGACGCTGCTGCCGGTTTATCTGTCTCGCAGACGCGTTTTCTGGAGAACCGTCATTTGTATTTTCTGGATCATCCTGGGCCTGATCAACTGCCTGCTGCTGGCAAACCGCGTAACGCCCTTTACCGGACCGGACTTAAAGCTGATCACAGATGGTCTTTCCATTATGACGAAATATCTTCCGGCTTGGGGAGCAACACTGGGATTTATCGCGCTGGGGTGTCTTGGTGTGTTCCTGCTGATCTTCTTTTTTCTGGCGCCAAAATACAAGGGGAAAAGGCTTTTTCGTATTGCCGTTCCCTTGGTGGCCGCGGGGATCCTTCTGGAAGCCGGGTTCACCCAGCTGCTGTTGGACAAGAGGATTCTGTCTAATTATTTTGGAAACATTGCCTTTGCCTATGAGGATTATGGCTATCCCTATTGTCTTTTGACAACGGTATTTCAGACCGGGATCGGACAACCACGGGATTATTCAGAGGCAGAGATCAGGAGAATCGAAAGATCAGAGAATATTCTTCCGAAGACGGAGATCGGAAAAAAACCGAATATTATTTTTGTTCAGCTGGAGTCCTTTTTTGACCCGAGGCTGGTAAACTATCTGGATATCTCCCAGGATCCCATCCCCTTCTTCAGAAAACTGATGAAGGAGTATTCCTCCGGCTATTTCAAAGTGCCTGTGGTGGGTGCAGGAACAGTAAATACAGAGTTTGAATGCATCACTGGGATGAGCCTTCATTATTTCGGACCAGGCGAGTATCCCTATAAGGGAATTCTGCTGAAGACTCCCTGTGAAAGCACTGCTTATATCCTGAAGAATCTGGGCTATTCCACCCATGCCATACATAATAACGAAGCGAACTTTTACGGCAGGAAGAAGGTATTTGCCCACCTGGGCTTTGATACCTTTACTTCCGAGGAATATATGCCCCATGAAGACAGGAAGAATCCGCTTGGATGGGTGGAGGACCGGGTTCTGACTGAGGAGATCCTCAAATGCCTGGACTCTACGAAGGAAAGGGACTATGTATATACGATCTCAGTCCAGGGACATGGAGATTATCCGGAGGAAGAGGTAATTGAGGATCCTTTGATCACTGTCAGCGGGTCAGATACGCCTGAGAAGGATTACCAGTGGGAATATTATGTCAATCAGCTCTACGAGATGGATCTGTTCGTCGAAGAGCTGGTGCAGGCTCTTTCCGAGAGAGAGGAACCCTCCATCCTGGTTCTTTACGGAGACCATCTGCCAACGATGGGTCTGACAGTGGAGGATCTGGAGAACAGGTATCTCTTCCAGACCCAGTATGTCATCTGGGACAATCTGGGATTGGATAAGGAGGATGAGAATCTTTCTTCCTATCAGATCAGTGCAGAAATCCTGGGACGTTTGGGCATCCATGAGGGAAATATCCTGAGATACCATCAGGCCAGGAGAAATACCCGCAATTATCAGGTAGACCTGGAAATGCTTCAGTATGATATTCTGTACGGAAAAATGTATTCCTATGAAAATCAGATCAATCCCTATAAAAAAACGCAGATGCGTCTGGGATTGTATGATGTCACCCTTGATTCCATCCGTCAGATTTCGGAGACGGATCACACCTATTATATCTTTGGAAGCAATTTTACGCCTTCAGCCCAGATGAAGATCAATGGAGACTGGTATGACACAGTCTATATCAGTCCGACCAGGCTGCTGATCACAGGCAGACAATTGGACGATTTTGATCGTCTGGCGGTGGTGATCCGTTCCAACAGCTCTACCCGCAAAGCTCTCAGCAAGAGCTACGACAGAGCGGTCTTTGCATTGTATGACGGCAGCAAATGGAAGGTCAGGTTTCCTGAGGATGACTTATAAGTTCTCAGCGGCTGCGTTTCGTAGTTACGGCAGAAGGCGTCGCTCTTGTGATTCATACACTATAATTGCAGGTGGGAGAAATATACCATATGGGAGCAACATATCAGCAGGCAGTAGACTATATTGAAGAGATTCCCCGTTTTACGACCAAAAACAGCCTGGATCATACCAGAGATTGCCTCAGGAGACTGGGAGACCCCCAGAAAAGCTTTCGGGTGATCCATGTGGCAGGGACCAACGGAAAGGGCAGTACCTGTGCTTTTTTGGACAGTGTCCTGAGACAGGCAGGCTACGCCTGCGGTTTGTTTACCTCACCTCATCTGGTTAGTGTGAAGGAAAGATTTATGATTGGGGGAAAAATGGTGGAGGATGCCCTTTTCCTCAATGCTTTTGAGCGGGTAAAAACCATGGTGGATGAGCTGATCCTACAAGGACTCCCCCATCCCAGCTATTTTGAGTTCCTCTTTCTGATGGGAGCCCTGATTTTTGCGGACAGCAAGAGGAAAATTGTGGTATTGGAGACAGGACTGGGAGGCAGGCTGGATGCTACCACGGCCATCTCAGATCCCCTGATCTGTGTGATCACCTCAATCAGCATGGACCATATGCAGTATCTGGGGAATACCTTGGAGGAAATTGCAGGCGAAAAGGCAGGGATCATAGTTCCTGAGGTACCGGTGGTTTATGATGCCAATGATCCACGTGCGGCAGCAGTGATCGCCGCGAAAGCCAGACAGAGCCACAGCCAGGCTTTTCCTCAGGTATGGGAGGATGCCTGTATTGTGTCGCATGACAGTGACGGAATCAACTTCAGACTGATACAGGACGGGCCTGAGGGAATTCTCTTTCACCTTCCCTTTATCGCCCGGTATCAGGTTATGAATGCCAGCCTGGCTCTGAAGACCATCCGTCTTCTGCGGCGTCTGCCTGCCGGGAATGGTCATTTTCGGGTGTCGGAAGAAGAGATCCGGGAAGGCTTTTCTCTTACAAGATGGGCAGGCCGGATGGAGAAGGTGCTTGATGACGTGGTAATAGACGGAGCCCACAATGAAGACGGGATCCGCCGCTTTATAGAGACCGCTGTCTACTTTCAGAAAGACCATGATATCGAACTATTGTTTTCTGCTGTGAGTGACAAGGACTATCAGCACATGGTCAGACAGATCTGTGAAAGACTTAAGCTAAAGCGCGTCACAGTGACTCAGGTAGGAGGATACCGGCAGGTACCCGTTCCTGAACTGGCAGCCCAATTTGAAAAGAATGGTGTCCAGGGAGTTTTCTGTGAATCGGATCCCGAGAAGGCTTTTTGTCATGCACTTGAAATGAAAGGAAGCCGGTCCATTCTTTTCTGTGTGGGATCCTTGTATCTGGTCGGTTTGATAAAAGGAATTCTGGCAAAGCCGCAGGAGGAAATAGTATGATCGATTATGACGAGGAATTAAAAAAATTTGAACCCTGCCTTGATGTGGCAGATACAGAAAGGGTTATTACCGACAGGGATCTGACCGATATCCTGGATATCCTGCAGGAGATCATGCGGCAGCAAAGAAGCTCACGCAGGACGATCAGACAATCATAAGTGCAAAGGCACAGGGGGGGATTAGATGAATTGCATGAACTGCGGCACCTATCTGCCGGCTCGGGAGCTTGAATATTGTCCCCGCTGCGGTGCTAATGTGCAGATACAAAGAAGAGTGGACTATCTCTCCAAATTTTACTATAACCAGGGACTGGAAAAGGCACAAATTCGGGATCTTTCCGGAGCGATAGGGTGTCTGAAACAGAGTCTCACCTATGATAAGCGAAACATTGATGCCAGGAATCTTCTCGGTCTTGCCTATTTCGAGACAGGAGAAGTGGTGGAAGCTCTCAGCGAATGGGTGATTTCCAAGAATCTGAAGCCCAAAAAAAATCTGGCCAATGATTATATCGCCAGACTTCAGGCGAACCAGAACCGGCTGGACGCGATCAATGAAACGATCCGTCGATACAATGAGGCATTGGAGCTGGCCAGAGGCCACCATGACGATATGGCAGCGACCAAGCTGAAAAAATTGCTGACACAGAATTCAAAGCTGATCAAGGGCTATCATTTACTGGCTTTGATCTATATGAAAAACCAGGAATGGACGAAAGCCAGACGTATCCTCAGAAAAGCCTCCCGTATTGACAGAACCAATACTACGACCTTGCGATTTCTCAGGGAGATTGAAGAGCAGATCGGTTCTTCCAGGCGGCGACAGAGAAGGGGAGGTCTGTTTGGCGGCGGCAGGGGCGTTACGGATGAGTCTGATGATTTTTCTGCTGAAATTCCGGCACCGACACCTACGGTATACCAGGAAATGTCGCGAGGCTATGTTTTTGCGGCATTGCTTCTGGGACTGGCGGCTGGAGCACTGGCTTTCTGGATGCTGGCCGTTCCTTCGATCAAGCAGCGCATCTATCGAGAGGCGAATCGTCAGATTGTTCGTTACAGTGAATCCATTTCCAGTCAGAGCGCCGAGTTGACCCGAATTCAGGGAAACCTGAAGGATGCAGATGACATGGCCGATATCATGGGACAGCAATTGACGGCAGAGGCAAAAAAAAGCAGGAGCTATCAGAGTCTGTTTGAAGCCTATCTGGCCATTGTCCAGGAGGATTATGATTCCGCGGCCCTTCAGATCCAGCAGGTATATGAGGAAGCGCTTTCTGATAATATGAAGGCAATCTATAAAATGATCTGCCAGCAGACAGGAGTATCCGGCATTGCGCCAGGGGAGGGAAATCTTGAACTGGAAAGCGTGCTGGATGAAAACAGTGGATTACAGACGGATTCTTATTATGATTATGGGGATATGTCTGCTGAAGAATCTGGATTTGAAGATTATGCAATGGAAAATACAGACATAAATACCGGATATGAGGAATACGATGACAGCTCTGACTCTGAATATGAACAGGATTCAGTCGAAAATGAAGCGGCCAATGATACTTCTCAGGATCAGGACAGACAAAACGAAGACGACAGAAATTACGAGGAATAAACGGAACTGATCCGCACGGGAAAAACGGAAAATACGAAAAGCAAAGACGGATCTGTATAATGAAACGTGCCTGAAGCGAAGGGAAGACCAATCAGATGATCACATTTCTTTTAGCGTGTTGAGAAGTCTTCAGAAAGGGACGAACGGGAGTTTCGAATTTTCCTTCTGAAAATCTTCTTTACGGGAAAAAGAAAGTCATGTGTTAAGATGGTTCTGCAAGCAGGCCAGGTGATCGCGGCCTGACCCCGGGAGGGGATCGGGACGAGGAAAGTCCGGGCTTCACAGGGCAGGATGCCGGATAACGTCCGGTGGAGGCGACTCCCAGACCAGTGCAACAGAAATAAACCGCCTTTTCTTTGGAAAGGGTAAGGGTGGAAAGGCAGTGTAAGAGACTACCGCCGTTCTGGTAACAGGACGGGCACATGTAAACTCCATCTGAAGCAAGACCAAGTTAGGAAGCGATACGGCTGCCCGTCGTGCTTCCAGGTAGGTCGCTTGAGCTGGCCGGCAACGGTCAGCCTAGATAGATGATCACCCACGACATAACCCGGCTTATCGGCCTGCTTGTATTTCTGCTGATGAAAAAGCGGAAATGAAAGCGAAAAATGAAGGTTACTGGATACGGTTCAGGATATGTTATCATATGAACTGTGAAAAGCAAGTGATGAAAAGTTAAAAGCTTTGTGAACCAATCGGATCAGATCCTTGTTGTGTTCACTGCTTTTGAGAAAATGGATTATAAATTATAGATTTTTTATTCCTTTTTCAGTAAAACATAAATATTTAAGTTTTTTTTAAAAATATTTTGTTTTTACTTTACTTTTTATCGATTTTGTGTTACAATGGGGACGACAGGGAGGGGTCAAGAGATTCTCAAACCTGTTTCCATAAATGGAAGCTTTTCCACCATGCTTCAAAAAGCGCATTTTTTACCACACTGCGATATGATGCATACAGGATGAGTTCATTCTGGCTACACCATATTCAACCATCTATTTCTTTAAGGAGGAAATTGAAATGAAAAACATGAAAAGACTTGTGCTTGCAGCAGTAGCTCTGGCAATGGTCGCTACCAGCAGCGTTTCCGCTCTGACCGGAACCAGTGGACTTCCAGGTTATGATGGACAGGGCTATAATGCCTCAGTCGTTATCACAAATGAGAGACTGGTTCGTCCGCAGAACAGATATGCCCCCGGCTCTGCTCGTCTTGTTTATAAGAAGAAAGACAACAAGAACAGCATCTGGTATTATCTGAAGAACAGCTGGTATGTTGCCAAGGATTATGATGGAAAGAACTACAAGTTCTACTTCAACAGCAACGGTATCACCCTTAGAGCTGCCATCAAGGCTGGTTACAAGAACAACATCGTTCTGAAGCAGATCAACGGTAAGGTTTATGGCTTTGATACTTATGGACATTGCGTAAGCGGTCTGTGGGCTAATGCTCCGGCTAACTACACTGTCAACAGAGAAGGAAGATTCTTCTACTTCAACAATGATGGTGAGTACAATGTTGCTACCACTCGTCTGATCCGCAACAGGACCAAGATCCTTAGCTCCTTCACCAGCGGTTCTGCTGCAAGGACTATCGTTAACAAGTACGGCGGAAGCGTAAACATCCACAGATCCGCTACCAAGTATTACAACAACAAGATCCTTTTTGCTGTTTATAGTACAATGGCTGCTGATATTGTTAAGTCCGTATCTTCTGTTCATATCTATACCTATGATCACTTTGATGTTGTTACCTTTAAGTATGGCAGCAGAGAGCTTATCCTTAGAGTGCATGCTCCCTCTTCCTTCTATGCTTCCCTGTAATCAGGAATCAGCATTTGAGTACGACTTATAAGTGAATAAGGAAGCCCGCAGGCAGGTTCGCCTGTGGGCTTTTTTTAATGGCAGGGGCCTTCGCATCCCCAAACGATCCCGATTCCCTATATAGAAGGCAGAATATGGTGCAGGAAAGATAATAACGGGTTCGGTTGGCATATAGCGGCATTGGTGGAATTGCCGTTTCCATAGAAAAAGACTCCATTGGGTCAGGGCAATGATTCTCTGGCCTGATGGAGTTTTTTGTCAAAAGAAAGTGGTTGCTTATTGAAAAAGACTGTGATATATTCCAATTACATAAATAATAGCGAAGTAGGAAATAGCGCGTTAAGTTGTCAGCGGCTGGGGAGTCGCCCTGAACCGAAAAGCCTGACCTGTTGAAGCAGGGACAGGCTTGCGATGCTTTTTCCGCACCCGTTGCTGCATGTGAGACATCTCATGATGTGGGTGGATATTATTTATCATGCTCTGTGGAGTCTGCATTAGGAGGTGTTTTTTATGCATAAAATGGATGAAAAGGCTGTTGCGATCCGGAGGCTGGTCTATCTTTCCCTCATGGTTGCTCTTCAGATCCTGCTTACCAGACTGCTCGTGATTGATATGGGTGCCTATCGTATTTCATTTGGCAGTGTGGCGACGATCCTGGCTGGTCTCTGGCTGGGACCGGTAGCAGGCGGAGTCTGTGGACTGACGGCGGATGTCCTGGGCTGCTTTTTGAAAGGGTTCGCTGTAAATCCCTTGATTACCTTAGCCGCGATCATGTGGGGTGTGATTCCTGCCCTGCTGTGTTCAAAAGCCTGGAGAAGGGCAAAGACAAAAGCCGCAAAGACCGGCTGGCTTTGCGGCTCTATTGCCATAACGGCAGTAGTCAGTTCCTTACTTCTTACTACGGCGGGACTTGTTCTTTTTTTGGGCTATCATTTGTATGCCATTCTCCCGGGCAGGATCGTCCAGACTGCAATCATGACACCTTGCTATTGCGTCGTTACCTGCCTGATCTATTTTAGCCCTGTTACAGCGGTAATTTCCGGTACATTTCCGGTTACAGGTTCTGTACCGTCACGTTGACAATAATCCTCCGACAGGGTGCTGCATTTTTCGTGAACCAACCGGTTGAACCCGGAACCAATACTGATAATAATCTATAAATCCCAGACTTTCATAGAGATTCCTGGCGGGGACATTGCCTTCTACCACCTGAAGATAGGCTTTGTCCGCGCCTTTTTTTTGTCCTGTGGAGATCAGGCCGCTGACGATTTGACGGGCAAGCCCTTTTTTCCTGAGGTCCTCTCTGACGTGAATGGCATAGATACCAATGAAATCCCGGTCCAGAATGCCAAGACCGGTAGCTGCAATCTTCCCATTTTTCATAACACAGGCACAGACGGTCTCCTTGGGAATAGCCTGGTACATGGAGGGAACAACCTGAATATGGGTAGGATCGGTGACCTGCTTTAGCGAAAAGAGAGCTTGAACCCAGGCAGCTGGTATGCCGTCCAAAAACGTAACTTGAGGAAAAGGACTGAGATTTGCAGCCTTGGAGAGATCAAGTGTCATCACGTTGGTGACATGCTCAATGCGGTATCCCCGGTTTTCCAGCATAAAATCGAAGTTGGGTGATACCAGGGGACTGATCTTAAAGATAGCGGGAGAACCTAGTCTTTGATATTCCTTTTCACAAAATGGGATTTTCTCGCTCCAGGGGAGTGATTCTTCTCCGAACTGCTCTACACTGTTGGTTCGGTGCGTATAAAAATAGGAGAAGCGGAGGATCCAGCCATCATAGAGTTCCATTTTATGAGAAGGCCAGGCATTCAGGGAGAGATCTTCGATCTGTTTGATGGAGGTGGGCATAATATTCCTTTCTTTATACCGTGGCCATTACGTCAACGGGAAAAAATCGTTTTGGGAGGAGTATAGACTATAATACGAGGAAAAACAAGAGGAATTGTTCAGTCGAAAGCCGGCACAGGACGACAAAATATAAGTGAAACAGACAATATACAGCATAATATGACAGACTAAAACGAAGCAAATAGGCTTATAGATATATATCATATATAATAATGGACAGATATCAGATAATATGCTAGGATATCTTTGCTGCATGAATCTGAGATGAAGCATTACCCTTGATGAAAACAGAAAGGAGGCTATGGATATGTTTGATTTGATTCCGGTTTTGTTGTCGGCCGGTGCAGTGGTAATGGATGTAAAGTCTGCCAGGATAAGCAACCGTTGGATTCTGATGGGTCTGGCAGGAGCCTTTCTGGGACAGCTTCTCCGGTCTGGAGGCCAGGGGATCCTGGCTGGAATGAAAGGTTTTTGTATTCCCTTTTTGTTGCTTGGCTGGCTCTTTCCTTTCCGCATGATGGGAGCCGGAGATATCAAGCTGCTTTGCGTCCTGGGAGTCTTTTTGGGGCCTGAGAGAATCCTTTTCTGCCTTATGTGGACGATGGGCATAGGAGCGGTCTTTTCCCTGATCCGCCTATGTACCAAAAAAATGATGAGACAGAGGGTTTTGTATTTTTTCCGATATCTCAGAAACTTCCTGATCACAAAGGAAATTGTCCCTTATCGAACAGGTGGATGGGAAAGACCGGAAAACATGCCTTTTACGATACCTATCTTGCTGGGAATCCTTCTCGGCTTTTGCAGAGCTTATTAAAAAAGGAGATATGCCTTTGAAAAAAAACATATTTGCAGTGTGTGACCCAGAGCCGGAATATGCCGGTAACCTTTTGAACTTTCTGAATCGTACTCACCGTCTTCCCTTCTCGGTACAGGTCTTTACTTCTCTTGATCATCTTATTCTCTATGCTAAAGAAAATCCCATTGAACTTTTGCTGATCTCTTCGAAACTACTTGACGCAAGGCTGAGACAGCTTCAAATCGGAAAAATAGTGGTTCTTTCAGAAGGGACGGTGGAGGAAGAATGGCAGGAAAGCACCAGTGTTTATAAGTACCAATCCGGGACAGCGGTGCTTCAGGAAACGCTCGCTGCCTATTCTGAAAACAGGGATGAAACTCCGCGGGTTCTGCCTGTGGGAAAAAAGAAACAGACCAGATACGGGATCTATTCTCCAATAGGAAGATGCCTGAAAACCTCCTTTGCGCTGGCGATAGGCCAGGAGAAGGCAAGGTCCGGAGGAACACTTTATATAAACCTGGAGGGAAATTCTGGTTTGGGCAAGCTTATGGGTCGGAGCTTTGTTCATACTCTGAGTGATGTCCTTTACTTTGCCAGACAGCAAGATCCAAATCTGATCCATAGGATAAATGGCATCATTCAGACGGTGAATCATTTGGATTTTATCCCTCCTGTCAATCTGTCGTCAGACATTTTTCAGGCTGGATGGAAGGACTGGGAGTATCTGATCAGAGTACTTTCGTCTCAGAGCAGTTATGAGACTCTGGTGCTGGATATAGGAAATGACACAGAGAACGCAATTGAGCTGATGAAGGCATGTGACTATGTGTTTATGCCCATCCTGAATGATACCATATCCCTGGCTAAGCTTTCCCAGTTTGAGAGCATGCTTCACATTTGGGAGGAGGAGAACCTTATGAACCGGATCACAAAGGTCTGCCTGCCTCAGCAAATGGTCATTCTTCCGGCCGATACCTATGTGGAAAGACTGCTTTACAGCGAAATTGGGGATATAGCCAGAGAGCTTCTCAGTCAAATACCGTTTATCATTGCGTAGAATCGGTTGCACATTGGGATAAGGTTTGATAGAATAAATACTCCTGCAAAGGTGCATGCCCTATGCGGCAATAGGAGCTGTACTTTCTGCTGAAGCAATAATACCGACATTCGGATTCATTGAGTCAACGGACAAAACTGTGTTATGGGAGGAGAAGAGTTGGGTATCGATGAGAGATAGATTGAGAATCATATGTAAAAACGGGGGAAATGAAGAAGAGGCAAAAAATCTGGCGCAGAGACTGGAGATTCCACTTGATGGGTCAAACGCAAAACCGGCTTCTGACCAGCTTGTCTTGTACTTTGAAGAGTCCGGGGTCTCTCTTCATTGCGGCAGAATGTCTTTGAAAGGCGATTATGAGAAGCTGCTGCCAAGGCTGAGGCCGGACAAGCTGTCCAAGGAGCTTTTACTACAGGCAGCCCGGATCAGGAAGGACAAGAATCCCTCGGCAGTTGATGCTACGGCAGGCATGGGTGAGGATGCTCTTTTGCTGGCAGCGTCCGGCTTTGAAGTGACTTTATTTGAATCGGATCCGGTGATCGCTGCACTTCTGAAGGATACCATCCGCAGGGCCAGGCTGCAGCCCCGGTTGACTGAGATTGCCGATCGGATGCATCTGTTCGAGCAGGATAGTATAAAGGCTCTTCCGAATCTTTCTTCGATGGTGGATATTGTCTATCTTGACCCCATGTTCCCGGCTCGAAAAAAAAGCGCACTGGTCAAAAAAAAGCTTCAGCTTCTTCAGCACCTTGAACAGCCCTGTGAGGATGAAGAAAGTCTGCTGGCTGCAGCCAGTCAGGCTCACCCACAGAAAATTATTGTAAAAAGGCCGCCCAAGGGACCTTATTTGGCAGGGAGAAAGCCGGATTATTCCTTTATGGGAAAAGCTGTCCGCTTTGACTGCCTGCTCATGCGGGTTAATGAAATGTGACCGATGCCAATGGCATTTGCAAAATCTGCGCTGCACACTTATGCGCTTGCTGCGCATCCGCATTTTGCTCATTCCCTTGGTGGGTGACTCGTAAGGATGCGATGGAACAGCAGTTGGCTGAATGGAGAAAAAGACAGACATGGAAAATGAAAAGCTGGAGATGATCCAGGATGAAATGGAGCCTGAACCCCTCCCGGCAGGAGAAAGGATCCCAAAGCGAAAGAGCAGATTCGGCTTGATTGTGGGAGCCTTGTATCCTGTTGTCATTCATCTTATCCTGGGAGAGGGAATCATTTGGGCTGCTTACCTGATCCCTAAACTGACAGGCAGCAGCCATAACATCCCGTTACAAGATAATATACTGGTCCTGACCGGATTGAACGGCCTTTTAGCCGGGGCCGTACTGGTCCCTTTGTATCTGGTAAACCAAAATCGTCGAAGACAAGATGGTGTGATTCCAGGGGATACAGCGTTAGGACTTTCTTTTGGGGAAGGAATTCTTCTCCTTTTGATGGGAATCTGTCTATCCGTATACACAAATCTCCTCATGACCCTGTTATCAAACTATATCTCTTCGGAAAGCTATCAGGCAGTGATGGAAGCGATCACTGCCAACAATTCTCCTTTGGCCATGCTGTTCTGGGTTGGATGGATTGCCCCGATGGCTGAAGAGATTGTATTTCGCTGGATGGTTTTTCTTCATTTGAGAGATCATCTTAGCCTGTTGCTGTCCGCATGGGTAAGCGCCATTATTTTCGGAGTCTATCATGGGAATGTACTCCAGGCCATCTATGCATCTATCCTGGGAGTTTGCTTTGCCTTGCTTTTGGAGTACACGGGAAGCCTCATTTCCTGCATGCTGCTGCATATTGGAGCGAATTCCTGGAGCCTGCTCCTTGACATTTCTTTCGAACGTGCAGGCGGATCAGAATCCTTTGCCCTTCTTGAAAAAGTCGCTCCGATTTTGGGGGCGGCATTTATCCTGCTCCTTCCTGTGACCGTCTGGGGGTTTCACTATTTCAGAATGAAATATCGGATGAGAGACAGACAAAGACTGATATAGAGGGGATTTTGAGGAGGTGATCGGTTTGGAAGGACAACTGCGACTGGACAGATTTCTTTCAGACGCCGGACAACTGGCTCGAAGTGAAGCAAAAAAGGCGATCCGGCAGGGCAGAGTCAGGGTGAATGACATTTCAGAGAAGTCTCCCGAGAGAAAGGTATCCGAAAAAGATGTCGTCAGCCTGGACGGGAGAGTTTTGAAGATGGCGCCTGATTTTGTCTATTATCTTCTGAACAAGCCGGCCGGTTATCTTAGCGCTACGCAGGATAAAAGCCAGCAGACTGTGCTGGATCTCGTCCCTCACGACAAACGAAGGGATCTCTTTCCGGTAGGCCGTCTGGATAAGGACACGGAAGGTCTTTTGTTGATTACGGACGATGGAGGCCTTGCGCACAGACTGCTTTCTCCCGCAAATCATGTGGATAAGACCTATTACGCCCTGGTACGGGGCGCCATGACACGGGAGGATGTGAAGGCTTTTCAGGAAGGCCTTGACATAGGAGATGAGAAACCGACTTTGCCTGCCGAGCTAAAGATCCTTTCAGTCAAAAGGGAGGGCCAGGCTGGTGAGGATACTCTTTCCCGGGTGGAGATCACAGTCAGGGAAGGAAGGTTCCATCAGGTCAAAAGGATGGTCATGGCTGTGGGTAAAGAAGTGATTTACCTGAAACGTCTTTCTATGGGTCCCCTCATGTTGCCCGATGATCTGGCAGAAGGGGAATTCAGGCAACTGCTCCGGGAAGAGATTCTTTTTTGACGGGGATCACTGGAATCAGAGAATACAAGAATCAGAAAATACAAACAGAAGAAAAAAGGATGTTAATATAATAGCATTGCGATAGAAAACGAATCAAAATGCCTGCATTTTGATTCGTTTGCTGTGCCGAATATACGCCGCTGCAAGCGGAAGGATTCCGCAGTAAATTCGTGCGCATACGAGAATTGGTAAGCAGTCCGCATTTTTGGCGGTAGAATCATTTTATGATACAGATCCTGGAGGAATAAAAGCAGATGAGCGATAGAGGAAATGAAGATATCCGTAGGTCAGGAGGTATAGACTGGGATGCTATGACATTGTCACAGTCAGAGAATACAGACAGAGCGGATGGCGGAATGGATTCTCTCAAAATCCCTTTGGGTGAGAATTGGGATATTGATGAGCCAGGAAGCTCAGAAGAGGTCCAAAGATCTGCCCCGGATGACCAGGATATGGATCGTGACAAAGAAGCATTTTCGGATCAGGATAAAGAAAAGAACCTTGAAGCTTCTTCGGACCAGGAAGAAGAAAGCGAGAAGGAGGAAGATACGGAAGAAGTACCTTTGGATCGTAAGGGGGAGCCAGTTCAAACGGAGGCTTCTGCGGCTTCTGACCGCGAGGAAGAAATACCGGATGAACCATGCCAGGAGTCCGATGAGGAAGAGACAGAGGAGACAGGATACGATAACGGTAGCGGCAGAGAAGAAGCGCTGGATTCTATCCAGGCGGAGAATCAGAACGATAGGCCATCTACAAGGACACAGTCCAATGAAGAAAGGGAAGAAAGGCCTGTCGTCAGGGTAGCTGCCCGTCCGCCCAGGACAAAATCCGCCAGGCCGGGAAAGATCTCCTATGTGGATCTGTCAAGGCATGATGATTATATTGCTCCGCTGATCAAACAGAAAGTCAAGCATACAGGATTGAAGATTATGCTGACGGCTGCCTGTATGGGGCTGGTCATGATATCGGCCCTTTATGCGGCAATGGTTTATTTCTATACGGATCATTTTTTCCTGAGGACCTTTGTCAATGGAATAGAGTGTTCTAATCTGACCGCTTATGAGGTTGAGAAGAAAATCGCGAATCAGTTCTCGGATTATACCATCGAGGTGGCTTCCAGAGGAAATGAATCCCAGGTGATCAGAGGCAGTGATATCGGCTACCGTTATATTTCGGACGGAGAGGTTCTGAACCTTTTGAAGGCACAGAATCCCTATGAATGGCCTCGGGCACTGATAGACAAGACAAATTATACCATCCGGGAAAATGTTACCTTCAACAGAGTATTGCTCAGAACTCAGCTCAGTACACTCGCCTGCACGCAGGAAGAAAACCAGGTTTATCCTGAGGATGCCTACATTACCATGAATAACGACCAGTTTACCATTGTCCCGGAAACACAGGGGAGCAATATCCTGGTAAAAAATGCCTTCTGGGCGCTGGATGAAGCGATTGATGCCGGAAAAAGCTCTATCGATTTTGATGCCGAGGAGGATGTATATGCCACGGCAAAGATGACCAGTGACAGTGAAGAGATTCAGAAGCTGTTGGCAGCCTACAATAACTTCACCAAGGCCAAGATTACCTATATCTTTGGCGATGAGACCACCACCCTGACGGGAGACACCCTGAAAACCTGGTTGGAATTTGATGCGGATGGGAGGCTGATCCAGGATACGGGAAGCTTTATGCAGCATGTATCGGATTACATTGCCCAGCTTGCGGCAGAGCATGATACTGTGGGGACTTCACGCCCCTTCATGGCTACTGATGGAAGGCTTGTCTATGTATACGGCTATGCCTATGGCTGGTCTATCGATCAGGTGGCAGAAGCCGCGGCCTTAGCCCAGGACATTACCAGTGGAAATGTAGTGTCCCGTGAACCAATTTATGCCACGACAGCGAATTCTCATGGCTTTAACGACTTGGGGAATACCTATATCGAGGTGGATATGGGCAATCAGCACATGTATTATTACCAGAATGGGTATATCATTTTTGATTCCGACTTTGTCTCCGGGGATATCACGGTAGACGGGCATGCCACACCTGAGGGGATCTATACCCTTTATTCCAAGCAGAGTCCGGCTATCCTGAAGGGTGAGTCAGACGAAACCGGGAAACCGGAATATGAGACAGAGGTAGAGTACTGGATGCCCTTCAATGGCGGGATCGGTTTTCACGATGCTTCCTGGCAGCCCTACTTCGGCGGTGACCGTTTTATGGGAGGGGGGTCCCATGGCTGTATCAATCTTCCCTATTATGCAGCCGCTCAGCTGTACAATATCATCGATTATGGAGTTCCTATTGTCTGCTTTTATTGATAAGGGGAGTGTAAAAAAAATGATGACAGACCAGACCTGGGGCTGGCTTCTGGCCGTAGTTTCCTTTGTGATCGGTATCCTGGTTCTGACGGGAAACGGAGATTTTTTTCTGAAGGGAGCAAATGAAGCAGCAAGGAAAAAGATGTATGATATGGATAAACTGACCAAGGCCAGCGGGGTCGCTTTGCTCCTCTTTGGCGTGGTCACTTTGATCGACAGCTTTACGACCGGCCTTTTGGCCAAGATTGTTTACCTTGTGGCTGTGATCGTCATACTCGCAGGTTTCATTGTGTATCTGAAAAAAAAGTGCAGAAGGTGAATGGCAGGGGGCCGATCAGGTCGGTCACTGTCAGGTGGCGCATTTTCTTGTGGCACCCCTGCCATGGAATCGGGAAGCCCGGCATCTGGGTCGGAGCTTCCCGGCTTACTGAGAAAGGCTTTGGATGAGCACCGGCAGATCGGCCGGCTTTTCTATTTTGTATGGAGCCTGAGGAACCCTGCCAAAGCCGTAGGCGGCATGAATAAAGGCAATTCCGGCATCCTGGCAGGCTTTGAAATCTCCCTGGGTATCCCCGATATAGACGGGGGAATTCAGACCATAACGATGGGAGAGGATGCCGATATTTTCTGCCTTGGCCTTGCCTGTATCACCAGGACACAGATGGCCGCGGAAGAGGGAAGCAGTTTTTGTATTTTCCAGAAAAACCTCGATATATCCTGCCTGGCAGTTGCTGACGATGAATAGGGGATATTGTTTCGATAGTTCTTCAAGCGTCTCCTGCATTCCGGGATAAAGAGGAACCGGATAGCGTAAAAGGGCATCATGCTCAGCCTGGCAGCATCTGTCAATGATACGCAGCTGCTCCGCTTCACTTTTTTCCGGAAACAACGCCCTGGCAATATCAGAAAGAAGAAGACCGAAAAGCGTTGTCAGCTTTTCAGGCGTTATATCCATCTCTATGTTTTCTTGTTCCTTCAGGTAGCTGCGCCATGCTTCTGCCACCACCTTGGTGGAATTCCAGAGAGTGCCATCCACATCAAATATTATGCTGTCCATATAATGAATCCTGATTCCTTTCTGCGATCAAGCTATCTTGTTACGACCCGGAACGATGTACTGCGTCGCCATTACACTGACTTTACGCCGCTGCAGGCGGCATGATTCCACATATAGACTATATATAATTTACATCCAAAAATCAAGCGGGGAAAGACAGTTCAGACAGGAGTTGAAAGGATGAAGGAGACGGGATCGGAACATGATGAATCAGACAGACTAAAAGGTATGGTCAAACCGCTTCTGGAATGGTATGATCAGAACAAACGGCAGCTTCCCTGGCGGGATCAGGGGAAGGCTTACTATACCTGGGTGTCGGAAATCATGCTTCAGCAGACACGGGTAGAGGCAGTTAAGCCCTATTTTTCCCGTTTTATAAAGGAATTGCCCGATGTACAGAGTCTGGCGGCATGTCCTCCGGAAAGACTGATGAAGCTTTGGGAAGGGCTGGGTTATTATAGCCGGGCGAGAAATATGCAGACGGCAGCCCGTCAGATCATGGATATTTTCGGGGGACAGATTCCTCTTTCCTATGAAAAGCTCCTCACTCTGAAAGGAATAGGGAGCTATACGGCCGCAGCCATTGCTTCCATCGCGGGCGGACAATGTGTACCCGCTGTGGATGGAAACGTGCTTCGGGTTGTGGCCAGACTGAATCAGGATCCTGAGGATGTGACCGGCCAGGCGGCAAAGAAAAAAGCAATGCTTCTTCTTTCCGGTATTATACCGGCCAAGGCAGCTGGTGATTTCAATCAGGCAATGATGGAATTAGGGGCGCTCATTTGTCTGCCCCATGGCCAGCCTTTGTGCCAGGACTGTCCGGTTCGCTTGAACTGCCGGTCCTGGGCTTCGGGAAGGCAGACAGACTTTCCGGTCAGACCGAAGGCAAAGGAGCGGAAACAGGAGCACAGAACCCTGGTTTTTGTTCAGGATGATGAAGCGACTCTTCTCCAAAGACGGCCACTAAAGGGATTATTGGCAGGGCTGTATGAGCCGCTCAACCTGGAGGGGGAAAGGGATGAAAAGGAGCTTGCCGCAATGATCGGCCAGATGGGATTGGAGCTTCTTCAGATAGAAAGCCTGCCTGCTTCCCGGCATATTTTTACGCATAAGGAATGGCAAATGACAGCCTATCTGGCTCGTGTTCTTTCTCTTGACAGCCTTACCAAAGATAGTCCGGCTTCATTGGCGGAAAAAAGTAGATTTGTTGCGGCACCCTTCAGACAGGCTCAGTATCCGCTTCCTTCCGCCTTCAAGGCATACCGTCACGTGTTGTAAAGGTTACCTGTAATCCCCCTGCTAAGGGCACTGATATCATCTATAGACGAGGAGAGATATACATGAAAGTATTGAGTATAGCGGTACCCTGTTACAATTCTGAAGCTTATATGGAAAAATGTATCCATTCTCTTCTCCCTGGAGGAGAGGAGGTGGAAATCATCATCGTGGACGATGGATCAAAGGACAGAACGGCAGAGATTGCTGATGCATTTGCAGCCAAATATCCCTCCATCGTAAAAGTCATCCATCAGGAGAACGGAGGGCATGGAGCTGCGGTAAACGCCGGACTCAAAAATGCAACCGGACTCTACTTCAAAGTCGTGGACAGTGATGATTGGGTAAATCAGGAGTCATATCAGAAAATTCTGCGTTCTCTGGAGGAACTGATTCGCGGCCCTAAGACTGTAGATATGCTGATCAGCAATTTTGTCTATGAAAAGCAGGGAGCCGCCAGAAAAAAGGTCATGCAGTACAGGCATTGCCTGCCGGTCAGCCAGGTATTCGGCTGGAATGAGGTCAGGCGCATGCCAAAGGGGAAATATCTTCTGATGCATTCCTTGATTTATCGTACCAAGCTTTTGCTGGATTCTGGGTTTGAGCTTCCTCGACATACCTTCTATGTGGATAATCTCTTCGCCTTTGAGCCTCTTCCCTATGTAGAGACCATGTGCTACATCGACACAAATTTCTATCGTTACTATATCGGCAGGTCAGACCAGTCTGTCAATGAAAGTGTTATGATCAAAAGGATCGATCAGCAGCTGAAGGTCAACCGGCTGATGGTTGAGGCCTATAATCGTCACGCCATCATGAACAAGAAATGCCGTAAGTATATGATCAGCTATCTGGACATCATTACCACGATATCCTCTATCATGCTGATTCGGGCAGGCACGCCGGAAGCCCTGGAAAAGAAAAAGAAGCTTCTGGCCTTCATCCGTGCGAAGAATCCTTCCCTGTATTTTTCCTTACGTCACAGTATGCTGGGCCACGTGATGAATCTTCCCGGGCGGGGAGGCAGGAAGCTTTCTGTCGCTGCCTATAAGATAGCACAAAAATTCTATGGATTTAATTAAGCCCCGCCATACCCTCGCCATACTCATACCTGCCATACAAAGCCGTGCCGCAGCCCGGGATTGACCGGGATACGGCACGGCTTTGTATCGTATACGGGATATAGTCCTGGGGATGCCAGCGTCTCACTCTGGCTTAATCCTATTGCAGCTTCGATAGTAGAGGCAGTACAAAACCAGGCCTGCAAGAGAAATGAGAACAGCGGGAACCAGGACACGCTGGTGATACCGGAAGGATACCTCATGCTCCCCGGAGAACAATCGGACACCCACCAGGCCGCCATCACCGAGAGGAGTAACCCGGCTTCTTTCTCCGTCTACATAGACCTCCCATCCCTTCGTGAGAGGAATGGAGGTGAATAGTACCGTTTCGGTATCTGCTTTTGTTCTGCCTGTGACCATCGTGTCTGAATGGTCTGTGATGGTAAAAGACCTGTCAGACAGGATTTCATAGGCTTTCTGAAAGACATCATCGTGATAACTGGCGGCATACAGGGAAACCGTACCCGATTCCCTGTATTTTTTTTCGAAGGCGCCGCGCTTGGTTAGGTTAAAGCTGACGTAGATCTTTTCTCCTGCCTTGACATGGCCGACATCGATCAGGCTTCTGCCGGCGGAAAGCTCTCTGTCTTCATGGGAGGAATCGTCTTTGTAGGCAAAGCGCTGGGCGTTTCCTGCATCTACATACAGGTAGAGGTACTGATCCTGGTCTGAAGTAAATTCAGCCTGAACACTGGGAAGCCGGGACAAATCAGCCGGGTTTTCAACCTGATAGACGAAGCTTCCCTTTCTTTCCTGGGAGCTGATGGCAATATGATCGGTTGTGACAAAATCCGGCTCGATCAGGGTAAACATATCGTCTGAAAGACCTGTCGCCTTGCGGACGAAATCATTTTGTACGGCAAAGGGCTGTGAACCTCTGGTATTCCAGTCAAGAATGGAGGAGTCAGTCAGAAAACCAAGGGGAAGACAGCGGGGATTATGGTAAACCCAGACCGTGCCAAACTGTCGGTCGAAGCTGTACCGTGCCTTTTTGGGGTGTTCCGCATCCTTGTTGAGGACGTATTTCATGTTAAAAATGGCATCGATCAAGGGGGTAGGATCATAATAGCGGAAGCTGTTCGAGGTGGCTGCCAGCCCAAGATTTTGCATCAGCTGGGAAATCCCCCCCGGTTCCAGGGAAGAAAACTGGGAAAAACCGTTGTAATGGTAGAGCGAAGCATCATTGATGGTAGTAAAGCGACGGAATTCGGTCCGGAAAAATCTGCCATCTTCTTTCTCGTTTAGATAATCCACGGCTTCTGCTGCGTCATCCATATATCTGATATAGTCTGAACGGCTGCAGGTGCTCTCTATCCCTGCCGTATCTGTGTAGGAGCATTCCAGACAGACAAGGGCAAACATAAGCCCTCCGGCCAACCGACTCAGCCTGCCCCTCTTTTTCAGGGAGAGCAGAATAAGGTAAAGCAAGACCAGAAGAAGGTTGAAAAAAACCTCTTTGTCGGATAAAACTCTGTCGAGCTCCTCGAAGCAGGGAACAAGGAAATATTCACTGGCCAGGAGAATAAAGGCATACAGCACTCCTGTCAGAACAGCCCAGCGGTATCGAACCGTATCCAGGTGCAGATAAGCCTGGTATCCCATGCCAAGGAGGATAAAGCTGTAGACAAAGGTGAAACGATGGGGCAGATTTGCGGGAAAGTGCAGGCCATGGATCAGATAATCCAAAGGCTTGATGCAGGAGCAGGCCAGCATAAAAAGGAGGATCAGGCCAAGAAAGAGCTTTTCCCTCCGCCTGATACCGCTATTGCCATAATACAGAGGCAGCAGGACAAGGGTCAGTACTCCGGAATAGATATTGGGCAGATCTTCATTCCGGGCCAGAACACAAGGCCTGGCGCCGAGAAAATGATTGACCGCCAGCTGCCACACGTTCGGATAGACATCGAAGGAGGGAAACGTACTGTCGCTGACGGCGGTGGCGGACAAGGCGATCCCGACAGGAGCCAGGATGAAAATGGCTGTCAGGGCGCATAGGACGGAAACCAGACTGAAAGAAATACATCGGCGCAGAATGATTGTAATATTGCCTTTTTCTGCCCGCGGCGGATATGCAGTGAAGGTGAGGGCCAGAAAATAGAGCGTGATCAGGACGCAGACCAGGACTGCCAGATAAAAGTTTACGATCATGGTAAGGGTAAGGGCAACATAATAGAGAAGAAAGGATTCCCCTGATCCCCAGGAAGACTTTTTTGTGACGCTCCTGCCGGGCGGAGCCTGACCCTGCCGGGCTGCTTCAATTTCCGTATCAGTCGAAATCAGCTTTGCCGGATGCTCTGGCAGTTCCACCCCTCTGGCAACCAGCGGGAAGAGAACCACGGTATCCAGCCACATAATATTCCAGTAATAGCTGGTCAGAAAAGCACAGAATCCATACATCAGGCCGAAGGTCAGAACAGACAGATCCTTCCGGCCAAAGCGCGACTGAAGATACCAGGTAAAGACAGAGGAGGCCAGACTGATCTTGAGAAGGATAGTCAGGGCTACCATCTCCGGCAGATGTTTTTTCGGAAAGAGAAAGATCAGAAGGTTGAAAGGGGAGGTGGTATAGTAAGCCATCTGAGCCACAAAGTCTTTGCCCAGGCCTCCCTCCCAGCTGAACAGAAGGCTTTGTCCCTTCAGAATCCGGCTGCGCAGCTCCTCAATATAGGGAGCATATTGATGGTAAAGATCTACCTTCAGCACAGTACGGTCCCCGAAGGGATAAACCTGTTTTATGACATAACCAAAGGTGATGATGGCGGCGCTGATAAAAAAGGCAGCGATCACGTATCGGTTGCGAAGAAAAAAACCGGATGCGCGGTGCTGCCTGGATGGATTTGACATGCTAAGCCTCCCTGCTGTCAGTTACTGTTCGTCTCTTCGCTAAAGGCCTGGTCTGCGATCAACTCAGCCTGTCTGATATCCTCCTGGCTGAAGGAGAGTGACCTGGCAGGAGAGAAGAGGGAAGGGGAGGCTGCATTTTCAGGACGAAGGGCTTCTTCCCTTTCGGAAACCGGGCTTGCAGTACTTTGCTGTGGGGATGAAGCCCCTGCCTCTGTACCGGGAGCATTGACATTGACAGTGATCTGAACGTTGGAACCGTCGGAAAGAGTCTGGCTTGCTCGGGCATGGCTGCCTCCCTGGGCGGTCTTCTGGTCTGAGTGAGGGGATTCATTTGCTTTACTGTTCTTCTCAGCCGGAGCGGAGACGGCAGTGATCTGTTTCGGGATCACTCCGTCAAGTCCCCTAAGTGCATAGACGGTTGTGGCATTTCTCTGAAGAAGCCTGATCACAGCAGATACCGTAAAAAAGAAGAGCCCTGAGAAGGCAACGCTGACGGCTAGTGTCAGGACCAGGCTCAGAGTAAACATTTCCGTGTTTTCCTCTCCCAGCATCTCATTGAAGGTGCCGACACCCGCAAAGGCAAGTCCGGAAAAAATGGTCAGGACGGTGCCAAGCGCCCAGGTGGCCACGGCCAGAAAGGTAAAGACCGTTGCAAGGCTGTTTTTATCATCATAAGATACAGGCTCTAAGATAGGTTGCTTTTCTGCTGCCATGTGGAAATATCCTCCTTTTTTCGCAGAGCTGCCCCAGGGAAAGCCGTCACCGATCGTTGGCGGGGGCTCGCGGAGAGAGCAGGAGATCGGGAAAGCCCTTGCCGCCTGCTCGGTTTGTTTGTTATCATGATGCTATAGTATGTGCATCCTGTACTATATACTCTGTAGTTTAGCACATTTCTTTGTGTTTGAAAAGGATACATGGATTCTACGGCGAAAAATGATTCCTATGGATTGGTCCGCGCAAGCGGTCTCGCCTGCCGGGGCTCGCCTCCCGACAGGCAGTAACCCACAATCCTCCCTTATATTCGCATTCGGAATGACAGAGGAGAGGGAAAGAGCACTTGACGAAACAGTGACAGGGTATCATCCATTTAGGTTATGGGAGGAAATAAAAATGAAATTGGTAATCCAGGTGGTGTCGCAGGCAAGAGTTTCGGTGGAGGGAAAGACTAGCGGAGAGATTGAGAAGGGATTCCTGGTTCTGGCCGGATTTGGCAGGGAGGATAATACGCAGGTGGTAGACAGAATGGTAAAAAAGATGTTGGGGCTTAGGGTGTTTCCTGACGAGAACGGGAAGACAAACCTGAGCCTGGCTGCTGTACAGGGAAAGCTTCTGATCGTTTCCCAGTTTACTCTTTATGCCGACTGCCGTCATGGAAACCGGCCAAGTTTTTTTGCTGCCGGTGAGGAGGATGCTTCCCGTGCTCTTTACGAATATTTGATTGAACGCTGCCGGGCCCAGGGGACAGAGGTTCAGACAGGGATATTCGGGGCGTTGATGAAGGTAGAACTGACCAATGAAGGCCCATTCACAGTGATTCTGGATTCTGAGGAGTTAGGGTATACTCCTCAATGACAAATGCACTTTCCCCTTGTCGATAAGCCTCCGGCAGGATGGGCATGAATTGCGGTCACTAAAGTGGCCGATACCAACGGTATTCGAAAAATCCGCGCATAAATTTCTTTCCTTAGAAAAAAAGATTTGACACCACACTAGCAAGAGAGTATACTATTTCAGTGCGACTAGGGAGGGTAGCTATGCCATAGCCCCGGCATGGATATCGACTGGCGGTTTCGGACATTTCCGCTTTATGCCTGTCGCGGATTTTATGATGATTTGGATTTTGATGAAAAGCCAGGCTGGCTGTTTCTTCTGACAGGCGTCCTCTCCATACGCTTTTAACAGGAGACACCCAGCGTTGAACCAATACAGGAGGGTATTATCACCATGCAAACCTATATGGCGAATCCGGATAAGATAGAGAGAAAATGGTATGTGGTCGATGCGGAAGGCTGCACCCTTGGCAGACTGGCCAGCGCCGTAGCAAGCGTGCTTCGCGGCAAAAATAAACCGCAGTTTACTCCCTTCGTGGATACCGGGGATTATGTTATTATCGTAAATGCGGATAAGGTTTCTGTTTCAGGCAAGAAGCTGGATCAGAAGATCTATTACAGACATTCCAAATATGTCGGCGGTATGAAGCAGACCACTCTTCGCGAGATGCTTGCCAAAAAGCCGGAGCGCGTTGTGGAGCTCGCTGTAAAGGGCATGCTCCCGAAGGGACCTCTGGGAAATAAAATGTATAAAAAGCTCTTTGTATATGCCGGACCGGAGCATAAGCATGCAGCTCAGAAGCCGGAAGTCCTGAAATTTTGATAGGAGGTAGAAGACATTGGCCAGCGTGAAATTCTACGGAACAGGAAGAAGAAAATCATCAGTCGCGAGAGTATATCTGACACCCGGCACAGGCAAGATCACGATCAATAAGAGAGATATCGATGAATACTTTGGCCTGGAGACCTTGAAGGTTATCGTTCGTCAGCCCCTCGTAGCTACCGAAACGGAAGGCAGATTTGATATTCTCGTCAACGTTCATGGCGGCGGCTACACCGGACAGGCAGGCGCGATCCGCCATGGTGTATCCAGAGCTCTGTGTGAGGCAGATGCAGAATACAGACCAGTTCTTAAGGCAGGCGGGTTCCTTACCAGAGATCCGCGTATGAAAGAGCGTAAGAAGTACGGCTTGAAGGCCGCGCGCAGAGCGCCTCAGTTCTCGAAGCGTTAATCAGGCCCAACAAGAGTCGAAAAACCCCGGAAATACGCCATTTCCGGGGTCTTTTCATGCCCGTGAATCTTTGATGGCATTTGATGGCGAATCATGGATTTTGCCGGGAATTTAGTAGTTAATACTGAGACAATAGTTAATGAATGAGACAAAAAAATGAAAATGAGCGAGAGCAAGAAGTGTCCTTGTGCTCATTTTAGACCCAGATCCCGTTTCGCAGATAATTTGTCTCAAGCTATCCAAATGACCTCATATTACGGAACAGGAACGTTTGACGGATTCTGACGGAACCCGACATTTCTAATCCGGTTTTATCCGTGTTTATGGCGCTCAGCAGAAAGCTCTTCCTGCCGGGCGTCTTTGTCTTCCCAGAAGAAAAGCCTCCATACATAGCCCGGTTGCTGTACGAAACGGTAGCCGGGCTTTTTTCATTTCTGCAGGCTCTGCAGAACCATCATGAAAAAGGAGGATTATTCGATGGAAAAAGAAACGATCGTGATCGACGGCGTGCGTTACTACGCTGACCGTCCTACAAGCTGCAGAGGCTGTTCCTTCTGGAAGAACCGAAAGGCAGGGTGCTCTCTCAAGAAGGAGAACTGTTACTACCTGGCCGAGTCTCCGAAAAAGAAATCGCCATGTAATGGCTGCTGCTATGGCCCCTGCGTCAGCTTCTGCATACTCTGTATCATGACGCGGAAATCTCCGCTCTTCCGGCAGCAGATCGTTCTTTTTGAATCCTTGCAGCCTTCATCAGGGCTTCATATGCCGTGTCTCCAAAGCACTGCTTTGCGTATTTGCACCATTGAACACAGGTCAGGGTGTCGTTGTAGATCGTGAAGCCGCAGTTTTCACAGACTGCCTC
>JAFWGA010000014.1 GCA_017515325.1 Blautia sp.
AAACGGTTCATCCCCACGTGCGTGGGGCAGACTTATAGGACTGCGATCTCAATAACAAAAAAGGGGCGGTTCATCCCCACGTGCGTGGGGCAGACTTTTGAAGTCCTGGTGTACTTAATGCATCTAAAACGGTTCATCCCCACGTGCGTGGGGCAGACTCAAAGATATTGTGAGAATTACTGAAGCATGGCGGTTCATCCCCACGTGCGTGGGGCAGACTCCGGACGGTAGATACAAAAAACCTCATTATCACGGTTCATCCCCACGTGCGTGGGGCAGACGGTAAAAAGGAAATTAGAAGAAGATGAAATACTGCGGTTCATCCCCACGTGCGTGGGGCAGACTTTCTATATCCCCAGGATCGCCAGCCGGGGAGCCGGTTCATCCCCACGTGCGTGGGGCAGACCATCGGTTTCGGCATTCCGGCTGTATCCACGGCGGTTCATCCCCACGTGCGTGGGGCAGACACTTAAAGAAACGCCTATTTTACGCCCTTTTAATCAGCTGGATACCATCTAAGTCTATCACGGACCGTCTGAGAATTCCAGCCATTTTTATTGCAAATCCTTGTTCATTATCTGTATTGTATATCAATAAAGCTCCCGTCTTACTCTTATCGTTTTCTACCTTCTCCCAGAGTTTTTCCCTGACCAGGGCACTGGTTTTGCCAACAAGCACCCCCGGCTTCACTTCCAGGAGCCATTTTGTAAGTTCTCCCCGCAGTTTTTCACTGGCATTATCCATCACTATCACAATCATTACATCATATCCCCACCATAATTCTTACCCCCAGTGACCCTGCCATCTGTATCCCAGATCTCACCAACATCATCCCTGTTCTGGTGCTCCTCCTGCATAGGTGTTTGAAAAAGCTTCTCAATATCATCGGCAATCCTTTTCAGTATCCTGGCCTTTGCGATCTTCTGCCTGGTATAAAGCTTTACCTTCTCCTCCAGATTGCCTTTGGCATCCCTCACAGCTTCAAATGCTGCCGGGATTGTAGTCTCCGCCTTATATAGATCCGCTATATCATATACAAACGAAAGCATCTTGCCAGTATGGATAAATCCAAGCCCTGGAGAAAAACCCAGAGAGATAATGGCTGCATGACAGACACTGTAAAGAATAACATTTGACATGGAAAGAGCCTTGTTAATATCATCTGCATCTTCCCATTCCGTCTGTTTGTAGTCCCTTCCAGACCATTTCACGCCTGTCCGTTTGGATTCCGCCTTATAAGTCTCCCTCACACGGATGCCTTCCAGACCCCGGATCTGCTGCAGCGTCATCCCTTTAGTGGAAACAGTGGGAAAACGGATCTCATACATCTTGCGTACAACCGCCATATGGGCTTCCGAGTCCATACATAGCTTTGCCTGCAGCAGCAGATTATCTGCACTCCTTGTCTCTCCCATCCCTGAAGCATAAAAACGGCTTGTATTCTCGCCGCACCATACGACCATGCATCCGTTATCTGCAATTGTCTTCATGGCTGCGTGAGTAATGCTCGTACCAGGACCAAGCAGTAAACATGTCAGGGAAGAGACGGGAACCGGAATGTTCCCGTCATCCCTTACAATGACGATAGACGAATCCTCCTGCTCTATGACAGCCTTCTCTATCGAGATATAGCTGATGCTGTCACAGAGCCTTGGGAGTTCATGTAAATCTTTGGGCATATGTCCACCTCAATTCATCTGTCTTTTCAACAGAAGCATTCCCAGGCCATAGGCTTTTCCCGGGCCGATCCCCTCTTGAACAGCCTTTCTGAATGCTGAGACATCCTTTATCGTCATAATTCCGGTATATCGATAAGAATCCATGACCATCTTTCCGCCTTTATCACTCGGATGATAGATATTCATCTTCTCATCCTTGATTTCCTGGACATCCAGGATAGCAAAACCATTCTGCTCCGCTTTCCTGAAAAGCCACTCCAGGCGTTCCTCTTCATCCCTAAGCATCCGACGCCGGCTGTTTCCGCTATCGCTGCGGCGTTCTTTTTTGAACGGCATCGTGACGAGGTCGAACCCCCATGTCTGTCCAGTCTGCATGCTGTCCAGCCATCCGTCCAGGCACCGTTCTCCTCCGAGAGACATTCCGGGACCGATGTTTTCCTTCCTGACAGGTCTGCTGGCATATTGATAGACAGAAACAGTCCTCCCGTTGGTCTTTACACGGTACAGCAGGGATACGCCCTGTCTGGAATCCTGATACAGGCCGGTCAGTAGTCGATGCATCTTCTGGGAATCAGATAATGCGGCGCGGACTCTTATTGCGGACATTTCCATATCAATTCTTGCCAGATACATCATCACACCCCCCTGTCACACCCCGCCACACACGCCTCGAAGTAAAGTCCCTGTCGGTGGAAACTCTCTGATCGGTACGGTTATAATTGGAAAGGGAATCATCCCTCACCTCCAGCTCATATTCCATCGGCATGACGGATCTTTCGGAAGTAGGATAACGGTTTACCGCATCCTGTAAAGACCCATACTCCATGGTAATCTCCATTAAAACAGGCCTGGACGGAACGCAGTTCTTTCGCCCGAGATAGACAGGCCAGACAGGATCGCCGAGAGCATCTATGATACGTTTTTCCCAGCCTTTCTCCGCTTCAAGAAACACGGTAAAGGCTGCATCCTGGAGATATTCCCTGCGGGAGATAAACGTGTTTCCTGTGCTTCTCGGCTTTCCTTCCGCCGTCAGCAGCGGATACCCTGTGACGGTCTGAAAATCCGTTGCCATCATGCCCGGGCGGTCAGCACGAACGGCCATTATTATGGCATCCCCTAACTCCACGATGGCATGATCATCCCGTTCCAGGCCCATAGCACAAGCCAGCATCCCGACAATGCCTGACTTTGACGGCATCTGGCTGCTGGCCCTGTGATTCCATTTGGAATCATCTCCCCAGGACTGCATGACGCCTTCCAGGCGCAAAACGATCAAATTCGTATTACCTTCTGCCATTCTGGCACCTCACTTCAGCGACTCAACTGCAGCATCGACCAGCTCTGAGAATGACTTGCAGCATTTCGTCGCGCTCTCCGGATGGACGTCATACTTGTCTACGCAGAACCATATTCGCTCGTCCACCGGGATCTGGAAATTCCTGGCCAGCATATCGACCTCTGCCATCATGCTCCGGATGCTCTCCTTCACGAGATCTTTTCCACCCACCGGCTGTACAAAGGCATTCGCCAGGCTTGTCGGAATCTTTCTGGACTTACATTCCACCATCACCGCACTGGGCAGCACATGACCGGCAAAACTGTTCTGCTTCCCGCTCGGGTTCGTAAACGCCATTGCCTTCAAAAGAGCGGGGATCGTCTTCCTGACGACCCGATCCGCATCCGGACTATATCTCAGATTCTCCTTCAGGATATCCGTATCAAGAGACGCATAGATGTAATAGCAAGAGGAGTTATAATCAATATCTCCGATCATCCCCGCTCCCATCTCATCCATCGAGTCTCCGGACAGCATGTCATCCATTGCCGTGAAATAATCAGACTCCATCAGGATTTTATTCGTTGAGATAGCGTGAGCCACCTGCATAGCCGCCTCCACATCCCTGAAAGCGTCCGATGTGACCATCCGGCCGAACAGAGCGATGTCTACCGTGACTGGCCGCATATCCGCTCCCTTTATCGCGTCCTGAAGGTCCTTACTCTTTAACTTGTCCACATCCTTCCTGGTCGCGCAATTATCCAGGAAGCCCTTCATGATCGTAGCAACAGCTTCAATGTCTTCAGCTGCGTAGAAAACAACCTGAGCCGTATAATTGCCCTTCTTATCCTCCTTCTTGCTCCCCTTCTTGTCCTGCTTGTTGTCCTCCTCCTTGTCCTTTTTTCCAAATTCGGAAATTTTCGGTTCAAGCGCGTCCACCTTTTCTTTATCTACACCCATTTCCAACAGCTTTTCAGAAACCAGGCCTGGAAGCTTCCTGGTACGGAACCCGAGATTCTCTTCTCCGATCTCCTCCCGGAATATGTCCGATTTTCGCCAGGCCCTTTTCAGGCACTGGCTGGAAACACGCCCCCTTGTGACATTCCCGAACATGCAGGTCTTAGGTGCGCCTGTATCGTCCCGGTTCAGATTTGTCGGCGGATAATTCTTTAACATGTGAAATTCATAAAGCATAACTGATCACTCCTTCTCATTCTTCTCAAAACCGAACATAGCCTGCGCCCATTTCCTCTGGACCGCCTGTGTATCAGAGTCCCAATAAACCAGGTCATCTAACAGCCCCGGGAAATCAGGTATCTCTCCGGATTTCTGACGGAGCATCTTACCCAGCCGTGACAGCTTAGTTAACATAAACCCATCCTGATCCCACCTGGTATCCAGCAATGTGCTCACCCTGTGCGAAATACTTTCAGAAAGCTCATCACTTCGAATCAAGGAGCTGATCATCGCTTCAAAGGGCTCTCCCTGTTCTTCCCCAGCGTCCCACAGACAGCGCAGGCATGCTATCGCGAACCATCTGTCTTCATAGAGACCACCCGTCGACGGCATGCACCGATAAAAAGCTTTCAGGGCCCTGCCATCTGCGCTTTGTATCATCGTCCCCGCGCTGCGTTTCAAAGCGGCACGCTCTCCTGTTCCCAGGCTATTCAGGCGCTCAAAAAAATCTTCGCTTCCTTCGATCATTTACTGGCCTCCTTTTGCAGCTTATGGATTGCTATATTCAGGAATTTCCTTTGCTCTTCTACCATAATTAAGTCTTTCGCACGCAATGTCGCTGTTTTGCATGCATTCTGATAGCACTGACGAGCCTTCTTCCCGATCTCATCACAAAAAGAAATATATGCATTTTTATATCCGTCAGGATCCATCTCTCTCAGCTGGCTTACCAGGCCCCAGAAAACCTTCTCACAATCGCTATAATATTTCTGTTCTTCCGTAGCTGCAAAAGCTTTCGAAAATACTTTCACGCTCCGCATGGATCTTGAAAGCGCTCTTGCCATATCCTCAGCCCGGTTTACGCAGTTTTTCAGGAGCTGGGCGGTCCTCTCATTCTCCATCAGCCTGCCCGGGAAGGAAAGGTCATAACGGTAAACATCCAGATAGCTTGCCTTATGATCTGTCTCTGTCCCATACAAAGTCAGATTGATGACGGGCTCATTCCAAAGGTCCTTATACTGAGATAGTAATGTAGAAGCAAGATGTTCTTTCTTATCAACGATATCGCAGAGATTCCTCCAGATGCCATAGCCTCCCGACGGACGGATAGGGATCAGTTTCCTTTCATTCTCGTTCTCCCTCAGATAGTATGTTACGTACGGGTCATGCCAGTTTTCTGTGTTCACAAAAATCTCACCCTGACTAAGATAAGTGCCAGCCACCCTTCCATTCCCATCAGGCACCAGCCTGATCCGCCGGGTGGGGAACAGCATACCCTGCAGCCATGATGTACCGCCTACCTGACCCTTAAAAACGATGGGTTCTGTTCTTCTCCAAAGGACAGGAGGTTTGTCAAAAGGTAGATTGATCTTCTGCAGGGGCAAAAGAGTATAAACAAGAGTCTGAAAAAGATTCCTGCCTTTGACTACGGCAAAATAAGGGGGCTCTCCATAAACCCCTGGTCTATATCCCCGACCACCACGCGTACAAAACAAATAGGTTACAAGGATCAGGCGGAAGGCCTCGCCCGGATCCATGTCTTTAGGGATCATCCTGATATGGCCAAAATGGGTGTGGTTATTCCCACTTGGCAGGGTAAAGTCCAGAACACTTACGGGCTTTATCTTTCCTTCGTTCTCTCCAGGAGGGCTCTGAAGGAAGGGACGTGCTTCATCAAACAGATCAAAACTGACCCCCTCCTTTTCACAAGCCGTGACATAGGCATCTATCCTTCCAGTATCAAAACTCCCTTCATCTTTCAGGTCTTCTATGTCCGCATCCGTTTCAGGACGAAGGGCATCCATCAGGAAAAGGCCCAGGAAACGATAAAGGCTATACTCCTCGAGCGGGGAGGCACAGGAAATCTCTCTCAGAGCATCTGCCCGCTGAATGACCTCCCTGATGCCCAGCACCTCATTCTTTCCATCCATCGTTGCCACAGGTATCCATGGCTGTTCAACTACATTAAACGTAACACTCATGTTTCACCCCCTTCAAACAGCAGGCCAAGCTCCTCATCGGCATAAAGGATCTTTCCATTATCCAGCCTTACCCGGCCGTTCACTGCTTCAAAGATACGCAGGCCAGACAAAAGAGCGTCCCCTTTCATGCCAGGGATTGCTCCATCCGGTCCTTTCAATACATTTTTCCTGACGGAAACGCTCTCCCGCATCACAGCCTCTGCGATTTCTTTGTTCCATACAGATACAACGTTTTCTCCATTTTTCACACAGATAAACGGAGATACCATAGCCATCTGTTCACCGGATAGCAGGGCAATCCTTACAGAAGGTTCTCCCAGACGGGTCTTTACGGACAGCTGATATGCCTCCTCTTCATCATCCAGCAGGACCGTGTCCTCTATGCCGCTATAGAAGCCATCCGGAGAATTGAGGAGATATTGTACAGCAGATCCGGCCTGGACCTGTTCCTTGATCTGATTTTCAAGCCATGCCTGAATTTCCTCCTCCGGGATCATTTCCGGGTCATAACCATCACTGACCAGCCCGGCCAGATCCTCCGGTATGCGGATGGAATCCCGGTCATGCAACAGCCTTATCGTGCTCTGCAGCATACAGACCGGATAGACAAAAGCACTGGGGCCATATTGGGAATCCTCAGGAATCAGCACGGTCATGGAAGCCTTCTCGAAGTCCGCCGGGCGCAGAACACCTTCATGACGATGGATGCGCCCCATCCTCTGAAGGAGCAGGTCAATCGGTGCGACGGCTGTCAGCATACCGTCAAAATCCACATCCAGGGACTGCTCCACCACCTGAGTGGCGACCAGGATAGACTGCGTCGGACGCTGGGATCTGTCCTTCCCATAGCGGTGTATACACTCCTGCTCGATCTGGGTTCTGTGACCCGCAGGGAACCTGGCATGGAAAAGGAGCCGGTCTCCATCATACCTTGAACAGATCTCCTGATATACCTCCTGAGCCTCTCTTACCGTATTCATAAGCACGCACAGGCAGCCTCCCTGTCTCACCCTTTCAATGGCTGCCTCCGCAATCTGTTCAGCCTTTCCCAGATAAGGAAGCATCTGAACATCACAGATGAGTTTATGAGAGGTCTCCGGGATATGCTGTTCCGTGATTTTGCCTTCTTTATTGATCATGGTGATGGAAGGATATGCTCCGGAGAATCCATAATCCGTATAAGGAGCCAGAAGCTTTTTCTTCAGGAATGGAGGGATTGTGGCAGACATGAGGACCACCGGAACCCTCAACGCCTTGCACCATTCCAGGAGCCGGATAATGATCTCACTCATATATGCGTCGTAGGAATGAACCTCATCTATGATCAGCACTTTATTAGATAAACCAAGGAGCCTCAGTGCTCCATACTTTACGTTGGTGGCGGCAAACATAGCCTGATCGACCGTGCCAACGCTGTATTGCCCTAAAAGCCCTCTTTTCAGGGGAGCCAGCCATTTTACTGCCTCATCCCGCTCGTCTGGAGAATCCGAAGAAAACTCTTGCGTATTGTCCAACCATGCCATGGAATGCAGCAGCCTGACATCTGAGGGGATGGCATGGGATTCCATCAACGCCCGAATCCGTCCGACCATCTGGTTTGCGGTCGCCGCTGTCGGCATAGCCACATACATCCCATCCTTTCCCCACAGTCTTGCCATTTGCAGCCCTGCATATACCCCGGCCTCCGTCTTTCCTTCACCCATTGGTGCCTCCAGCAAGACAAGGATCGGCTTATGGCTTTCATTCGAGAACATCTCATCCAGCTCTTTCTGCAGCGGTCTCCGTCCCTCCAAAGGAATGACTGGCCAGAGGTTGCAAAAGGAAGCCGGCCAATCAATGTGCTGCGGCATCAGCCCGGAACGATTTAGAAATTCGAAGGCAATTTCATCAATCATCTGAATGGCATCATCCTGACTGATCCAGTCCTCCGCGTCGGCAAAAGAGTTCCCTGAGGAGATCCAATCGGCCAGGATCGTGATCCCCAGGACTAAAGCGGGCATGCTTCCTGATAGTTTCCGCCCCAAATGAGGGAGAGCCTTATCCGCAGAAGCCAGGAAATGATCACGCATCACAGATTCCAGTACTTTTTGATAGCTGTAACTCTCCGAGTAACTGGCAAAGCCACCCGAGCCGATTTTTCCCTGATGGTGTGCTCCAACAATCCTGGGAAACAGCCGGACTGCTTCCCTATCCTCTCCTCTTGACTTCCAGAGGACCTTCAGGCAATCTTTCCCTGTTTTTTCATGGCGGACATAAGGCACAGGAGCATCACAATGAACTGCTTCGCGTAATCGTTTCATATACTCACTATCGTCATATTTGGCCTGGAATGAATAATCAATCTTTCCGATGTCGTGGAGAGATACAAAATATCCGATAAAGCTTCTGAGTGAATCCCTATCCAGCCCCATCTCATCCAAAAGGATCCCCTTATCTCCATCCGAAACAAACCTGTCCAGAAGAATCTGGGCGACATGTCCGCTGACAATGGCATGTGTCTGCACAGATTGAAAAGGCCGGGTCTTAGCCCAGAAATCTTTCAGGCTGAAATGATCCATATCTGTATTCCTCCCATCATAGCTAATAGTAAAGTGCAGCATAGGGCATAGATGGATCCGCACTTCACTTGTTTACTCGCTCAGTTTGTGCAAACGATATGACGTTTTCAAAAGCACTTGTCCAGTATATCCTGAGCCGTAAGACCTCAGCAATTAAAATTGAAGGCACGCCGAAAATGCATCTGATTTTTCATTTCATCAAAATTCTTTTCATATTCGTTTCTTTCCTGTAATCAAGCACTACAACGTCATAATTGGAGCAAAAGCTGCAGAAGAACACCTGGCCGTTATAGACGACAGATGGCCGCTGCAAACGCACTGGTGGGCGCTTCAGTTTTAATAAAATCAATTCAATTGAATATCCTTTGCGTATGTGTAGGATATAATTTCTCCCGTCTTTGTAGCTTTATATCCTTTCTCCTTATGTGAATAGTCAGAAATCTCCACAGAACCAAAGCCCTGAAACTTCTCGTATATACGTTTCAGGACTTCTATCTCTGCATCAGAAAGCACGCCTTCAGGGATATCACACTCCGGGACTACCTGATGCTTTTCATAGCCCCCATCATAAAACACATCGATGTGGGCAATATGATCTACTGCCATTTTTCCAAGAATCATGTCAAAATGATCAGGCACAGGGCCATAAGGCAGGTGTGCATATTTCAAGCCGGATATTGATATCCCATTTTCTTTATAGTAAATCATATCTGAGTAGTTGAGCAACTTCATAAGCTTAGTTTTCAGTAATTCAGTGCTCTTATTCGCAAAAAACAGAACCATGGCACAAAGCTTCTCATAATCAAACCCCTTGAAGCCGTTTTCCTCACATGGAACTCTTGAGAAAAACAGATCAAAGAAACGTCTGCCAACTCGATATTCTGTATCTTGTTCAAGTTTATCAACAGTATCAAGCAGTTTTACCATTTGTCTCTCGTCAAGGATAATCTCGTTCTCCATTAGATACGTTCTCATATTTTCAGGCTCACGCAAAAACAGAAGAAGACTATTATGAGCCTTATCTTGGATAGAGCCATTCTCATATCTGAAGATAGTCTTATCTCCCCAGTTCAAGAGCTTAGCAAAGCTTCTTTGGCTTAGCCCATACTGTTCTCTAATTTTCTTGATTTCTTCCGGCAGCAAAAGTTTATGCTTTCTACGATATTCGTTATAAGCATTAATCAGAGTGGCGTTATCAAAATCTTCACAATAGAATTCTTCTCCACACTCAGCGCATACCAACACCTGGGCATCAACTTCGATTGGTTCGCCACAGACATTATAAATTTCTTTCTTAATCACTACTTTAGTCGCGACTTCTTTCCCACATTCCTCGCAATATTTCTTCATTGACGCCACTTCCTCCCTGACAGAACTCTTCAGATACTGACTCACTGGCGTTTTATGAGGCGCCATACTTTGTCTCCTTTCCTAAGCAAAATCGTCCTCATGGAATCCAATACATTTCAGAACATCTTCTCCGTTCTCCTGTACAATTTTTACTTTTACGTAAAATTGCATCCCATCAATATTCTTTTTGAATTCCCATATGTCTCCTGGACGATTTGGATCATAATCCCGCTTAGGGCCTTTGTAGTAATCACCGACAACAAGCCCTAAAATTTCATTCTTTGCATCTGTGATAGTAAGACCATGTTGCGCCAATGCTTGCATGTTTTTTCTTCTTGGAACGAAATCATATTTCCCTGCAGACAGTAGTCGCTTGACATCAGCAAGATATGCTACAATGTCCGGGTTGCTTGCTTGATTACCCACTCAGTCACCTCCGTATACTTGATATTATACACAAGGATCCTGAAATGTCAAGAAATTACGGTCATATGACCGTGTTTTTCTCGACTTACTTGTCGTATGTCATTCTACACATGCCAGCCTTGCCCTATTATGATACTACTACAAAAATGATTTCTACGGATTGTTCCGCGCAAGCGGTCTCACCTCCCGGCTGGGTCGGTTCTAAACTATGCCCACCGGACATCAGAACCGGTCGTTGCTGAACGCATGCCACTGGAACGGACCAAATTCATGCTCATATAAAATGCAAAACCGACCGACAGGATTCTTCATATGCTCTTCTGAAAGAATAATTTATAGTTATTTGGCCTTACTGTCAAAAAGAGGGTAAGCGCTTTGTGAATTGAACACAGAGCGCTTACCCTCTTTTTATCATCATCTTTGTCAGTTACCATTCAAAATAATACCTGAGGCATAGCAGCCCCTCCAGGCCGCAAACTCATGTGTTCCATTGCAGGGAATCAGTTGATGTCAAGATCCACCGAGACCTCGTAATAATCGCAGGCATGGGCTGTCCAGTTGGACACGTTGGCCTTGGAGATCATGTTCATCTGCAGGAAGGAGCAGAAGACGTAGGCATTATCGTCCAGAATGGCCTGCTGCAGCTCGATGGCAAGCTGTGCGCGTTTTGTCGTATCAAACTCGGTGGCAAGCTGTGCGATCAGATCATTGACATGCTCATTTTCATAAGCGCCGAAATTGTAGCTCATGCCAGGCAGGCAGGAGGTGGTGAAGAAGTACTGTGGATCGCCGGAGGGAGCCGTTACCAATGCGGAGGCATAGATGTCCCAGCTGGTCATGTCTGCCAGAAATTGGCGGCGGTTGGCAGTACAGTTGATGTCCACGTCGATGCCGATCTGCTTCAAAGATGCCTGTGCAGACTCAGCCAGCAGCGGCAGTTCCTGACGGCTGGGATAGGTCAGCCAGCGGATCACTAGATTCACGCCATCCTTTTCACGAATGCCGTCGCCATCCGCATCGACCCAGCCGGCCTCCTCCAGAACAGCCTTGGCCGCTTCGGGATCATAGGTTTCTGTCGTGATGTTCTCCCCGCCGAAGGTAGAGAAGCCGTCCGGGAAAGCACCGTTGCCCACCACACCATGACCGTCCAGCAGAACCGCAACGAATCCGGCCTTGTCAATGCCCAGAGCAATCGCCTTGCGGACAGCCGGATCCTGAATGATGGGGCTTTCCATATTCATCGAGCCAAAGAAAGCCCGGGAAGTCTGGATACCGGAGAACTGATAACCGGGATTTTCGAAATTGGGATAGGCTTCGTATGCCATGCCATAGGCAGCGTCAATATCCCCGGCCTGGAGCGCAAAGGACAGCGTGTCGCCGTCGGAAATGGTGCGGATCGTCAGCTCATCCAGCTTCGGCTGGCCGTTCCAGTAGTTTTCGTTGGGAACCAACGTCAGGTGATCGTCGGTCACCATATCCACAGCCACATAGGGGCCGGTACCGACTGCAATCCCGGTCTCAAAATCGGATGCATCCACATCGATAATGCAGCCGTAAGGATCACCCAGATAATAAATAAGCGCAGGGTTTGGCTCGGATGTGGTGATGGTCAGAATCTGTCCGTCGGCTTCCATGGTGTCGATCTTTGTATCGCCGGGTGCACGGTCATGGTTTTCCAGCAAATGCTCGAAGCACTGCTTGACCGACTCAGCGTCCATGTCCCGGCCACTGGAGAATTTAACACCGTCACGCAGGGTGATCGTCCAGGTCAGATTACCGTCATTTTCCCATGAGGTTGCCAACCAAGGCTCCAACTCCATGGTGTCGGTATAATGTACCAGAGTTTCACCCACACCATAGCGGATGCAGGGCCAGCCGTTGTAGGTACGGTGCGGATCGATGGTCTCTTCCCAGTTTTCCGAATTGAAGGTGGTATCGCCGATGACCATCTTTTTGCCCTCTGCCGAAACAGGAACGGCAAAAAGACACAGTATCAGAGAGAGGATAGACGCCAGGCAAAGTCGTTTTTTCATATTTTACCTCCTTTGTTTTTGGGTATTTTACCCTTGCGTGTTTCCGCGGATTCTTTTATACTGGAGGCGGCAGAGGCGGATTCTCCGCCGCCTGTCAGTTTCCTCAGGCGACTGTTCTGTGCTTTGTCAGGGCTAACAGGACAGTCGCTTTTTGGCGTTACGGGGTTGAAATGACAGACTCTTTTCAGAGGGCAGAGGAATATACAGTGTCAAAATTCCGTGCGCAGCCTATAAAACACTGTCAATCAGGCGCCTGGTATAGGCATCCTGGGGATGGCAGATCACCGCGCCGGGATCTCCCTGCTCCACAATATTCCCCTGATACAGCACCAGAACACGGTCACAGAACTGCTGCACCAGTGCAATATCATGGCAGATAAACAGGATAGACAAGTCACTGCCCTTTTGCATCCGCAGCTCATTGAGGAGAGTGATGATCTCCTTCTGAATGGTCACGTCCAGGGCAGAGGTCGCTTCGTCACAGATGAGAAGCTTTGGTCTGATGGCAAGAGCCCGCGCAATGGCTGCTCTCTGGCACTGGCCTCCGCTGACCTGATGGGGATAGCGGAAGGCAAAATCCGCAGATAATCCGCAGACCTTCAGCAGCCTCTCCACCTCGTCCTTTGTATCCTTTCGCGACCAGCCATTGTTTCGCAGGCTTTCACCAATGCCGTCTCCCAGCGTACACCGAGGGTCAAAGGAATCCATCGGCGTCTGGAAAACCATCTGCATTTTGGCGTAGACCTTGCGCAGTCCTCTGCCGCTGATCCTGGTAATATCTTCGCCATCGAGAATAATACTGCCCTCAGTGCTCTCCAGCAGGCGGGTGATCATATTGACCACAGTGGTTTTTCCGCTGCCGCTCTCTCCGATCAGGCCAAGGCATTCGCCCTGCTTCATCTCAAAGCTGATGTGGTTGACGGCAGTGAAATCCGGCTTTCCTTTGCGGTTGAACACCTTGGTGAGATTGGCAGCTTTCAAAATCTGCTGCATCTTTTCATCCTCCTCCCTGAAATCACTTTTCAGATGCAGGACTCACTGGCATCTTCCAAGACGCCATACTATGTCTCCTCTTATACCGGAAGCATAACGAACATTCGGAACGAATCAATGCCATGCCTCCGTATTTTCTCTCATATCAGGACAATCGGTCATCCATTTGCCACTCAAAATTTGCTTAAATGTACTCAAACACATCGAGAAATTGAAGTCCTTATGGCTGCGGGTATAGAACGCATGTTCCAGTGCGGCAAACTGTTTCAGGATACCGATTTTTGCAGCTCCGGCAACCGAAGCCGCCGAAATCAATTCAGTCGTAACCGTTCCTTCCCCTAAGTCGCGGAACGGCGGACATAAGAATCCGGGTATACTCCTCCTGGGGAGTATGTAAGACCTGCCGTGTCTTTCCGTACTCCACCATCTCCCCGTTTTTCATAACCAGAACGTGATCGGCCATAGCCCTGATGACGCCAATATTATGGGTGACGAGAACAATCGTGGTGCCAAAGGTTTTCCTCACCAGCAGCATCTCTTCCACTACCTGCTTTTGAACAGAGACGTCCAGAGCGGAAGTGGGCTCGTCTGCCAGCAGAACGCAGGGGTTCATGAGCATAGCCGCCGCAATGCCGACCCGTTGCTGCATGCCGCCGGAGAGCTCAAAAGGATAACTGTCCAGAATTCGGTGTCCGCTTTCAAAGCCAAGCTTCTGAAGCAGCTCCACTGCCCTGTCCCGAGCATCTTTTTTTGAAATTTTCTCATGCTCTGCCATACTCTCGTAGAGCTGTGCGCCAACCGTGCGGATGGGGCAGAAGGAACTCCCCGCCGCCTGAAAGATCATGCCCAGCTCCGGGCCATTGAATCTTCGCAGCTCAGCCGCGGAAAGATCCGGCAGGTTTTTCCCTTTGTACCAGATATCCCCGCGGGTGACCAGCCCTGACGGGCCGAGCAGACCCATGGCCGCTCTGATCAGTGAGGATTTGCCTGATCCGGATTCGCCGACGATACCGAGAATCTCGCCTTCGGAAACTGTGAAGCTCACGTCCCTGACGGCCTTAAAGCCATTGTAGGAAATGTCAACGTGGTCGTATCGTAGTATCTCTGCCATATCAGCGCCCCCTTGATTTTGGATCGGCATAATCCCGGATGGTATCTCCCAGCAGGTTGAATATCATGACAGAGACGAAGATTGCGAGGCCAGGAGCGAAGGTAACCCAGGGTACGGTTGTGATGAGACTGCGGGCGTCGCTCATCATGCTGCCCCACTCGGCGATGGGCGGCTTTGCGCCAAGCCCAAGGAAGCTCAGCCCTGCCAGTTCCATCATCATGGTCCCGATATCCAGCATGGAAGTGACCAGGATCGGCCCGACAATGTTCGGGAGGATATGCCTGAAAATAATTTTCCATGGGCTGCTGCCGGCAAGGCGTGCCGCTTTCAGATAAGGCGTCTCCTTCTGAGCAAGGGTCTGACTACGGGCGATGCGGGCATACTTAGGCCAGGAGATTGCCGCCAGGGCAATGATGGCGTTTTGCAATCCGCCGCCCAGAACCCCCGCCACAGCCAGGGCAAAAACCAGACCCGGAAAGGCCAGAAACATGTCCGAAATGCGCATAAGAATCGTGTCAATCCGCTTGCCATGCCAGCCGCAGAAAATGCCGATGACCGTTCCCAGCACGGTAATGATTGCCACCAGTAACAGGGTGGAATAGATGCTCGCCCGGCTGCCCACAATCACACGGGAGAGCATATCCCTCCCGTAACGGTCGGTACCGAACAGGTGTGCCGCCGAAGGCGCCGCTTTCGCGTTTGAGAGATCCTGCAGATAAGGATCGCAGGGCGTCAGATATTCTGAAAATATAGAGCCAAAGAGTAACAGAAGCGCGAGTGTACCGAAAATAATAAGCCGGATCCTGATGGTATCCTGCCTGATTTTCTGACTACGGACAGTGGGCTCTTTCTCTGTCGTCATTCTTTGTTCACCCCCAGTCGGATGCGCGGGTCAAGCGCATGGTAGAGCAGGTCGGTAATGAGGTTCACCAACACATAGATGACAGCCATCCACACCACATAGGCCTGGATCAGCGGATAGTCGCGCATAGTAATGGCGTCCACCGCCAGCTTTCCCACGCCGTCCCACATAAAAATACTCTCAATGATGGCCGTACCACCCAGAAGGCTGCCGATGGAGAGGGCAAGCAGGGTGATGATGGTGAGCATGGAGGACTTGATGACGCTTTTCCAGAGAATAACGCGGCTTCGAACCCCGCGCGCTTTCGCTCCGGTCACATAATCCTTGTTAAGTTCATCGAGAACCGTAGCCCGCACCTGCCGCATGTACTTGGACGACATGGCAATAGCCAGTGTTATCATAGGCATCAGGGCACTGCGCAGCGTGGTGCCGTTGGAAATAACCGGCAGCAATCTGAGCTTGATCGCGAACAGTTCCATCAGCAGCAGGGCAACAAAAAAGTTCGGCATGGAGTTTCCGATAAAGCTGAAAAAGCGCAGAAAGTAGTCGGTAAACCTGTCATGCCGAACCGCTGCCAGCACACCCAGCGGAATGGAAATCACAATCGTTGCCAGGATGGAAAGCGCTGTAAGCAGCAGAGTTGCCGGGAGCTTGGATACAAAAGTCGGAAAGACCTCTCTCCCGGAAACATAGCTTGTGCCCATGTCGCCGACGAGCATACCACCCAGCCAGGAGAGGTACTGGGACAAAAAGGGCTTGTCCAGACCCAGCTCCGCGCGTTTGGCGTCTATGACCTCCTGAGCCACCGCACCCTTGTTACCGTACATCTCCGTAATGGCGTCACTTCCCGCCATCCGCATCATAGCAAAAGACAGGAAAGTGATCCCGATCAAAACCGGGATCAATTGCAAAATTCGTTGAATGACATATTTTCCCACGGCACATTCTCCCACCTTCTGGCAGACTGAATCGTCACATTGCATCTGTGAATAATTATACCCTGCTGATTTTCGGTGCGGAAGCCCGGGGAGGGGATATTTTTTGTTATTTCAACAGTTTCCTTTCCTCAATGTTATCTGCTCCCTGAACCATTGTTCTTCCAAACACTTCCCAGGCCCTGACTGCATCATATGCAATCAGCAGCCGCAAAACGGAAACTGAATGATGGTTACTGTTCAGACCCTACCCCAGGAGGTGGATTTATCGTATGCGATAATCATTTCTTTGTTAACAGTCTGATGGCTTAGCCTGGCGGTAGTACCGTCCATCCGGCTGTCAGAGAACAATAGGTCAGCGAAATGCTCTGCCATGAAGAAGGCTGCCGCATTTTAGGCGGTTGGTTTTATGGATTCCGCGTATTGACAGAATCGCCTCGTCATAGTACAATGTCCTACAAGGAGGTGATTCTATGGCTTTTTCTATCAGGCTTACAGAAGATGAGAGAAATTTAGCAGAAAGCTATGCTAAACTACATTCCTTCTCTTTATCTGAAGCATTCAAAAGAGCTCTTTTTGAGAAGATTGAAGACGAATATGATATTGCGGTCGCAGAGTCAGCTTATAAGGAATATGTTGACAGCGGGCGTAAGTCCACTCCTTTACAGGATTTTTGGAGGGAGCTGGATGAGGAGGTATAATGTAGAACTCTCTGATCGCTTTAAGAGAGAGTTTCGTAAATTAGATAAGTATACCCAAAAAATCATCAGGGCATGGATTGATAAAAATCTTGTGAACTGTGAGAATCCCAGAGAATATGGAAAAGGGCTGACTGCCAATCGTAGTGGTCAATGGAGATATCGTATCGGAGATTATCGCCTTATTTGTTCAATAGAAGATGAAAGACTGGTCATTCTGGCTCTGACTGTTGGGCACAGAAGCGAAATATACAAGCAGTAATGTATCGTAAACGCATTTGAAAAATGCATTTACGATACTGAGGGGAAGCACAGAACGCGGAACCGCGTTCTGTGACCGCCGGTCAGCTATAGCTGACATATTCCTTACGGCGGCCGTGTGCAATAGGGTAGAGGGAGGCGCAGCCGCACCTCTACCCCCGCCCCGAGCCGCGTTCCGACGTAAGTCGGAAAAGCTCTGGTTACGCGGCTCTGGGATAAAAACGACGAGGCCATGCAGTGATGCATAGCCTCGTTTCATTTCCGCCCGAAGAATGCTGACTCAAATTAATTTGACGGCAAGGATGGGAACCATGCCTGTCCTTTAACGGTCAAGAAATACATGACCGAACTGTTGATCAGGCAGCAGCCTCTGCCTCTGCATTGGCGTCTTCTGCTTCAACTTCAGCAGTCTCTGCTTCTGCTTCTGCTTCTGCGGTCTCTGCTTCTGCTTCTGCAATCTCTTCCTCTGCCTCTTCAACGACCTCTGCTTCTGCTTCAGCTACCTCTGCTTCGTCAACAGCCTCTGCCTCTGTTTCCGCAGCCTCATCCTCAGCGAAAAGCTCTACCAGAGCCTTCTCAATGGCAGCGCTCAGTTCTTCTGCCGCAATCTCAACCTCTCCGATGGTGACAAGTTTCCCGTCTTCGCTCTCCTTCGAGTTTTCCAAAAGCTCAAGAAGCTTGTCGAAATCATAGGTACCATCTTCATTCTTGAACTGAGCAATGACCTCAGCAACCTTTCCGCCTTCAGCTTCGATGGTTGCCAGGACCCCGGTTCCCATAAGCTCGATAACGCCAATCAGGTTTTTTGCATTGTCTTCACCGCCAAGAACGCCCAACAGAGCACCAATGCCTGCTTCCAGTCCGTTGCTTACCTCTTCCCCAAGGCCGTCAAGAATGCCTACCAGGCTGCCAAGGTCTTCTTCCAGTCCGGTGACTTTCTCGCCGCCAAATGCGCCGATCAGCCCAACCAAAGCACCAATGACATCTTCTTCGCCATCAGCCGCCTGCTCCTCAGAAGCTTCTTCCTCTGCAACAGGCTCGGCCTCTTCTGAAATTGCCTCAGCTTCGGCTGCCTCTGCAACATCCTCTGCAGCCGGCTCGGCCTCTTCTGCAACCACTTCTGTTTCAGCCGCCTCTGCGGTATCTTCCGCAGCCAGAACGGTGAAGACGCTGCCAAGGGTCAATATTCCTGCCAATACCAATGCCAATACTTTTTTCATCATGTCGATTTTTCCTCCTGAACGATGGTGCACAAGCTTCATCCTGCGCTTTCAGCCCGGATTTGCTAAGTGCACTGCGAATACGAGAAAGCTGCCAATCGTTCCGCGCCTTCGCCGTGAACTCTTGGTCTTTCTCAGTAATATGGCACTGTAATTAAATATCTTAGCTATATGACGTAGTATTCGTGAGCATATGGAAAGCGGCGATGCGGGCATCGCCAACTAACGGCACCGAGTGCCGGTGGCACTCGTTTAGCTCCGACCGAGTCGGAAGACGAGACCAACGCGGCAGATGCTTGCGAAGACAAGTCAGAGGCGGAGGAATTTAATTACAGGGCCTTAAGATTGATACCCTGACTCAATGTCTTTGGATGACGGTTATGATGCTTCGCAGCCAGAGCTGCCAAAGGCAAAATCCGTCTCTTTTATCACTGGTTTTAAAGCGATACATGTTTATGGTCCTCTTATCCAGCAAAGCATGTTCTTTCCCCATGATTTTTCCAAATTCGGAATGCTCGGCACTTTGTGCTTTACAGCTGCAGCAATTGGTGTGGCTCAAGTGTGGGCTGCTGCCTGGAATCGTTACCCAATGCCCTCAGCCTTTCTGATCAGACACCTCTCTCCTTCGAACGCAAATCCATATTTCAGGATCCGTTCTTCCGGTATTCCTCTCTGCATCAGGTCTGCCGCATATTTCTTTTCTTCAATCTGATGAAGGGCATTCTTTGCCGTATCCTCCAGATTGGTTTCTTTGTCATCTTTATCATAGACCTTAAATTCCATAATGACGGCAGGATCTGTCGGCTCCATTGGCTCCATCACTACATCATAGCGGCCAAACCCGGATTCCCTGTTAGACTTAACCACATATTGATCTGCTTTATCTACCAAAAGCCCCAATACAAAGCCATGGTAAAACCGTTCCGGCTCCCTCTGTTCAGATGGTTTTTTCCCTGTATCAAAATAGCTGAAAGTGTTCAATGCAACTTTGTTCATATAATGATTCATGCTCCGGACATCTCCACGGAACATGGCAGAAATGAATTCCTGAAAAGAAGAGTTTCTCCGGAACCACCCCTTAACCATGTTGCGAAACATCTTCTGCACTTCAAAATTAGTGATCTTAAGCCGGTACATCTTATCGTCCTCCGGCTCTTCCTGCCTTATTCCTTCTACCTTAAGGTATCCTGAAGCCAGAAGAAGGCTCCAAATCGCGTTTCTGTCTTCTGACAGCTGGGAAAAAAGGATCTGTTCGTCTATCTCCTTTTCAATACATTCCCCCTTCAGAAGCGTTTCAAATTCAGTTTTAACTTCTTTATCCCCTTCCCTAACCACTCATATGGTTTAAACAGGTTCAGAATCAGGTGATTCAAGGTTTCTCTGGTATTTTTATAATCTGTATGCTTCACGCCGGCAAAGGATAGAAACAAAACCGGATAAGTTCCCTGCAGGTTCCGGTATTTTTCTTCTTTCCAGATATCCAGTCCCTCAAACAGGTCTCCCCGATTGGCATGTTTATTGGAGAAAAAGTATTCCAGCATACTCATATTCAGGGTTTTCCCGAAACGCCGGGGACGTGTAATCAATGTCACCGAATCGCCCGATTCCCACCACTCCCGGATAAAATCTGTTTTATCTATATAAAAATAATGATTTTCTCTAAGCTTAGCAAAATCCTGCTCTCCGATTGCTATTGTTTTTTTCATCCCACCCCCCCTTTTTCCTTAAGCAGCAATTATAGAAACGAACAAAATGCCTGCATTTTGATTCGTTTACTGCGCCGAATTTACGCCACTGCAAACGGGATGCTTCCGCAGTAAATCTGTGCGCAGCCTATACGCTGGGCAGGGACATCTTTCTGCTGTAGCTCCGCGTGCATGCCTATCCCGCGTCACATACCCCGCTATTCCTCTTCCTCATCCCCCAGGCCAAAATTCAGAATTTCGTTATACCTGGCATTGGCTTCCTCAGAGGCTTTTTTCTCCCGCCAGGCATCCAGCTCTGATCTGACTGCCAGCATCTCATCCACGATCATTTCCTCGCTCTTTGGCTTTACGTATCGCAGATAGGACGCCATCCTGTCTATGGCTTTGGGACTGCCGAGGTAGGAGGCTATGATATTGCCAAGCTCCTCCGGAAACCCGAGAGCAGTGATGGCATCCAGGAGATTTTTGCGGGCGCGTTTCCATTCTGTGTTCATATCCTGTCACCCTATCCGTAACTGTTCAGCCACATGTTCCATCAGGGTACCTGCCAGAGTACCAATGCCGCAAACGATGATACGAAAAGGCAGTGCCAGACTCTGGTACTGCCTCTATGTGTCTTTCCGTTCTTTGTCCTATTTTGAGGCTGCTGCTTTTCCGGCCACTCTGCCAAAATAGCAGGTTCCGATGATTGCGGTTCCTGATCCGGGATAGTAGGGGCCAACCCAGCCGCCCGCATTCAGTCCGGCAGCGTAAAGTCCCGGGATGACCTCCCCATCACAATTGACCACCTCGCACTGCTGGGTAATCTTGAGGCCGCCCAGTGCGCCGAGATTGAAGGGTGTGTTCTGGTAGGCATAGAATGGTGCTTCTATGGGAGCCAGTCCGTCGATCCTGCCGAAGGGATCCGGATTGCCAGCAGCCACATCCTCATTCCAGGCTGCCAGCGTCCTGGCCAGGCCCTGGGGATTGACGCCGATCTTCTCTGCCAGTTCCTCAATGGTATCCGCCGTCTGAAGCTCGCCGGATTCAACCGCTGCATTCAGGATTTCCTCATCCGCCCAGGCATAGGTAGTACCCTCAGTGGTATTGGCAATCTTCTGATCCACAGAGCCGCCCCCATTGCCAAAGATCATAAAGGTCTTTCCCTGGGTGGCTTTCTCCTGCTGGAAGATGGCACGATAATGGTAGGCATAGGTGGCGTCCTCACAGACGAAACGCTGGCCGGCCGTATTGACAATGAATTCAGGAAATACCGGCGTCCTGTTGTCCGTTGCCGCTCCGGTCTTGCCGCAGAAATCAATCGTACCGCCGCTGACAAAGGCCGCCCCGATCTTCAGTCCCATACGGATGCCGTCGCCTGTATCGGTGGGAGTGCACAGGCAGGTTCCCGGGTATTCCGTTTCCACCCAGTACTGCTGAGGATTCAGGGCCTTAGCCAGCTCGATATTGTGGTCAATACCTGCTGTACAGAGGATAACGCCCTTATTGGCCTTGACCTTATAGGTCTGACCGTCCACAGTAATCTCCACACCGACGACAGATCCATCCGCAACGATCAGATCTGTGACCTCTGTATTGAATTCTACCTCAGCGCCAAGCCCTTCCGCATACTTCCAGACGGCCTGCACATAGATACCACCGGAACCGGAGGCGCCCCCGTCCTTATAATAATGGATACGGTCCGCCATCAGATCCTGACTCACATAGGGAACATGGCAGTGGCCATAAACGCCGACCCACTCGATCCCACAGCTGTCCGCCAGCCAGTCAATGCACTCCGGAGCGCCGTTGGCCAGATCCGTAACCAATGCTTCGTCCAGATATCCTTCTCCTTCAGCCAGCCATTCGGCTGCATGCTTCTCGGGGGTATCATCCTGGAAATCCGAAAATTCCTTCTGATATCTGGTTCCGGCAGCCTGCATAACACCACCGGAGAAATTGGTCGTTCCCCCCATGATGCCGGCCTTCTCGAAAACGATGACCTTTTCGGCGCCTGCTTCCTTGGCAGCTGCCGCCGCGCATACGCCGGTACCGCCTGCGCCTGCGATAACTACGTCATACTCTCTGTCCCAGCTGATCTCTTCTGATTCTGCCGCGAGGGCGCTGGATCCCACAAGCGTTCCCGCTGCCAGTGCGGCAGCTGCTGCGGCTGATCCCTTCAGGAAATCCCGTCTTGACAATTTTTTTTCAGACATGTGAATCCTCCTCTCTTATTCCGTTTCCCTGCGAAACTGGTTGACAAGTGATTGATAAGCATTGATAAAAACCGATGCATCCAGACTGTAAGTAATACTGTCAAAGCCCTTCCTGGCCCATTTTTCAGCGTCTGCCAGGCTTCCGGCAAAAATATAGGATTCTTTGCCATTGTCCTTGCAGGCCTTCAGGATACGCTCGATGGCCTGGATCAGGACAGGGTTCTCGAACTCCAGAGGAATGCCAAGGTCAATGGACAGATCGCACGGGCCAACGAAGATCCCATCCACGCCGGGAATTGCCGCAATCTGCTCAATCTGTTCCAGGGCTTCTTTGGTCTCACACTGGGGAATCAGTTTGCAGCGGCGATTGCACTCTTCCATATAGGGCAGCACATCCCTGGACCAGGCATCGGCGCCCCAGCCTGATGTCCGGGTCGGACAGTAGCCACGCTTGCCGACAGGGGGAAACTTGGCGGCAGAAACCAGCTCTTTTACCTGCTCCATGGTGCGGATATTGGGAACGATTAATCCCCGTGCCCCGATATCCAGCATACGAAGCACATATGGCCTGTGCGTATCCCCAATCCGGACAAAGGGAATGAGACCGCTGTTTTCCGCAGCCACAATATATTCCGCTGTGCTTTCTTCAGAAAAAAAACCGTGTTCGGTATCGATAATCACATAATCAAGCCCCGTCCGACACAAAGCCTCTATGACCCCGCGACCTCCCAATTCAAAAAAGGTTCCAAAGGTTTTCATTGTCAGTCCCCCTTTACGCCCTCTCCCTGCCCCAGAAAAACAGAGCTACCGTTCCCGGACCAGTGTGTGTGCCAATGACCGTTCCGATATCATTGATCATGACCTTCCCGTTCAGCTTGGGAAAGGTCTTCTCCACCAGGTCAGCCACAGCCTGAGCGTCCTCCAGGCAGGCTGATTGAGAAATAAAACATTTTTCATTGTATTCCAGGCCGCCCTTGGCATTCTCCACCATTTTCTGGACGATGGTCCGTATCACCTTATTCTTTGTCCGGATCCTATCCTGGGGAATCAGCTTCCCCTCTGAATCCATATTCAGCAGGGGGCAGATTCCCAGGGCAGAGCCAAGCACATAGGCAGACCGGGAAATACGGCCTCCTTTTACATAGAAGGAAAGATCGGTAGAAAAGAACCAGTGGTTCAGGTTCAGCCGGTTTGCCAAAGCAAAATTCCACACTTCATCGATGGTCTTTCCCTCATCCCTCATGTCCGCCAGCTTATCCATCAAAAGACCGTAACCGGAGGAAGCGCCCAGAGAATCCACGATGTACACTTTTCTGAAGGGAAATTCCTCCTGAAGGGTTTTCGCCGCCAGCTGTGCAGAATTATAGGTACCGGAAATCCCCGATGAAAGGCACAGATGGAGCACATCCAGCCCCCTCTCCAGGAAAGAACGAAAATAGGTCAGATACTCATCTGCATTTACCTGAGAAGTCTTGCTGGCAGCCCCTGCGACAAGAGCCTTGTAAAAATCCGGAAATGGAATGGACTGCCCCAGATCATCCATATACTCCTTGCCATCTATCTGTAAATGAAAACAGATATAATGGATATCTCTTTGTTCCAGGTATTCCTTAGAAAGATCTGCTGTAGAACAACAGGACAAAACATAGGAATTTCCCATAATCGCTCTCCTCCCATTACGCAGTTTTGTACGTGGTTAACAAGTACTCAATCTCAACATTTCCTGATATTCAGACTTCCTGGCGTCTATTTTTACAGCTGCATGAAAACCTTGTCAATGCTTCTGAGCCAAAAAAGCTTCAACCTCCTTCAGCCTGCGGTTTCCCTCCTGGCGGCCAATCTGGTAGACCTCCTCCAGCTTCCGGGGATCCTTTTCCGTCCTGGCTATGGGAAGAGCAAAGGGAGGACGGATCACCAGTGCCATGCCGGCCTTCTCTCTTTCCTCAATGGCCGACATCTGAGCATTGTAGCGTTCATGCCGCACTGCCATGGCCTCGGTGACATTGGGGTATTCCCTGAGAATCAGCTTCATCAGGGGAAGAATACTGCTTTTCTTCTTCCGATAGCCTGCCGGCCTGGTCAGGATAATCACGTTTCTGTCGTATCCCTGCTCCTCCATATAGGCGAAAGGAACTCCGTCAACGATTCCCCCATCCAGGAGAAGATAACCATCTATCACAACAGGCCGGGATACAATAGGCATTGAGGCGGAAGCCCGCATCCACAGAAGATCCTTTACCCCTCCATCTGTACATTTGTGATAGACAGCCTCCCCCGTCCGGACATCGGTAGCACCCATGAAAAACTCCATCGGATTTTCTCTGAAGGCCTCGCGGTCAAAAATGTCCAGCTCATCCGGCAATTCCCGGTAGCAGAAATCCGCGCCATACAAATCTCCTGTTCTGATCAGGGACCGGATGCTGCAGTATCTGGGATCACGGCAATAAGTCTTATTGTAGCGGATCGCTCGTCCGGGCTGGCGGGACTTGTAGTTACAGCCAAAAACTGCACCTGCGGAGATTCCCGCTCCTCCGTCAAACTCAATATCGTGTTCCATAAATACGTCAATCACGCCGCAGGTAAACATCCCCCGCATGGCGCCGCCCTCCATGACCAGACCGGTGCGCATCAGCAGTTTCCTCCCATAACACAGTTTTGTGCCTTGACTCAATGACTTCGCATGGCAAATTCGTGCTCATACTATAATAATATCCTAATTATACCGATTCTACGAAAAAAATCAAATTATTTCTAAGGCCAAAGACTTTTCCTGTCTGGCGGGCACAGTCAGGTGAGATCTTGCTTTACGGTGTCTTTACAAAAAAAATGGACTTCCTTTCGGAAGTCCATAACAGCGCTACAAGGATTCGAACCTTGAAATGACGGAGTCAGAGTCCGTTGCCTTACCATTTGGCGATAGCGCTTTATCCTGTCACTCTCTCGCTGCGACGAAAAGTATGATATCACAGACTGATCTCATTTGCAAGTATTTTTTTTAAAATTTTTATTTTTTCTTTGGAAATGACTTCTGTTATGATATACTATAGTGAAGGAACAAAATGCCTGCATTTTGAGTTGTTTACGGCGCCGGATTTACGCCGCTGCAAGCAGCATGATTCCTACGGATTATTCCGCGTTTTGCACTGGAATCATAGTATTTCAGGAATTATAAAGGAAGGCGCCCGTGCAAAGCGCTGACTAAACAATAACAGAAAGTTTAACTATATGCAAAAAATTCTACAGGACATCAAAGAAGCAATCGAACAGGGACACTCTATCAAGGCAGAAAAGCTGGTCCAGGCAGGGCTGGATGAAGGGCTTGATCCTTTCCGTATCGTCCAGGAGGCCATGATTCCTGCCATGAGAGATGCCGGACGGTATTATAAGGAAAACGAATATGATATTCCCCGGATTCTTTCTGCCGCCCGGGGCATGCGAAAGGGTCTGGATATCCTGGAGCCCTATCTGAACGGCAGGGGCTGTCAGGAGATCGGCTCTGTCATTCTTGGCACTGTCAAGGGAGATCTCCATGACGTGGGCAAGAACCTTGTGGCGGTCATGTTCCGCAGCGAGGGCTTCCGGGTGATCGATCTGGGCGTGGATGTCTCGGAGAAAGAATTTCTGCGTGCGATTCGGGAAAACCCGGATGTCACTGCCGTCTGTATTTCGTCTCTTCTCACCACAACCCGCAGTGAAATGGCCCATGTTGTCAGGGCTATCCGAAACACGCCCGATCTGGCACATGTCAAAATCATGGTCGGTGGCGGCAGCGTAACCAGGGAATTCGCAGAATCCATCGGCGCTGATGTCTATACGGAAACAGCGGTTGACGCCGCCGAGGCAGCGAAAGCCTTCCTGCTATAGAGGTTCCCCACTATGAAGCTCACACCTTCCCTCCTTCTGGAGCAGCTTGAAACTGCCCATTTTATTGCCAGAACAGGTTTATTGTCCGGTGCCCAGGCTTTCGGCCGTCCTCTGCTCTATGAAAAAGGAAAGCCCTATCCGGGCAATCATTTTCTCATCGCCCGGGCGGAAGAAGCTGATTCTATTCCGCTTCATGAGGCGGATACCTGTCTTGTCCTTCTTTCCATCGAGGAAGATAACCCTTTTTCCGGAGACATCCCCTTTCTGATGATCCGGACCCAGGAATCGACTGCCTCAATCATGAACTGTATCCAGGAAATTTTCGACCGGTTTGATGAATGGCAGGAGACTCTGGAGCAGATCCGGAACCGACGCGGAAGCGTCCGGGAATATCTCGTGGCATCTCATTCTCTTTTTTCCAATCCTTTGTGCATCATGGGGACGGATTTCCGCCTTAAGGAAGAGGTCGGTGTAGAATCTCTGCCGGAGCGAGCCAGAATCTTTTCCCGGGACTGGGCTAACATGGAATACGTCAATGCCCTGAAGCATGATCCGGCATACAATCAAATGCAATCCTCACGGGAGGTTATCCTGTATCCGGAGTATATTACCGGCTATCGTTCCCTGAATATGAATCTCTGGGATAAGGATGCCTGCCGCTATCGCTTCATCGTTCTTGAGCATGGAAAAAAGCTGACGGAGGGGGATCGCTGCCTGGTGCAGCTGCTGGCCCCTTATCTGCGCTATGCCGTCTATCACCAGGAAAGAATCACAGAGGATGGCAATAACAGTCTGCGCCGCATTTTCAACCGTATCCTGACGGACCGGACCGCCGACTACACCGAGATCAGCCGCCAGCTGACGACCTTTGGCTGGAGTGCCGCCTCTCGTTACCTTTGTCTGGTCTTCCAGATCACTTACCTGGATCAGGTAAATCTGACCGTCGGAGCTATCTGCGCCTACATGGAAAAAAACTATCCCGGAGCCTGCAGCTTTCCTTTTCATGATGAGATTGTCACTTTTTTCAACCTTGGGCCGGAGGCGGAAGGTCTTGAGGCTCTGGAGGGCAAGCTGAAGTATTTCATCAGGGAAAGCTTTCTAAAGGCAGGCTACAGCTGGGTCATGGCCGGCCACGGTGATCTTCGGCGGCAGTATGTGCAGGCCCAGATCGCTCTGGATGTCGGCAGCCGTATGAATCCATATCTATGGATCCATCATTTCCAGGAAATCGCCTTTCCCTATATTCTGGAGCAGTCTGCCAGGCGTCTCCCCGGCTATATGCTGATCCACGAAAGGCTGCGGCTTCTTCAGGAATCCGACGCTCAACAGGGCACAGAATATATGAAAACGCTGCGGGTCTATCTGGATGAGCAGATGAACGCCATGCGTACAGCCAAAAAGCTTTTTATTCACCGCAGTACCTTTCTCTACCGTCTGGACAAGATCAAGCTCCTGCTGGAATCTGATCTGGATGATCCGGAGGAGGTCCTGTACCTGAATTATTCCTTCCGCCTTCTGGAGAAGGAGATGTCCAAGAACTAAAAAGAATACCAATAGGTTAGAGGGAGGCGCAGCCGCACCTCGACCCCACAGCGGGGCGCAGGTCATCGTCAGGTGACATCTTCCTTTCAGCGCCCCTGCCATAAGAAAGCTCCCGGCCATCGGCGTCACAAACACCGGTGGTCGGGAGCCTTGTCTTTCACTCATCAGATACTAAAGCGAGCCGTATAGCTTCTGTTGTCACGATTCCACATAACCAATTTCTATATAAAGCCAATAATACTCATCGTACAATCCGCAGCAGGCATCCATTCCCATATTCGGACTAAAGGCTTTCTGCAGGACAGCCGTCCAGGATCCGTATTTCTCAAACAGTTCGTCCGGAGTCGGTCCTTCTTCATGCCCATATGTTTTCAGATTGCTTTCCCTGGCGCTGCCAACCCTTCCGGATCATCATTTTAGGATTCAAGCCGCAAACGGTTCCGCTCATCTGAAACAGCTCTGGCCATCTCTTCCATCGACGCACCTTCCTCTCTCATCCGATAGAGGATGTCCGTCATAGAATCCATTGATTCATGATAAGCCCTGCGCTCCTTTTGGGCGCTTGCCACAAATTCCGGATCAGTCCAGTCATAATCCGCATAAGGACCCAGACGTTCGGATTCCGGATCGGGCGAAAAACCGTATACCGCATCGCTGTTCTCTATGATATCCTCCATTGCCTTGGGATTGGTTCTTGGATCATGGACATAGGAAAAGGTGCTGTCCTGCGGTTGTGGTTTTGCTGCCTCAATGCTGCTGTCGGAAACTGCCTGTGTCTCAGCTTTGGATATTGCGCTGTATGGATTCAAGATGAACGCACAGAGAACTGCAGCGCCCAAAAAATACCAAGCTTTCTTCATCGTATAGCCTCCCATTTTCATCCTTTCATGTAACTTCTCAGCACTGTATGCTTCATGATTACGGCAGAAGGTGCGGCTCCTATCGTCGCAATGGAAACGAGACTTCTGCTCACTGCCCATTCTGTCTCATACGCAGCTCGCAGCAAGTGCGAGCTGCTGACCTGACCAGTTATCCTTTCGTCTCAGATTTCCTCCATCCTGCGCTCACTCATTTCCTCCATCAGACTCATCTTCATATCATACAGCTTTTGGGAGAGATCCACGTAGACCTTCTGGGGATTGGCGAATCTGCGGGATTCGTCCCAGAGAGTTGCCTGCTCTCTCGCGCAGATCTCCCGCAGCTCCATCACAGAAGGAGAGGTGTATACTGTCTTTCCCTGGCTGATGACCGGTACCAGGAGCTCTCGCATCTCATAGGTTCCTCCCAGAACCTTAGTCTTTTTCCATGTGTCGATTGGATCAAATATCACCATGGTTTCTTCAGGATTATGCTTTTCATCTGCCAGGCAAATCAGGTCTGCCTTAATCTTGCCGGTGGATTTGCTGTAAAGACGGTAGACCGTTTTATTTCCCGGATTCGTCACCTTTTCCGTATTCTCGGACAGCTTGATTTTGGGAATAAACGCTCCTGTCTGAGGATCCTTCACGGCTGCCAGCTTATACACCCCCCCAAAGGCTGGGTTATCGTCAGATGTTATCAGACGTGTTCCCACTCCCCATGAATTTATTCTGGCATCCTGGGCTTTCAGGCTGGCGATCAGGTGCTCATCCAGGTCACTGGAGGCAGAGATTACAGCATCGTCAAAGCCTGCCGCTGCCAGCATCTTATAGGCTTCCTTGGAAAGATAGGCCAGATCCCCGCTGTCAATCCGAATCCCATATCTTTTTAAGGGAATTCCTTCCTGCCTCATCTCTTCAAATACCCGGATGGCGTTAGGTACACCGGATTTGAGTACATCATAGGTATCCACCAGCAGGATACAGGCGTTAGGATACAGATGGGCATAGGTTTTGAAGGCAGTGTATTCGTCGGCAAAGCTCATGATCCAGGAATGAGCATGAGTTCCCAGGACAGGTACGTTAAACATTTGTCCGGTCAGTACATTGGAGGTTCCGATGCAGCCGCCGATCATCGCCGCACGGGCCCCATAGATCCCGGCATCAGGACCCTGGGCTCTGCGAAGGCCGAATTCCATGACACCGTCCCCCTTGGCTGCATAGCAAACACGAGCGGCCTTGGTAGCAATCAGGCTCTGGTGATTTATGATGGTCAGGATGGCGGTTTCCACCAGCTGGGCTTCGATAATTGGGGCAACTACCTTGACCATGGGTTCGCGGGGAAAGATGACTGTCCCCTCAGGAATGGCATAGATATCACCGGTAAAACGAAAATTTGCCAGATAGTCAAGGAAGTCTTCTTCAAAAAGGTTCAGGCTTCTGAGATAGGCAATATCCTTTTCTTCAAACTTCAGGTTTTCGATATACTCAATCAACTGTTCCAGACCGGCACAGATGGCAAAGCTGCCTCCGCAGGGATTGTTCCGGTAAAACATATCAAAGACTACCGTCTGCTTCGTCGATTGATTGAAGTAGCCCTGCATCATTGTCAGTTCATACAGGTCCGTAAGCAAAGTAAGATTCTCTGCGTCTTTTCTCATGACACTCATTTCCTCCATGGGTATATATTAGCGCATTTAATCACTAATGACAATATTTATAGTCGCTTAACATGTCCTCCTCATGCTTCAGATTCTCCTGTAAGACATTTTATAGCATCCTGCCGGAGGCTTATATTCGTGTCTGACTCAGGAACTAGGCCAGCCGCAATCCAAGTATCTTCTCGATTTCTTCCACAGGGACTTCCTGAATCTCCGCGATATCCTTAGGACTCATTCCTTTTCTATACATGCCCTTTGCGTCATGCTCAAGGCGCAGGCGGTTTCCTTCCTGTCTTCCTTCATGCCTTCCTTCTTTCCTCTCCGTCCTCAAAGCTTTCTTCAAAGCAGTTTCCTGATCCATGAACTTATACATAACGGCTGCCACCTCCTCATGCTTCAGATACTCCTGTAAGACATTTCTATCCCGACAAATCCGGAAAGTTTCATCAATGGTTTTCTGGCTCTTCCCATAGAGCTTATACTGCTCCGTAAAGACCTTGGAGAACACAATATACTGGTTCAGGATATCTCCTTCCGCAGAATCATAGATCACCTTAACTTCAAGATCTACGGGGCTATTCTCCATCCCCGAAATGTCTTTTCTGAAGGACGATCAGCCTGTTACCTATCATAAACCCAAGATCATTATAGATCTCCTTCAAGAAAACGCTCGTAAGCGTGACAATCGTCAAATCCTCTTCCTGCGCCTTCTTGTCTTCCGGGTGGAGGGATCTGTAAAGCTGAATCAGGTATTCAGGCTTCCCAAACAAATCGCAGAAAACGCTATCCTTTGCATTTCGGATAACATTCGGAGCTTTTGGATTAGACATCTTCTCCGCCATGGATTTTTGTCTTTTCCTGGACATTGCACGTTTCTTCTTCGTATCCTCACCCCCCTTTGTTGAAAGCAAGGTACACTTTTTATCTTAGATTTCAATCTCACTTATTATACCATAAGAAGGCAGGCTTATCAACGTCTCACCGACAAAGCACAGGAAGCGAGCCATATAAGCAAATCTCCTTTCGCCAAACAAAAGAAAAAGAGCGCTTCCCAGGCAATACGCCGGTAAGCGCTCTTTGTTCTGTACCTTCAAAACTGCACACGTGTTATTCCTGAATCAAGCTGGAATTCTTTCCCGGCAGAATCTTCCGCCAGGCAAGCCTTCCTTAAGGTCAAGCCCTCGACCGATTAGTAGCAGTCAGCTCCATACATTGCTGCACTTCCACCCCTGCCCTATCTACCTCGTCGTCTTCAAGGGGTCTTACTTCTTTCGAATGGGAAATCTCATCTTGAGG
>JAFWGA010000015.1 GCA_017515325.1 Blautia sp.
ACCAGGTAAACGGTGTTTCCGTCTTTGTCCTTCGTCCCCTCGATGGAGGCTGTCACAGTGCCGTCTTCCGTCACGCTGATCCTGATGTCTGTCGTCACCTTGCCGTAGCCAACGGGGGCGTTCTCCTCGCGGAGCACGTATTCCTCGCCTGCTTCCATCTTGCCGCCGAAGTCATGTGTCTCATCCTTCTTGGATGTCCAGCTGTCTACCGCTTCCGCGTCTTCTTTGAGGTTTCCGTCCTCATCAAGGTCAGACTCCTTGTACAGGTACATCTCGGCGCCTTCCACTTCTTCGCCGTTTCCGGCATCCACCTTGTTCACGGTGAAGTGGAGCGCATCATCCTCGATCAGGTAAACGGTGTTTCCGTCTTTGTCCTTCGTCCCCTCAATGGAGGCTGTCACGGCGCCGTCTTCCGCCACACTGATCGTGATGTCTGTCGTCACCTTCCCGTAGCCAGTGGGGGCGTTCTCCTCACGGAGCACGTACGCCACGCCCGCTTCCATCTTGCCGCCGAAGTCATGCGTCTCATCCTTCTTGGATGTCCAGTTGTCTACCGCTTCCGCGTCTTCTTTGAGGTTTCCGTCCTCATCAAGGTCAGACTCCTTGTACAGGTACATCTCGGCGCCTTCCACTTCTTCGCCGTTTCCGGCATCCACCTTGTTGATGGTGAAGTGGATTGCGTCATCCTCTACCAGGTAAACAGTATTGCCATTTTCATCCTTGCTGTCCGCCTTCCTGAGGCCTGTCGTAACGCTGCCGTCTTTTTCCACAGTGAATTCGATATCGGTAGTAATTCTGCCATAGCCTTCAGGAGCTACTGTCTCACGAAGCATATAGGACTTTCCAGCCTCCAGATCTTTACCGAAATCGTGCCTCTTCTCTTCTTCACTGGATATCCAGGATGCCGCTTCCTTTATTGTCTCTCCATTCGCATCCAGTTCATAGACGACCAGCGTTGCGCCGGGAAGCTCATTTCCTCCGCCGACATCTGTCTTGGATACGACGAAATGCAGCAGAGAATCTTCTACGAGATAAACTTTCCTGGTTGAAGCACTCTCCCCTTCGCCTTCGGTAACATCCTCAGACGAAACAGTATTTCCGGCAGCATCCTTAGAGATGGTAATACTGCCATTCTTCTCCACCGTGAATTCGATATTGGAGGAATAAGCGTATCCCTGCGGTGCTACGGTTTCCACCAAGACATATGTCTCACCAGCGGTAAGTGCCGGGCCAAAGTTATGGTCTTTACCCACTTCAGATTCCCAGTAATCTACCGGTGTGGCGCCACTACGCACACTGCCGTCGTCATTAATGTCCGCCTTGTGATAGACCTCGATTTTAGCACCGTTGATTTCTTCGCCTCCGCCAAGGAGCTTCTTATTCACGTAGAACGCTAATGCGGTGTCCTTGATGAGGATAACATTATAAGAATCGATCTCTTCGTCATCTTCATTCTTTACGCTAACAGTTTTGTTATTTCCTTCTGTCTTCGCCTTCACAGTTCCGTCAGCAGCAACCGTGAACTCCACATCCGTAGAAATGGCATAGTAGCCCACAGGCGCAACAGTTTCCCTCAGATAATAGGTTCCGGCCGCCAGACCGACAATCTCATGGATTACTCCTTTTTCGGAATCCCACTCGAGAGAAGCCGCATCGACACCAGCTTGCTCTACTTCATCCTTCTGCCCATTCAGAACGACAAGATGAGCGCCGGCAAGCTCTTCTTCTCCGGTGATATCGGTCTTACTGAACCTGGCTACTGTAGCCTTATTAGTAAAGACCATTGCCTCCTTCGATACATTATTCTCGCCACTTACCGTATCATTGTAAGTGAAACTCTTATCCGCATCAGCGACAAAGACCTTCCCATTCCCATCATCCGAAACCTTGATGGTAACAGTGTAAGTTCCGCCATCATTTACGATACCGGCGCAATTTCCAGACTCGGTCACAGTATAGGTATAAGTCTTTCCGGCATTCGCAAGAGATAGCCTGATCTCGCCAAAATCAATTGGTGTAATCGTTCCGACCTGCGGATTGATCTCTACGGTCGAACGCTCCGGCATAGGTGCGCCCTCGGAGCCGGCAACCGTAAAGATCCAGGAATCACCATTGACAAACTCTCTTCCCTCAATCTTCTTCAGGCCGTTAAGCTTAAAGCTGCCTTCTGCCCCATAGATATTCTTGAAGAATTCCGAAACTTTATAGTCTTTTGCCGTCCCGTCCGTATCCCATACATTGTAGGTCTTTTTACATGTCAGGTATCCTATATGCTCTTCATCCGATACCTCTACTGTCACTGCATGGGCGTTCTGGTCATTGGTGACTCCGTCAACAGTGCCGGATTCTGAGATCAGGTAGGTGTAATGTTTTCCACTGTCTTCAAGGGTATAGACAATGTCCCCAAAGCTTGCTGTAATCTCTGTCCCGGACTCCGGTTTTACGGTAACCGTATCCACAATGTTGTCTTCCGCATCCTTGGGAAGCGGACCGCCATCCAGTGCCGTCAGCGTGAATGTCCATTCGTCACCTTTCTTAAATTCACGGCCTTCGATCTGCTTGGTGATATCGATCGATGTACTGCCGGATGCATCGTAGGTATTCACAAATTCAGCCTGGGAGACAGTTTCGTAGCTTCCTTCGGTATCAGGCGCTGCCAGGTAATATACCGGCTCCTCTGCGTACAGGCTTCCATTCAGGTCATCCTTAACAACAATCTTTACGATATACTCTGCCGTCGAAACCTCGATACCGTTTATGCTCTCTGATGTCTCGCGCAGTTTATAGTAGTAAGTACCAACCTGACTATATTTCAGGTTCGTAAATGTAACTGATCCACTTGCGTTGTTCTTCGCGGTGCGTTTTACCGGGTTGCTGTTCTCGGTATGAAGAATGGCATCCGTGGAATACAGGGTGTCATCCTCTTCCGGTACAAACGCCTCCAGCTCAAAGGCAAATTCATTTGCCTGTAAGTCTTTTCCGTCACGATACAGCAAAGTCTTCCGGGCTGTAATGGCAGCGGCCGCGTCATTAACCGCATAATAGGTATTCTCAAATGTAAAGAGACCCGTCACATTCCCTTCACTGCCATTGACCTTCTGATCTTTAAATGCCAGGGTTCCGTCACCATTGTCTTCTACTACGAACTCTAAAACAAGCGGCTCTGAGCTGATCGTAACACCAATTGCTTCATACTGGTCAGCCTGATCCTGGTCTTCCTCTATTGTCACACGATGCCTTCCCGCATCGGTCAGGGAATAGGAAAGCTCCTGGGCGATCTTACCTGTATTCGCTTCCGAAACAGTATGATATTCTTTTGTGTCTGATGCTTGATCATTACCATCCAGTTTCTCATCGGTGATGGTAAAAGCGAATACATCTCCCTGAGAAATATCTCTGCCGCCTGTGATAATCTTCTTTCCGTTCAGAGGAAGACTTCCCTTAGCGGTATATTCATTCCGGAATGTTAAGGCGTTTTCCGATCCATACGTGACATTCAGATCCAGCTCGCCTGTCTTTTTCCCGCCAGTCAGCTTCTCGCTTACTTTGACCGTCACTGTGTGGATAGCTGTAGTGTCGACATCATTCGCAACGCCGGCTATCTGTCCTGACTCTGTTATAGTATATACATAGGTTCTGCCGACATCTGAAAGATCAAAGACAATTTTACCAAAGCTTCCCTCCACGAGATTATTCGTACCGATCTCATTTTCAGAAGGAGAAATGGTAATCTCTGCCTTCTCAGGCATAGGTGCATCTTCTGAATTAGATGACACCTTCAGTTTCCACTCGTCGTTCTCCTTAAAGGGACGGCCAATCAATTCTTTAACCGCTTTCAGCTCAAGCTCGCCTGATGTTGAATAAGTGTTGACGAACACCAATCCTCGTTCAGGATCAAGACTTTCTGCTGTCAGGTTCTGTTCTTCCCGATAATCGACTGTTACATCCAGTGTTCCATTCTTGTTCGTATCTTTGACAGTGACATAAACATACCTTACGGCATCTTCATTTGTAACACCATCAACCTTAACGTCCGCATTCTCACTCACCTTATAAACGAATATTATGCCGTTCAGGTAATTGCCTTCACTATCTTTGAGATCTTCCAAAGAGTAAGTCAGGTTTCCGAGTCTCACATTCTGAGATGACTTCCCTATTGCATAACTGGTTCTGGAAACAACGATATCGACTGCTCCGTTAACCGCTGCACTTGGGAGCTTATCGGTGGTCTCCTCCAGGGAATTCCCATCCAAGCCAAGAACATCTACAGACTCAATATCAAGCTTCCACTTGTCTCCTTCCTGGAATTCACGACCTTCAATTTCTTTCGTTGCTGAAAGAGCAATGTTTCCTGCAGCACTATATTTGTTCTCAAAGGCGAATTCGTTTTCCTCTACACTGCTATTGCCGATCTTATATACCTTTGATACAGAGAGATTTCCCTCTCCGTCATCATTAACCGTAATCTCGACAGTGTGCTTTCTCGTATCATTTGTCACGCCTGACACATTCCCGGATTCTTTGAAGCGATAGGTATATGTTTTTCCAGCGTCCGCTTCCGTAAAGGTAATATTGCCAAAGCTGACTGTGTCTGTCTTCCCTTCCAGTTCTTCATCCTTTACGTAGATAGCTTCGGTATTTTGCGGTAATGGAGCACCCGGTGTTTCTGTTGAAACCGTGAATGTCCATGTATCCGAAGCAAGAAGATCACGCTTATCCAGGCTCTTTATTACCGATAGATCAATGTCCAGATCTGTTTCATACGTGTTGGTAAAGCTCAGTTTTGAGCCGTCACCATATACATATGTCGGAGTAATCTTACCTTTACCATCATCTGCCAGAGTAACATAAACCATATGAGAGGCACTATCATTTGTCACTCCTGGCCTGACTTCTTCTGCATTCTCCTCCCTCACAGCGTAAACGTATGTCTTTCCTGCATCGTTCTGGGTAAAAGTAATTTTCCCAAAGTTGATCTCAGCAGTATTGGTAGTGCTGCCATTAATCGCTAAGGAAGATACATTCTCTTCTAATGGAGCTGGTGTCGGTGCAGCCGGATCATTAGATGTAACCGTAAAATTCCAGGCATCAGCGTCATTTTCATTGAAATTACGGCCCGTCATCTTTTTTGACCCTGCGAAAGTCAATTCACCAACAGAAGTGTACTCATTCGTAAACCGAAGAACCTGCGGTGACACTTTTTCACCATCCACATAATACTCAGGCACCGCTGTCAGCTTACCATCCTGATTATCATCTGTAACGGTAACGACAATCGTATGTTCCTTTGTATCATTGGTGATACCGGTCCCGTCTTCGTTCTTTAAGCTTTCACTGCCGGATTCTGTCACTTTATAGGTATAAGTACCCGCTTTAGTATACTTTATCGTACCAAATTCAAAGGGTGCTGTATTCCCAGATGCAGGGTTAATGGAATCTTCGCGTCCTTCCTGTAAGGGCATCGGGACTTCATTAACAGGAACCTCATCAGTCCCGACGGGAGAAAGCGTAAATTTCCACTCATCTCCGGACTGGAATGATCGTCCTGTGATCAGCTTATCTCCGGAGAGTTTCAATTCTCCCTCCGCGCCATAGGTATTGGTAAAGCTCAGGCCAGTGTCTGAACTACTATTACCTTCCGTAATCTTAACATACAGTTTCCCATCGCTTAATGCGCTAATCTTTTCAGACTCTTCCTTGCCCTCATTTGCTTCTGCAAGCTCCTCAGAGGTCAGAGACTGCTTGTCCTTAACGACAACAGTCACAGTGTGTGTTTTTGTATCATTCTGAACACCTGCTATTTCACCTTCTTCGGTGACAGTATAAACATATGTTCCTACATCTGCCAGGGTATAGTTGATAGCACCAAATGGTATGCTGACAGAAGTGTTTCCTGGTGTCGGCTCAACTGTCACCCTTGAGGGATCAGGAAGAGGCACGTTCGCTTCTGAGTCATTGATCTTCTCCCCTGTCACAACAAATGACCATTTATCATCTTTCTTAAAGGCTCTGTTCTCAATTCGCTTGACACCATTTCCAAACTGGGCAACGGCTGAAGCATTATAGGCATTGGTAAAGGCAAAACCATTAGCTCCGTCACTGTAGGTCTGTGTAATGGCAAGACGACCATCAAGATTATCTGCAATAGTCACTTTAACAGTATGCTCCGCGCTGTCTAATGTTACACCCGGAATATTGCTGTTTACATTCTCTTCTTTAATAGTGTAAGTATAACTTCCAATATCGTCCTGAGTTACCTTGACAGGAGCAAAGCTAATCGTTGCAACATTACCAGATTCCGGTGTAATAATGACAGTTTGATTTTCTGGCAAAGGAGCCGGTTTTGAACTGGTAGTATCGTCATTTTCGCCTTCAATCGTAAACTTCCAAGTATCGCCTGTCTGGAAGGAACGCCCGGTTATAGATTTAGTCCCTGCAAAGGAAAGATCCGCTTCAGCTTTGTACATATTGGTAAAAGTGAGTCCTAAAGCGTTTTCATCACCAGTGCTCGAATAAGGCGTGACATCAACCTCTAAGGTGCCATCTGAATTGTCGGTGACAGACACTCTGACCTGGTGAGACCCCGGTGCAAGCGTCTTTCCATAATCAGCGGAATTAACATCTGCGTTGACATCGGGTGTCACCCCGCTGACATTTCCGGATTCAGCTACTGTATAGATATACGATTTACCGATATGTGCTTCAGTAAAGTAAATCGGCAGGAAGGACCACGTATATTCATTACCACTTTCAGGATAAATTATGACATTACTGTTTTCCGGAAGCGGGCCAGCGCCATCTTCTCCTTCTTCCGCTGTAACAGTAAATGTCCATTTATCCCCGGCTTTAAAGGTACGACCCTGCAGTTCCTTCGTTCCATTCAGCTTAGCCTGTCCGCTTGCGTGATATATATTAGTAAAGGTTAAACCACTATTAGTGCGTACTCCGTCAACATAATAAATTACATTATCTAACGGAACCGTCACCTCACCTGTCGCCGAATTGTATGCGGGAGTCACTTCGACGGTATGTACTTTTGTATCATTCTCTACACCGTCCCCGTTTCCGCTCTCAGTAATGGTGTAAGTGAATGTTTTTCCGGCATCATCCTTGGTAAAGGTAATGTCATCAAACATGAAAGTCTGCCTGTTACGATCTGCGCCTTCTCCCAAAGAGTCAAACCACTCTTGTGTCGGTGTAACCCACTGGGTTCTTTTTGCCACTGGAGGCAGAGGGGTGTCAGTCGTATTGGCGGAAATGGTAAAGCTCCAGGAATCACCGATTTTTAAATCCCTGTTCAGCAGTATTTTTGTTCCCGTTAGCGAGAATTCTCCTTTAGCGTCAAAGGTGTTTGTGAACTTTTCAGATCCTCCGCCACTTGCACTGGTATCTGATGATGTTTTTGTGGAGGAAGAATTATCCGAATAAGTTGTGATAGCCCTTAAATTTCCATTACCTAAATCCTCAATCTTAACACTGAGCAGATGGGCATTCGTATTCACCGTGTCAAGGGTGACCCCATCGATCGCACTACCCGTATTTGTCTCGGTAATGCGGTAATAATATGTTTCTCCAGCATTCTCAAGAGTGTAATTGATTGGTCCAAACGCAGTAAAGGATTTGTCATTTCCGTCACTGTCAGAAAGATTATTCAACGTATACGATGTTGAACCAGACATAGGAGTTTGTCTCTCATTGCCCGAATTGCGTTCTTCATCCTCTGCCAAACTAAAGTTCCATGTATCGCTTTCTTTAAACTTACGGTTTTCCAGATGTTTGGTGATATCAAGACTAATGGAAACATCACTTGCCGTATAGGTATTATCAAATTTCAGCTTTTTATCCTCTGATGTTATTCCATTATTGGTAACAGAAACATCTGCTTTAAGTGTTCCATTGCCGTTATCACTAATCTGCACACTTACTTTGTGAACCGCACTATCATTCTGAACATTCGGGACTTCTCCCGATTCTGTTACGATATAATGATATGTATGTCCTATATCTGTCTCATCGAAATCAATATTTCCAAAGTGAAATGACGCTGTTCTCCCTTCTGTCGCTGTTACAGGAATACTGTTCGAAGATGGAAGAGGGGCATCAGCACTTGCTGCATCACTTGGATCAGGTTTAATCGTAAACGTCCATTGATCCGGGACAAGTTTCAAAGGAGTCACTCCTGTAAAGTCACGTCCCGTGATTGTTTTTTCTCCTTCCAGAACAACGGAAGTTGAAGCCTTATACTGGTTATCAAACTGTGGAATTGTATCCCTTCCTTCATCATCGACGAGCTTATTCTGTGGTACAATTCCATAAACATTGTCTTTGTAATATGTGACAGTTGCACTCAGATGACCCAATTGAAGTTCTCTTTCCGTGCCGAGAGATGGATCTACAATCGTTTGAAAATCTGTCACGTTTACGACAGCCAGGTAGGTATTCGTGTCTGGTGTGATACCATTTCCTGCGGTGGATGTCTCACTTATTCTGTATATATAAGTCCCGGCCTGAGAATAAGATAAACCATCAAAACTGACTTTTCCTTCCTCGTCATTGGCGGCTGATAATACATCCCCTGTGTTCATATCCGGGATATTATTTCCCTCCGGGTCAACAGAACTAACCTTTTCTATTGCAAAGGAAAACTCATCATCGTTCAACGGATAATTAGCTCCCCGGCCTGTGACGCGTTTTCTGGCCTCAATCTTCGTAGTTGTTGGTTCTACATAATAAGTATTGACGAAATCAAAAGCGGCATCACTATATACGGAAACCTTTTGAATGCCATCACTATTCTCATATACAGAACAAGTGAGATTGTGTTCTCTTGTGTCATTGTCGACATGGTCGACATCTCCGCTCTCTGTCACAGTATAGTAGAAAGTATTCCCAACATGGTTTTTGCCAAAAACGATATTGCCGAAATCAAATGCCACTGAATTATCCGACACTGTAACAACCACATTAGCATTCGATACGTTAACTTCAGTATCGTTTACGTACAGTTTATCAATTGAGCCAGCATTTGTACCCGGTTCCTTCATTTTGATGGTGATTTTTTTCAGTTCCATCTCCTTCCCGTTTACCATAATCGTCGGCCACGGAGCATCCACCTTGGGGCTGGATGAAGAAGCAGAAACAGTAAATGTCCACTCGTCACCATCCTGAAATCCTCTGTTTAAAAGTGTTTTTGTCCCTTGCAATTCCTCCTCAATTCGTGGCTCAAGAATCGTATTTGTGTGCAAAACGGACAAATTATCGGCTCCGTTCACATCACCGGCTCTATATGTTTCATCGCCATATACATATGTTACATTCCTGATAACTTTTAATCCATTCTGCTCTCGTACTCCTACTGTTAAATATACAGGGTCTGTAATGTAATCAATATCATACTCAGTATAACCATCTTCATCATTTCCAATACGAACTCTTTGTTTTATGGAAGGTACAACCTCTTTTATTCTGAACCTGTAAGTTCCTGGTGCCATAAAACCAATTTCTTCAAATTGGGCAATTTTATTGCTTGATACTGTAGCTGTCGCCTTATTACTATCAGGCATAACAACAGCGTCTGGATCTCCGTCGATCAATTCTATCTCATAAGTAAAACCATCTGAAGGCCAGTACAGGTTTCTGACTTCTTTACCTGGATTGCTTTCATAAACAAGCCTCTTAGTTATCTTTGGTGCCAGAACCGGCATCTTTTTATTTTCAAATGTTAAGGTCGCTGTCTGTGGATTTGTTTGTGCAAGTGCATCTTCTAGAGTAAGGTAATAGTTTACAATGGCAACATTCGAAGTAACATCAAAAGAAGCATTAACACTCTGGAAGGTAACTCGTACATAAAATTCACTATTATCGAGTTTATATGATGTATCATTCGAGACAGCAGCGTCTTCCGTGATCCGATAAATAATCACATTTTCCTCACCATTTATGGTGTTACCCACCGGAGCCGGAATTGTGAAGGTGATATTTGCTCCGATATTCTGTTCTGAGTTAATTGTAACATTCTGACCTGTCTTAGGATCTCTGTAAGTCACCGGGATCCAAACAGGCTGTTCATTATCGATGTCGTACAATTGTTTGATGCCAAAATCAAATATTTCAGAACTATTTGCTGAAATTCCATCAACCTTTTTGCCCAGGTTGATTGTAGACTTTTCTGTACCTGGCATTCCTTTATAGACGCCATGCCACTCAGTAGCCCAGCCAACATACTCGACTGTAACAGTCTGACCAGACACCAGCCAGCCAGAAGCAGTCTGCTTAATATTTACGTTAGCCTTCGGGGCTAATACTACACCAGCTGATTCATGAAGATTAACTTGAGTCGCATTGGGAATATTCCAAATGAGATGCTCAGCTATTGTAGCTATCTTGTCATTCTGTTCCCTTGTAAGTTGTGCTGCTTGTTCTGTTCTCGTGTCCCAAGCAGGCTCTGTATTACCATTTAGTATTTCATGTAGGTTGCCATCAGTATCTTTGGAATATAAATTGTATTGAAAACCTCTAATCCCGACGTAGTCATTTTCAGGATAATTGATAACCAAAATTTGATGCTCAAGTATTTTTATGACGCCAGACCGATCCCATCCAGCATGGTCATCATTCTGAGCAATACCAAATTTATCAACCATCGAGTTACCATTGACATAAATCACTTCATAATCCGGAAGACCTGTTGTATCAATTCCCCACCATTCTGCATTCACAGTAGGATGCTCGGCAAGTTTTTGGGACTTCCCGGTAATATCATTAATTATCGGATTTACTATCTGATCTCTTATCTGATCTCCGCTTGTTTTAAATAAGACAACGTCTGTAAAATCATTTTCGGTATTACGGAGCTGAATCTTTTCTGCATCGGCATAATTATATACATACACGTCCTCGGGTTCACTTTTACCAGGAGGTGTCTCAAGTCTCAACATTTTGTCAGCTGGCCTTAAGTTACTCTCACCTTTTCCGGATGCTTCATATTCTGTTTTAGTAATCGTGTGAGCTTCCGTTATCTGATCTGCGTCATTGCTATCAATAATGATTGGAATTGCTCCAATTCTATTTTCGATTGAAATGTTTAAGATCTTACCATCTGCAATTTTTCCTATAGCAAGAGTCCCAGGATTTGACGCAAGATCAGGGCGCACATTATCAAAATTAACATAACGATCTGAAGTATCAAAACCCGTTGTATACTCATTAACTGCGAAATTAGTCTGTAAATGGCCGTACTGATCAATTTTGTCTGCCACAATTCCATAGTACAAAGCTTGACCCATAAGCTCAGATAAGAAGTCTTCCGTATCTCTAATTTCCAGATAATCTGTTATCTCTATCTGTCCAACATCATCATTTCTGACTCGCGTAATGTAATTAAAGTCACATGGTGTGCCGACGATCTTATCCCCGGAACCATATTTTTCGCCATTAATAGCCTCTGCCAGCGAAGGAATCTCAGACGATTCTATCAAATAATAAGTCAGTGCTTCATTTCCGGTAAATCTATCACCAGCAGAACCATCTGCTTTTTTCCAATCACCATTTGTTACTATTATTGTATTGTCATTTGAGCCAACATTGATTTGTTTTAATACATATGTGGGTTCTGTCGAAGAATGTTCTGCCTCAACTAAAATAAAATAGTTTTTCTCGGTTACACTAAGCTTGTCAGCCCCCTTGACGTTCAATCGGAAAATCTTCTGACTCTCTTCTCGCACAATAATATTTGTAATATAATTTCCAACTCTTGTATTACTGACAAAATCGTAACCGGTAATGTTATCATTTCCTGTTGCGGATATTCTTCCTTCAGCTTCATTATAGGAAACAGATGGATTGCCGTTAAAAATACGAGTTCTCATGGAATGCCCTGATTCCGGATTATAGGTAATCGACTGTCCTTCGGAACCAGAACCAATACCTGTAAATTCCTGCGAATCTTCAATGGAAATTGTCGTAACGCCATTTTCTTCATTCCATGTTATATCAAGTATGGTATACGCAATATCTCTATTATTACCGTCTCTTATGTATGCAAGTAACTTATACCCGTTTGATATCGGTGGGTTTGGAGCAGCTTCTTCGCCTTCAGCATTCAGAAATCTTATATTAACAATATGATCCCCTGCCTGTTCCTGCTGTTCTTCCTCGTCATCCTCTTTTTCAGTTGCCACTATATTCACAATTGCGCTAACAGAAAGACTATCAAGGAAAAATTCCACCATCTCCCGTCCTTTGACGTTCGCGGTCTGGTCACCTACAAGCTCTGCCGTAACATCCTCAGCTTTGATCTCTTCTACCGCTGCCTGCGTACTATCTGCTACTGCCATAACCTCATCCGCCACCGGCAAATGAATGACAGCGATATCCTCTGCCTTCTCCGCCCCCAGTTCCTGAGTCAGCTGCTCCTTCTTAAAGCGAAAGCTCACCTTCACAGCATCGCTTGCAGGCTTAATCTCAACAAACTCCCCTTCAATGACATTCCCATTCTCATCCGCCTTGGGCGCATAGAAGGCAATATCATAAAGCAGGGTATTCGTCGCGTCGTAGGTCTGGGCAGACTCCTCCCCCTTCTGGGTGGCGATATCCTCTGCCTGGTCGTTCATGGCCTGAATATAGGCATCAAAAGCAGCGCCGTTGCTTTCCGGTGTAATCTGGGTGACACGGAACTTGGCGTCGTCCGGGATCGCGGCGGGGTCTTCCACGCTGGCCACGACATAGACGTTCGGATCCGTATAGGTATAGCGGGTCTTCTTTGCCGTCACCGCATAGTGAAGGAGAATTTCCGTATTCTCCTCCAGGGTGATGAAATTCAGTCCGTCTGTAGTGTAAGAATATACATAAGTGAATGCATCCGATGCCGCAAAGACATCCTCATCTTCCGTCTTGCCTACCACAAAGAGATCTGCAGCGTCCGTATCGGTATCGGTCTTGGCATCGCTTGCGCCGGCCTGGAAGATCTCTTCTGCCGTTGCATCCTCGGTGTCATCCTGGCCTGCTGCAAAGACATCCGCGCCGGTACTGCCTACCATGGCAGTCTCAGCAGCGTCTTCAGTCTCTGCCGCCTGGTCTGCGTTTTCCTCTGCGGAAGCATTCTTGGCATCTGTCGTCACGCCAGCGTCAGCAGCCTCTTTCTCGGTTTCCTCCGTTTCTGCCTTCTGCTCATAGACCTTGGTCTGCAGCAGGGCCAGAACCTTTTCTCCCCCGATGGTGGCATAGTCATAATCAAAGCTCTCGACATAGAGGCGGTTAGTTCCTTCTACCTCAGCTGCCTTCGTCACGTCCACTCCCACAGGATCCATAGTCAGATCCAGGGTTCCTTCAAATTCCGGAAGAGTCAGGGCATCATATTCAGAGCCAATAGAATTTCCCTCGGCGTCCACCGCACGGACAAGGAGGTCGATCCCGACAGCAGGCTCGGAAGCCTTTGCCTCAGCTTCCCTCTCCTCCTCGCCGTCAACCACATCGTTAGAGCCAACCTTCTCCTGGCCTTCTTCTGTTGTGGCACTTCCTTCGAAAAGATCCGTGTCCTTCTGGACATCTTCTTTCTCTTCTGTATCCGCTTCCTGGTCAGCATTCTCAGCCTCGTCACCAGCAGCAAACACATCTATCTCTTCCGTTCCGACAGGGGCAGTATCCTCGGCGGCTTCCCTGACATCCTCAGAAGCGGCGTCATCCTCCTCGCCGGCCTCAAACAGGTCTGTCTCTTCTTCCGCCTTTACGGCAGAATCATCACCCTCGGCAGCTTCCCTGGTATCTTCGAACACATCCTCAGCCTCGCTGCTGGCTTCAAACACATCGATTATTTCATCTGCTTTGCCGGCAGTATCAAGCTCCTGTGCGGCTTCCAGGGTCTGTTCTCCGGCAGGCTTCTCTTCCTCAGCCACATCGGCTTGCTGTCCTGCTTCGGCTTCAGTGCCCTGGGTTTCCACGAAAAGATCATCATCCGCGGCATCCTCGTCACCTGTCAGAAGGGCATCCTGTTCTGCGTCCGCCGTTGCCTCAGCCGCAGTGTCAGTCTTATTCTCCGGTTCCAGGACTTCAATCGTCTCATCAGAGCTTTCCTTCTGAGTTTCCTGGGAAATAACAGTAATCACATCTTCACGTTCATCAGCAGCCGTTGCCTCTGCCTCAGTTTCCTGGAAGATCGGGCCATATACGTCCTCAGCTTCTGTTGCTTCGGTAGTATCTACTTCCTCTTTCTGAGGCGGCTGTGCCTGGTCCTCTGTCAGGTCAGAATCCTCCAGGACAGGGACAGACTCAGCGCTTTCATCTTTCAGATCCAGCAGTTCGATCTGAACCGGCTCGGATTCTTTGGCATCCATTTCTTCCTGGTCTGTCTCGTCCGAAAGGGAATCTTCCCTGGACTCATCCTTGGCGGGGGCAGACTCCTCCCCGGGAAGGACCGTGAGAATATCCTCACCGTCGGCTGCGGAGTTTTCCGTTTCATCATTCAGAACAGGAACCTGGGTTTCATCCTCCAGAACAGGAACCTCGTCCTGGACAGAAGGCATAGTATCCCCTGCCTGATCCTCAAGGATAGGGATCTGATCCGGTTCTTCGGGCATGATATCCTCAATTGCCTGGCCATCCTCACCAGAAGGAGCCTGGCCAAAAAGGCCGCTCAAATCCTCCGAAAGGTTCTGGTTCTGACTGCTTTGCTGGTCTGTAGCGACATCCGATCCCAGGCTGTCGCCCCCCGAGGTAAAGAGATCCACCTCTAAATCGAGAATCTCCGCCGGTATGGGTGTAGGCGAAGGAGTCGGGGTCATTGTCGGGGTAGGAGTCGGGGTCATCGTCGGAGTGGGGGTAGCAGCCCCCATCCCTGTCCCGCTGGTAAACAGATCCTGACTGTCTCCGACAGCGGATGTCTGGGGGCGCATATCGATCTGGGTATCGGTCTGCGGCGCGCCAGTAAAAATATCCATATCGCTCGCCAGCGAGACCGTGCTCGTCTGCTGCAGGATCATGCAGATCATAAGCAGCAGGGATATCGCTCGGTGCAACTTTCCTCGCTTCATAACTAAGCTCCTCCTTGATATGAAAAAATATTGAATAGGTAAACATCCGGTCTTTTGCAACGGAGCCGGAGTCTTGATGTCATCCCATGCCCTATACCCGAAAAGGGCAAAGTATGCCGATAATCTTGTATATTATATCTCATTTTATGCATAATCACAAGACTTTTTGGCAAATTTAGCAGACAAATATCAAAATATTATAATGTGAACGAATTATTAACGAAATTTTTCGTATTGTTTTTTTCTGCCGGCAGAGGACATCCGCCATCATTTTTCCTGTTTACCAATTTATACCAATGAAGTTTAAATAGATTAATATAGTATTCAATGCGACTGTCTCCACCTCATATAGAATTACTCGACTAAGCATAGACAATTTATAGGGTATTCGCTCTGAACTAATCCCTACCGTTTGTTGATCCTCAACCCGGCCTTTAGCCCTGAGCCATCAAAAGGGAAAGCGAAAATGTAACGAAAAAATTACATCTCTTATGCTGAAGCATTTGGCTGAGACCAAGGAATGGATCTGATCAGGAAATGGTGGATAAAAGAACCGTTCTATGATAAGATAGGAGCAGAAGAGGAGATGAAAAAAGATCTGGATCCAAAAGAATATGCCATGTTCAGAGTACTGATTCCCGGAGCAGGTGAGTGTTATGGCTTAAACAAAGATGAAGCTGAAACTTATGTCAAAGAAGTGACCGGACTCCAGTTGACATGACAAAAACATCGAAAAAAATAGAAGGAGATATCATAATGAAGTACAGACAGATCAGATTATTGGCATTAGCAGCTTCTATTTCCCTTGTGACAGTTACGGCAGGCCTGTATACGGGCCAGGCAGAAGAAGCAGTAGATGAGATTGCCGTAGAGGAATTTTCTCCGGAAGGCCTGGACAACGCCCTTGACCAGGAAGTGTCCAAAGCCCCAGCCTCTGAAGAAAACCAGGCGCGCTTTCAGGCATCCTGCAACTATTTTACCGTCTCGGTTCCCATGGATATCGTAGCCATAGCCGATATCGAAGTCGAGCCGGACGGCGTCTCCTTCTATGAGAAGCTGTCCCATTCTTTATACGGCGGCTTTGTCGGGAAGATTACCCTCTTTGAAAAAGAAACGGATTACTGCTACTACCCCAGCTTCGGAAGAGGTGGTGAGATCGTTTTCTCCGACGGCTCGAAGAAGGATGTCGTCCTGCTCTACCCCAGCGACGTCCAGAGCGATCTGGAGAATCCGGAAAGCATGGACAACTGGAGAAAAATCCGCGATGCCCTCGATTCAGACATTGTGGGTTCCCTCCTCCCCTCTGACGGTACCTATATCCCGCAGGATGAGGTGGATAATACCAGCATATACCGGGAAACCCTGGACAAGCTCTCCTCCCTCCTTCAGGAGAAGGCAGATCAGGAGACTCTTGAAGCTGCCGGCTTCAGTTATCTGTATGCCTTCCTTTACGAAACAGAGGAAAACCCTCTGGAGACAGTCAGATATGCCTATGTGAATGTGTCATACGCCGGTTATCCGGAGCTGGCCATTATGCATGAAGGGGAGGATGTCATCTACGATCTCTTCGCCCAGGAAGACTCTCAGGTGACCCATGTTTGCTCCGGCGCCGCGAGAGACCGCTTCAGCCTTTACGGACATGGCGGGCGATCCCTTTCCATCCGCGAGGACGCTTCCTCCGGCGCAGACATGTCTGAAATCAGCTTCTATGGCCTGGATGTAAACACAAAGGACCTCTTCCCCCAGGTCAGCTTCATCTATGACGGGCAGAAGGATCCGGAAAACCCCTGGTTCGTCCGGTACACGCATGAGGAGGACCCCGAACCGCTGACGGAGGAGGAATGGCAGTCCAGGCTCAGCAACTTCGGAGAGCTCTACACGCCTGAGGCTGCCCCCTTGTCTGACATAGGGTAGAGGCAAGCCCAGCGGAAGCCCTCCCAGAGGAGTTGTAACTTTTGAAAGGAGTCGTCCGATTGGAAAAAATGATTGTGCTTGGCACAGACATCTTTGATCAGTTTATCAGAGATGACGGCTACTATGTCGATAAAACAGAAATCCTTTATGAACTGGCAGCTCTCAGCCGAAACAAGGTATCCCTGTTCACTCGCCCCCGGCGTTTTGGAAAGACCCTTACCATGAGCATGATGGAGAGCTTCTTCGATATCCGCAGAGACAGTACAAGGGTATTCGAAGGCCAGAAGATCCTTATGAATCATCCGGATTTCTGCAGGGAGTGGATGAACCAGTATCCTGTTCTCTTCCTTTCTCTGAAGGATGTGGAAGGATTGACCTTTCTGTCCGCCTTTAAGATGCTCAAAAAGGCCATAGCTGATGTATGCAAGAAGCTTTCTTTTCTTTCGGCAGAAAAGAAAGTCGATCCGGATGATGCTGTGACTTTCCATAGGCTAAAGGCTGAAACCGCCGGAGTCGAGGATATAAAAGCCTCTCTTAAAACCATCATGCGCATGATGGCTGCTGTCTACGGAAAACCGGTAATTCTCCTGATCGATGAATACGATGTTCCGCTGGCCAAAGCTGAAGGGAGCAAAAACAAAGAATACTACGCCCAGATGCTTGATGTGATACGTGGTATCATGAGTATCTCGCTGAAAACAAATGAATATCTGAAATTTGCGGTTGTGACCGGCTGCCTGAGAATTTCCAAGGAGAGTATCTTTACGGGGGTAAACAACTTTGCCTGCTACTCGGTGACAAACCGGAAGTTCAGCCAGTATTTTGGCTTTACAGAGGATGAGGTTGTCAAACTCCTGGAAGCCTTTGGCTTATCCGACAAGATTGATCTGCTCAGGAAATGGTATGATGGATACATTTTTGGGGACACAGAAGTGTTTTGCCCTTGGGATGTGGCCAGTTACGTATCGGCCGTTCTTTACGACGAAGAAGAAGAACCACAGAACTTCTGGGCCAACACAAGCTCAAATGAGATCCTGGATGAATTTGTGAACCACAGAAAGATTGACGCTTCAGATAAATTCGAAATGCTTTTGAATGGTGGTACGATTACGGAAGAGGTTTCCGAAGAACTGACCTACGACAGGATTTCAGAATCAGAGAAAAACCTGTGGAGTGTCATGCTTATGACTGGGTACGTGTCAAAGGCCGACAAGTCGGTGTCCAAAGGAAGAATGAAGCTCCGTATCCCGAATTCAGAGATTGCCGATATCTTCAAGGACGCTGTGGTGGCCAGGTTTGAGAGAACCTTAGATGCCGGGTATGTGGATGCTTTTATCACAGCAATGTGGAACAGGGATGAAGAAACCGCCACAGAAATGCTCACAGGGATTCTCTGGAATTCCATCAGCTTTTTCGATTATGGAGAGGATTATTACCACGGAATGCTGAATGGGATATTTACATCCCGTGGATATACACCCGATTCCAATGATGAAGCCGGTCTCGGAAGACTGGATCTGAGAGTGAAGGATCGCGGAAGCAGAAGCATCCTGCTGATGGAATTCAAGCGTTCCAGAACAGAAACTGACCTTGACGCCGATTGTGACAAGGCCATCGCGCAGATCATCAAAAACGGATACAACAGAATTATACCGGAAGGGTATGAACAGCAATTAGTCTATGGAATTGCATTCTATGCAAAAAAGGCAAAAGTAAAGCTGATGAAGTGACAACAAGACAGAGCATCCAGGCAAAAGACAGTTTCCATTGACACATCTCCCCAGATATGATAATTTTCAAAAAAAGGAGAAACTGCTCAAAAAAACACCAGAAAAATCACCATTACCCCAGGGAAAAAGCAGTCATCTATTCAGATCAGGCCTATATCAGAAGAGACGGAGTTTATGATTTTACCCTGAGTGATCTGGGGAGCAACATGAATACCGGCTGGTATATCATAAAAGCAAATTCCAATGCCCGTACCCGTACCAGCATCAGTGAACTGAATGATGACTGTGAGATTCAGGTCGGAAGAGTTTATTCTTCGACAACCTCAGACGGAGAAACCTTGCTGACACCGGATAGCTTTTTCACCGTAAAACTGTATAAAGGAAGAACCTATCGGCTGAGAGCAAAGGCGGAAACCGCCAAAGAGGAAGTGCAGTACAGCTTCCGGATCCTGCCCTTTACGACCAATGTGGTATTGACAGAGGGCAGCTGTGGAGCCAATGTCCGTTACCAGGTAAAGCCCTTGTCTGCAGACGGCCTTACTTTCTATAACCCCAACCACGATGACACCTGGGACGGGTATTCCCATGAGATGAGTCTGGAACTAGTGATTTCAGGTTCGGAACCCATGGAAGACTATCTCTACTTATTCAATGGCACGAGATTTGATGACCCGGCAAACCACAATCCGGTTTGGATTCTGGATGGTTTTATGATCAGGCACATTGCCAAGGTAACGGTGGAAAACGGCGTAACCCATATTGGAAATTGCGCCTTCCACCACCTCGAAAACCTGTCCCAGCTTTCGCTTGCCGGCAGTATCAAAAGCATCGGAGACAATGCCTTCGAGACCTGTAAAAGTCTTACGGAAGTGACGATTCCGGAAGGAGTGGTTTCCATCGGGAAAACTGCCTTCCAGAATTGGCCTACCCTTAATGGACGGGGCAATCCTAGCCATGCAATAGGGACAGGCACTTTGCGAAACACTTCACAAAGTGCCTGTCCCTTTTATATTTCTTTATTATAGTAAACGAACAAAATGTTTGCGTTTTGATTCAGTACCGGACTGCAATGCTTCAATGTGCCGATAAACCGGTACGATACGACGGCTGCTTCTTTACCAACGCGCTCTTGCGGAAAAAGGCAATGCCATAGCAAAGCACCTGCTTATAACCTGCCATAGCATCCGCATACTGCCCCTTAGCAATCTGGAGGAGTGCTTCTTCACACCAATACTCCATCCGCTCCTCACTCTCAGCTTTCTTCATCTCAATAATCATAGCGCGTCTGTTGTGTTTGTCCCTCAGATCCAGATCAGGTCTTCCCAGTCCACGCCCTTTATTGGAAGAAACCACATATCCGCCCCTTCCTTTGAAGACTCCAGCGACAAAGGCATGGTAATAATCCTCATGGTAATCCAGGTAACTGATGGTTTGCCAGAGGAAATCAGAAAGAATCTCGGATGCCTTCTTTTCATCCCCATCCCACAGCGCACGCATCAATTCTCGCTGTTTCGACTCATCAACACTCTCTGTAAAGTGATCGGCAACAGCCGTTTGAAAGATACTGGCTATTTCCCTGTTGGGAATGCGCAGCTCTACTTCACACTGCCCCTCATCGCCAACATAATCCTCCCGCTGTATGGGTGTTACATAACCAGTCATCAGAAGAATGCTCCATAGATTTCTCTCGGATTGATAAGCCTGATCATAGGTAAGCGCGTTAGTTACCGTTTCCTGAATGGTTCCCCCGTTCAGAAGGGTTTCAAATTTATCCGAGACGTCCACATTCTCCAGGCCGAAGAAAGCTTTTATAGCATCATTTCCGCTGGTGTTCTCCCAATAATTCCTGGGCTTTGCGTTCTCCCTCTTCATCAGGGCAGCAACATAATTGACAACATCCCATGGGCAGAAAACCTTCGAATTTCCAAATATGTAGCCATCATACCATTCTTTTATGGTTTCCATCTTTTCAGAACGATTAAATGACGCAAGCATTTGGGCTGCTTCATCCTGTGTGAAGCCAAAGCCATCCGAAAAATCCTCATCCAGCACCGAGTAGGAAGCAAAGTTATTCACACCAGTAAAAATGCTCTCTTTCGGAATCCTCAGACATCCTGTCACGACCGCAAACTTCAGATAGTCGTTCGTCTTTAGTGATGTACTCATCAGCCCCCGGGTCACGTCAAGCATCTGGGGATAGAATCCATTGACATATGCTTTAGCCAAAGGAACATCATACTCATCTATTAACAGAATTACCGGCTTTTGGTAGGCTGCATTCATCATACGGGTAATGGTTTTGAGCGAATTCTGGACATCTGACTCCGTACCTGTTTCGCTCTTTAATCGTTTGAACCGCATGCGGTCGTCTTCATCAGTGCGCTCATCCTCAGCCAGAAAAGAGAGCTTCTTGCATACATCTGCAATTGTGGTCTTTAGTTTATCATAAGCCAGCTCAAAGCTCCGTCCCTCCACATCCTTCAGGGTAAGAAATACTGTGGGATACCGATTCCTGTACTCCGCACAGAATTCAGAATGATTCAGGATCGCCAGACCTTCAAACACATCGGCGTAATCCTTCATAAATATGCTGAAGAAGCTCTCCATCATTCTCATGGTGAGAGTTTTCCCAAAACGGCGGGGGCGGGTAAACAGAGTAACCGTATTATTTGTCTCCACCAGATCAAATAACAATTCTGTCTTATCAACGTAGTATCCCTTCCCTCTGCGCAGCTTCACAAAGTCTTCTCCGCCGACAGCAATCTTCAATGCCATCTCTGCCTCCTCCTTCCTGCCAGGACAAAACAAATACGGTTCCATCGTAAAGCCATTATAAGGCTCCGTACTTCAATTGACAAGGCTTTGGCGCCTTTCCATTTGATATGGAATCGCGTTTTTTCAACAAGCGCTCTTGTGAAGAAATGGGGGCGGGAAAAAGCCCTGTTGCGGATAGCTTATCCATCCGCAACAGGGCTTTTTCATTTGCTGTTCCACACTCTGGCTGAGCCAACAGCTTCAGCCAGCCTGCGGAAACAGGTCATTATGCAGCAGTAGTCGGTATCTCTTCGGCAGACTCGGTCACCTCAGAAGCTTCTTCGTCAGCTTCCCACCTGCCATCGATCTGAATGTAGGAATTGCCTTCCAGATCCTCTGCGGAATCTGCTCCGGTCCGCTCCGCCCAGATCGGCTGGTCAGCCTTGACCGTAATCTTATAGTTTCCGTCGATGATGCCTTCCACCCTGATATAGTCGGATTCAAAGGCTTCCTCATCCACAACTGCCTGATAAGCACCATCGAACAGGGAGGTTTCCCCTTTGGTCCCGTCCGTTACGATCAGGAAGTGATCGCCAAGGCTGTAGACCGGCAGATCCGTACCTTCAATCCTATGGCCGCGGAGTTCGATCTCGAGCGTAAGCGGCATCTCCAGGTCACGTCCATCCAACACGTCTGTCACAACCTTCACCAGGCTCTTCTTTCCTTCCGGCGTATCGAAGAACAGCACATTGTATTTCTCTTCGCCCATACGGTCAGATTTGCTGTCACGGAAAAGGTAGAGAGAAACATCGATCGCATCCTCTTTGGCTTCGATCATGGCTGGGCTGGTGCGGAAAGCATCTACTTCGTTATCCCTTTCGTCCACCGTGAGATAAATCAAAGTCTGATTCTCATCCTCTGCTGTCTCAGGTCTTGCCCCAAGCCAGTAAATCTTCCTGCCGTCCTTTTCCCCGTCTTCGGTCAGGCCTTCCACAATCACGCCTTCCGGCAGGCTTTCGCCATCGCTAAGGACATAGGCATTGGAAGCTTCCGGATCTGCCTCGAACCAGCGCAGGAAGTTCTCGTTGAAAACCTTAATCAGCCAGGAGGCGGAAATCTCGTGCAGGTAGAGTTCATAATCCGCTTCGTTCGGAAGGGTCAGAACACCGCTGGCAAAATCCAGAGAGCCTGTACTGCCGATAGGAACTACCGGTTCCTTGATCCTCTTCTCCGTCAGCGCTGTGTAGATATCAACGTCATAAGCCTCTTCCCCGCCAAGCAGATTAACGCGAAGCACCTCAGATACGAAATCAAGCTTCGGTCCGCCGGCATACAGCTTTGTGGCGTTCGGAAGCAGGTAGATCACCTCATGAGTGACCGAATTCGTCCACAGTCTGTAGCCTGCCAGCCGTTCCTTACCGAAGGATACATCCTTAGTCAGTATGTTTTCCAAAGCAGTAACAAAGATCTTATCAGCGGCCTTTTCTTCCTCTTCTCCATAACGGGCTTTGTAGACAGAAGGCTCTGGAGAACTCGTGCGGTCTATCCCATCTGCAGCACTGAGAACCTTTTCAATACTGATAATGGAAGGATCGGTCAGATCTGCCATCATTGCTTCAACGCTTGCATATGGCGCATTGGAGATTGCCCCATACCAATCCGGGAACAGGTCATCGATATTGACGTCAATGACACCCTGGGCATAGGCCTGAATCGTGGCAATGTTTGCCATTGCAGTATCGTAAATATCCTGATAGCGGGAACTCAGGTCTTCAACCTCCGAAGGCTGGATATCAGCAGCCGTGCCTCCCTGTTCGCAGAAATCGCACAAAGCCTGAATCTTCCAGGCCCTTTGTATCTTTCTCGTTTCAGCCGCCAATTTGATGAACCAGACCTTTATTACTTTTGTATCAGCCTGAAAATCCTGCAACACAATGCTCTCCTGGTTAATAAAGGTAATGGGATGAGGTGCTTTGTGGACAACGCTTCCGTTCGTTGCTTTAAGCTCGACATTTTTCGTATTACTGCTGCGAACCTGGTTGACCTGATTTCCTGTCACATCCACAGTAGCAGCGACCTTGCCTAGGCTATAGAGACGTCCATAGGAATGACCTCTCAGGTTTGTTCTGTTGTCAATACCGGAACTCAACCTGCCAGTATCCGCCTGGACGCTTACATTCTCCCCGGTAATATCAGCATTGTCTATCCACACGCCATTTTCCAGGCCGCTGACAATCCATGTCGTCATATTGGCATAGCCTACCAATCCTGCAGCCTCACCATGGGCATCAGCATTTGCCTTTAATTTTTCTGTTGAAGCGTAGATATCAACGTTGCCTTTGACCTTCTCATCCGGGGCGAGGCTGGTAATTGTTGTCCTGACAGCCTCGGCGTCATTGGCTTTAGCAGGCTTCCTGTTAATTCCGACATAAGCAGAGAAATTCAACACATTCTTTGCCACGACATGGGGGAGAACCCCGAGGCCTGCTTCAGTAACATTTGCCAGGGTATTAATGCCATAAGTCCGACTGCCGTTTGCTCCTTCCTTATAACTGGTAGAAATGGCGTGCAGCTTGACATCTTGACCCTTCAATGTCACTCCCTTGCCCACTATCGTATCATTCCTGGAGGTGATTTCCGTTGTTGCATTTGCGTCACCAATAGCTATTACTCCACCACTTGCGACATGAGCATTAGTTTTGATGGATTCATTTCTGCCGGAGATATTCTGGATCGAAAGATTTCTGCCTTGAGCGTCAATCGTCGCACCGTCTCCGATCCTGACCTGGCTTGTCCGCTTGATATAGTTCTTTGCATAGGCAGCATTTCCGGATAGCAATGCTCCGCCAAAGAGCAGTGTCTCCGCCTGTGCATTTGTCGCTGTATCCATCGAAATCAGAATTCCGGACCTGGGATCTGTATGATCGATTTTGGCAAGAACAGCTCCATTGCCGATGTCTATCGTGCTTTCCTGGTCGATCACATTCATGCCCATCATCACGTTAGCGTTAAAGGCAAAGCTCAGGGATTTGGATTCAATGACAGATTTCGCAGAAGGCCGGTTGACATTGTTAATGTTAATATTGCCCTTTGCCTCAATCTTTGCATTCTCACCTATGCTCACCTGTGTGCTGTACCAGGATTCCGTCGGCAGTGTGGAAACCTCAACCGATGCAGCGGATACTGATGTACCGTTATCAAGTTTGGATTCGACATTTCCATAGTTGACAGCATCAAGATACAGATTATTCGTGATCAGGGTAGTATTTTTACCGATAACGACAGCTGCTGTTTCCTTATCATCCTTGCTTCCGATTCTGGCATTTGCGTTTGTCTTGCCGCCATTGACAAGGGATACCTTACCGGGGGTGTAGCCTAAAGCATAAGAATCCGTATTCGTCTCAGCCTTAATCACCGTATCCCCATTTTTCCGGATTTCCGCATGCATGCCATCGAACATGGCGTAGAAGCTGTCAGAGCTGATCGCCCTTGCGTCAAGATTTCCTGCCGTTACCAGGCCAAGGGTCATGCCTCCGTCTGTCCGGGCGATTGCCTTGGTCTTTCCCTCTGACTCATTTCCGGAAATAATCGTCAGCCCACTGGCTTTGAATGTATTCCTGTCAGCGTCAAACTTTTCCACCTCTACAGTCTTCTCTACAATCCTGGGCACCCATACCAGCTCATCATACTCACCGTACGGATGATAATACTCTATCGGTTCAATAGAGCCCGGATCTGTAACACTGGGAGAATACTTAAGTGGTTCTACCCGCTTGCACACGGAATCCGGATCCGTTACGTAGATCGTACCGGTTTTGGGATCCAGAAGATCGTATCTGATAATATCGGTTTCGTCGTAATATCCGGGTCGGAAAACATATTTATGCAGATTAGGATCTATTTCATATTCGCCAGGAACGTAGGCATATACCGGGATTTCCACCATCCAGCCATTGTTTTTAAATGATCCGTATTTGGAGATGTATTTGCTGCATGCCTTACCGTATTCAGAGCCATCCCAATGATGATCATTCCAATATTCCTGCAAGGTTGTATAGACAGTTTTGGGCAGCAATGTCGTTTTTCCGGTTTTTTGATCCCTGACAACAACACCTTCGTCAGAAATCTTATTGTAGTCATAGCCCCAAACCTTTTGCAGCTCATACTGTCCCTTATCCATTTTGACGGTATACTTATCGGTACCAAAATACCCACCGATCACGCCTGCGGTACTGGACATATTTTCTTTCGCATAGGCTTTGTTGTCATCCCTTGAAGCCAGTGATATTTTGATATCTCCTGCTCCGCCAGGAGTGCCAAGAGAAGCAGTAGCTACGCCATTGTTGGTTTTCAGGACATCCTCATAGGAAAGTGTAATGAACCGATCCACTACGGAATCCGCCATCTTTTGAACATCATTCTGCAATACATGCTCAAGCAGCGTCAGGTCTTCTACTTCCTTGCCTGATTTCTCATTGATACGAGTGGTAACCTGATAGATCTTCATTTCACCATAATCGTATCGCAGGTGATTTCCTTTCTTGTCATACCGGTCCTCAACCTTGCCGGCTTCATGATAATGCTCCAGCAGGCCGCGCTTGATGGCTGTCACATCAGTACCCCCGCCATTGACAAGGGATTGCACATCTACGATACCGCCTACCGTTACCTCGCCTCCGACACGCATGGTTGCGGTCTGCTGCATGGACAGTTCAGAGTCAGCGATATTCTGCCCTGCACTGATGACTTCCGCCGAAACAGACGGTTCATCGAATTTCGCGGGTGCAATCTTAGCACTCGTTGACGCCCCTCCAAGAGTCTTGACAATTACATTCCCGCCAATGGCAGTTTCCGTATTTAAGGCTTCAAAGGAAGCGCCGGCACTGGCTGTATTCTTTGCCATGGCTACGTTCTGGCCGATGCTGGCAAGTTTGACGGAAAGACCCCCACTGGAAGGACTGACGTCAGCATCACTCTTGACAAAATAATTGGTCAGAACATTGACGTCGCCGACAACATTATCGTATTCTCCCGCCAGCCTGATTCTGGTGGTGAAGACGTCCTGTGTATATGCGGCACCATACAGAGCGGTGGCACTGATTGCGCTGAATTTACCGTTCTCGATTTTTGTATTGGCAACATCTATTCCGGTATTGGTGGAGCTGATGTTTTCAAGGTTGGCTTCTTTGTTGATTTCCACATCGACAACAGACCGCATACGCCCATAAGCCAGGCCAACGGTCAAAGCAAAATCCAGGAGAGAACCGCCGCCGGAAACAACATGCGCGGTGGTAGAGCCCCTCTGTGTCGCGTCAAAAACTGTCAGTGGAATAGGATCGACAGCCGATTTCTGCCTGGATGTCAGTTTTGCCGGTCTGACAAGGGTAATGGCGCTTGCGTCGTTCAGGGCCACTACTGCCGTCGCGGATACATTTCCGAGCGATATCTCAAATCCCTCTACCTCTGCATTTGCTGTAGCGTCGCCATAAGCGTGAACCACAAGATCACCGCCAGTCATTTTCAGCTCGTTTGCGCCAAGGATGTTTGCGTAATTCTTGGTATTATTCCGCGCTATAGCAGCGTTCAGATTGGCTGTAGCAAGACCGACTGCTGCGGAGACTGTATGCGCATTAGCCAGAGTAGAACTATTCTTCCCTACTCCGGTACGTACATTTAAGTCCCCGGTAAATTCCATCGCTCCGCCGCTGGTATCGACAATCGCCTGGTTCAGAGCCTGGATATCGGCATAATTTACGCTCAGGCCTGCCGCAAGACCACCGATCGCAGCAGATGCCAGGACAGACTCTGCCGTTCCGCCCAGATCAGAAATCACGTCCACATCATCGGCTTTGATCGCGGCGTTAATCAACCTGGCTCTTGCCTCCGTCCGGTTGAAGGCCAGCAAAACGTTTCCGCCTGCAGCCACTCCTCCTATGGCGACGGACAGAACCTTTGGCGTAGATGTGCTGCTTACGTCATTGCGTATTTTCACATCTCCTCCTGCTGTCACATCGACCGGGGAAAGACTGGCATCATTTTCGCCGATGTAGGTGTGCAGATTCGCTTTTACATCCGAGACTGCCGCGTTCATCACGATCGCAGCCGCTCCAACGGCTATACCTACCAGATAACTGTTCGCCTCAGTGTCCGAATCAGCCCGAACATTCACGTTGCCGCCGGTCTTCACTTTGGCTCCGGCACGGATTCCCGTACTCTGTGTCAACCGGTTAAAGGCCAGGCCTACACCCGCATTGATCGCTCCGCCAAGGCTTGCTCCGGCCGTGGCCGCAATAGCGTTCACACCCACTCTTGAGTTGGTGTAAACATTCACGCTGCCCACCTCCGTCGCCTGCGTCGTATCCACCACGGTGCCGCGCAGGATGGCTGCATCCACTTTCCCGTTTGCCTGAGCTACCGCTACAGACGCATTCGCGGCAACGGTTCCGCCAAAGGAGACAGCTCCGGTTGCTGAGAGGATGTTGTCATAAAGGTGAGCTGACTTCACAGTGACATTGCGGGCATTTTCCACTCTTCCACCCAGGGTAGCCTGTGTATTGTTATCCGTCAGCAGGACGGATACACCGACAGCCACGCCGGCAGCGGCTCCTGCTCCCATGGCAACGCCCAGGGAACGGATCGAACGTTTGGAGGGATCAAGCTTATCGCCCAGGAGCTTAGCGGATGCGCTGTCGCGTTTGGCTGATGCTTCGTCCTGTTCCATCTCTCCAGCGTAAGAGCCTGCCGCAACAGTGACACCTGTTTCATCAGCTCTGGTAATAATACCCTTGCTGGAGGCGACAACATTGCTGTGAAGAATGGCAACCGTAGTGGTGATAGCCACGCCGATATTCCCGACTCCGATCGATACGCCGGCAAGGTCTGCCGCCACCGGCTGAGAAGCAATGACATTCACGCCGCTCGCGCTGACCGTTGCATCCTTTGTAATGACAGCTATGACAGCATCCGATGGCGTCTGATCATCCTTGTATTCATACATACCAAGATTCTTTGCGTTTGCGACATCATCGGTATCCTTGGCCTCCAGGTTCTCGCCCCGTCCCTTGCCGGAGCTTTCCTTATAGCTGCTGTTCTTGTTGAAGTCTGAGCTGCGGTAGCCGCTGCTGCCGTCAAAGGCACCATGGGCACCTTCGCCGTTGCCCTCATCCTCCACGTGGCCGACATTGCTCTTCTGGCTCTCACTATAGCCGTTTCCGGACAGGTCGGATGCCAGAGTGCTCCCGCTTACTATTCTGGCCGGTGCATCCTCATCACTGTCTTCCTCGTCGTCCTGATAGTATTTGCTCTCAATCCCATTGGACTCCATGTTTGCCATAAATCGATTGGCGTCAAAGGCAGTTCCCTGCTTCTTTACCTTGTTGCCATTCTTGTCAAGTACATACTGACCCTTTTCATCCTTTTCATACTTATCGTCATCATTGCCATAGGCCAGCATATCCGCGGCATCCTGACTCATCTTTGCCCCTGCTACCAGCACAAGGACATTCACGCCTGCGCCGGCCTGCCCGGCAGCAAGAGAAGCCAGAATATTTACCACATCCCTGGAATCCCTGCTCTTCACATTCACCGTACCGGCTTCACCTGTGGTTGCTGTTCCTTCCAGCTCAGCCGTCGTATTGCTCTTCATCACACTGACTGACGCATTCACAGCAGCTGCTGCCTGGCCACCTCCGGCAACCGCGGCGCTGGCTGACCGCAGCGTGTACTTGTTGGTTGCAGTGATGTCGAGAACAGCCTCATTTTGCAAGTTACTCAGCAGCCTCAGCGAAGTATTTTTGTTTGCGCCGGCATAGGTCTTATCCTCGCTGACAAGCACTCCGACCGCGCCGGAAATACCTGCCGTTCCGCCAAAGGATGCCCCTACCGTAAACATATTCACATCTTTGCTGGCATTTGCCTTGATCGATGCGTTGCCCCTGTCGATTATCGCCGAGCTGCCTTCTTTCATCCTGGCATCTGTCTTGCCCTGGAAATATGTGACATTGGCAACAGGGGTCGCTGCAATCTTGCCACCACCGGCAACAACGCCGGCAATGTTGAGCAGGTCCGTGTGATTGTCCGCTGTGAGGTCCAGATTATTAGCATAGGTTCTTACCTGTCCGCCTATATTGGCTATGGCCTTGCTCTTAAGAACCTGTACCGTAGCCCCGATGGAGACTGCGTTTTTCAGTCCTACCCCTGCGTTGACAGCAATCTGGGACAGGTCATCCTTGTTGTAGGCTGAGACTGTCACTCCAGTGGATGCCATCACATTATTTGCCAGAGCCTTGACCTGCTTCTTGGATACCACGGTATTTACGGCAGCTCCTGCCGCATTGCTCAGGCCAAAGCTGATTCCGCCTGCAATCAGAGTCTGTTTTGTATCGGCTTTCGCCGCAACCCTTACTCTGCCCTTGGAAACATCATACACATCAACCTTCCGAATGCCTGTTTCTATTTTATAAAGGTCGTCAACGCTTCTGTAATAGACGTATGGATGAGATCTGGAGCCGGTGGGATTATCATAATATGCCCTTCGGCCAGCCTGCATGGCAGCGGCCGCAGTTTCTAAGTCTACCTCATAGTATTTTCCGCTCTCCTCATCACGCAGATAGGTATGCTCATAGGCCGGTACCTTTTCTCTGTACGTCTGGGATTTGGTGTACTTATTTCCCATAGCCTTCAGGTCAGCCATGGAAGCATCAGCCTGCACCTTATCAGAGAAAACCAGTACGTTCACAACGCCGTTGACTGCGTTATCGCCGCCTGCAGCGATACCTGCTCCTGCAATGAACTGGGTTTCCCTGGCATCTGCCGAAACATTAATCCCCTTGTCACCGGACGCATGAATCAGGCTCCTGCCAAGGTTGGTCTGCACTTCATTGCTCTTGACCACGGTAATGACAGTGGCTCCCATGGCGTCATCTGTGTTGGACATAGCAATGGAGCCAGCCGCGTTAACCAGCATATCGGTGTAGTCGGTTGACAGAGTTGCATCGTGGTATGCCCTGATGTAAAGCCCTTTGTCCACCTTGTACTCATTACCGTCTTTATCCGTTCTGATCTCACAGATTTCCGTCAGGATCTTGCTGGAGGCAACGTTAACCTGAACCGTCCCGGAAAGGCTTGAGCCTTTCGTTGAGCCTGAGGCGGCCAGTCCGGCCATGATCGCTGTGTCGCTGCCACTCGCCTTGATGATAACGTCTTCGCTTGCCTCGATATCCTCTTCGCCCTGATTTTCCGTAAAGGAATCCCTGCCGTCAAAATGGACAATGGATTCTCTTCCGATGACATTCACGCCGATAGCCATGCCGACAGCCGTCTTTTTTCCGCCTGCCGCAGACAGCATGGCGTTAATGATACGGGTATCGGAATCCGAGGTTACCTTTACCGATCCGCCACCATCGGCTAAAAGCTTAGCCTTGCTCCCCACATCTACCCTGGAGGAAGAGTGATCCACCAGAACATTGACAGCCCCGGCGCCGGATTTTCCTTTTGCGGCAGCCGACATGGCAAGCATGGCCGAGATCATGTCAGCGTTTACCTGGGAGGAAAGCTCAATCCCATAGTCTGAGGCGTGAAGCTTTCGGCCTGCCCCGATACTGGTATTGGCCTTTGTCTGATCCACCACGACACTGACTGTACCGCCCGCCGCGGTTTCACCGCTGGTGCCGGCAAGGGAACCGGATGCCAGCAGAATGTCCATATTGGCAACAGATTTCGAAGCCAGCTTATGATGTGAATCAATGGAACCGTTTTTCCCGTTTTCGTTGATGGCTTTGTTCTTTGTGACAACGACGTTGACTGCTCCGGCACCTGCTTTGCCATCCTTTTCGCCTACCGCGACGGCTGCCGCCGCCGTAAAGACCTGGATCTTTCCGCTGGCATTGGCGGACTGGCTGAAATTATTGCCGGATGTGATCTGGGCATTGTCTCCGATGTGGGTCAGCACTTCATCCTGATCCACAGATACTCCCACTGTCACGCCTGCACTCTTCTTAGCCTTTCCGGCAGATATCGCGCCTGCGATGATACGGGTATTGGAAATGCTCTCTCCATTAATGTTCACATCGTGAGTGGCGTTAAGTATGACATTGTTTCCCAGAGAGGTGTTAACCTTGTTCGAGAAAACATTGACCGCCACGGAACCGGCAGCGGTGTAATCCGCACTGTCCTCTCCAGCGACAACAGAACCGCCGATGGCTTCCGCATAGTAATTGGTATAGGCCAGGCCGTTGAGGACCTCCATTCCCTTCAGCACGTCATTGGTCGACATATTCATCTGAATGGTGTAGTGCTTGTCATCCTTGCCTTTGCGGATGTCGATCAGACCCTTCTGGGTAGACTGTCTCTGCTCCTCTGTCAGCTTGGAGGAATCCGTGATCAGGTTTTTCCAGGACAGCGGGAATTTATAGTCGCTCGAGTTAACCTCCTCCTTCTCTGCGGAAAGGGTAAACTGATGCACGTTGATCTTTGTATAGTCGCCAATGACAGCGCCAACCTCGTTATTGCTTACCAGAACCGCGGCGGAAAGTCCCATACCCTTGCTGGAGCCCTTGGAAATACTCAGGCCGCCTGCCCGGATACCGAGTTTGGACTTATCTGTCGCCCTAAAGCTGGTATAATCTCCGCCGATAATACGCTGGTCTTTGTCACTGCTGCCGCCCTTAACCTCAACCTTGGATTTGGCATTGCTGACAGCAACCGAGACTGCACCGGCAATCGACTCGTCGGATTTCGCTCCGGAAACCGCCCCGGCCACAGCCTGAGCTGCCAACCGGTTCAGGAAAGCTCCGTCCATGTTCTGGGTCAGCTTGGAGTCAACGGTCAGATCCCCGGTCTTGGCAACGATGTTCTTGTCCAGCTCCGTATTCGCCTTATTGTTGCTGACACTCACGGCTACGGCTGCTGCCACAGAACCGGCGCCCTCCGCTCCAGACATGGCGGCTCCGGTTGCCAGGGTCGCAAAATTCGCCGCGTTTTCCGTGTGAATCGTGGCATTCTTTCCGGCAAATACATAGCTCCTGACCAGAACGTTGGCCTTATGGCTTGCCACGGTCACACCGACGGCAGCCGCCAGCTGGAAGGATTTTTTCTCTTCTTCCTTCTTCTCGCCGGAGAAGCTCTGTCCGGTCGTATTCTCCAGTTCCTTGGAGGCATCGCCGATCGCACTGTCAGACTCTTCCGAACCGGGAATCTGCACATTCTGATTCCTCAGAATATTGCTGGAAAGGGAAAGATTATTGCTGGCCTCGGTGCCTTCCTTCTCTTCCTCGGATTTCCCTTCGTTGTCCTTGTTCAGCCTGCTGTTGATCATGGACGCCGTCTTGTTCTTGGCATTGCTGCCCTTCTTATCCTTATCCTTCTTTTCTTCCTCTGCCTTCTTGTTAAAGATAGATCCGTCCAGAAGGCTCTGGGCTTTCTTCTGCCCCTTCTCCAGCTTCGCGTTCAGCTTATTGATCGAGCGCTGCACATCCGCTCCCATGGCCGTAGCCAGGGCAGAGGTGTAATCCTCGGAATAGCTGACGGCGGAAACATCAATATTTCCGTTGGATGAGAGTCCGTTGTTCAGCTCTACGTTGACGTCTGTCTGTGAAATGTTCACTGCCACAGCCGCGCCTACTGCGGTGGAGTTGCCTACGGCAAATCCGCTGGCACGGGTATTGGTGACTGACCGCTCAGCGGCTTTCAGCTTGGTGTTTCCGAAATCATCTGCTGTACCGGAATCGGAAGCTGAGGTCTTCGGGGTACCGGACTCAATCCGTTCATCCTCAAGCGGTGTTCCCTTGATCACCTTGACCGAATTGTCCAGGATGTTCAGCGCCACAGCGGCATCCAGGGCAAAGTCCTTGGTGGGGTTATCCTTATCGTCGGCCGTTCCCTTCAGGGGATCTGTTCCGGCCACTGCCGTGACGTTTTCCTGGTGGTCCGAAGACGCATTGACAGTTACATTGGCTGCCGAGAGATTTCTGTCAGATATCCTCGAGTAAACCTCAGAATCCCCATAGATCATGGAGAAGGAAGCACCGACGCCAACACTCTGTCCCTTGTCATTCTTGGTCTCCTTGGTGTTGTCCACACCCTTGGTAAACCAGACATCGATACTGGTCAGGCTCTCCTCGGGCATGAGGAATTCGTAAACATACTCATCCTCCGTGCAGGATCTCAGGGTAGAGACTGCCACTTCATAACTGCTTCCCTTGAGATAGCGGATCTCATCCAGCATATATCCGTCGGGGATCTTTTTCCTGTCAATCTTCACCAGGATGATGTCGTCCGCCTTGGCTTCAAGGGAGGCTGTATCTTCTTTCTGGCCGCCGACCGGAGCCGCCGCATTATCCTTCACCTTCCGGGAGGTGATGGCAGATTTCTTGTCCCTGCCTTCCACCGTCACGGTTACGGTATCATTGGGTATATCCACCCCTGACTCGTCGGTGGCTGCCGTCACTTCCATTACCTGCAGGAACTTATCCGCTGCCTCGGCGGTGATGACAACCTTATAGGTCTTGGTAGGATCAACATCGTCGATCACTGTCGCGGCGGTAGGAGCTGCGACCGAGGTATCATTCCCGTCCTTATCCTTGGACGCTTCAGCATCTGCCGCTGCATTAGCCTCCTTTTCCTCTTCTACCAGCTTCGCTTCCGCCTGCTTCATCTCGGTATAGAGATCGTCCAGATCGATGAAATACCGATTCTGGCTTATCTCATTTCCGCTCTCGTCCTTTCCCTTCACTGTCTCGGTCTGTACCTGCAGCTTACCGGTATGGGTGTCCCCGTTTCTGTCTTCGTAGCTGTAGGTCGGGGAATCGTCGGCATCGGTAGAGATCTGGAAACCGTCATTCTCAGGTGACAGGTATATCCTCTTCTCATTGGCCTTATCCTTTTGCACGACAAGGCCAACTCCCTTATCCACGGCCACATTGTCAGTGATATATTCCAGGTTCTTTCCGCCGCTTCCGGTATCAGCCTTCTCTTTATCCCCGGCTTCCTTGTTCTGGTCGGCATTGCCCTTGTCGTCTGTCGACGCGGAAGCGATGTTTTTCAGCCTGCGGCCTTCTGCGGCTTCTATGAGCAGGTTGCCTTCAGCGTCGATATTGTCTCCCTTTGTCATTTCCGCCGTTGTCTTCGCATTATAGACGGTAATGGCCACACTGCCGGCTACACCCACATTCTTGGCTCCGACACCGGAAATAGCCTGTGTGTTGATGACATTCTTGTTTGTGTTGTCCTCCGGAGTGGCAAGAGTAATGTCGATTTGCCCGACCAGTTCATCAATGAGGATGTTCTCCATGTCAACCGACGCCTTCTTCAGATATTCACGGACGATATTCTCCCCCGTCTTTTTCCAGTCGGTGTACATGATTTTGTCGACAAAGGCATCATAATCGAAGAGCTTGGTCTTGATGATGGTGACCAGGTCTGTCGCTATCTTGGTGAATACCAGCTTAGGCGTATTTTCATCCCCTGTTTTCACAGCCTGGATGCCGGCCTTTACCGTATCAACCAGTCCCTCCATATTCTGGCGGGAGAGAACGGGGATCTCTGCGGCAAGCTTGGTAAAGACGTCTTCTATTATCTTTTCCGTCAAAAGCTGCAATTCCGCATTGAAGAGATTCTCCAGCTGCTTGTCAAATTTCTTCTGCAGCTTCTCCTTTGTAATCTCATTGCCCTTGATGGCTTCATTCATGCACTGCACTGCCGTCGTAATCAGCCCGTCCACAGCCTTCTGTCCCAGGGAAGCCATGGTGGAGCCGACAATCACAGGCATCTGTACTGCGATTTCGTTCAGGATGGTGTTGAGCAGGGACTTAAAGTCCTCGGTGGAATAGCCTTCCATATCCTCCAGCTCATAGGCTGCGGTCATGATCGGTCCCAGCATCAGTTCCGGAATACTCTTGAGGATAGTCAGCTTGTCGTTGAGCAGGGCCTTCGCCTTGGTCATCTTTTCCTCAAAGCTTCCGGTTCCCAACAGCTTCTGCAGGCCTGTCTGTTCCAGGATCAGGTTGACGAAATCATAGGCTGCGGCAGAAGCCATGTCTCCGAACACATCCGTCGGCAGCCCTTTACTCCTGATCCATTCATTGATGGTATCGCCCAGGGAATTTGCCAGCTGCAAAACCATCTGGTCCTTGGTCCGGATGGTTACCGGCTTGACGACTTTCTTCAGCGTGCTGACTGCGTCAGGCATAACGGCCTTCAGAGTCAGGGTATCTACGGTTATGCTGCCGCTGCCGATCAAAGCCGTATTCTCCGAATTCACCACGTTGACAGCCACGCCGACGCCGACTCCCGTATCGGATTTGGTGGTACTGGAATTGGCCTTTATGTCGACTTCGCTGCGGTTAATCGAAAAAACAGAAAGCTTGGCTTTTTCTATTACCGCATTTCCCTCTTCGTCCTTGACGGGCATCGCGGAAATGTTCACCCCGTCAGCGATCGCAGCTGCAGAACGATTGGAGAAGACATTCACTACGACGGAACCCGCCCCCGCTACGCTGCCTTCACTTGTCTGGGCCTGCTGGCGGTTCTGGGCATCCTTCATGCCACTGGAATTGCCGTTCTTGGATGCCAGCCTGGATACGCCTCCCAGGATATTGTCTGTCTGCTTATCCGTGCTTCCCTTGCTCCCATCGCTCTTCTTGGAGCCCTTCTGGCCGCCGGCTGCGCTTGCCGTAGCCGTCTCCTTCAGAACGACCTGGGAATCGGATTTGATATTGAGCTTTCCGCCGGAGGAAATGCTCTGGTAGAGGGTTGCGCTGGTGTCGCTGTTGACGACGGACACGGCAATGGCTGCCCCAACGGCTGTTTCCGCCCCTGCGGCAGAAGCATCCGCTGTTATGGTATGGGTTCCTTTGTGGGTGGCTGTAAGTGTCAGCACATCCTTGGCCCCGTTTTTCAGAATGCCAAGGGCAGTCGTGGGTGACCCCTTGACCTTCAGATTGCCAAGATAAGCCTTCGCCTCAGAGGAGGTGACGTCAACTGCCACGACGGGTACACCGGCGCTGCCTCCCTTTGCTCCTGCCTTTGCCGCTACCGTATCCTTTACCGTAGAGGAGGAGGTGACAGTGACTGCGGAAAGACTGTCTCCCTTGGCATAATTCAGCTGGATACCGTCCTGGATTCCGGCTATGGTTTCCGCGCTGTTTACCGCCACGGCGATTCCCGCGCCGACGCCGGTGCCGGATGCCTGGCCGTTTCCGGAAGCATCACCGATCACGTTGTAGGTATAGGCGCCTGTGGCAGTGGTAGTAAGACTACCTGTGGTAAGGTCTGTTCCTGTCTTAATGAAACCCTTGTTCTCGTTTGAGGTCACGTGCACCGCGATGCCGCCGCTGACCCCGGTGGCTGCCTTGGAAAAGCCTGCCTTCGCGGTTGTGGTAATGACATCCGTTCCCTTGGCATTCACATTTGTGCCGCTGGTAGCACTGATCGTGCCGCCGCGGATTTCCGCGAAATTGTCAATATTGGAAACCGTGACAGCGATGGCTGCGCCAAGGCTGGTCTCATACTCCTGGGTATTGTCATAGCCCTTTTCGAATTCACCGGTCATGGTGATGGTGACATTGTTCTTGCTGAGCTGTTCGTCATCAATGCCAGCCGGGATCGTGAAGGCATAGGTTCCGCCCTCCTGGCGTTTGAGGACAACCTGCCATGTCTTTGTGCCTGCACTGATGTTGACCTTGCCGGAGCCTTCCTTGAGGATGTAGCCGCTTTCCGGCTCCACCTTGACCTGAACCTGGTCTCCCTTGTCCGCCCGGGCTGCCGTGAAGGTCATCTTGCCGTGCTCCAGCTCCTTGCCGGTTTCGGCATCCGGAAGGGCGATCATTTTATAGCCAAGGTCAACGCTGAGCTTCGCTTTGGGGTTTTTCTCTGCGTCCATGTCTGACGGCAGGATGTATTTGCCCTTTTCTTTGGCGAGCTTGGCTGTAACCGTTTCCCCCTTGTCGTTCACATACTCAAGGTTTACCGCGACAATCTTCCTGCCTTCCTTTGCCGCGTCGTCCGTCACCTTGAGTTCAACGGAATCTCCAGGCCCGTACAGAAGACTCTCATTCGGGTAGGTAACCAGATCAGTGCTGCCGATGCCCTTGACCACACCGATCGCCCTGGTGGTAAAGATGGCGTCCACATAAAGCTCTTTATCCTTGCCCAGCTGCGGCATGTTGAACTTTGCCTTTCCCTCATTGTCCACCTTAATGATCTGTGTCTCATCCATGCTGCTCAGTGGATCGGTATAGGAGATCTTTACCTTGTCGGGCTTGTATCCATTGTTCGCCTTGAGCGTAACGGTGACCTCGTCCGTAGCCTTCGCGCTGTCCTTGCTGAAGGAAATGGTACCGCCCTTTTTCTTGGGATCATAGTCATGCGCAAAGGTATCTGTCAGATCCTTCGGCGTAAGCTTATGGTTATCCTCGGCGAAAACCACATGCACAACCACCGGGTTGCCGACAGAGCCGACCCCTGAAATGTCACCGTCCGTGAAATACCAGTAGCTGGTGGCCAGATCCAACGTAAGAGGTTTCTTCTGTACGGCTCCGCTATTGTCCTTGTATTCTACCCAAAGGACGTTTACATCAGCTTTATGGGTAGACTCATTGACATTGTCCTTTACCGTATAGCCGTTTGCCTTGTCAGGTCTCACGTCAAAGAGGTATTTGATGACGGTCTTCCCGTCTTTGTCTGTCTCCTCCAGGGTGCGGACATAGTAAACATTGCCCATCTTCTCGCTGCCCACATCATAGGGATCCTCATCCTTGGGCAGCTTCAGGGCATTGTAGCTGACGCTGATGGGGAAAGACATGGACTTAGCGTCCTGTGTTTCCACATTGCCGTCCTCATCCTTGGCCTTCTCATCGTATACGAAGCTGATATCCACTTTCGCCCCTTTGTCGATGGGGAAGGAGGTAAGGTTGAGACGGAAGGTTCCGTCCTTCTCTCTCTGGAGCTCCTGGCTGACAGGCAGTCCGGCAAAGGTATAGGAGATAATTGCCTTTACCCCGCTGGTCACAGCCTTGTCGCCCTGCTTCGGTGTGAAGGTATAGGTATAGCCGCCTGCCTTGACATCCACCGTGCCGCCCTCCACCTTGGATACCGTAACGGCGTACTCATGGGCAGGGACAATGTACATGTCTGAAAGTGTCTTCTGCTCGCGGGCTTTTGGCTTGTCGTCCTTCTTCTCCCCCGCATTGGCGCTTTCCTTGCTGATGGCCGTGCCGTCCGCGACATTCTCTATGGTCACAGCCTCTGTCGCGTTGACCGTCAGGGCGCCGCCGGCCGTAATCTTGCTGCCGGCCTGGACCGCCGCCGTATTGTCGACATCCGCCACGGTGACGGCTACCGCACCGCTCAGCTGGGTAGAAGAGGTATTCCCCTTCTTTGTGGCAGCACCTGCTTCGAACTTGCTTTTCACCTGGAAGCTATAGGTCTTTCCTGCGGCATCCTTGTAGGAATCCTTCACCATATCCGAAGGAACCTTGAAGGAATAATAGCCGCTCTTGTTCTTTTCCAGGACGATGGTTTTCTCCTCCTGGACTCCACCTTCCTTGGATACGTAATAGCTCACCGTAAGGCCGCCTTCAGCCAGCTTGAAGCCGTCCCGGAGGTTGACCACGAAAAGAACCTCTTCCTCTGCGGCGGCTTCGGTGATGCTGCGGCCTACCAGCTCGCCGTTCTCCTTCACGATGTTGTACTTTTTGGTCAGGATAGCGCCGTAGAGACCTTTTTCATCCTTATCGTCTTCATCCGGAACGATCCGGAAGGCGATCTTCTGCGGCTCGGATGATCCTTCCGAACCGTTTTCCTCCTCATTTTCCGGCTCTTCGGCATTCTCCTGCGTTCCGCTGGTGGCATCCTTGATGGCCTCGTCGATGTTGATATCGGACTTCTCCTTCTTTCCGCCGAAGATCTCATCTTCCTCGTCACCATCGTCCACATCATTGATGGAATAAGAGGGATTGTTGTCCCAGATGGCAAAAGGATCGTCCCCATCCCCGACCTTTGAGGTATCCTCAAGGCCTTCTACGCTGTTGATGGAATGGGAATCGTCGACATCCTGGATGTCCTCGCGTTCGTCCGCCTTCTTTTCCTTGTAATCGATGTATACGTAAATCTCCTTATTGGTCTGCAGGAAGTTCCAGCATTTCTTTTCCTGATTATAGGTAGCCTGCCTGATGGTGTATTGATCCGCCGCCCCCTTGTCGTTGTCGAGGTAGCGATAGTACACTCTCTCAACCGTATAACCGGACCAGGGCTTGACATAGATTTCGGCGATATTGCCCGAACCGTCAGGATTGGAAGCCGTCTTGATGTCCACGTCTCCCTTTGACTCGCTGTCGTCCGCCATCTGGATGGTATAGTCTGAGCCTGCGACGGATTTGATCTTTTTGTCCAGCTCCTCCATCTTCTTTTCGGCGTCGGATTTGCCATCGCCATTGGAGCCCATCATTCCCTGGATAGAAGGCTTCATTGCCGTCCATATGGAACCGAGGACGCTGAAGCCCAGGGCGGTCCGCTGCTCTGCTGCGGAAGGCTTCTGGTTGTAGCCTGCCGCAGCGTTTGCCTTTGCCGTCAGCTTTTCTGTGGCATCCGCCGTGACATTGACACCCTTTCCCGCCGAGAGGACAGCTCTGCTTCCCACCTCTGCCTGTACATTCTGCTTTGCCACCTGGACTGCCACGTAACCGCCGGAGGTAATGCCTTCCTGCTGGATGGCCGTGGTATCCCCGGTCTGTACCCCGGCAGCCTTTACGTTGATGCTGCCGCCCGCCGTCAGGGTTCCCTTGGCGAAGGAGGTTGCGTTCCCATAGAGAACCGTCGTGGAAATGGCCAGGGGGAAACCGCCCAGACCGGAACGGGAGCCAGCTTTAGCAGTGGCTTCGTTTTTGGCCTCCAGGGTGATATTGCGGCCTGCCGTAACGCTGGCGCCTTCTTCCACCTCTACCTCTGCGTTCTGGATTGCCACATTCACCGCGATGGGGGAGGTGGCTGCCAGTCCGTATCCCGCTTCCAGCACGGCCTTTACGGTAGCCGCGAGGCGGACATTGCCGTTTGTGGTAGATGCCTCTTTTATAACATTTCCGGATTTCTCATAGCCGGCCCAAAGCTCGGCTCCCTTCTTTACGGTGACAGAGGCAGAGCCGATCTTGACATTCGCCGGATTGAAAAGGGTCATGACCGACAGGATTTCTCCCTTTTGATCGATGGAAGCGACCAGGTCAATATCATTTTTCGCGATGAGCTTCGCGTCTTTTTCCACTGTGATCTTTGCGCTGGCGGAAAGGTTCACCATATCCAGCAGCATTTCACCAATACTCTCAGCGGCAGCGCTTACGCTCTGTAAGCTGAGCTGATGGGAATACATGCCGAAATTGTCACCGGCATTGGCTATGATGTTCTTTGCCTGAGCCGTTCCCGTAAAGGTAATGTCCTCCCCTTTGACGCGGAGGTTCAGATCCTGGACGTCCACATCTCCCACCTTGATATGGAAAATGTTATTCTTGGCTCCGTAGCTCTGGTCGATCAGGATATCGGAAAGGGTAAGCCCGGCGGCCATTTCCGGCTTGAGGGCGATGCCGGTTACCGTCATGGTATTGTCCGCACCGTTTCCGGATACAGTGTATTGATCGGCCACATAGCTGGTGAAATCAGAGAACTGTCCGCTCTTTACGGCATCGCTCAGAAGTACCTGCTTCTTGTTAAACAGCTCGTCCGTCAGGTTCTCAAATGTGGAAACACCTTTGACGGAAAGGGTGGCTTTTCCCATGAGGGCATTGTCGATGGCCTGCCGGACGGTCTCGGAAATCGTCTGGGTATATCCGTATTTGGTTCCGTAGACCGAAGCCCGGATGGTGTCCTTTTCCGCATCATCCCAGCCCAGGCGGGCATCCTCTGCCAGCTCCGGATCCAGAATACCGGTAATGTGGAGACGGTCTCCTACCGTATCCGGGCCGGCGATAACCTCCACGCCCTCCTCTTCTTCATCCTCTTCGTTTTCCTTGACAATCTTTACGTTGTCATTCCCGCCGTCCACGTTGATGAGATCAAAGGTATAGGCAGCGGAAAGATCCAGATCCAGGCGGTCAGCACCCTTGCCCAGATTGATGTCAACGGATCCGATATTATTGTGGGCTACAACAGTGTCTGTCTTCTTTAAGCCAACCGTATCGTCGCCGGCCCCGGCCTCTATGGTAAGGTTGCTGGCTCCGAACTGGGCGTCGACGTTGATGGCGTCATCCCCTTCAGCGGTATCGATCAGGGTTCCCCCTGCGCTGGAAAGGGTAGCGTTCACGGTATCGTTGCCTGCTCCGCCAAGGATATCCACCTTGCCTGCCCCGTCCAGAATCTTGGCGGTAATCTTCTCATTTCCCGCTCCGCCATCTACCACGGCACTGCCGGAAATGGCAGTCAGGGTGATGGTGTCATTTCCGTCTCCTGTATAGACGTTCGCGTATTTCGCGCCGCCTGCCAGGGTCACATCCACCGTGTCCTTACCCTCGTACATATAGATGTCTGCGGAGGCCTTATTCCCCAGCTGAACCGTCAGGGTTTCATCCTTCTTGTTTCCGTAATACTGCAGGTTGCCGCTCTTCATGGAGAGGATCTTCTTGGCAGTCAGGGTGACGCCCTGGATCAGGACATTCACTCCGTCAAAGGAAAGATTGCCGTCGATGAAGGCCTTGCCGTCGCCATCTCCTGCATACCTGACGGGCTTTTCTTCCTCTTTTTCCCCGTCCTTCTTTTCCTCTTCTCCCTCTTTCTTTTCTCCTTCTCCTTCTTTCTTTTCCTCTTCTCCCTCTTTCTTTTCCCCTTCTTTTTCTTTCTTTGCGGCTTCTTCTGCCGTCTTTTTTTCCTCTTCTTTTTTCCAGTCCAGCTCGCCCAACTTCGCGGATGTCTCTGCAGCGATGAGCTTGATGGTCATTCCTTCATTATCGTCAAAATACTGCTTCATCCAATCCGTGGCTTTGATCGTCACATCACCTTCGTAGGTTTCGATCGTATCGATGGTGATGACGATTTCCTTTGTTTTTTCCGTCAGGCCGTTGAGCTTCTCCATGATCTGCTTCTGCAGCTCGCTGCCCCTGACCTCATTGGTTGCCGAACCGGAAGCGGCCGTGGTCGATGGCTTGTCTGCCCCAACCTGATCCATCTTCTGCTCGGAAGCCTCCGTGGATATCCCTACCCGTTCACTCCTGGTGCCGGCGCTCTCAGCTGCCAGCTTGTTCAAGGCCAGCGCCATGGCAGATTCTTCCGCTTTCTCGGTGGAAGCCGGCTGAACTTCCTCCTGGTTCGCTTCTTCTGCGATCCCTTCCTTCGGAAGGATCTGGTCTGCCGATTCTTCCGCTGCCTCTTCCCCGGCCTTGGCTTTGCCGTCCTCGGTCTGGCCTTCTGCCGCAGCCTGGGAAACCGTCTCCAGGTAAACAGGCGCCGCTGCTGCCGCTGTCGCGATGCCCATCTCCTCCGCCGCCTGCTTAGCCGCGTCCGCCTGGCTGCTTTCTTCTCCTGCTTCAGCTGCTTTGGTCAGGTTTTCTTCTGCTTCGGTCTCCTGGGCTTTGCTTTCTTCGGAAGGATTCTCCGGGGTCTTTCCCTGTGAAGAATCTTCTTGCTTTTTATCCTTGGATCCTTCTTCAGAATCTTCAGATTTTTCAGAAGCTGTCTTGTCTTTTTCTGCTGCTTCTTTTGATTCTTCCGCCTCTTGGGCTTCCTGTAACAGGATGTCTTCCCCTGTAGGGGGCTTTTGCAGAGCAGAAGGCTGAGCGGTCTCAGCTGCTTCCTTTTCTGCCTGATCTGCAGCTGCAGCATCGGCAGCGGGAGCTTTTTGCTCTGCAGAAGGCTCTGCCTGGGCTGCTTCTTCCGGGGATGCCGTTTTCTGAACTGCTTCCTCGCCGGCAGGCTCTTCCGGGGCTGTTTCTACCGAGGATGACTCTGCCTGAGCCGCCTCTTCGCCGGCAGGCTCTTCCGAAGATGTCTCCTCCTGAGCCGCCTCTTCACCGGCAGGCTCTTCCTGGGCTGCTGCTTCCGGAGATACCTCTTCCTGAGCCGCTTCCTCGACGGCAGGCTCTTCCTGCGCTGCCGCTTCCGAGGATGCCTCTTCCTGAGCCGCTTCCTCGACGGCAGGCTCTTCCTGCGCTGCCGCTTCCGAGGATGCCTCTTCCTGAGCCGCTTCCTCGACGGCAGGCTCTTCCTGCGCTGCCGCTTCCGAGGATGCCGCTTCCTCGACGGCAGGCTCTTCCTGCGCTGCCTCCTCTAAAGGGGGTTCTTCCTCAGCCGCTTCCTCATAGGAAGCTTGCTCCTGAACCTCTTCCTGACCGGTTTCCGCTACCTGGGCCGGCTCCTGCTCGGCTGTCTCCTCAGAAGCTGCCTCGTTGGAAGGCTCTGGCTGAGCTGCTTCTTCATAGGAAGGCTCTTCCTCATAGATAGGCTCTATCTGAGCCGTTCCCGTGCCGTTTGCCTCTGTCGGGGCCGGCTCTTGACTGGGAATGTTTTCCTGAACCGCTTCCTGAGCAGGCGGCGCTTCGTAGGAAGGCTCTTCAGATAGCATGTTTTCCTGAACCGGCTGCTGAGCAGGCGGTTCTTCGTAGGACGGTTCGGCCGTTTGAGGGCTTTCATCAAGCCCAACGTCCGCGGACGAAGCGTCCTCCTCTGTTGCTTCAGGAACTGATTCTCCCTCTGTGACCTTCAACAGTGCGAGGAACGCGTCCTCATCTGCAGCATAAACCAAACCACTGCCTGCCACCGTCTGCATGACGGGATTCAGGGCCAGCACAATGGCCAGAATCCAGGCGGATAACTGTCGAAGTCTGTGCTTAGAATCTTTTTCCATCGCTTTCTCCTTTCTACAGTTTAAAAATACTTACCGCAGTATATCTATTATATGATTGTTAGTGTCAATTTGTCCATCTTTTTTTCACAATTTTTTTACAATAATTGCTTAATGGTTTTAAATCATTCATCTATATCGAAAATTCTTCGACCATTTTCGCAATTTATTTGTGCATATTGTCAAAAAGAATCAGTGCTGCAGATCTCACAAGGAACCGATGTGAAAAGGGAAAAAGCTCTTCGGTAAAGTAGTTATGAAATGATGCGTTGGTGTATCCAGAGTGGAAAAATGATGAAAAAAGAACAACCAGATGTGGGAGAGAAACCGGAATGGACAACTGTGGGATGGGCCAGAAATCGATCGTTATACTCCGGTTAAGAATATGAACAGTGTGAGGGAGATCAGCTTAGGAGGGGATTACACTGCGATATCAAAGACCGATAGATGCCTGTGGATGTGCGGCGTGAATGAAAACGGCAAGCTGGGAGATGGAACGAAGACAGATCGTCTGACTCCGACACAAATACAGATAGGAGTCAGATCTGTTGCTTCGCCCCATTTTCCCGGCCACATCATTATGCAGATGCTTCCCTGCCCTCATTCTCGTTTCTCCGCCATGCCTCTTCCTCGTCAGCGAATGCCCCACCTTCTTAGGCTCTCCGCGCAGGCAGTTCCTTGCCCGGAGGCAATACGCAGTGGGAATGGATTCCGGCTATGGGACTGTCGTGGAGCAGTCGACCCTATCGATAAACAATACCAAAACCATGAGCCTGTGCAAAAGAATCCCCTACCGTTCCCCTGTCACATTCGATACAGATTCCGGTACACCCTTCAAACGCATCCGCTGCTATGCTCTCCACGCTGGCGGGAATACTCACATAAGCCAGGGCGGTGCAGTTTCTGAACGCGCGAGAACCGATGCGCTTCAGCCCATCCGGCAGCACCAGTTTCTCAAACCCGCAGCCCGCAAAAGCTTCGACATCAATTTTTATGGTCCCGGAAGGAAAGACCAGTTCCGGGCAGGACACAGTCAGCTTTGCCTTTTTCGACTGTATCGTGATCTGATCGCTGTCGGTGACTTCACAGTACACCGTCATGCCATCCAACCGGGCGTTTGCCATACCGGCAAGAGTCGAGCCCGTCGCTTCGGCCCTGGTATAGCCGGACTCAGCGGGCAGCTTGTAGTACCAGGCGTAGGTCACATCCCTCTTATTGACATCCACAACAAAGGTGTATCTGTCTCCACTGGCAGCCTGAGTATTTATCGGGTGATTCACAAAGCTCAGAGCGGTGCCGCCCACAGAAATCTGATAGAGGCAGGTCTGATCCGGAACCGTGGTATAGGTATAGTAGACATAACTCTCCCACCGCTTAGTGTTGATATTCCACTTCGTGCCCGTATTGGGCACGCGTACACTCCCTGAAAGAATCCCAGAAACGGTAGCCTTACCACTCCGAAGCCCCCTGATTGTGCAGTAACGGCCATTGGGTTCGACACTGACCACAGTGCTGTCCGAGGTCGTCCAGGAATAGGCATACAGCGACAGATTATCGGCTGAACAGGGATTGTAAAGAGTCTGATTTTCGTTAATCTGGATGCTCATCTCGTTATCGGCGAACGTTGTACATGGCAGCATCAATAACAGAAACAACATTCCGCCGACAAAAAGTGCCTGTGGCATAATCCTACGGTTCGTGTTCTTCATTTCATTCCTTCCTCCCCCACACAGAATCGTCTTGTCCCATATCGACTTTACTAACTAGGATTTCTACCCTGACAGGATACACGACCCCGACAGAAGCAGTCAGGTTTTACAATGACTGATGAATGGTTATTCCTTGATTCTCAAAGCATCTTGAGGATCATCTTGCAAGCCGGGTGTACATTCTAAATACGTCATATGTAAAGGAATCTCATTTCCAGCAGAAGCTGCGTAAACATCCGTATTTTTCTGTATCTCAATTGCATCAGATAAAACACCTTTGTTTTTCAGCCACTGGCTGGCATAACTTCCTGTTTCACAAATAATTTTTATTCGAGGTGAGTTTTCAAAGGCATCATCGGCAATATATACCACAGAATCAGGGATATTAATCTGCCTTAAGTACTGCATATCAGAGAAAGCCTTGGATTCAATCTGTTTTGTGCCCTCTGGAATAACAACCTGTTGGAAAATGGTTGACCTGAAGGCTTCCGTCTTTATCATCCTGGTGTATGCGGGAAGGTGCAGAATATTTGTATTTTTTCCCAGCACGTAAACATAGAAAAAGTAATCTTTCAGGCTCCAGCCAGTCGCGAAATGATCTACAGGAAAGACAGATACGGTAAATCTCGTCTTCCCCAGCTTTTCCCAATCCGTGATGCTAAGCCGGAGCTTGATCTGCATGGCACCGCCATCAATGTACCAGGCACTGACCTGTTCCCAGCTCCCAGAATCTAAATAAGCAAAATACCCGATGAATTTGTGCTTTCCGCTTTCATAAGGCGCGGATGTATAGATAGTTGCTGTGATCTGAACCGTATCTCCTACGTTACATACATACGTTTCCTGATCAAGACCGATGGAAATACTGTAGGACGGATACTGGTCTATAACAATAATATCATCTTCTTCCGAAATATGCCCTTCCATTCCTGATTCTACCGTTATTTCCTCACTGACTTTACCCTTTTTGATTTCATTACCCTTTACCTCTGCAGCAAGTACAATCATGTCTCCCGAACCGGTTGCAGAAAAAGTTACCTCCCAATCATCTGGCACCAGACACACTTTCATGTAATCTCCGCTTCCATTTTCAGTTTCCATCACATGGAAATATGGTTTGTACTCATTCGGACATTTCACTGTATCCGACAATGTGGCAACCAGATTTCCAGAAGCATCAGTTACATAAACGGTCACCGGACAGGCAATCATAATGACCTTCGCATTTTCCCGAAGGGTCACTATGCCAGTCTCCGGATGATAAATGAAATTTGAATCGTGGCAATGAATATTGGAAATCCGCATTTTCTCTACAGCACCAATAGCGATCGCGGTGGAATACCAACTGGCCTTTTTAACTTCCATCTCCTTCTGAATCGGAGTTAACGGTCCGTTAGCCAAAGGAGGCAAGCGTAGGATTCGTTGAGATTCCTGTAAGCATAAAGTTTCATACTCCATACCAAAATCACAAAGCATCAGGGAAGCACAGCGCCAGATCCGAATAGCCTCGTCAAAACGACAAGCCATGGTAAAGGGGTCATTATATGTCGGAATACTCATCCCCAGGTCGTCTGCCAGCTCTGCAGCATAATTTGCCAGATAATACATATGGCATACCATGGAAGCAGCATACGCACGATCATCGATTGTCGTACCGACTTCTACAAGCAGCATCGTACCAGATGCTACAGCACCTATCGCTTTTCGAGCAAGATTGAATTCACGAACATATGGTATACATTCGGCTAAGAAGTTCAGCAAGGACTCACCTGTATTACTTGCTATATTGCTCAAACCTTTTTTTGCAAGGTTCAAAGCCACGGAACTGATTTTCGTCGCATCCGGTTGAGAGTTTTCCAAAAAACTCTCGATCGCTGAAATCAAAGAAGCAGCATAATACCGTTCGTCCAGATTAGCAATCTGGATATGCTGCTGCGCAATTATTGCAAGACCGACCAAAGATTCTTTTAACATATCATTCGCGGTACAATAGGCATCATAGCAGGCAAAATAGGTCATCACATCTGATGCAGTGTCTATTATAGATCCTGTAATTGCACCAGCTACTGCTCCCAAAGCCTCCCCCTTCTTACCTTCAAAGATTTTTAGCTTTTCATGGCTCTGATGCTTATTGATATACTTATCCACCGTAATAGAACATTTTCCAAACAGCCTCCCATATTCCGCGGGATCGTCTGTGATGTTCATCTGATCAAGATTCCGAGCAAGTTCTTCCCATTCAGCACGTAAAATCTGTTCACTGATACCCGTTTTTACTGATAATTCTCCCAATTGACCGAATATCTCGTCAACCGTTTTACCAAGAATCGCCCCAATATCATCTTTTACCGCAAACCATGCCGCTTCTTCAAGATTTTCCCGAAATTCCGGACTGGTTACAATATCTGCCAGTAATAATTCATAATTCGTAGTCGATGCATTGACAAAATCAAATTTGAAATTTATGGAATTAACAAAAACCCTCGCAACCGAATAGCCAATCAGGGAACCGCTGTTCGCAGCATCAACAACAAGATTTCCAAGCATTTCATTGGTTGTTTCATAAGTGGGGCTGTCAGGCGCCGAAATTTCCGTAACCTCCTCATGAAATGTATGTTCATAATAAGTGTTGTGTTGTTTTACATATTCCTCCCGGATCCAGGTCTGAGTCATTTCATGAGCCACATCTTCAAAAGCAAAATATAATTCATCAGGATCCGTGACAATATAATTTCCTTTGTTTTGGATGTCTGCCATAAATCTTTTGCCAAATTCCAGCGTATTTCCATTCATATTATGAAAGAAACCCAAAGTATAAATATTATACTTTGATTTTAATGTTTCCATCTGATTATACACAGCATTTGCATATTTATAATTGGAATAATCCGAACTGGTATACGGTCCCTGTAAAGACGTCTCTCCATCCTGAGGCAAACCATCCGAACACAGGATAATGTTTTTGATCACGTGTCTGTCTGACGGCGAGTCAGCAATCTGGGACAAAGTGGTATCCGCAATCTTCAAGGCGGCAAACATATTTGTGGAACCGCCCGTTGAAAGGCTTGTGATGCTGTTCTTGACTCTTGTCAGGTCATTTGTAAAGCTTTGAACCAGCTGAGCCGAACTGTTCAGTTTAACAATGGCGACATAGTTCTCTCCACTCGCTGAAAGCATACTTTCACAGAATTTGGTGGCAGCTTCCTTCTGTGCGGAAGCAGGTCTTCCATCCATACTTCCGGAGGTATCTAAAACCAACACCGTATAACGGACCGTACCATTTTCAACTGCCTGGACAGAACTAAAAATATTGATACATGTGATCAAGCATAAAATCATAATATGCCAGAAAATAGTCTTATTCAATCTTTTCATCTCCTTTCCTCTTCCTATAGCAAACGGCAAATATCGTTTGCTGCACCGAATTAATGCCTCATCTATCGGCATATTTCCAAAGTCACTGCATGCCGCAGTTCGAGGTCAGTACAATGGCCAGTATCCAGGCGGATAACTGTCGAAGTATCAGATGAATAGAATATCCAGGACAATCAGAAATGCCATTCATAGGCAAGTAATTGGATGCCAACAGACTCCTCAATTTAGCATTCCCTTAGGATGTAGTCCAGGCTGCTAAGTTGTACAGACTTTTTGTTGAGGATAGCAGAATAGTTGCTACAGCAAATATTCTGCCATCCCTGTCAGGCCTTAATATTAGAATACGAACAAAATGCTTACATTTTGATTCGTTTGCTGCGCCGAATTTACGCCGCTGCAAGCGGCATGATTTCGCAGTAAATTCGTGTGCATACTATAGTTGTTCGATCAAACAGATCATTTCATTCTGTCTCTGTACCTGTATTCCGTATGTGACCCGGTTACATATGACTGCTGCGATGCACTCTGGTTATACCAGGTAACATTAGCACATGACGATGTCCTTGACCCATTGTATTCCACCTGTCCTCCCGAGAATACCTGCCTTACACCAAGCGGCGAGTCAAAAGGTCCGCAGTATTCCCACATACCGCCTGAAGAGTAATAGCTCTGACCACTACAATCCCACCAGGTTGAATACCATTTTCCGCTTGTATGCAGGTAAGTAAAGCGACTGTAGCTGTAAACCGTCTTTGTTCCATAATCCGTTACGGATCTTGTCTCCACCTGGCGATTGGTATCGGAAGCCACGGCTGTGGTTGACCAGCCGCTCCAGCTGCCAAAGTCATTCAATCGCCAGCGGGCATAAAGGGTCAGCGGCTCTTCGCGGTCAAATGAGCTGGCGGCAGACACCAGGTTTCCACCGTTAATCTCGTCATACCATCCTGCAAAAGTATAATATGGTCTGTCTGCGGAAGGCATATTTCCAATGGCTTCTCCACATGTGGCTGTCATGGAGTCGATGCCCGCTGTACCTCCATTTCCATCAAAAACAATCTGGTATACAGCCGGCTTCACTTCTATCTGCTTCTGATCCTTTACCGACCTCTTTGCTCTGCATAATGCAGTAATGGTAACGGTCCCTGTTGCAACAGGACTCACAATACCGTTCTTGTCTACGGTTGCAACACTGCTATTGCTGGATTTCCAGAGAACCGTCTTATCATCAGCACTTGCCGGCAGGACTTCTGCGCTCAGCTGAAGTGTCTGATCCAGACGAACACTTGTATCTCCGGAAATGGTCACGCTTTCCGGAAGCATGATCGTATGAATCGTCTGATACCCCATGACGCCGTTTTCTGCCTGCGCCCCTACAATAACAGAACCAATACCGATTACATCCAGCAATCCATCTTCATTAAGAGAAACAATCCCTTGGGGAATCTGAGCCTGCACACTCCAGGTCACCTCCTGATCCGCATCCGCAGGAGTAACCAATGCATTAAGCTGTACCTGTGCACCCACTTCAACTGTATATGTCCCATCTGAATTCCTGTCCCGGTCCTGCACATCTATAGTAATGGTGAAGTGTTCTTTCCATTGAGCATAGATCGTCATGTTCTTTGTAATCTTTGTAGCTTCGGTCACGGCGTTTCCACCGGTTTTTGCTGTATACCATCCTTCGAAGGAATACCCATCGCGAGCCGGCGAAGGCAAAGCTCCCAATGCACCATATGTCCACTGGGCATACAGGGTGTCTGCTGCATCGTCCGCATAAGTCGCGCCTGCAGAATATTTCGTTCCCGATCCTTCCGCTTTCCAACCGGCAAAGGTGGCTTTCACTGTTCGTTTGTCTGTCGTACCTGTTCCGTAGTCCAATGTCACTGTACAGATCCTGGTTGGCTTCGCGGTGCTCAAAACCAGGTCCACGCCCTGGGTTTTGATCTGGCTCTCTGGTTCGCCTGTTCCACCATTAGCGTTATAGGTAATGGTATAGATTTTTTTCCATTGAGCATAGATCGTCATGTTCTTTGTAACCTTTGTAGATTCGCTCACGGCGTTTCCACCGGTTTTTGCCGTATACCATCCATAGAAAGAATACCCATCGCGAACCGGAGAAGACAAAGTTCCCAATGTTCCATATGTCCACTGGGCATACAGGGTGTCTGTTGCATCTTCCGCGTAAGTCGCGCCTGCAGAATATTTCGTTCCCGATCCTTCCGCTTTCCAACCGGCAAAGGCGGCTTTCACTGTTCGCTTGTCTGTTGTACCTGTTCCATAGTCCAATGTAACCGTACAGGTCCTGGTTGGCTTCGTCGTGCTCAAGACCAGATCCACGCCCGGGGTTTTGATCTGGCTCTCTGGTGCGCCTGTTCCACCATTGGCGTTATACGTGATCGTGTAGCTCCCGCTTCCTGCCAGCTTGTCCAGCTGCATCAGCCCATACCCGTAGTTGTTTACGTCCGGAATCACATCCTTGAGCCTACGGCAAATAACGGGCAGGTCTTCTTCCGTGTGGTTTTTGTCCAGCTTTACCAAGGCTAAAGCCGTGGCCACCATCGGAGCCCCAAAAGACGTTCCTTTGCGCACCATCGAAGGATAGGCGGAGGTGGTCACATAGGAATCCGGTGCGCAGAATGTAATGTTAGCTCCGTAGTTTGAAGTGTTGGACAGCTCATAATCATTGTCGATGCCGGAAACCGCGATAACCCCCTGAACATTGGCGGGGTATATTTTTGAGATGTCCCTTTTACTGTTACCGGCCGCTGTCACTACATCTATACCGGCAGCAACTGCCTTGTCAATCCAGTAGCTGACGTAGTCGTTTTCTTCAAAGTTCAGGCTCAGGTTGATCACATCCACGCCGCGGCTTATCGCATACTTGATGCCAAGACCAATCATGGTCAGGTTCGCCACGCCGCTTTCAGATACCACACGGACAGGCAGTATCTCCACGCCGGTGTCTCCTGCGCAGTCCCCGATAATGCCCGCAATCATGCTCCCGTGCAGGAGCTTATCATTCGACCATTCCGGATCCCCTGATACAAGGCTGATGCCGTCCGTCCGCAGCCTGTCCGAATAGGCTGCATTTTTCTGCACGCCCGAGTCAATCACCGCAATCAGAGTGCGCCCTGAATTCTGTTCCGCCACATATGGGGCATAGGCCTCAAAGCCCATAGGGTCTTTCGTGTCCCACACATTGGCGTCCACAGAGCTGGCATCAATAACATCTTCAATGACCTCCACGCAGGCATCATTTTCTACAAACACCACACCCGCATTTCCCTTGAGTGCGTTGTAGGCATCAATGGTATCCTCCACCGAGCCAAATTGCACGAAGAAAACACCGTCCCCCTCCTGGAGGATCTTTTCCGGGCTGTAAGCAGAAATATCCGGCAGATGGTTTCCTCCCATACGCACAATCAGACGCATGGTCATGAAATCCGCGCTCTGAAGGATCGACGTCGTGCCTCCATGAGCCGTTACCAGTTCCAAAGCTTTTTCGAGAAAACTGCTGCCCTCCTCCAGGAGGTCGCATGAGAAACCATGCGACAGGGCATAAAGCTCTCCTGCCGTATCCGGGAAGGCCTGAAAATGGATATCGCCGCAGCCCGAAAAAGCATCCGGGGCGATGGACAGATTCGAATTATTTCCGAGAATCACTTCCTTCAGGTTCACACAGCCGGCAAAGGCCTTTGACTGGATGCTTTCTACCGATTTGGGGATCATGACGGATGTAATGCTTTTGTCATTCGCAAAAGCCTCTTTTTTCACCACCTTCATCTTCGAAGGCAGCATCAGTATATCCTGATCCGCCTCCACACATAACGGGAAGCATAGTGCAAAAAACAAAACAAGCATTCCTGCCATCAGACTTTTTTTCTTCATAGCCATTCCTCATTTCTGTCTCGCTCCCGGTTCTGATCCATGGAAGCGAAAAGAGTCGTGATTTTTACGGATAATACACTGCTCCAATGAACAGCGGTACGTTCTTTGGGCCAAGTAAAGCAAACATAAAAGGACGATCCAGTATAAAATCCACTTCCTTCTCCGGCATGAGCAGTGCTCCTAAAACATTTGAAATCGTCACTGCAGCAGCTTCTATCCCTTCCTCGTCCATCTTCACCCTTGCCAGCTGCAGCAATGAGGAAACGCTGAGAGGATCATTTGAAACAAGTATTTCGGAAAAATCCGCCTTTTCCTCACTGAAAATATCGACTATGCCCATGCTTTCAAGACTGCTGTTCAAAGACAGCTCAGATTCAAGATCCAGCTTAGGCATAGAAAAAGTGACCATCAATTCTTCCTGATTTTCCCAGGTTTCCGGGGAATCAAGAAAACGGAAAACTTCAGAATCCTCCACAAGTTCTTCTATAGATGTTGTAGAATCCGGCAGCACAAAGGCTGCTTTCTGCGATTCCCCTACTCCACGGATACATGCGGTAAAGCCTGTACCATAATATAGGGTGTCTCTATCGCGCGCATTCAGAAAATCCAGTTCGATATCATTGTCCGGAGCATGGAACACCGATGGTGACGTGTCCTCAACCAGAAACGGCGTCTCCCATCTCCCGTTGCAATAAAGTGTTGACGCGGCCGAAAGCAGCGCGTTCTGATCAAACTGCAGTGATGACACAGCCTCATCCAGCTGCCCGCGAGTCATTTGATTGATCCAATATTGAAGAGCATGGTTATATTCCGGATTCCGCACATCACCGTGAAAAACGGAAGTCATATGTTCTGTACTAAGCTCACTGACATCTCCCTCATCTATCCCCACCTTTTGGTCCAGCCACAGGGAAACGCCTGGAATGCAGGCTGCTTTGCCATCATCCCAGTATTGAGAACGCCATAGTGACTCTGTCTGCGCGGACAGGCTCTCAAGAGTCTCCTCGCCAAGGACATCTAATATCTGGCTCCGGCTCTGCCCGGTCGTAAGCTGCGCAATCAAATCCAATTCAAGCCATAACGACAGCGGCGAGTATATCATATTCTCCGGAATTTCGGACTTCAAGAGGGAACGTGAGCTGTTCTCCACAAAACGTTTCAACCCATCCGGATTTTCAATTTCAGCATTCTGCCGTGTTTCCAGCGACTCCCACCAGGCATCAAAGGCTTCCATATTTTCCGGCAGCGACAGATCCGCATCCATACTCAGAGCCTGCGGAAAAGTCCCGTAATCTGCCTGCGAGATTGCGTAATCATCTAATATCGTATGCTCTTCTCCCAATACTGTACAGCACCCCATTACGCACAGCAATGCGAAAAAGGACACCATTCCCAGGAAACATCTGCTCATACTCCCTCCCCCGTTCATGATAATCATCTGATTCAAGCTTTTCATCTCCCTTCCTCTTTGCGGAAACTTTGTCGTAACTGCTCGGTACTTTGTGCTTCATAGTTAGAGCATAAAGGCGTGGCTCCTATCGTCGTAGTGGAAGTACGCCTTCTGCTCACTACCCATACTGTCGCATACGCAGCTCGTAGCAAGTATGAACTGCCAGCCTGAGTAGTGACAAGATTCCATCTATAGTCTTAATGGTCTTCCCGTAATTTTTATACTGCTCTGTGATTATCTTGGAAAAAACAATGTGCTGAAGCAGTATATCTCCCATTTTTGAAGCATAAAGCACTTTTGAAGAATTACCCTAAGATCAAACGAGATTTGGACATACACGTTTATATGGCACACCCAAGTCTCTAAAAGTTCCCTACATTTCCACACACAAATGGGAGAGGCAGAGAGATTTCCTATTAGCCATCTGAGTTACTACATTGGTTGAGTTCG